>CAZLVS010000010.1:0-90032 GCA_964563085.1 uncultured Ignavibacteria bacterium | reverse complement strand
GATACACCTTTTGTCTCTTTTACGCCACTTTTACACACTTTAATTTACATTACCCGGATAACTTCCCGACCGGAAAATGTGTTGCTTTTCGTGCTCGGAAACATTATTGTTTAATATGCAATGCCCATGAGTGGAGATGGAGACGGCGATTAATGACTACCTGGCTGACTCCGGAAGAAGTAGCGAAGCGCATGTAAATGCGGGCTTTATGCGAGGATTGACGCAGGGGTCTTATGCCGCTATATCGCGGCACAAAGGTGTTATCAAGAAACCGTATAATCATTGTTTGGCGGGAGAATTATATACTCAAAGGGAGGTCCAAGATAGTGAACTCAACAGCCATAATAATAAATCTTTTCGCTCTTATTTGCTTAATCATCTCTTTCCTCAAAAATGATGAAAAGACAAAGCAGGGGCTGAAAGTAGCGATGAAATCTTTTCTCCGCGTTCTTCCAATGGTTTTCATTATTATAATCCTGATCGGTCTTCTTTTAGGTTTCGTACCGCAAAGTCAAATTTCGAGATTGGTTGGTGAACAAGCAGGTTTTGGCGGATTACTTGTGGTGGCATTGTTAGGAGCAGTATTACATATTCCTTCTTTAATTTCCTTTCCTTTAGCAGCATCTATCCTTGAAAGTGGAGCTTCAATTAGTTCAGTGGCAGTATTCATTACCAGCTTAACGATGATCGGCGTGGTAACACTCCCCTTGGAAATAAAGATATTAGGGGAAAAAATGGCTTTACTTAGGAATGGGATAAATTTTGTTATTGCGGTTGTTATTGCACTCATTATGGGGGCAATATTATGAGAAAGAATACAGAGAACTCCGGACTGAAACGAGATGCAGTATTCCTTGCTATTATTTTGATACTCGCAGTTGCCTTGTTATCACTTTATCCTGGCAAAAAAGAGGCAGTAACCGCGGCCTCCTGGAAATTCTTTGTTGAAATGATTTGGATACTTCCTGGCGTGATGGTTTTAATGGGTCTTTTCATGGTGTGGATACCCAAAGAAATGGTTGAAAAATATTTAGGGAAAACATCCGGTATAAAAGGCTTTTCTCTTGCCATTCTATTTGGCGCCTTACCGACTGGTCCCCTCTATGTGGCTTTCCCTTTAGCTGCTTCATTGATTAGGAAGGGCGCCCGGATTTCCAATATTATTATTTTTCTTTCTGCGTGGGCGTGTATAAAGATACCTCAGGAAATGGTCGAGCTTCAATTTCTTGGGTTAAGATTCATGGCAGCACGACTTGTCCTGACGATTGGATTTGTTATCTTAATGGGTATATTTATTGAAAGAATTATTGAATGGACCGCTAAAAATCCAAACAAGTCAAAAGGTGGTAATAACGATGAAAGTATATGATCTTAAGACAATGCAATCCTATCCGTATGAGGAAAGGGGCAAGAATGTTTTTTACAAAGCCAAAGAATTTAAGGCGAGAATCATCGAGCTTTCAGCCGGTGAAGAAATGCCGACTTGCGAAATGGAATCTCATGTTATTTTCTATGTTGTTAACGGCAAGGCGAAAGTATCAGTGAATGAAGAAACAGCTAACATTGAAACGGGTCAATGTCTGATTACCGAACCAGCAACGTTATCAATGAAAACAACTGATGGCGTTAAAATAATGGGTATTCAGATAGATAAAGCAATGTAATAATCGCCTAACAATCGCATCAACTCGGACGGCAATCCCGCTGCGCTCCATTGCCGCAGGTGAGCTTGGCGTTAGCGCTCAAGAAAAATCAAATGTTAGGAACATTAATGACAAAACACGATAATTACGATTTTCCTAAAACAGGGATACACAAGTATGTGACGGAATACATAAGGTCCTTACCAGATCTTTCAGGAAAGAACGTGTTAGATATTCCGTGTGGTGATGGTCGAGCAAGTTATGAATTCAAGAAAAAGGGAGCTAATGTAATAGCTTTAGATCTTTTCCCTGATTTTATGAAGCTGCCTGATTTATCGGCAGAATATGCTGATTTATCGGAAATACTGCCCTTAGAAAGTAGAACAATTGATTACATTATTTGCCAAGAAGGTATTGAGCATATCCCGAACCAGCTTCAAGTGCTTGAAGAGTTTAACCGGGTGTTGAGGAAAGATGGGATATTGCTGATAACCACTCCAAACTACTCACATGTCCGAGCACGATTATCTCATTTCCTGTTAGAAACTGATCTTTGGAAAAGAATGCCGCCAACAGAGATTGATGGTATATGGTTTACGGAAAATAATGGAGATAAACTGTATTTCGGTCATTTATTTTTAATGCGGGTTCAACATTTACAGACCTTACTTACCTTTACAGGCTTCAAAGTCAATAAACGTATAAAGACGGATATTGGATTTACATCACTTATCATAGGCCTGCCCATGTATCCTATTTTTGTACTATTCACTCTACTTTCATACATGTATTACCGCAAAAAAAATCCGCATGTTGAGCAAGGCAAAAAGCGGGATATCTTATGGGAACGAGTAAAATTAAATCTGTCGCCGACTACTTTATTTTTTAAACATATTTTTTGGGAAGTGCAGAAAACCGCAGCTCTTGATGAAGTAATTTCCAAACTTAAGGGCATGCAAAGGAAATAACGAGAGCGCTGACCATTTGCCGCACTTGACTGCGTCGGCGTCGCGCAAAATGCGCAGGCGCTGAGAAACCGCCGCCGGAGTTATCTCTAAAGCCCTGGCAGCAGCATTCACACGAGTGGAGATGGAGACGGCGATTAATGACTACCTGACTGACTCGGGAAGAAGCAGCGAAGCGCATGTAAATGCGGGCTTTATGCGAGGATTGACGCAGGGGTCTTATGCCGCTATATCGCGGCACAAAGGTGTTATCAAGAAACCGTATAATCATTGTTTGGCGGGAGAATTATATACTCGCAAAAGCTAAAGCTACCGCTTTAGCAGTCCAAGGTATATATGGAGTGCGGAAGCGCAAGCTTCCGTAAATGCTAAAGCTAACGCTTTAGTGAAATAGACGAGATTAAATCTTATCTATTTTATTGCCCCTCAATGCCAAACTCCCCACAATTATAAATAGCGGGGGGAGGATTTGAACCTCCGACCTCCGGGTTATGAGCCCGACGAGCTACCAAACTGCTCTACCCCGCAATGTTTTGAAATATATACCTCCTTAAACTCATGTCAAGCCTTTTTTATTTTAACACATTTCTCATAATAATGTTTCATATTGCTTATCATCAAAAAAAACGTCACATGCTGCATGTTGGTTTATCCATATAGCGGTCAATTGATATCTATTGCATACTTCATCTTCATGCCAAATTCAAATTTACCCGATTTCAATAATGTTGCATTCTGTGCTTGCCAATTATCTAATATTTATTAAATTGAAGATAATGATGTTCAGAATTATAAAATTGGAGTTAATGTGGAGAAGATAATTTATCTCGATAACGCCGCTACTGCTTGGCCTAAACCGGATAATGTCTACAAGTTCATGGTCGAGTTTTATCGAGACATGGGCGTTAATCCCGGTCGGAGCGGATTCGACAAGGCTATTGAGGCTGGTAACATACTTGAAAATCTTCGGAGGCGCTTAACATCATTTTTCGGCGGTGACGAAGATGCTCCGGAAAGGCTTTGTTTCGGGTATAATGCCACAGATGCACTAAATCTAATCATCAATGGTCTGCTCCAATCAGGCGATCATGTAATTACAACCAACCTGGAGCACAATTCGGTCATCAGACCGATAAATCACATGGTTCGCGATGGCGGAGTAGAGGCTACTTATGTTCCATTCGATGAAAACGGTTTTATCGATCCTGACGAGATACGGAAAGCAATCCGCAAGAACACTAAGCTGGTGATGGTCAACCATGGTTCTAACGTAATCGGAACAATACAATCGCTCGCGGAAATCGGCGCCGTATGCAAAGAGAATGGAATACTCTTTGGAACCGATGTTTCGCAGACCGCCGGCGTGGTTCCTATAAATATGAAAGAGATGAAGATAGACGTATTGGCGTTCACCGGTCATAAGGCTCTGATGGGCGCCACCGGAATTGGCGGCATGTGCGTGAGAAAGGATGTAGAGATAAGTCATACTCGAAGCGGCGGCACCGGCGTCCGGTCTGCTTATCCTTATCATCTGGATGAGTATCCTTACCGCATGGAGTACGGCACGCCCAATATGGTCGGTATAGCTTCCCTCTGGGCGGGTCAGGATTGGCTTGGGGAGCATGGGATTGAGGCCATCCATGCCAGGGAGCTGAAGTTGGCTCAAAAATTAGTGGATGGTTTACGCGATATCGAGGGAGTTGTGACCTATTGTTGCAGCAACCTTAGAAATCACCTCTCCACTGTTACCATCAACATCGACGGAATGGAAGCTGGCGATGTCGGTATCATGCTGGATGTGGAGTTCAGCATTGCCACACGTACAGGTTTACATTGCGCGCCTTTGGTACATAAACAATTAGGGATATTGGATGACCACGGCGGAGTCCGGTTCTCTATTGGCGCTTTTAATTCAGAGGAACATATTGATGCCGCCATAAAGGCAATGCAGGAGATTGCCATGCGAAGTCCTGTGTATAAGGAAAAGGTAGCGAACAAATGAGCATGTTTGGCTTAAACTAAAAAGGCCCCCCGTTAAGGGGGCTTTTTGGTCGAATATATAACCTATCCTTCTTCCCAGTACTCGTCCCATTCCCAATAATAGGTTCCATTGGAAATGTAAACATGGTAATAATTTTCGTAGAAAGTAAACTCAAGGGTCCAGGTTTGCTGGACATAACCTTCGCCTTCCGAGTAGAAGTATCCTGACATTGTTGCCGAAACCGCGCCTTCGTGAGGATAGTCATTATTAATATCGATCTTTACACTGTCATAATCGGCTGTGTAGGAATACCCATAGTCCTCACCATTATAAATCACGGTGAAATAATATCCGCCATCTCCATTGATTTCGATGGTATCGGTATTCACTCCGGTGAAAACCCAGTCGTTATGGAACTCGAATTCATAATTATACGATGTCGTGTCCGCGCTTAATCCGTAATGCAGTTTAAGTTCCATCATATCGGTACCGTCGTTCGGATTCTCCTGTATGCTGCCATCCATGCTGAAACGAACGCTGTCGGCGAAATAGTAATTAAAGGCTCCGTAACTTGTATCGGCGTAAACAATCCACCAGCCGCTGTCGGGATCATAATAGCTGGTATCATCAGTCGCTTTGGCAAGGTGCGGCTGTCCGCCGATACCGCCCATGAAGCTCATACCTCTTGTTAGGTCGCTAACGATTTGATCAACCTGCACGGCAACATCGTCCTGTACTTGCTGCAGTTCTTGGTCATTGAGATCGCCTTGTGAAAGATTACCGGTGGAATTATCGCTGTCTTCACTGCAGCCAACTATCAGTATTGCTGAAAACAGCATGACAACCATAATAAATGACACGTTTTTAAGGATTTTCATGATTCCTCCTGAAATTAATATTTTTTAGTTTTCGATTTTGATTTTAAATCAAACTACCAATGGTGTCGGAATATATATAAACCGACATAGTTAGTGAAGTATATTTTAAAAAAAGTTCCCCTTTTTCAATACTCATCGGAAAAGATGATAATGAATTAACATATCACTATAAAAACAGGATATGAATGTACTAAGCTAAACCTTCTCCGGTATGCGCACCCCCTCTGTGGCAGTTATGGATGAGTTGTAGCGATTTCGATATTGAAGAACTATTCCCTATCTCTATATTCTCTTCTTGGTCCGCTCTTCCTGGGATGAGCGGCGTCAACTCGCATGGTGCGCCCCATAAACGTGGAGCCGTCCAATTCGGTTTTTGCGCTTTCAGCTTCTTCAGCCGAAGACATCTCAACGAAACCGAAACCTTTCCCTTCAATGATTTTTACGTCTCGCACTTCGCCATGTCCGGCAAATAGCTCTTGTAGTTGATTTTCAGTAGCGGCGTAGTTTAGGTTACCAACATACAGTTTACTGCCTTGCATCTTTCCTCCAGTTCAAATTAAAGTCTTTCGTTCAACAATGTTTTATTGGAGTTAGAGATGCAGACGAAACCTAACTGCAAAATCAACATTATTAAATCGAAATTCTGAGCGTGATGATTAGAGGATAATTTTTTTTGAGCCAAAAGTCAACAAAAATCAGCGGTTTTAACGGATTTTACGAGTTCTAATCTGACGCTAATATAATGCGAATTCGGCGGAATCGTTTCTGCCGGTTATACGGTAGTTGCCAGCACCTATTTATCCCCGGAATCCGCCTCTCTCTTTTCCTCAGGTTTGGGAAGCTGTTTCAATGAACCTGCTTTGCCGATATAATAGATGGTTTTGTCGGGATTGGAATCAACAATTATGCGGCAGTTTTTATAAATTCGCTGTATCGTTTCCAGATACAGCATTGTGGATGTGTTCGTCGGATTGCTTATATATTCATCGTATAAGGCGTTAAAGGAGCTAACCTTGGCTCGAGCTAAATTTACCGCCTCCGATGCGTAAGCCTGAGCATCGGATAAGATCGAACCGGCTTCGCCTCTTGCCATAGGTATAACTTCATTGGCGTATCCTTCCGCATTCTTAATAATCCGCTGCTTTTTTTCCCGGGCGTTCGATACCGCTTTAAAATCGCCAATAACCCATTGCGGAGGGCTGATGTCAGCCAGCTCTATCGAGATAATTCTAACACCCGAATTCCGTTGATCCAGAGTTTTCTGAATTTCCTCCTTTAAAAGCAACCGGAGCACTGACTTTCCGGTGGTCATTACTTCATCGACGCTCAACTTAGCCGCCTGACGAAAAAGCGACGATTTTGACACCGTTTCCACCAGCATCTTCACATCTCCTACGTTGAAAAGATAATCTCTCAAATCTTTAACATCGTAGTTTATCACCGCTGTAATCAGAATAAGGTTTTCATCTCCGGTCAAGGTTTCTATCCCGCTTCCGTCCGATTCCCGCAGCATAACTTTTTGAACCTGACGAACATGTATCTTCAGAGCCGTTTCGATCGGGTATGGTATATGATAATGCACACCGGGTTCCCGGGTTTCTCGTACCGGTTTGCCGAACCGCAATATCACAGCCTCCTGACCGCTTTCAATGGTATAAAATCCGGTGGATAGGAATATAAGCGCAACAATAGCGACAGCTATCCATAACGCCTTCCGGTTCAGGTTATTTAGCAACATCGCCTCCGGAGAAAAGCGTCCTGAGGATCGGGGAATCCTCGTCCAGCACTATAACGCTGTTTTCATCGAAAATCTGCTCATAAGCCTCCAGCGAGCGCAGGAAACGGAAAAATCTGGGATTCTTCCTGTATGCCGCCCCGTAGATCTCCATAGCCTCCGCATCTGCTTGTCCCATGATAATCTCAGCTTCCTTCTGAGCTTCGGCTATCAGAGTTCTGGAAAGTCGACGGGCTTCCGCTTGTATCTGCTGCGCTTCCTCCTCACCCTCAGCAAGATACTTTTTGGCGATTCGGTTTCGCTCTGCGCGCATTCGGTCGTAAACGGCCAGCACATTCTGCTGCGGCAGCATCACCCTCTTGATAAATACCTGTTGAATATCGATACCCAGGTCTTTGCTGTCCTGTCGTAATAGTTTCGTCAACTCGGTGTTCATTTGCTCAAATCGCAGCTTGGTCGTATCCGTATTTACGATCTCCGATAATTCCCTCACACCCAAGAGCAGTCCGGTATGAGATGAAAGTAGATCGGTAAGACGCACCTCTACGCCCGTTTGATTTCGTACCGTTTTCATGAACTGAATCGGATCTGTTATCTTATAGCTGATGCAATTTTCCAAAATCAAATTCTTCTTATCCTGAGTTAGAAACTCAGAAGGACGCGGCTGCAATAGTTTCAACCTCGCATCGAATGTCACTACATTATTAATTGGGTAAATTAGCTTTAGATAGATCCCCGGTTCGGATATCACTTTTACCGGTTTCCCGAATCTCAATACCACAGCTATCTCATCCTGACGAATTGTTGCCGTAAAAAGGCTGTAAAAGATAGCTAATATCGCTATGAATACTATAATAGAGATCAGCACTTTTTTCATTATTCCATTAGCCCTTCTTTGTCTTCAGTAGTAAACATACGGCGTCGCGCATCCTTAGGGAGCACGAACACCTTTTTATTTTTCAAGGACTTCTCCATTGTTTCAATCCAAAACCTGTCCTCTTGACTCGCTTCGTATCGACTGAATTCCCTCTGCTTTAAATTGAAGTTCTGGGCTTTACCTCCGGCAAGCCTTACCTTTTCTTCAGCGTACGCCCGGGCGTTTGCTTTCGATGCCTTCGCCCTCCCCCTTGATTTCGGAATCAAATCATTGGCATAAGCACTCGCCTTATGCACCAGCTCAGCGCTTTTTTCCCTCGATGATGCCACAGCCCGGTAATCGGAAACAACCTCCAGCGGGGGATGCACATCTTCGATATAAACATTGAGTATCTTTACGCCTACCGGAGTTTGCTCGGTTACGGCTCCCATCCGCTTTTTCAACCTTTCCTGTATCTGCTTTCTCCCGGTTGTCATCAAGGTGTCCAGGTGGTATTCCGCCAAAATCTTATGAGCTTCAAACGAGAATAGGTTTCTCAGCAGCTCATGGGAATTCTCGCTGTTAAACGCATAAGCGACCGGATCGACTATTCGATAGTAGCAAAGGGCGTTGAGGTCAACCAGGTTTTCATCGCCTGTTAATGTAATTGCTTCCTCCGGCACTTTTAAATACCTTCCGCGTTGATGAGCAAGCTCCCAAAGATAAGCATCCGGCTCTTCGCCCTCGAAGTTCTGCAGAGTTCTGTACCCGCTCTCTATCCTTGCCGCAACCCCCGTATCCACCCGGATCACATCACCAAACGGTTTGGGGAGATGGTAATGTAAGCCGGGCGAAGTAAGTTCGGAAACCTCTCCAAAAACAACTTCTACACCGGTGCGATAAGGTGGAATGGAATAAAAGCCGGTGCCCAAATACAACAAAAGAACAATCAGCAATTGCAGCGTCATGATCTCATAAGGGCGCCTTCTGATCAGGTTTTCTGATGCTGAGCCAACCTTATGTTCTACGGACTTGTATTTCTTATATATGTAGTTGAGCGCATTTTTCAGCCAGCCAAAGGCTTCTCGAACTTCCCACGGGAGCGCCGTCGATTTTTCCAAATCCATTGTGAGCGAGATATTGAAAAACCTGAGCGCCCTGAGGTGAATCAGAACTCCAATTCTAAAGACCACTACCGCCACCAAAAACGTCATCAATCGCTCGATATGAATTCCGAAATACCCCAGTATCAAAGTGAATAACACTCCCAATGAAGTGAAAAAATCAGAGTAGGTATGAGCGCTTTCCGCCAGAAAAGCGATTGAATTAAATTTATGCGCAATACGGTGCTTGTAGCGTGACATGTAGAATGCGATTCCACAAGCGATATTGATACCCAGGATTGCTGCCACTAACGGGATATCCCGGCTCAAAACGAAACGAGAAGCGGTATAATTCGCGGTTTCCCAGAATATACTCAGGCTGCCTACTATTAATATAAATGATATTAAAAGCGCAACCAGCCCCTCCGCATTCTGCGCCCACGCCTTATCTTTAAACCGATAATTGACCATGATCGACGTGAATACCGTTAGCGTCAATGCAAAATCGCCGGTGGAATGCCAAGCATCCGCTGTTAACACCGCATTACCGGTTAGTTTCGCCAGACTATACTTGAGGAAAATAAGGAATATATCCGCGCTCAGCGCAATTAAAGAAGCTGCGGCGAGTCCCTTGAATCGCTTCCTGTTCGCGAAATCGATATTATTTATACTTGGCGTATCCGATGAATTATCCATTACCCTATGATTTTACTCAGAATATGGATAGTTGAACGCTCCCGGATGATCGGGACGTTGCTTATGCTGTTTACCGCTCCATTCAGTTATTTTAAACCTGTAAACCGTGGTAATCTCTATCTCTCCATCCGAAATCGATTTATGCTTCTCGGCGTCCTTAAGGTGGGGAAAGTACTTCTCTAACAGTATCTTAAGAGCCGCGCTCGCCTCATCCTTCTCTTCGATAATCTCCGTCTCCCCGAAAACTATGACGCTCGAATACTCTACACTCAAGTCGCTCGGTCGCTCGGCGGGTAAAAGTCTTCCCATCTCCGAAACTGCGAAACAGGTTTTATTATTCTCTTCAATATTCTCTTTCATCCTTCCGCTTGATGCGGTATGGAAATAAATACAATTCGCCTTTTCATCATAAGCGAAAGTATTTATATGTAGAAACGGCTGGTCGTCAACGGATGCGGCGAAATAACCATAGGGAGCTTTTTTTAAAAAATTTCTAATCCAATTCTCATCGGTAACTTCCCGGATATTTCGCCTCATTTTCGTAAATTTACTACGTCTCGACTCTTCTGACATAATCATCTCCTTATTTTGGAGTTCGCAGCTCGGCTAATTATGATAAATAATCAGCGAACTCGCAATAGATTTTTGGATAAATCTGATATATCACTGCGCGCAATTATCAGTTAACCGGAAATTAACTACCGAAAATGTTTCAGAGTATAATTCATATATTACGACAATAATGCTTGCATTCTCTTCTGTTATTATATATAGTTTCTTAGATAAGAATAATACTGTAAGTAGATTCGGATACGAATATGAAGAACCGACGCAATCTTATTCAAATGATGGAAAGATTTGAGAGCTTGTGTAAAGCCAGAGGCTTGCGAATGACGCATCAACGAATGGAAATATTCCGTGAAATGGCAAGATATCCAGGGCATCCCACTGTCGAGATGGTGTTCAAGAGGGTGCGCAAAGGAATCAAAACGATCTCTCTGGATACGGTCTATCGCACAATTACGACCTTTGAGGAGTTAGGATTTGTTAGGAGAATTCGAGTTTTTGACAATTCCGCTCGCTACGATATTAATCTCTCGGTTCATCATCATCTGGTTTGTACCCATTGCAAAACCATTGAAGATTTCTATTGGGATGATTTCGATCAAATGGAACTTCCGGAAATCGCCCGGGGCTGGGGCGATATTAATTCCAAACATGCGGAGATAAGGGGATTGTGCCGCAAGTGCAGGAGGAAATTCAGTAAGTAACGCGAAATTGGTGAAATATTTATATATACAGTTATCACAAAAAAAGGAGTAAACCGATGTCAAAGAAAAAACGCAGATTAACAACTTCCGGCGGTATACCGGTCGGCGATAACCAGAATTCACTGACAGCCGGTCCCCGCGGACCACTGCTGGTGCAGGACTGGCAGCTTTTTGAAAAACATGCCCATTTTAACCGGGAACGAATCCCCGAAAGGGTGGTGCATGCCAAGGGATCGGGCGCTTATGGTACCTTTACCGTAACCAATGATATCACAAAATACACCAAAGCTAAAATCTTTTCCGAAATTGGAAAAGAAACCGAATGTTTTCTCAGGTTCTCTACCGTCGCCGGTGAGCGCGGCGCAGCCGATGCCGAACGGGACGTGCGCGGATTCGCTTTGAAATTCTATACCGAGGAAGGCAATTGGGACTTGGTTGGAAACAATACTCCGGTATTTTTCGTCCGTGATCCGTACAAATTCCCGGATTTTATCCGTACCCAGAAACGCGATCCCAAAACAAATCTTAGGCGCGATGCTGCTCAGTGGGATTTCTGGTCGCTATCGCCCGAAAGCCTTCACCAGGTAACGATCCTGTTTTCCGATAGAGGCCTGCCGCGAAGTTACAGGTATATGAATGGTTATGGTAGTCATACCTACAGTTTTATCAACCATGAAAATGATAGAGTATGGGTAAAATTCCATTTTAAAACCGCGCAGGGCATCGAATGCCTGACCGAAGAGAAAGCAGAAGAGATTGTTGGAAAGGATAGGGAGAGCCACCAGCGCGACCTGTTCAACGCGATAGAACAGGGAGACTTCCCCAAGTGGAACCTCAAGATTCAGGTGATGACCGAGGAGCAGGCAGCGAAAACCGGTTATAATCCTTTCGACCTGACCAAAGTCTGGCCTCACGGGGAATTTCCTTTGATCGATGTCGGTGTGTTGGAACTGAACAGAAATCCCGAGAACTACTTTGCGGAAGTGGAACAGTCCGCATTTTCGCCTGCGAACGTCGTGCCGGGTATAAGTCACAGCCCTGACAAAATGCTTCAGTTCAGAATATTCTCTTATGCCGACGCCCATCGTTACAGACTCGGTGTGAACTACGAAAGCCTGCCGGTAAACAAACCCCGCTGCGAAGTGAATACCTATCATCGTGATGGTCAAATGCGCTTTGATGATAATTACGGCGGCGCCGTTAATTATGAGCCCAACAGCTTCGATGGCCCTGTTGAAGATCCGCAATATAAGGAACCTCGCCTCAATGCCGATGGGGATGCCGACCGATATGACCATCGAGAGGGCAACGATGACTATACACAACCGGGGAACCTTTATCGCTTATTACCGGATGATGAAAAGGAACGCCTCCATAGGGCGATTGCGGCAACAATGACTGCTGTCCCGGAGGAGATTGTCCAACGCCAGCTTAAGCATTTCGAACAGGCAGATCCTGCCTATGCAGAAGGTGTTAAAAGCGCACTGAAGATGGCTTAGTATAATTTCCTTGTTTTGTAAGGAGTTTTGATATATAATTTCCGACGGAAAGGTTTATATGCAGCAAGACTTTATCAAATTCATCGAAAGGAGGTTGATCATGTCCGAAGAACCGGTCGGTTGCGCAAAACCAACAGGCGCCGTTGTCGGTGATGATTCAAAACCCAAACAAAAAACGCAGGAAGAAAAGATCGAAGGAGAAGAGGATATGGTTATGGCTAAAGTAGGAGGAAAAGCTCCCGATTTCGAAGCCCCCGCTTATCATAAGGGCAAGTTTGTAAACGTTAAACTGTCTGACTACGCCGGTAAATGGGTACTGCTTTGTTTCTACCCCGGAGATTTTACATTTGTGTGACCGACTGAATTGTCAGCGGTCGCTGGCAAGTTCGATGAACTGCAGAAACTTGGCGTGGAGGTGCTTTCTGTCTCGACTGACAGTACTTTCACCCATAAGATTTGGGAAGAAGTGGAGCTTTCCAAGATGACCAAAAATGGTATCCCCTGGCCTATGATAGCCGATGCTGCCGGTAATCTCGGCAAAGTTTACGGCGTCTACGATGAAACAGGCGGAGTTGATATCCGCGGAAGATTCTTGATCGATCCTGATGGTGTTATCCAGGCTATGGAGGTTCTTACGCCGCCGGTGGGACGTAAAATTGATGAAACTATACGACAGGTTCATGCATTCCAGCATGTCAGGAAAACCAAGGGAGCCGAAGCCTGTCCCGCCGGATGGGAACCGGGCGGCAAGACGCTAAAGCCGGGTCCTGATTTAGTCGGAAAGGTATGGGAGGTCTGGCAACCCAAAGAGTAGTATCCGCTTATCACCGCTGAGCGAGTCGGGATTTACTCCTGACACGAATCTATCGTGCTGTCGGGTGGCCTCACCCGACAGCTTAGCTTGCCACAAAAACCGCAGCCAAAGGCTTGTCCTTCGTGAACGTCATTGCCCCGATTTCATCGGAGCCGCCCGACTTATAAATGGAGGGGCACGCTCCGTGGTGACCAAGATTGGGCAAAATAGGACCGGCTCCGGAATTCAGTGTAGCCTAATGGAGAAATCCGACAAGCATTGCCTTATGTGGCGTCAAACGTCCCCGTTTGACGCCTTCGGTCAGAGGAGGACGTCTGACCGCACCCGAGTTTGCTGTCGAGTACGGCGATGAATTCGGGGACAGCACAGACCGCCGGTCACCGCTCCAGCGCTAACGGTGCGTTAAATACTATGCTGCACCTTCTATCCTTCATTGTGCCGTCGGGTGCATTTCACCTGACGCCACGCATTTGTGCTGTCGAGCGACCTCACTTCCTGCTTTTAAAATTCCCATTGACTTTATCATCCATTTCTAATAGAATGCAATTCGGTTCAATTACAATATAGGAGCGATGAATTGCGTTTATACGAACACGAAGCCAAGGAGCTTTTTGACAAATTCTCTATTAAAATACCCGGCGGTAAAGTAGCGAAATCGGCAGCCGAAGCGGTTAAGTTCGCCGGGGAGTATGACCACAAAGTGGTACTCAAATCGCAGGTTTTAACCGGCGGCAGAGGAAAAGCCGGCGGAATCAAGCTGGCTAAGTCATTGGACGATGTTAAGCAGTCCGCCGAGCAGCTTTTCGGTTTGAAGATAAAAGGATTCCCGGTGGAGAAAATTCTGGCGGATCCCCTGCTTGATATCGATAAAGAATTCTACCTCGGGATTACAATCGACCGTCTGAACTACAAAGTTGTATTGATAGGCAGCGCCGAAGGGGGAGTAGATATCGAGGAAGTTGCCGCCAAAACTCCGGAGCGGATATTCAAAATACCGTTCGATATCGATGATCATTTGTATGCGTTCAACGGTTTCGAGTTGGGGAAGAAGATGGGTGTAGAATCCGATAAGCTGAGGGAGTTCAATACATTCTGCACCGGACTTTATCGCCTCTTCTATGCCTATGACGCCAAGCTTATCGAGATAAATCCGCTGGTGCAATTGAAGGACGGGAGTTTCATGGCAGCCGATGCGCGTATGTCTCTTGACGATGATGCTCTTTTTCGTCATCCCGACCTCGCTGAAATGGGTATCGAGAAGCGTCATGAAGAAGGCGAGTTAACGCCTCGCGAAAAGCAGGCACGCGAATGGGGAATTCCGTATCTCGATCTGGATGGAAATATCGGCATGTTTCCCGGCGGCGCGGGTTTCGGTATCATGGGTAATGATTTCATACATTATTACGGCGGTAAACCCGCCAACTTCATGGATTCCGGCGGAGGTCCTTCGCCTGAGAGAATTGCCAAAATGCTGATACTCCTCGATGATAATCCCAATGTCAAAGCGATATTCGGGGCGCGATTCGGAGGAATTTCCCGTTGCGATGACTTCGCCAAGGGCGTTATCATGTTCCTGAAGGAGCACGGGCTTTCCAAACCGATGGTTCTGCGTATGACCGGAAATATGTGGCAGGAAGGTGTTCGGATTTTTGAAGAAGCCAAAAAGGAGAATCCTGAGCTGTTTAAAAACATTGAATTTCATGGCATTGAGACACCGATCGAAGAGATTTCCAAACGTGCCGTGGAATTAGCGAAGGAGTAATGAAAATGCGTAAAGTTATTTTGCTAACAATCCTCTTTGTTACCGTACCGCTGCTTGTCTCCGGCATGGGCAAAAAGGAAGAGGGGCAGCCGCTTACATTCGAGGTTCTCGAATCATCCGCCCAGGGCGGAACCTCCGAACCTATGAATTTGATCGCTAAAACTGAGGATGATTTCAAGTATATCTGGGACTTGACTCATCGTGCCGTCGAACCGAAACCGGAGATGCCGGAGGTTGATTTCAATCGAGATATGGTTGGATGTGTGATGATGGGGGAGAAGACATCCTCCGGATACTCCGTCGACGTAACCAATATCGTTGAGTATCAAGACAGCGTGGTCATTTACACCGCTTTCGACGAAACCGGCGGGATGTTGGCTGTGATGACATATCCTTATGAAATAGTAAAGTTCCCCAAAACCTCTAAAAAAGTAGTTTTCCAGAAAGAATCCGAGAAATAAAATGGCAATATTAGTAGATAAAAAATCAAAGATTATAGTTCAGGGAATCACCGGCGGCGCCGGTTCATTTCATACCAAGAGAATGCTGGAGTACGGCACCAATATCGTTGGCGGGGTAACCCCCGGCAAAGGCGGACAGAAAGTGGAAGGTAAACCTGTATTTGACACTTGCGCTGAAGCGGTGGAAAAGACAAATGCCGACACATCGGTGATATTCCTCTCAGCGAAGTTCGTCAAGGATGCCGCTATCGAAGCGATTCGCGCTGGTATCAAATTCGTGGTTGTGGTCCCCGAGCATATTCCTATTCAGGATATGCTGCGGGTGCGCAAAGAAGCTGAAGAGCATGGCGCCCGAGTGCTCGGCGGCAACACCGCGGGTATCATCACCCCCGGAGAAGCTAATTTAGGCATTATGCCCGATATCGCTTTCAAGCCGGGTAGGGTCGGTACCGTGTCTCGCTCCGGCTCCATTACTTACTACATCGCCGATACCCTTACCCGTTCAGGTTATGGCGAAAGCACCTGTGTTGGTCTGGGCGGCGATCCGGTGTTAGGTTCTACCTTTGATGAGATTCTCCAGTTATTCGAAGAAGATGAGAAAACCAAAGCCGTCGTTATGACCGGTGAAATAGGCGGCGTATACGAAGAAAGGTCGGCAGACCAGATTACTAAAATGCAAACACCGGTGCTTGCAATGGTCGGCGGCGTCTTCGCCCCGCCCGGTAAGCGAATGGGGCATGCCGGAGCAATCGTGGAGGGTTCTATGGGCACCGCCGCGTCGAAATTAAAGGTGCTTGAAGAAGCCGGAGCGCATATAGCGAAAACGTTTAATGATATTCCGGAGATTCTGGCGAAGTTGAGCGTATGATACGGATTGACCGGTAAGCCGGACATTCTTCTCCGGCGCATTCGAATATTCAACCGATAGGCGGGACACTTGTAAGCCTCAGGCTTATTCATGTCCCGCGCCTCAACCGCAGACAAGAATGTCTGCGTTACCATCAAGGATGGGTCGGTAACTTGCTGCCGACTCGATTTCTTTCGGATAAACGCTATTCCTGCCAATAAACTCAGATACTCCCCAAAATTCGATAAGTTGTATATTTTTTTAGGATAAATAAATGAATTGACATTTGCCGAATAATGTTTATTTTTCAAATATCGACTGACCAAGAAGTTCTTCTAAAGAGATTTAAATTATTCATAAATTGTAATTTCGAATTATTCCGCAATCAGAATTTCAGGTAGTTAATCAATTACTCAAACCCCAAACAATGGAGAAAATATGAAAAAACTTTCGATTCTGTTAGCTTTTGCAATTCTGCTGACAGCAGTGAATTTGCAGGCGGGAGAGATCGATTCCGGATTGGAAAATATCCTGAATTCCACTCCTGCAAACCAATCGGTCTCCGTATTGGTTTATTTAAGTGAACAAGCGAATCTTGGGGAAATTACCGATCAGATGGATGCCAGAAAGGCTACGCTGAAAGAGCGGCATGAAGTAGTCGTAAGATCACTTCAGGAAGTCGCTCTAAATTCCCAGGGAGCTATAATCGATTATCTGGCAAATCTGCAATCCTCCGGAAAAATAGAGGATTTCCATGCATACTGGGTGGCAAACTGTATAAGAGTTGATGCTGCTAAAGCTGAAATCGAAAAGATTGCCGCTCATCCGGATGTGGAGAAGGTCTATTTCAACTATGAGATAGAGTTAATCGAGCCGGTTGAAGTGGGTGAAATGGATTCCGGCGGCTCAAGATCAGTTGAAATAGGTTTGGAAGCGGTCAGGGCTCCCGAGGTATGGGCATTGGGATTCGACGGAACCGGCGTGCTGGTTTCCAACATGGACACCGGCGTTGACGGCGACCATCCCGCATTAGCCGACCGCTGGGCGGGCGTTGCCGATCCGCGTTATGACGGCCATCCGGAGTGGGCATGGTACGATCCCTACAACAACCAGAACGATTTTCCTTACGATAACCATGGCCATGGGACTCATACCATAGGTTCAGTTACCGGCGCCAGCGAAACAACCGGCGACACGGTCGGCGTAGCGCCCGGGGCTTTCTGGATTTCCGCCGCTCCTATCGATAGAGGAGGCGGTATTCCGCGTACGGTCGCTGATGCTATTTTGTCATTCGAATGGTTTGTAGATCCCGATGGAAATCCCGAGACCAACTGGGATGTTCCCGCGGTGATGTCGAACTCGTGGGGATTAACGACCGGTCACGGTTATCCGCCTTGCGATACTCTGTTCTGGAGTTACCTGGACGCGTGCGAAGCGGCCGGTACGGTTATTTTATTCTCCGCTGGTAACGAGGGTTATTCCGGATTAAGACGTCCGTCGGACCGCGCTACCGATGCTTACCGTACCTGCGCAGTTGCGGCTGTCGACGCAAACCAGTCCGGATGGCCTATCGCGTCATTCTCCTCCAGAGGACCAACGTATTGTACTCCCGATGGAAGCGCGGCAATTAAGCCTGATATCGCTGCGCCCGGAGTAAATGTGCGTTCCTGTTACCCCGGCGGCGGTTATACCCAGATGAGCGGCACCTCAATGGCTTCCCCTCATGTTAACGGCGTGGTAGCATTGGTGCGACAGGCTAACCCGAACCTCAGCGTAGAACTCGTTAAGCAGATTATTTACGAAACCGCTTATGATCTCGGCGATCCCGGCGAGGACAATTCTTACGGCTGGGGAATGATCGATGCTTACGAGGCGGTACAGCTTGCGCTGAGTTACCTTGAGGGATATGGAATGATTACCGGTAGAGTGACTGATGAGGTCACCGGCGATGGGCTTCAGGGACGTGTGATTGTCACCAATCGCGATCCCGAAATCATCGGATACTGCAATCAGGAGGGTTATTACAATCTGTATGTTCCTTCTGATACTTTGTGGGAGCTTCGCGCTGAATATACCGATGATTACCTCCCTGATTTCGCATCGATAATGGTTAGCGAAGACGACACCGTCTACCAGGATTTCGCTTTAGAGCCGAAGGTCGAAGTAACATTGAAAGCGCAGTTCGGGAATCCGGAAGATATCGCATACCGCACTTTTTATTTCCGCGGCAGTTGGGATGATGACGGATTCTACAATCCCGATTGGCCCTCCTCATTCTCTCCGATGAGAGACGACGGCGCCGCCCCCGATGAAATTGAGGGAGACGGCATATTTACCGGTTCGATCCTGTTAGCGACTGATTTGAATAACACCTATAGCTGGGCGGTTTACTCCGAGAACTACAATGACCACGAGTCGCGCCTGCAGTACGGAGCCGATTTCGACATTACCAATCCCGGCAATCCTCCGGATGTGCCGGTGCTGGTGGTCAATCCCTCCGGCAACGAGAATAACTGGACATTAACCGTACACGAGACCGGAAGCGGATTGGAAGGCGACATGATGCCCGGTTATAACGACGAACCCCATATCTGGTATGCCTCGACATTCATGCCGGGCGGTATGGAAGTGAACTACATAATAAAGGTCATGCATTCCGACGTAGCCGGCTACGGCGAAGGCGGAGTGGGCGGACCGGCCATAAGCTTCACCCCTCCTGTGAGCGGAGTATACACGGTATACTTCAACGACGACATTGATCTGGCATCGACAGGCGCCACGCTGGAAGTGGTTCCGGGCTGGTTCGAAGTGGATGCCGCATCGGATGAGCCGGTAGTCCGCGAGTTGACATTACGCAACGCCGGTGAAGCGGATCTCTATTTCGGCATCTCCGAAGAAGTGGATGATTACCTCGGTACTGTTATAGAGAATCCCGCTCCGGTTGAGCTGTCCTCGTATGAATACCACGGTCCGAAGCCAGATGTTGGCGATGAACCGGTCAATACTCCGGTGGTAACCGGTCAGGGCGGACCCGATGATTACGGTCACACCTGGATAGACAGCGATGAACCGGGCGGTCCTCCTGTCGCATGGGTGGACATCACAGATGTCGGTACGCCGCTTAACATGAGTGATGATGATAATGAAGGACCGTTCAACTTGCCGTTTACCTTCAATTTCTACGGGAACGACTTCACAAGTTTCCGTGTATGTTCGAACGGCTTTATAAGTTTCACTTCGACTTCGACGGAGTATTCCAACGATCCGATACCGGGCAACGATCCTGAGAACCTGGTGGCGCCGATGTGGGATGATTTCAATCCGTACAACGGCGGTGAGGTGTATTACTATATCACCAACGACTCGGCGGTGGTGGCATGGGTTGATGTGCCGCACTACTACAACGAGGGTTCGTACACCTTTGAGGTGGTACTGTTGAGATCCGGACAGATATATTTCAACTATCTTGATCTGCAGGGTGATTTAAACTCGGCGACGGTTGGAATCCAGAATGATACCATGACCGACGCCCTTCAGATCGTGTACAATGCGCCCTATCTGCACGATGAGCTTTCGGTGAAGATATCGGCAGGCTGGATAGACGTGCTTCCTACTTCAGGCACGATACCTCCCGGCGGAGAAGAGGTACTTGATGTAACCTTCGATGCTTCCAATCTTGCGCTGGGCGACTACACCGGACGAATCTTCGTAACGGCATGGGATGATATACGGCCGTTGCCTCAAGTGGAGATACCGGTATTGATGCATGTTGTGGAATCGGTGCCGGCGCTGGAGTTGGCGATGCAGCCCGATGAGATTCCGGTTGTAGTGCCTCCGGGCGGCAGTTTCGATTACGGTGTATCGGTGACCAACAACAGCGGAGCTGCGGACAGTTACGACGGCTGGTTGATGCTGACCTTACCGGATAACAACATGGTAGGTCCGTTGGCTCAGGTCAACAGCGTAGCGATAGCCGCCGGCGAGTCCCAGTATTACGACCTGGTGCAGCATGTACCGAACTTTGCGCCTCTCGGCAACTACACTTATCATTCGCGGATAGGAGATTATCCCGGAACGATAGAGGACGAGGCGACCTTCCCGTTCGAGGTTGCCGGCGAATTAGCCGGGACAGCAAGAGAATGGAGCGTGGAAGGTTTCGATGTGGAGAATCTTCGCAGGGAACCTGCAGGAGAGGAACTGCCAACCAGCTACAGTCTGTCGCAGAACTATCCGAATCCCTTCAATGCGAAATCTGTGATAAATTATGCATTACCGCAATCGGGAAATGTTGATTTGTCAGTTTACAACCTGCTGGGACGTAAGGTGACAACACTGGTGCGCGGACATCAGGAAGCCGGTTATCACAGCGTGAGCTGGGATGCGATCAATTACGCCAGCGGTGTGTATTTCTATAAGCTGACTGTTAACAACAGGGGTATCACCAAGCGTATGACATTGCTGAAGTAGGGGTCAATCTCAACCCGGAATTTGACGTATTCCTTAATCGCAGTGCGCGGCGGACGTCCCCGTCCGCCGCATTAAGAGTCATAGTCCAAGCCCATTTGAAGCTTGACGCCTTTTGTAGCGCCAGGTCGCCGTACCTGGCGCATTTTTTGATCCGCCGTAGTTCAAGCCTTCGGCTGCAAAATTAAATGTGCTGTCTGAGGTACTCACCTCAGACAGCACATAAATTCCCCTCGGGAAAGATTTGGATTCACGCGCCAGCGTGAAGACAGGTTTGTCGTACTACTCTATCTCGAATTCATCGATCTGGGCTTTCTGCAGCGCACCCGAGAAATCAATATAGACCGCTTTCCATTCCGAGAACACTTCCAGCGCCTGTTTACCGGCTTCGCGATGACCGTTACCGGTCGCTTTGGTTCCGCCGAACGGCAGCGATATTTCCGCTCCGATAGTCGGAGCGTTTACATAGAAGATTCCGGTGTAAACATCCCGCATCGCGGTGAACGCTTGGTTCACATCCTGAGTATATATCGATGCCGAAAGACCGTAAATCACATTATTCAACTTGCTGATTCCATCCTCAAGTGAATCACACGGGGTAATCGATGTTACCGATCCGAATATCTCTTCCTGGAAGATTCGCATATCTTCGGTTACATCGCTGAACACTGTCGGTTCGGTGAACCAGCCATGATCATAATCGCCGCCGGTTACACGTCCGCCGCCGCAGTGCATCTTAGCGCCTTCCTTTTTGCCTATCTGCATATACTCCAGCACAGTATTCATCTGGGATTCGGAGACCGCAGGACCCATTTCCACCGATTCGTCAAGCCCGTTACCTATCTTGATCGCTTTGGCTCTTTCAACGAACCGTTCAACGAATTCTTTGTAAACATCTTTGTGCACGATAACACGGCTGGTCGCAGTGCATCGCTGACCGGTAGTTCCGAACGCTCCCCATAAGGCGCCTTCGATCGCCAGGTCGAGTTTGGCATCATCCATCACCAACTGCCCGTTCTTACCGCCCATCTCCAGCATGCAATGCTTGAAATCAGGAGCGCAAGCCTGGCTGACCAGAGAACCGACCTCCGATGAACCGGTGAAACTTACCAGCCTGACCCTTTTGTCGTTCATTAGCGGTTCGCCGACCGAGCTTCCGGAACCGGTAACCATATTCACTACACCGGGCGGAATGCCGCATTCATCGAATATCTCCATAAAATGCAGAACAGACAGCGGCGTATAAGTAGCCGGTTTTATGACTACCGTATTTCCGCACACCAGCGCCGGGAATATTTTCCATGAAGGAATCGCGATAGGGAAATTCCAGGGAGTGATCATCGCGCAAACGCCCATCGGCTGCCGCACCGACATCTGGAATTTATTGCGCATCTCCGACGGCGTGGTTTCGCCGAACTGACGGCGTCCCTCTCCCGCCATGTAATACCCCATATCGATAGCTTCCTGGGTGTCGCCGCGGGTTTCCTTGATTATCTTCCCCATTTCGCGGGTCATATCCTGAGATATCATCTCCTTTTTTTCTTCCAACTTCTGTGCTACTTTGTACAGCAGTTCACCGCGCTTCGGCGCCGGCGCCAAACGCCATCTTTTATAAGCTTCATCTGCGGCGGCGATAGCATTATTCACATCCTCCGCATTCGATTTCTGGAATAGACCTATAAGTTCGTTGTTGTCAGCAGGGTTGCGATTCTCGTAGGTTTCACCTGTTACCGAATCGACCCATTCACCATTGATGTAGTTTTTATAGACTTTGTCGTCAGCCATTACCGGTCTCCTTTTAGAGTATAGTAAAAGAATTATTTCACAAAGATCGGACGATTTTGCGGAAGATATAGTTTTAAAAATAAGAAGCAAGGAAAATCGGAAAAATAGGGGTCTTATCGTCGGATTATCCGGTTCAGTCATATTTACTCGCCTCTGAGGCGCTCGCCCTTCGGCCGGCGGCATGTTTAACCCGTATTATTCATGAGTTTTGCCCACGGCAGCGGAAGCCTTGCGCTTCCGCTGCCGATTACGAAATTTATGAATAATCCAAGCTATGGTCCTCGTTTGACGCCTTCGGTCGGACGAGGACGTCTGACCGCGCCCCCAAATGCCATCGGGCGCCTCGAGTTTGTCTCAAAACCCTGATCTAAAGCATTGTGTAAGAAAAGGAGATTGCCGCGCCCTCGGCAAGCCTCGGGCTCGCAATGAATTCTGTTTCTGTCATTGCGAGGGGCAAAGCGACGAAGCCACCTTTCCGATGTTTTGAGACAGCTTCGCCTCCCCCGACTGCTGTTTTACCATTACTTAGTTCGGAGCCCCCAGTATGCTTTTTAACTCCTCTTCAGGTATGCCGGAAACCTGACTCATCTCGACGAAATCGAAATTATATCTCAACGATAATCTTAACACATATTCCCTTTTAAAATATTCAAGCGCTTTCGTGAACGGTTCCTGCGTGAGTATATTCAGGAATGTTTGAGAATCCCTTCGGAATTGCTGCCACAGCATAGCTTTTTCTATAGTAGCGATAATCTGCTCTTTCTTGAACGGCTTGGTGATGTAATCGAATACGCCCATCGATAAGGCGTCAAGCGCGGTATCCAACGAAGCGAATGCGGTCATGATGATAACCTTTTCATTCCTGTCGTGATCTTTCAAATATTTTAATATATCCATGCCATCCATCCCGGGCATTTTAAGATCGGAGATAATAATGTCGAATTCATCGGATTCCAGAATCTGGGGAACCTCGAGTGAGTTATTGGTAGTGACAATCTGATGATCTGTCTTTTCAGTGATAATCCTATCCAATAATTTCAGCATGTGCGGTTCGTCATCGACTGCCAAAATTTTTCGACTCATCAGGTTTGTTCTCCGGTGGCGTTATTCTGTTCATTGAATGCCGGCATCGATACAGTGAATGTGGTGCCGCTGGGTCCCTGCGGTTTATCCTCTCGGGAGATACTGGTGAAAGTTATCTTGCCGCCATATTTCGAAACAATTCCGTAACATAATGATAATCCCAATCCGGTTCCTTCGCCAACCTTTTTTGTCGTGAAAAACGGATCGAAAATTTTCGCCTGAATCCGCTTGGGAATTCCGATACCGGTGTCCGTTATACTCACATGTACCCAATCGTCTCTCGAAGTTGCTGAAATTATTAATGTACCGCCTTTCTCTTTGATTGCGGCGACCGCGTTATTTATCAGATTAAATATTACCTGCTGAAATTCGCGGGTGTCACCCTTAACTTTCGGTAGATTCTTATCCACGCTGAGTACTAACTCCATTTTCTTAGTCAGAATGGTGGTTCTTATAATCTGTACCACGGTTTCGATGCTTGAGTTCACGTCCACGATTTCCTCGTACCCTTCGCTGATCCGAGCGAATCCCAACATATTTTCCACGATTTTCTTAGCGTTCTTAGCATTCTCCTCGATCATCTTGAGATCCTGATATTCCTGGCTATCCTCGTCGAATCGTTCCAGAAGCAGGTCTGTGAATCCCAGGATTATAGCTAAAGGATTGTTAATCTCATGAGCCACCCCTGCCGCCAACGTTCCGATCGAAGCCAGCTTTTCGGTATTGTATATTCGCTGCTCCATCTCAATTTCGTCGGTCACATTTTTAATGATGGCGGCGCTGCCGAGAATCTCCCCTTCGGGAGAGTGTATAAGAGTTCGGGAAAGGTCTATCGTTATCCTGCGGCCGTCTTTGGTTAGCCGCTGTGCTCTATAGCTTCGAATGTAACCTTTCTCGAGAACCGTGTTAGTTATCGAATTCAACTCCTCGTCAGCGTCAAGCTCCGGCGGGACTATTCTATGAAAAGTATGCCCCAGCATTTCATCGGCGGTGTAGCCGAATATCGATTCCGCTCCCTTGTTCCATACTTTGATTCGATTGGATTTATCAATGAATACAATCGCATCCAGAGAATTCTGCAGGATGCTTGTAAGGTACTCTTCCTTCTCGCTGACCTGTTCTTTAAGCCTTTTGGACAATATGCGCTGATATGCAAGTAACAGATTACCTATGATCACCATACCTATGATCAAGATAGCTTCGGTAGCGAATTGCCTGTAATAAACCTCCTTGATAGGACCGGTAACTTCATCGAGGGTGGCTGTTACAACTACAATCCACCGTCTGTCTGCTGGCAAAACCGAAGCTTTAATCGGAGTGTACGATATTAATATGTTTTCTTCATCTTCGAAATTACTCTCGCCGGCGACTACGGTTTCACCGGCTCCTTCTTTGCCTGTGCTGATTTTAGCTCTTAATTCCTCCGGTGCTTGAGCGTGTTCATCACTCCTCGGGTAGTGGCGTATTATCGGCTCAAAGATGTTTTTACCTATTTCCGACTTAATGGGGCTGTATATTATCTCTCCGCTTTTTCTAATGATGGATACTGTACCGGATTTACTCTGCTCTACGCCCTCGATAATATCCCGCAATACACCGGTTAAATTAAGTGTGGCGGATAAGTACCTATTCTTAATCGGACTTAGATTATTGTCGATCGGGACCTGTATGTTTCCGGCTGCAATAGTTTGTTTATTGTGAGTTTTCACAACCGCAATTTCGCCGATTCCCGGCAATATCGATTCATCAATCCGCTCACCTGTTTTTAACTGATGTAATATGGAAGAGTCCAGGTTTTCCGATTGGTATATCGTATCCACCAAACTGCCGCTGGATATTATGCCAACCTGCAGCAGTCCGGACGCGCCTGTGCGCTGAATTATTCTGCGAAGCACGGTATTGCGCGAAACTTCATCATCCTCCAGAGACCAGCTAAGGAGCTTTAGTTCATCCAGGATATCCTCAAATCTATATTCGATATGCGAAGCTGTTTGACGCGCCAAAACCAGCTGCAGCTTGCTGAAGTCCTCCTTCACATGCCGATGCATTATACTGGCATTCTGCAGGATCAAATAGACGGCGAAACCGAGGATTAGGAGAGCAAAAGCTGTGCTGATAGAAACCAGGTGTTTATACTGCAGCGTTCTCTCCACCCAGTTAATGACTTTTTTCAGGGTCAATCCCATTGAGAAATAGCGAGCCTTCCTACAGATTTAACTTCTGGCTGAACTCATCGATGTACCATTGAGCAATAGGATCGTTAGAAAGCGCCATGTCCAATTGCTTGGTTAACATAGTCAATCGTCCCAGGATATATAACTTTTCGGTGATTTTTTCCGGAGCCCGGTAGCTGAGCACGGAATTCAGGAAATCTTCTTTACCTTCGTTTACAAACCCGATTTTCTCAAGGATAGTCTCGAGAAGATGAATCCTTCTTTTCCGTCTGTCCAATGCCGCCCCTCCCGCTTTAAACTGCATACGGATGTAATTCTTGGGAGCCTGCGGAGAACACATCGCCTCGATTGTCATAAAATGATAACCCATCCTGAGACTAAGGTTCATATATTCTTTGCTCAAAATGGCGAAGCTTTCCTCCGAATACTGTCCCCTTTTGCTTTGACCCGCGGCGACTATGCCTCGGAATTTTTTCGGATTAGCGATGTGCCCATAAGTAGGCCATCCTTCCTGCTTAACTCCCTGCCAGAAAGAAACCATCGGTGTCGAATCGATATCTTCCTCCTTTATCCGCTTATCCTTAGGCAATTCCGATTTCCCCCTGTCTACATACAGCATTCTAATAGTAAGAGGGAGATCGGTTTTTAGCAGGTATCTGTATTTCGCTTTTTGCTTGAGCGTTGTCGCCTCAGAGAACATTTCCTCCATCGCCGTCTGATGACAGTATCTGATAATATCATGCAGGGTTTTGCAGTTTTCGATTGAAAATTCATCCGATGTCGAATCAATCAAGGTCAATGGAGATATCCATTGAAGAACCCTCTCTAACAGAGCGAAGATCGCCATATCGTAAAATGATTCATCACTATCCCTCAGTGCAGCTATCAGTTCCTCTTGAACTCCCTTGTAAACAGCGAGGTTTACAGCGTCAACCGTAACCTCCATTCCCTCGACCAGTTCGGAATCATCCTCAATTCCCACTATCGAGGGGACGCGATACTCTCGAGCGATTGCCGCCGTATGACTTGCAATCCCCCCTACTCCGAGGATCAGAGCGCTTATTTTACCCATTGCCGTCACCAAACCGGGGAACGGGTGCGGAGCTGACAGGACAGCTCCATTAGGAATATCCCGCAGGTTATTTGAGGAAGAGACATTACATATCGGTCCACACCCAACGCCCGGGCAAACAGTTGATTCGGCGCTGGTTATCAACTCCAAGCCGGAGGTATCGATCTCCTTCATCTTCTCGTCGGACTTAATTATCCTCAAAGGGCGGGTTTGCAGCATGAAGATTCGTCCGTCCCGATCAATCGACCATTCGATATCCTGGGGCGTCCCGTAATGTTCTTCGATCCTGACGGCGTATTTTGCTAACTGAACTGCTTGCTCATCGGTGATTGATGGATTGCGGCGTTCTGGTTTAGGAATAACTTCTTCCGCCATTTCCCCCTTTTCGTTAATGATAAGTTTCTTCCCTTTGGCGACGACCATTTTGCTTTTTATTGAGAAGTCCTCTTTTGACATCCTGAAAGTATCCGGCGTGACCACACCGTCAACTAAGTAGCGTCCCAATCCGCAAACCGAATTGATAACAATCGAATTCTCTTCCGGCATAATCGGACACAAAGTATATATGACGCCGCTCGCAACAGCATCAACCATGGAAACGCATCCAACGCTCATGGCTAATTCCGATTCGGTTAGCGCGTGGCTTAAAAAATAATAAATCGCCTGAGGCGAAAATTTACCGGCGATAACCTGGCGATATTTATCGATAATCTCATCAGGCTTCACATTGAGGAATGTAGCGTACTGACCTGCGAAACTGAATATAGTGTCCTCACCGATAGCGCTGGAACGCAGCGCTATCCTGCAGTCTCCGATACGCTCCCTGAGCTGATTATAGGAATCTTGAATCGATTGGCACAGATCTTCCGGTACCGGACTGGAATTGACAATCTGCCATATTTCGGAACTGACCCTTTGAAGATCCTCATAATTCTTTATGTCAACCGATCTTATGAGATCATCAATTTTAGTCTGCAGTTGATTGTAGTCAACGAAACGCTTGTATGCATAAGCGCTGATTGCAAATCCCTCCGGAGCAGGGAGATTCAATTGATTGCGCATTTCTGCCAATTGTGCGTTTTTACTCCCTACGCTTGGATGACTTTCGCGATTCATTTTTCCCATCGGTATCGTGTAATCATCCTCGGGAATCGGGCGGTCTCCATGGATAATGTTCTCAAGTTCCCGCATTATCCGCTGCCTGCGCTCCCTCAGAGCCGAATACTTCTCCCCGCCGAGCGCAATCATATATCCCACGATTTCCTTAACACCTTCGCTTAGTTTCTCAATGCTGGTTCGGATGTAGTTTATGTCAAAGAGGTATTCCCCCTGCGATTTCTCCTCCATGTCGCTGATCAACTGCAGCATTTCATTGTTGCGATCCAGCAAAGAAACGAAAATCGAAAATTTAGTCTGGATACTCCGCAGGATAATGTCTTCTGCTTTTTCGCCTCTTTTAAATATCTCGGAAAACCAACTCACCAATCACCTATCCTTTTCTTTCAAATACTTACATTAGAAATGTAAGCTGCACACAATTATAGTATAAAACTCTTATCGGTTAAAATCAACAGATTTAACTGCTGCTTTCGGGACGAGAACCGGGTTATCGAGTGCAACTCTCTATCAATTGGATATATCGTTGACAGAAACTCACAATAATGGGAACCATTATCGTTAGCGTTAGGTTAGGGGATTGTTAGTATGTATTAATGTAAGAATATTAAATATTGCATTTAACCCCGAACTGTATCTTTGCAGCCCATAACCTGAATCAAAATAATTACATTACGCTGATGATACCGGTAAACAAACAGGAGGCGGGAAGCCGCAGAAGAACCTAACAGTTCACGACGGAAATAATCAAATTTAAAAGGAGTGATTATGAAAACTAAAGCGAATTCTAAAAGCTCGAGAAACACCTTGGTGCTGCTGACACTGGCAGCTATGGTTTTCTCGTTTATCAATCTGATACCTCAACCGGCGAATGCTTGTTACTGCAATTGCTACTATGATAAAGATTGCGGATGGTTATCATCATGCATGTATGTTGATTGCCTGGACTGGATTAAAATTGAGGACGACAGCATTCGCAAACTTCAGGACGGTTTGGGTAAGTTCCTCGAGCGTTTTTCAATCGATGACATACCGCATACCTCAGAAACTCTGGACTTATGGCTGCAGGCTTATGAAGTAGCCGGCGCCAGTGGAGGCGGGCCGCCTGATCCCGGGCTTATCGAACAAGCTCAATCGCTCCCGTTGACAGAAGAACAGCATAATATCATAAGGGAAATAGCGATTTCTGTTCAGGCGGCATATCTTGGTTTAACCGAATACCCGGATACTCTTGAGCATAGATTGGGATTTTTCACGCCTCCCTCACTCTCCGGTGACTGCATATATTCATTTCCACCGGAGGATAACGGCGCCCTGGAACCCCTGGATGATAACTTTTTGTCAGTCGGGTATTTGGTGCGTCAAGCGATGGTCCAAGAGCTGAACGAGCCCGGCGTGGGCGTATTCGAGTCCTATATGTCGCAAATTCCGGAGACATTTCCGGATTATGAAGCGTACGGCAGGTGCGAATATCCGCATCCCAGCGGACATGAGCATGATTTTCCGTATTATGATGATCTGGCATGTTTGAACGGAGAGCTTAAGGCTTATATCGATGATATTGTTCGCGGAGCGTATAATCTTCCGAACGTAGTTAATTTCGACGGTCTGTCTGAGCATTACTGGTATAATGGGGACAATTAGAACCTCGGCGATTTTTACTCCGGTGTGTCCTTCGGTCCTCATTCAACTATTTTAGAAGCAGCAGTCTATGGTTATAATGATGACGGATATCCGCCGCACTCGGGTGATGCAGTATTATTCACCCCAACCGAACCATCGATTCGCGCTGATTTCCCATTTCAAATGTCCCATGTCGGATTATGGTACACTTCAGGTCAGGGAAACCTCTATCTGGAAGGATACGATCGCAGCGGGAACCTGCTTGCCTCCACCACTGGAGTTGAAAACTATGGCAGCAATGATTATCTGGGGATTACGGCGCCGGAAATCAGTTATGCAGTAGTACATAACTCGAACGATTTCTTCACCATCGATGATTTTGAATTCGACCAGCAGGAATGCGGCGCTTTCATCGCAATGGATCCGACGAGTTCGCCTCCGATTGAAGTTCCTCAGGGTAGCAGCTTTAATTTTACCGGCTTCCTGCTTAATCCGTGCCAGAATAATATCGTCACCGACGTATGGATCATGGTGAATGTTCCCGATTACGGATTGTATGGACCTATTCAGCAGTTCAATAATGTAACCATACCCGCCGGGCAATGGTTAATAGCGCCCGATGTTGCGCATATCGAGCGTCGCTCGGATAAATAAGGTCCGCGACTGATGCTGACAACTTGACGCTCACTATCCGGCTGCTTGGATAACTCTATCGAACAAGAAACCGCTCCTCAATCATATTTCTCTTGACTGCAGCCTATTCACAGGCGCTGGCGGCGCTATATTTCAGGTTTACTTAACCAGCATAAGCGGCAGACTCTCGGAATCGCCTCCCGCAATCTTACAATGGTATATCCCCGATGCCGCATTAGACGCATCCCATCTCAAGACATGGGTTCCGGCATCCATATAACCGTCATGCAACCGCTCCACCATTCTGCCATTCAGATCATACACTGCTATATCGACATGCTGCGGATTCGGTACATTGATCTCAATATTGGTTGCGGCATTGAACGGATTGGGATAACTCTTTGCCAATCGAAGGATTTCCGGCAGCTCCGGGGTATCTTCCGGATCATCGACACCCACGGTTGAGGTGTCGGTTTCTAACTCGAAATAGTCGCTTACGGCTTCCATCAAATCGGCGCGGGTTTGCGAGTCATTGATAGCCTCGAACCCAAAGCTTAGATAAACGATCTGATGGGTGTGGTAGGAATACTTGATGCCGGCTACGCCGCCATCGCCGTACATGAATGTCGGGGTGGCGAACCAGTTCAGTATCGACAGTGAAGCCGGAGCGGTTTGGTTATCCGCGCCGCCGGAACCTTCTATGTCGAAGCTGAAGCCATCGGATAATGTATCGCTATCAATACCCTCAACTTCTCGAGACTCGGTAACGCCGTCAAAAGCTGCATGGAGATAATCTTGAAAAAAACTGCTATCCTGCAAATCTTCCGCAATTCCCTGCCCGGAAATGAAGAAGTCGCTGCGAGCATCCAGGTAGTCCGATAGAATAGCGAAGTCCTCGGTTGTCAGCGTGGTTGCGGCATCGCCGGTGAACCAGTAAAGCATATCCAGCATATCCATAGCATCGGTAGTCAGCGGCGTGTACCAGCGGGGCCAAGTATGGCACATAATTCCGTTCTCATTTAGGGCATCAACATAATACTCAGCATAATCGTCATTGGGATCGCCGTTAACCACCACCGTTGAGTATCCGGCGGCAAAGAAGAAATCGAGAGTATCGGCAACTGAAGGATTTCCGACGGAGTTTATCTTTATGCTAAACCACCCCTCGCCAACATTACCGCCGGGCGCTATATCCGGCATAACAGTCGATGAATCGCCGCTGTTCATCGCCCAGTTAACCGTATCACCGAAACATAGTTCATTGATACAAATAAAAGCGGTCCATCCCGGATCGAAGTTATGCATCAGCTTAAGCGCCAGCGTATCATCATCTCCGGTGTTGATCAATGGCGCAACATAGCCATTCAGTGAATCAGGATAACCGATCATCGCCGGTTCGTCACAATAAAATCGAAATGAGTATTCCGCCGAACTAACCTGAACAAGGCAAATCAGTAATAAGAGAATAGTCCATAATAAATGCAGGAATTTCATTGTATCTCCTCTTGAAGAAAGGTTATTTTACTACTCTGGTAAAGTATAATAACTAATTTTTCCAAAAAATCAAACAGGAATTATTATTATATTAATTAATAGGTCGGAGACCAGCGGGTCAATAATATGCACAGGCCTTTCAAGTGTTGAGCGTTTATTGCTGAAGTGCCGATACAACTCAAGCCTATTTGATTATGTTTTCACTCGCCCGAATGGTATCCGACCCTATATTTTTTCAATCCGATGGAACAATTACCTATCAAACGAATTCTTTTATTGACAGGTTGTCCAAATCTATTTATTATGAGGGTTTAGGCGAGAATTAAATCAAAAGGAGAAATCATTGAAAGAATATAGCGGTTCACAGATACGAAATATAGGTTTAGTTGGTCACGCAAGCGTGGGGAAAACCTCTCTTGCCGAGGCGCTGTTATATAATGCAGATGCGGTCAGTCGAATGGGCTCAACCGATAGCGGCTCAACAGTTTCGGATTATCTTCCTGATGAAATCGAAAGGAAGATCTCTATCACTTCATCGCTTTTGAATCTCGAGTGGAAAACTAAGAAAATAAATATATTGGATATGCCTGGATTTTCCGATTTCATCGGCGAGTTAATTGGCGGAGTGAAAGTAGTTGATACCGCTATTATCGTTACCAATGCTGTTGGCGGCATTGAGGGCGGTACTGAGATCGGGTACAAGCAAGCTGAAAATTACAACTGCTCAAAGCTGTTTTTTATCAATCGATTAGACAAAGAAAATGCTGATTCGAACGGCATAATCAACGAATTAACCGAATTATACGGAACCGGCGCGGTCCCGCTGCATCTACCCATAGGCATGGCGCTGGAGTTTAAAGGGGTCGTTGACCTGTTGAAAATGAAGGCTTTTACGTATCAGGACGGAAAAGCGACCGCATCGGAGATACCTGCCGAAATGAAGGATGCGGCCGAAGCGGGGAGAGAGAAGATAATCGAAGCGGCTGCCGAATCCGATGACGCGCTTCTTGAAAAGTTTTTCGAATCGGGTGAATTGACCGAGGAGGAAATAAATCAGGGATTGAAAAATGGAATCGCATCGGGGAAGATCACCCCCATTCTGCTGGGTTCGGCAACTCAGAATATCGGTATCGATCTTCTGCTGGATTTTCTCGCCTCCGCATGCCCTTCGCCGCTGGATAAAGGGGCGGTTAAAGTCCTGAAGGGAGAGACTGATGAGGTTCAGGAATTGCCCGCGGACGAATCGGGGCCGACTGCGGTTTATGTTTTTAAGACAATATCGGTTCACCATGTGGGTGAGCTTTCTTTATTTAAAGTATATTCCGGTAAGGTTACCTCCGGAATGGAATTAATCAATATCTCTAACGACACAAGCGAGAGACTCAATCAGCTATATTATTTAAACGGTAAGAATCGCCAAGAAGTTGATTCTATCGTTGCCGGTGATCTGGGCGCTACGGTTAAGCTGAAGGATACTCATACTGGCGAAACTCTCTGCGCCAAAGGCGCCAAGTTGAGGATACCGCCTCCCGAGTTCCCGAATCCCCTGCATCGCATGGCGATTGTAACCTCGAAGAAAGGCGATGAGGATAAAGTCGCCAGCGGACTGGCAAAGCTTCAGGAAGAAGATCCGACATTTTTCATGAAGGTAGATCCGGATATCAAGCAGACCATCGTTTTTGGACAGGGCGAAACACATCTGGATATAAACACCAAACGTTTGAAAGAAAGATTCGGCGTCGAAGTTGAATTAATCAAGCCGAGAATTCCTTTCCGCGAAACTATCAAGAAGAGCTCCGAAGCTCAAGGTAAGTTCAAAAGGCAGTCCGGCGGTCGGGGACAGTACGGCGACTGCTGGCTGAAGTTGGAACCTCTTCCCAGAGGCGCAGGTTTTGAATTCGTTGACGCCATCGTTGGCGGAGTTATTCCATCGAAGTTCGTACCTGCGGTGGAGAAGGGGATTATCGAAGCCATGGAATCCGGCGAATTGGCGGGTTATCGTGTGGTCGATATTAAAGCCACCTGTTACGACGGTTCATATCATGATGTTGATTCATCGGAAATGGCATTTAAGATAGCCGGTTCAATGGGGTTCAAAAGTGGATTCCAAAAAGCCAACCCCACCATTTTGGAACCGATTTATAAGGTTACCGTTACGGTGCCGTCCGATTTCGCCGGTGATGTTATGGGCGATGTTTCCGCTCGCCGGGGGAAAATTATGGGTATGGAACCGGAAGGGAAGTACCAGATTATCAGAGCTCAGCTTCCATTGGCTGAACTATTTAAGTATAACACAGCCCTGCGCTCGATGACTCAGGGGCGCGGTACATATGAGATGGAATTCTCGCACTACGAGGAAGTTCCGCACGAAGTGCAGGAAAAGCTAATCGCAGAAGCAAAGGCAGCCAGGGAGGAAGAAGAGTAGAACATGAAGGTCGGAATCTTACGGTTCCGACGTTGACTCTTCTATTTCCGTGGTTGCGAGCCCGAGGTTTGCCGAGGGTGCGGCAATCTCTTTTTCTCATGCAGCGCCTAAAATTAGGGTTTGAGACAGTTTGCAGGGCTTCCGCAACCGTTGGCAAATCTTATGAATAATACGGGTTATGAGTTATAAGGTAAGCAATTATGAATAGAACACTATCACTCTCCACAAGCTGGCACCACCAAAGGTTCGAAAACGGAGCCGATCTTATTGCCAAAGCGGTGGAACTCGGTTTCGACAAAATGGAGCTTAATTTCCATATAAAGCAACAGGTTTTCGAAGAGATAAAACGGTCAATTGGTGACTTCGATTTAAAAATTTCCAGTTTGCACAATATATGCCCGGTTACTCCTGAGATGGAAAAGGTAAAGGATTATAGCAATTACTTCAGTTTTTCTGTCAGGGATAAAGAAATAAGAAAAAAAGCGGTTGAGTTATCCGAGCGCACTCTTATCAATGCTGCGGAATTTGCCGCTAAGCCGGTGGTTTTCCATTTGGGGGAGGTTGGCGACGGCGATTTGAGAAGCGAAGAAAAGGATTTCGCCAAGCCGTTCAAAAAAGAAGTAAAGAAGAATCAGACCGTGATTGATTTCTTTGATGGTTTGATTGAAAAAAGAGAGGCGATCAAGGCTTCATATCTGGATAATGTTCGGCGTTGTTTGGATTACCTGGTGCCGGTTGCGGAGAAGCTTGGCGCAGTGATCGGTATGGAAAACCGCTATTATATTTCGCAAATACCCAATTTTGATGAAATGGGAATTTTATTGGAAGAATATGATTCCGACCATGTAGGTTTCTGGTACGATTCCGGCCATGCTGCTAATATCGCCAATCTTGGATATTGGGATTATCTTGAATGGCTAAAGGCTTACAAAAGCCGCTTGGTTGCGGTTCATCTTCACGATTGCCGGGCGGCACAGGATCATCTCCCGCCGGGCGCTGGAGATATTGATTGGACTGCCTTGAAAAAACTACTCCCCGAGGATATCCTCTGCACTCTCGAACTAAACCCATCCACCCCCGAAGAAAGCCTAAAAGAAGGCGTTAATTACCTCAGAGATGAGATAAAACTGATTAACAAGTAGTTAGAAAGGCATCGTATAATTCTCCTAACCCGGATAATTCATAAAACCCATTAATCCGCAGCCGAAGGCTTGCCCTTCGGGAGTTCAAGAGAAGTAGGTCATTTACAGATTGGAATTGGGTATCTCAAAGAAACGCCGGAAGCGCAAGGCTTCCGCCACCGATAACTAAATTTGTGAATAATGCAGGCTAAAATAGGAGATGATGAATCTTGTCATCGTGAATCTCGAATTCAGCATTGACTTTTGGCTTCCGAAGGCTTATTTTTAACTGTTGGTTGTCACCTAAAACCTTGTAACAGAAAGGGATATCATGAAAAAGCTCGTGTTTATTTTACTGGTATCGCCGCTATTTCTCGCTTCATATTCCTATGGATTGGAATTGACTGTTTTCGAGGATACGCCGGAACAGGCTTGTTTCAATGAAAATTTCAATCCTCTGGGGGATTCATTTAGTATAGAGCTATCCGGTCGGTTGTTCCCAGCGGAGGGTTTTGATCAATTTATATTACCGCCGCCCAGTATTTGCTGCGATGTGGAGATGGAGCCGGATGAAGAACCGATTATCGTTCCGCCGGGCGGTAGTTTCGGCTATACCGGAACGGTTTGCAATCCGACTTTCGATCCTATAGTAACCGATGTCTGGGTTGTGCTTGAATTCGAAGAATACCGTCGCGAACTGCGGATGTATGGCGATATACCGCTTGGTGTAGAGCAGTGTGTCAGCGTACATCTGGTTCAGCGTGTATGCCAGCAAGCAGAACCGGGTGAATATGTTTACAGAGCTTATTGCGGTAACTATGACGATCTGGAACCTTGTGACTCGTCCTCCTTTACCTTTACCGTAGCATCGGCAAGGACTTGGGGGGATCGCTCCGACGCTCTTAACGAACTCCCTGCGCACTTTGGCCAGATAGGAAATTATCCAAATCCATTCAATGCCGAAACCAAAATTGCTTTTAATGTGCCGGAGAGTAATCAGGTCAGTTTGCGCATATATAATCTCCTCGGTCAGGAAGTGGCGGAATTGGTCAATGAGCATTTGGATGCAGGAATACATTCGGTGACATGGGATGCATCCAACAGTCCCAGCGGCGTTTACTTTTATAAGCTAACAATCGCCGATAGAACCGTCACCAAGAAGATGCAATTGCTGAAGTAGCGACTGACTTAAAAGTCAAGGTCGAGTTTCGGAAGCCTGCGGTAGCGGAATGCAAAGATCCGACACTCCATGTCGTATACCTCATTTATAATATAGCGTTGGCGGACGAGGACGTCCGCCAACCACTATTCCCGGCTGCGGCGTCAGGTCGCCGCACCTGACGGCAGTCAGCTGGTTTAGCTATAGGGCAGCAGCGTCAAGACCCCCGTGGACCAGGCGCATCTTTCTGCCCATTATCACATTGAAATTACCGATTAAGCGGTATTCACGCTGTCCTGATTAAAATAAGAAGAATGACATCCTTAATCTCCCTTTTGCGCCGCCGATAACCATTAAGCGGCAAAAATTAAGCGAGAAAAAAGCTTGCGGAATAAGTTGATTATTATTATAATGCCAGTTTAAATTCGGAAATTGATTAGGAGAATAGCAATGGCACATAAGAAAGGTGTTGGCTCATCCCGGAACGGTCGTGATTCGAACGGCCAGCGAATGGGTGTAAAGAGGTTTGCCGGTCAAAACGTGACCGCCGGTTCCATACTCGTCCGCCAACGCGGCACGAAAATCCATCCCGGCTTAAATGTTGGAATAGGTAAGGACAACACCATATATTCCAAAATTAACGGTATCGTCAAGTATGAACGCTGGGGAAAAGACCGCAAGAAAGTATCGGTTTACTCCCTTGATACGGTTAACTGAGTATATTTTGCATCTGTGGATGTTGAGATGCAATGAATAAAAAAAAGCCCAGGAGGATAGGGGTATTATTATCCGGGAAGGATAACCGGATAAAAAGCGATATCTGGGAAGTTATATTTTTGTATTATTTCCTGGAGCTCAACAATCTTCATGTTATGAACATAGTTCCGCCAACTATTGAGCTTTCCGAGGAGTTGAAAAGTGAGCTGGTGGATACAGGATATTCGCTCGGCGATTTTGCTGTTGCCGACAGAGATGTCGGCAAGGAAATCGCCGGTTTGTTTATCCCGTCTTTTGCCAAATCCATCATCACATCAAATTCGGAATTGAATCCGAACGATGATATCAGGCTCGACAATAACTTGCGCAGGTTTGTCCGGGAGGTCTTCCGTCGCCGCAAGCCGATTGCCGCCAGTGGATTAGGAGCCTTCTTCCTTGCCGTCGCTATCAGCGATATCACCGAGTCCTCCCTTAGCCTGACGGTAGGGAATGATCCGATAATCGAAAATTATCTGGAGAGAAGGGAGTGCAACACCATCAATACGCGCGGCGGAGAAGTAATTATCGATGAATCCAATCAACTGATCACAACCGCCGGTCATTATTGCGAAAGAAAAATTAAAACCGTATTTAAAGGTTTAGAAAATCTCGTTGCTGGATTTATTCACTTAAAAAACAGTGGAGTTTAATTAATGAGAAATATAGACGCATCTGAAATCACCAAAACCGTACGCAAGCTGTGTATGGATGCCAACTATTATCTGGGGGATGACGTCCTGAACGCTCTGAAGAAATTCGAAGCAGAGGAAGAATCCCCATTAGGGAAAAATATCCTTCAGCAGATTATTAAAAATGCTGAAATCGCCAAAGACGAAGAAGCGGCCATGTGTCAGGATACAGGATTTGCGGTGACATTCGTGGAATTGGGACAGGATGTCAAAATCGACGGAAATCTGTATGATGCCATCAACGAAGGCATAAGGCAGGGCTATTCCGATGGCTATCTCCGTAAATCGATCGTTGAGGATCCTTTGCGCAGGAAAAATACCGGAGACAACACCCCCGGCGTAATCCATCTCGATATTGTCCCCGGCGATAAGCTTAAAATAACCGTGGCGCCCAAGGGTGGCGGTTCTGAGAATATGTCCGAAGTGAGAATGATGAAGCCGGCCGATGGAGTTGAGGGATTGAAGGAATTCGTGATCGAACGCTGCAGGAAAAGCGGCGGGAATCCCTGTCCTCCGGTTATTGTCGGAGTAGGGGTCGGCGGAACATTCGAAAAATGCGCATACCTGGCGAAGAAGGCGTTGCTGCGGGAAGTGGGCAGTGAACATCCGGATCCATTTTACGCCGAGCTGGAGAAGGAGCTGCTGGAGAAGATCAACAACCTGGGAGTCGGTCCGCAAGGATTGGGCGGAAGAACATTCGCATTGGCGGTACATATCGAGGCGCACCCCTGCCATATCGCATCGTTCCCGGTTTCGGTCAATCTAAATTGTCATGCGGCGCGCCACAAAGAAGCGGTTATATAGTCCTAAAGTTTATAAAGCGAGGTTAGAAAAAAATGAGTGAAGAAGCTAAAAAAATAACTCCTCCGCTTACCGATGAAGTGGTCGAATCACTTAATGCCGGAGATAGAGTATTGATCACAGGCGAAATCTATACCGCGCGTGATGCGGCGCATAAGCGGATGGTGGAGCTTATCGATAAAGGGGAAGAATTACCGTTTAATCCTGAGGGCCAGATTATATATTTCGTAGGTCCCACTCCAGCCAAACCGGGCAAACCTATCGGTTCTGCCGGACCGACCACATCCTACCGCATGAATCCGTATTCGCCCAAAATGATCGGCGCCGGTTTAAAGGGGATGATCGGCAAAGGCGAGATGGGCGAGGAAGTCGTGGAAGCGATGAAAAAGCACAAAGCGGTTTACATGGTCGCTATCGGCGGCGCTGCGGCTTTGATCGCCCGCTCCATAAAAAAGGCGGAGGTTATAGCTTATGAAGACCTGGGCGCGGAAGCTGTGCGCAAACTCCAGGTGGAGAATTTCCCCGCGATTGTTGCCCAGGACTGCCGGGGCGAAAATATGTACGTGAAGGGCGTGGAGGAATATAAACGATAGATCGGTATTCTAAGTCCCGATATCCGGATCGCGTCTATGTCAGGCGTACTGCCCCCAACATGCTTTTTGTAAATATTTATGGTCAATAGAGTCAAGTCGCTGACCTGATCCCGATTTTAAAAGGGCTGTCGGTCAAGGGCGCCGAATGATACTAATCATAACAAACCTCTATGAAATTGGGAACTTTACAATAGACCCGATAACCCAGGGGTAAGCTCTCGGCCGCTGCTGGTGAGTAATTTCCCGTATTCTATCCGAACTCCGGCCGCATAAATGCTTGGTTATCTCACAAAGATATTGACATGGGAACTATCAATAACATACTTACATTTTTTAGGCTGAGGTTCGCTTGATGTGAGATTTTGCGGATAACATAATGGCTTATGTCATAACTGATGATTGTTTTATGTGCGATGTTTGTCGACCGGAATGTCCGGAAGGCGCAATTTCCGAGGGCGATCCCAAATACATTATTGATCCCGAACTGTGCAGCGACTGTGCTGCCTGCGTGGAAGTGTGTCCGGTTGAAGCATGCATACCGGTGACTTAAACGGAGCAGCTTCTCAACAATCTTTTCGTTCGAACATCGAATCAATCACTAACTATCGGCAGGTGAAACAATGGAGCTTTTCGTAGCTACTAATAATCAACATAAAATCAGCGAAATATCGGCTATTCTGGAAAAGCACGGTATTGGCTTCAGGATCCCGGCAAAGGGCGAATTGCCGGAGGTGGAGGAAATCGGTAAGGATTTAACGGAGAACGCCATACTAAAAGCAATAGCCGGCTACCGTTTTTCCGGCTTACCTACTATCGCTGATGACACCGGTTTGGAAGTTGATTATCTTGATGGCGCTCCCGGTGTTTATTCGGCGCGCTTCGCCGGAGAACGCTGCAGCTATGCGGATAACAACAGGAAATTGCTCAAATTACTGGAAGGAGTTGAGTACGAAGAACGGAGTGCGAGATTCAGAACCGTAATTGCGCTGGCGTTGGAAGATGGAAGAAATCTCACTGTGGAGGGTTCGGTTGAGGGTTACATCATAGATGAACCGCGCGGATCTAATGGATTCGGATACGATCCGGTCTTCTATTATCCTCCAATGAAAAAAACACTTGCCGAATTATCCGCCGAGCAAAAGAACCGCATCAGTCATCGCGCCAACGCTCTGGTTGAATTGGACAAATTTCTCAAAGATGGAGTTTTGCAATAATGCGTTCTCCTGCAGGTGATAAGCCCAGAATCAAAGTGCTGGATGAGACGCTTATTAACAAAATCGCCGCCGGTGAGGTTATAGAACGTCCGGCATCGGTTGTCAAAGAGCTTGTGGAAAATGCGATGGATGCCGGCGCTGAGAATATCAATATCGAGATGGAGGAAGGCGGATTAAGACTTATCGCCATACACGATGATGGAATCGGGATGCTCGGCGAGGATTTGGAACTTGCATTTACTCGACACGCTACCTCCAAATTGACAAAAGCTGATGACCTTTTCAATATCCTCAGTTTCGGTTTCCGGGGAGAAGCGCTTCCATCGATTGCATCGGTGGCGCATGTAAGGGCTATTAGCAGAGTCAAGGAGAGGGATTCCGGCTCGGAAATAGAAATCGAAGGAGGTAAAGTCAAGGGGCTAAAAGCGACAGGATGCCCTGTCGGCACCTCTATCATAGTCTCCAATCTCTTTTACAATACTCCTGCCCGTCGTAAGTTTTTGAAGTCGCCTCGCTCTGAGTTAAGCAGAATAACTGATCTGGTAACATCTTATGCGGTCGGTAATTTTAACGTTGGTTTCAAGATCTCCCATAATGGCAGAGAACTTTATAATTTTCCCCCGGCTGCAAAGCTGGATGAACGGATAATTGCCATCTACGGCGCCGACGATATAGAGAATTTTCTGCCTCTGCCGGGTACCGATGAAGGTATGTTCCATCAACCCGGGTCGATTCTGGGGTATATCTCGCATCCCGTTATGGCGAAGTCCCGCTCCAACGAGACCAGGTTTTTCGTCAATTTCAGACCGATAATATCGCGGACCTTGCTGGCGGCGTTACGAGCCGGTTATCACGATAATTTAGCCCCTAATCTTTATCCTCCCACCGCGATATTCTTCAATATTCTCCCGCGTGATATCGATGTTAATGTACATCCCGCCAAGACGGAAATAAGATTTAAGAACGAGTCCGAGCTCTTTCCCAAACTGAAACGATTAGTTGAACATGCGTTAAGGACTGGCGGCGTTCTAACCGAATTGTCATTGAATACCGGCAAGGAAAAACCTTCCGGAAGCGGAGCGCAGTTTATTCATGGGAAAAGAGGCAGCGATTTCAGCAGAAAAACCGATATACAGGAATCGTTGTATAAGGGCGGGTTCAAGGAATACGATGAATCATCCCAGGCTCTTGTCTCCGAAGAATCCGACGCCGCCAGGGACAATGCTGATATCCATTCAAGTATGGAAAAACACTATGAATCCACCGAACAACGTATGTGGCAGTTCATGGACTCTTTCATCGTTGTGCCGCTTAAGGATTCTATGTTATTTATTGATCAGCATAATGCCCACGAGCGTATCCTATTCGAAGCGGCTTTGGAGAACCTTGATTCCGGCAAGGGGGCAACTCAGCAGATGTTATTCCCCGTTTCGATAGACCTTACTCCGGGCGAGTTCACCATCTGGAATGAGTACAGCGAAGTATTAAACAGGCTCGGTTTCGAAACCTCTGAATTTGGCGGACATTCGATTTTGATTTCCGGTATCCCGGCTGAGATGGATGACAAAGCTCCCGAATCGGCTTTACGTAGGATTCTGGATGATTTTCAGGAAGACGGCGAGTTTAAGGATGATCCCTTCAAAGCTATTGCAGCGTCATTCGCCTGCCATGCGGCGATCAAAGCAGGTCAGAAACTCCAATACGAGGAGATGGAACAAATTTTTAACAAGCTCTTCGCCTGCCAGGAATTCAACCTTTGCCCCCACGGACGTCCCATAATTGCACGATTAACCTCACAGGAAGTGGAAAAGAAATTCAACCGTCACGTACCGCACAGAGATTAGCGTAATCCAACTTCCAAATTGAATTCAATCCGTGGGTTGTCGAATCTGGAAATACTTTAGGGTATTACTTAATATTCTTGACATAAATGTAATGAGCATATATACTCATTGGGTTTACTTGATAGGTTTTCATCAAACGGTAGTCACATTTGCATAATAATTTTGTGATAATCGAAAGTAAAATTATTAACATCGTAAAAGGAGACTTAACATGATCAAAATGAAAACGCTTATATCTGCATCATCGCTTACTATTTTGTGTGCCGCGCTGGTTTTATCCGGTTGTAATATATTCGGATGGACTGCGGGCGATGAATCAGTCGAGGGCTACATGGCAAAAGGCAAACAGCACATGAGGGATGGCGAGTATACCGATGCTTTGATTGAGTTTGAAAAGGCATTGGAAGAGGAGCCTGCTTTCGCCGATGCGCGATATTATCATGCCAAGGCAAGCGTCCTCGCTGCTGGTTTTGATATCGGCGTGATTATTGATGAGCTGGATACGGCTGATAACCAGGGTGAGGGTTTGCCGTTCTACTCGCCTGAGCCAGGTATGACCGAAGCTGAAAATCTGGCTTATAAAAACAGATTATATCAGACTAATCTTACCGTGATCGAGGACTTAACCGCAATCTACGAAGGCGACGCAGCCGGGAACTTTGGACCGTTCGATGTCGAAGTCGATTTACTGGTATCCACATCAGTCGTTGCCATGGTGGGTTTTCTGGATACAGACCGCGATGGGGATATTGACGAAGATGATCTCTCGATTGAAATCTCCTCAATAGAGGATGGAACTTACGAATTCCAGAGCATTGAGGATTTCTTCGATTATGATCCCGGCGGAGACGGACTGGCTAAACCTTCGGCAAATCCCGACACGATGGGAGCGCATCATTTTAACGAACTCCTGCAATGGGCGGAAGGCAAGTTAATCAATAGCCGAAACCTTATCATCAGCTTGCTCCAGCGTATGGACTCGGAACTTGATATCGACGAAATCGATAGATTGCTGATTAACTTCCGCAAAACAATCATAAAATACTACGTCAATACCGGTCAGGGAAGCCCCGGTGACCAACGTCGTCAGATCAGATTAACAGAGTCCGGTATAATTGAGGAGATCGGAATACCCGGTGATAACGATAATGATGATAACAAGGATGATGAAGTATGGGGCGCGCCAGGTGGTCAAGCCGACAGCGATGGTGACGGCTTCAAATGGGAAGATTCCGCAGTTTTGGACATATAAAGAGGGTACAGCTATGAAAAATACAATAATTCTAATCATAATACTGGTTGTCGGGATAGCAGCTTCAGCTAATGCTGAACAGACATTCTCACCTTTCAGACACGATATTTATGCTCTGGGAATGGGGGATGCTTTCGTCGCTAACGGACAGAATGCCAATGCATTCCTTTATAATCCGGCTTTACTTTCAAAAATCAGGGGCATAAAGGCTGCCGTCGATGTTCAACTCTATGTTAATCGGGAGTTCAAAACGGTGGTGGACTACATGTATGATAATCAGGATCTATTCGAAAACTGGGATGATCTCTCACCGACCGAAAGGGACGAGCTGGTGACTGGAATGCAGGATTTCGATGACCGATGGGTTGCCGTTGGCGGATCGCCTACTCTTTCGGTTGTATTGCCGATGGGCGTGGGGTTCGCATTCTACAATAATGCCAGCATGAAGGTCAGACTGGATCGCGGTATATTTGAACCAAGAGGGTACGCCGACCTTTATAATGATATGGTATTTGCCGGCGGTTATTCCCGTCAGGTGATGCCTGAGCTTTCAGTGGGCGGTAACATAAAGTTCATCAGCCGAAGGATATCCGGCGAAGTTAAGTTGCTTGCGTCGGAATTCGGAAAAGCCGATGATATTTTTGAAGAAGTTGAGGATTCGCTGCAAAGCGCAAAATCAGGTTTCGGTTTGGATGTCGGCGGTCTATATACTCTCACACCCAATATCGATCTCGGAGCGTCGATAATCGACCTTATCGGAACCGTGGACGGCGACAAAACTCCCATTTATTTCCGTGTAGGCGGAGCGTATCATTATTCCGGAGGCTTTGTAACCAATTCATTCTTAAAAGAGGTAGTGCTGGCTTGCGATATCGATGATATGTTCAACCAGGACGGGGATCATCTGTTTAACAAAATGCATCTGGGCGCTGATTTTCGCATGCCAATAGTGAGTTTCAGGTTAGGATTCAATCAGGGTTACCCCGGTTTGGGCGCGGGCTTTAACTTCAAGTTCGTGAAGCTGGATTATGCTTATGTGGGTAATGAATTAGGAGGAGCGCCCGGGCGTGAATCCAACTACTCCCATTACGCCCAGCTTGCGTTCGGCTGGATGTAATCTCGACATACCCGAAGGCTTGCCCTTCGGGTATGTTATTACGAATCGTAGGTCGGCTTCCCCCGATAAATCGAGGTAGTCGTAGGTCAGATTCTGAGCGCACGATGCTCGCGAAAAACCTGACGCCGTTTTACAATCCACTGCCGGTCAGCGCTCCAGCGCTGACGTTACATTAAATGTGCCGTCGGGCGCCCCTCGAAAACATTGCTACTTGGTTCCCTAACCAATAACATAAGTTGAAGCGACTAAGAACAAGTTTATTCAGCCATCGACATTTTCCTCACACCCTCCAAATTATAATTGCTCAAGCGGCAATGATTTTATAACTTGCACAATTACCGGAGTAAATTGGACGGAGGTTATCATGTCGTTAATTCCAAGAGAGGTCTTCTTTACTAAAGGAGTGGGAAAACATCCCGAACAACTGGCGAGCTTTGAGATGGCTTTACGTAATGCTGGAATTGCCAAGTATAATATCGTTACGGTATCATCCATCTTTCCTCCCTATTGCCAGGTGGTCTCCGGAGAAGTTGGAACTTCCCGTTTGAATGACGGGCAAATATTGTATGCCGTGATGAGTAAGAATTCCACCAGGGAACCGAACCGTTTGATATCGGCATCCATCGGCCTGGCGGTGCCCACCGACAAAGGTCATTATGGCTACATTTCGGAACATCACGATTTCGGCATACCAGCAAAGAAAGTCGGTGATTATGCCGAGGACTTGGCGGCAACTATGTTGGCGTCTACTCTTGGCGTGGAGCTGGATTTGGATAAGAGCTATGATGAGAAAAAGGAGCAGTGGAAAATCTCCGGCAAAATCGTCAGAACCATGAATGTGACGCAGTCCGCCAAAGGTGATTCCCAAGGATTATGGACTACTGTACTGGCTGCCGCTGTGTTTATAGTTGAACATTAGTCTATGTCGAAAACAGGCAGCGTAAATTTACCGGAAGAAGATTATCGGTGGTCGCCTGGTCCGCTTAACAGCTATGGTTACTTCGCCGAGTATTATGATGAATTAGGATGGATACGATTCACCAATTACACCTTCAGGAAATTAAAAGAACTGATAAATAAGTTTAAGATAACACCCAAAGAAATCATCGATTTCGGGTGCGGCACCGGCGAGCTGCTGCTGCGGTTGTCGAAGCTTGGTTTCACCGGAGCCGGCGTTGACTTCTCGCCCGGAATGATAAATCGAGCCGAAAAGAAGCTTAAAGACCTTGAATTCGATCTATTTACCGCTGATATCTGTTCGGCGGATTTGAGCCGAGAGTTTCCGCTTGCCGCCTGCTTTTTCGATACCGTCAACCATATCTCCACCCGCAGACAGACTAAGAAATTTCTGAAAAACGCACGGAAGCACGTATCAGCAGGCGGGATGTTCGTCTTCGATTTCCTGACGCCGGAGGGGGTGAAAGATTGGGAAGGGACCGAAGTTACCTCCAATGAAGACCATTTTATCCTTCAGCAGGGTAAGTTCATTAAGGAAAAGGGGAAAGCCCTGGTGACAATCGAGGGTTTTGTTAAACAGGCGGATGGCAAATATAGACGATTTCAGCAGTTTTTGGAGCATAATGGAATAACCGTCGAAGAGATGGCGCAGTATTTGAATGACGCCGGTTTTGAACATTTTTCCATGCAGGGATTTTACCACGATTGGGAACTGGATCATGGGGGGAGAATTCTAACAGTAGCCTGTAAGTGAGGATATAGAAAAATCGAGATTTTAACCAAAACCTTCATGGGAATTGAGCAGCCGGATTATGAAAAGGCGCAAGCTGTCATTTTGCCAATTGGATATGAGGACACGGCATCTTACCTGAAAGGAACCATAGATGCTCCTGCCTCGATAATCGAAGCTTCCCGCCAATTGGAAACCTATGATATCGAGACCGATTCGGAACCTTATACGGTTGGAATATACACATCCAAGCCGCTAAGTTTAAAAGCGATATCCCCGGAAGAAGCGATAGGACAAATATATACGGAAACCCGGAATATCCTCAAAGCCGGAAAATTACCGGTATTGCTCGGCGGCGAACATTCCCTCACTCTGGGAGCGGTAAAGGCATGCAGTGAAGAATATCCTGATTTGTCGGTTCTCCAGATAGACGCACACGCCGATCTGCGCGATAGCTATGAGGATACTGAATATTCTCATGCCTGTGTGATGAAAAGGATATCCGAGGTGGTTCCCTACGTTGGGGTTGGTATTCGCTCCGCTGCTTCGGAAGAATCGGAGACATTCAAGCTGAAGAGGAAAGCGGGAGAAATAATCACAATTGAGGATTTCAAACAACTAAAGAAATTCAAACCTGTTATTGAAAAGCTTTCCGGCAATGTTTATATTACAATCGACGCTGATGGTTTTGATCCTTCGGTAATTCCCGGTGTGGGTACGCCGGAACCGGATGGATTAACTTTTGATGCCGTGAATCGACTTCTTGGAGAGGTGATAACTGCAAAGAGTATCGTTGGTTTTGATTTTATGGAATTGCGTCCCATACAAGGTGATGTCAGGTCTCAATTCACGGCAGCCAAGATCATTTACAAAATATTGGCAAAAATATTCCGAAAAGGATTATAGATAGACTGGAAAAAATATGCCGAAGAAAAAGAAAGACAATCAGAGTTATCTCAAGGAGTTAGTACAGCTTGAGGAGAGAGCTCCAAACGAAGTTAAATCAATTGTCAATATTCTAAACCTTAAGCCAAAAGCCAAGATTCTGGACCTTTGCTGCGGTTATGGCAGACACGCTATTCCGTTGATCGAGATGGGCTATCGCGTAACCGGTTTCGAAATTTCAAAACCGCTATACGAAAATGCCAAAGAACAGGTACAAGCAGCCGGTTTGAATATGGATTTATACCATGGCGATATGAGGCGTCTACCGCAAATTATAGACGATAAGTTCGATGCTGTTATTAATATATTCACCGCGTTCGGATTTTATAACAAAGAGTCCGACAATCAGCGCGCCCTCAACGGAGCCGCAAAACTGCTAAATGGCGGCGGATATTTCCTGATTGATCTCGCCAACCGGGAAAACATTCTCAAGCATTGGCAATCGCGGCAGTGGTATACCACCGGAGGAATAGTAATTCTCGAGGAATCGGTTTTTGATTTCTTTTCCAGTCGTCTTGAGATTAAGCGGACTTATCTGGGAATGGGGCGGGAGAACGAGGTCTCCAATTTCTCCATACGTTTGTACTCGCTCCATGAGATGCTGGCGATGATTAAAAAGGCAGGCATGATTTCCGCCGCTGTTTTTGGTGATTTCGATATGAATCAATTCTCCACTCACAGCCGTAGAATGATTATACTTGCGCAGAAGCATTGAGCTTTTCATAAGTTAGTCCGGAATCCCGTACCGATTTAATCCAGGGATTCGAACAGTAAGTTTAAATAAATAAACTCAACCCACCCCATTAAAAAGGGCGGTGGGGTTTTTATGTTTCTCTGATTTGGATAATTCGTAAATGCCATTTATTCGCAGACGAAGGCTTGCCCTTCGGGATGCGAAGGACATAAAACGTAACGGACTGTAACTGTAATATGCAGCCTCCAATAAGGGCAGTAAACTGAAGTGTTCCGACAGCGATAGGAAAGATTTGTGATTAATGCAGGCTAAAATGCTGAATGAGATTAAAAATAAAATCATAAACGCCGAGAGCTCTCAGCTATTATTAGGGCAACTTGAGCGCAACGAATCCGGCATAATTCCTATCACCGGTATCTCCGGTTCGCTCCTTGCCGGACTGTTGAGCGGGATTTATCAGTCCGCTGAAAAGCCGATTATCGCGGTTTTGCCGGATAATGAACAAGCATCGCAATTACAAGGAGATTTGAATACGCTCGCCGCATCTGATGATATCTATAATCTCTGTCCGCGCGGGATATTCCCCTTTCAGACCAAAACCACTTATTTCGAAACAACGGGCTCCAAACTGGAAGCGATGTATGCGATGCTGAAGGACTCCCCGATTGTTGTTGCCTCCGCCGACGCTGTCTGCGAACGAACCATGCCGCCCTCGGAGCTGCTCAGGTTGAGTTTAAAAATCGCGGTTGGCCGGTCAATCGACATGACCGAATTGGTCGAATATCTTTCAAATTCCGGTTACAAACGGGTCCGGCTGGTGGAGGAGATTGGCGATTTTGCCGTTCGCGGCGGCATTATCGACCTGTTTCCGACAACCTCCGAGCACCCGCTCAGGATTGAGTTTTTCGGGGATGAAGTAGAATCTATCAGAACCTTTTCGGTTTCCACTCAGAGATCGCTGGATCAAAAAGATGGTATCTTGCTGCTGCCCCGACGGGAATTTCAAATGACGGACAATGATCTCGAATATATCATGGCGGAATTCTCGCCTGAACAAGCCGAAGCCCTGCATGAAGCATTACTGGTCGATGACCCGCTTCCCGGTCTGGAATGGCTGGCGCCCCTTGCCGGGATGCCGACTGTAAGCGCTGCTGAATATTTCCCCGACGATGCGATTATCGTATTGGTCGAAGAGGAGATTATCAAAGAGGAGTTCGACATTTTCAGGGAAAGATCGGAACAATACCTTAAATCAGCGGACTCCTCCGGATTTCCCACCGCCGATCTCGACAGGTTCGTTGACTCTTTTGATACCTTCGAAGGGTCTATAAAATCAAATACGAAAATCGAAGTGCTGCCGTTCAGGGAAACCGGTCAAGATGATTTAATCGACTTCGCCTCCTATCAACCGGTTTTCTCCGGTTTGTCCTCCGAAAAGATGTTGAACCAAATCGACGGTTTTCTGGGAAAGGGATTTACCGTATATATCGCCTGCGATAATGCCAAGCAGAAAGACAGAATTGAAGAGTTACTGGGGGAAGGGCGACCGGATATCCTTTTCGAAATCGCACGATTGGAACATGGCTTCGTTCTGCCGCAAGCTCAATTAGCTCTCCTGACCGATCACCAGCTTTTCGGTCATAAGGTCCGCAGGCGTCCTCGCAGATTTAAAGAGGGGATTTCACTCCCCAACTATCGGAGCCTTAATCCTGATGACTATGTGGTGCATATCGATTTTGGGGTGGGCAAATATATCGGACTAAAGACCATAAACGTGGAGGGCAGAAGAAGAGATTGTCTGTATATAAAATTCAAGGATGAAGACCGCATATATGTACCGATAGAGCAGTTCAACAGGGTACAGAAATACGCGGGTAGTGAGAGCCAACCCAAACTCTCCAAATTGGGCGGAACCGCCTGGAAGAAGACAGTGAATCGCGCCAAGAAAGCGATAATGGAAATGGCGCAGGAGCTTCTGGCTATCTATGCTCGCAGGCGCGTCTCTCCCGGTTTCAAGTTTCCGCCCGATTCCGAATGGCAGAAGCAGTTGGAAGCCTCTTTCCCGTACGAGGAGACTCCCGACCAGATAAAATCGCTCGAGGAGATAAAATCGGATTTGGAATCGGAGATCCCCATGGATCGCTTGATCTGCGGTGATGTGGGCTATGGAAAAACAGAGGTCGCTTTGCGCGCCGCATTCAAAGCTGTGGATTCCGGTAAACAAGTAGCTGTGGTTGCGCCTACTACCATTCTGGCTCAGCAGCATTTCGAGACCTTCAAGGATAGCATGGAGAACTTCCCGGTTAAGATCGAGATGTTGTCGCGATTCGTGGAACGCGGCAAGCAAAAGAAAGTTATTGCCGCGCTCAAAAACGGGGAGGTCGATATTGTCATCGGTACCCATCGCCTTCTAAGCAGGGATATCGAATTCAATGATATCGGACTGCTCGTGGTCGATGAGGAACAACGATTCGGAGTGGCTCATAAAGAGAAACTCAAGAGATGGAGAACCGTCGTTGACGTCCTGACATTGACCGCTACGCCTATTCCCCGAACCATGCAGCTCTCCCTTTTCGGCGCCAGGGATATGACTATAATTAATACGCCGCCTAAAGACCGTCGCCCCATTATCACCGAGGTCGCTCAGTTTTCCGACAGGTCTATCGCAGAACCGATCCTCAGGGAGACAGATCGCGGGGGACAGGTCTATTTCGTTCATAACAGGATTGAATCTATCGACGCTATCGCTCGATATCTCTATAAAATCCTCCCCAACGTTACCTTCAACGTTGCACACGGGCAGATGAAGGAGAGACAACTGGAAGATATTATGTACAGGTTCTCTAAAGGTAAATTCCAATGCTTGATTTCCACGACTATTATCGAATCGGGACTGGATATCCCATCCGTCAACACCATCATCATTAACCGAGCGGATAAATTGGGTTTAGCACAGCTCTACCAGCTTCGCGGACGAGTGGGGCGTTCGGATCGCCAGGCATACGCTTATTTCCTCATCCCGCCTTATAGATTACTCACAACCACCGCCCGAAGGAGACTTAAAGCGATGGAGGAGTTTACGGCGCTCGGTTCCGGATTCAATCTCGCATTGCGTGACCTCGAAATACGGGGCGCCGGCAACTTCCTTGGTCCGCAACAGCACGGATTCATAGAGGAAATCGGATTCGATATGTATTGCAGGTTATTGGACGAAGCGGTTGCTGAGTTGAAAGGCGAGGAAGTAACCGAAGGAGTCGATACCAAGCTTACGATCGATTGCGACCTCTACGTGCCGGACAATTATATCGAGGAAAAGGATCTGCGAGTGGAGCTTTATCGCAGGCTTGCCGATAGCAAGGAGTATGATGAAGTCGATTCCATATTCGAGGATACCCGGGATCGTTTCGGTGAACCGCCGGATACGGTTTTCAACCTGTTCCTCATGTCCAAGATCAGAATCGCCTCGAATAAGTTGGGCTTCGCCCGCGTCACCATCAAAGGCGAGAGGATATTTGCGGAATTCCCCGAAATCGCCAAATTGACCAAGAGAATTGTCGAAGGTTTCGTTAAGTCGATCAGCCAGAGGATTCATTTCTACACCACCGATGCCTTTCAGATGGAAATCCTTTTGCAGGGATTGAGGGAAAAGAGAGGTTTACAAGCGGTTGTTGATATCATGCAACGCCTGGAAAACTCCTTCACTTCGGAGAAAGACCTAAAGGATGAAGAGAAGATTAACCGATAGATTTTATCAGCCAGCCAGGAAAAACCCGGTCGTTATTCCATTGCTTATTGTGCTGGCAATTTTCGTTATCATTGGGGGATGCGATAAAACCCCGAAAAAAGTAATTGTAGCGACCGTCGCCGATAGCTCAATATCCATTGATCTCATAGATAATATCTTCAACGATAATAAAGATAATCTCAACCTGGATTTAGAACGGGAGTTAATGGTCAAAAGGACAATTCTCGATAATCTGGCGGAAAAACAGCTTTTGGCTTTGGCGGCTGTCGATAGCGGCTTGCATACACAGCAGGGATTCGCAAAAAGGATGGAACAAAAGAGGAAAGATATAATCGTGAATCTCTATTTCGATGATATGGTTAACTCCCGGGTTCAGCCTTCGCCCGAGGAATTGGAAAAGTTCCGACGGCAAACGGTAGCCGAGGTTAATATGCAATTGCTGAAACTATACTCTCCTTTTGATACTGTCTCGCACGTTTATGAAAGATTGATTTCCGGGGATGATTTTAAGAAGATAGCTCTCAATTATTCGGTGGACAGTTATAGTCGCAGTAAAGGGGGAATAACCGGATTTCAATCTCAGGTTTTTTATCTCCCGAGGATGCGTTCGGTAATCGATTCCCTGCCGATTGGCGTCTATTCCAAACCTTTTTTCGAAAACGATGCCTATTGGATTATCAAGGTTTTGGAAAAAAGAGTGGAATCCGATCCTCTTTACGCGCCGAATGATCGCTCGATTTTCTTTAGGTTGATAGAGTACAACCGCTTACAGCGAACTATGGAGATAACCGACAGCTTATGGGATGCAAATGGTTGTGAGATCAATAACTCGGCTATCAGGCTTTATGAGGATCGAATCATTGGTGCGATTGCACCCGGAGTATCGAATGGTGGCTCAGTACCCTTAACCGATGACGAAAGAGCCTTAGAATTCGTGCGATGTGACCGTTTTGTTTGGAGCTTGGAGGATTTTCTGGATGGTTTTGAGGAAGTGAATCCCGCCTTTTATCCCCACCCGGAAGATTCGGCGAGTTACATACGATTTGCCCAACGTAATCTTTTCGAAAAATCGCTTTATCATGCAGCGGAGGCTTCCGGCTACCTTGATGATGCCCGCTACAAGGTGCAATGGAGACTCACATACATGCGTTCGCTGGCTGATTTTATGCAGGGCAGATTGTTTAGCGATATCGACATTACAGATGAGGATATGTATAGTTATTACAAAGCCAACCGCTCATCGTATATTGAACCGGCTAAAATCAGGGTAGAGGAAATCAGGCTAAAATCCCTTGATAAGGTAAAATCGATATTGGCAAAGATTGATGATGGAGTTGATTTCAGTCGCTTGGCGCGCAATCACAGCATAAGGAGTTCAACAGCCGAACGCGGCGGGGATCTGGGCTGGTTAACTCCAGGCAGATACAAAGTATACTATGATACCGCAATGGATGCTGAAATAGGAGCGATTATCGGTCCGATTAAGGATGGCGCGGAATACGGAATAATCAAGGTAACCGATAAGCTTCCATCCCGGGTTAAAGAGTTTAGCCAGGTTCGCCATGATATAAGGAAAGATTTACTTGCCGCCGCTCGCGATAGTCTTAAAGACGCGCTTATACATGAACTAAAATCCAAATACGATGTGGAAATAAATTATCAATTATTGGAAACGACAGTCAAATCCGGGCGTAAAAGTGCTTGATTGTCGTTAGCTTTGGTATTAATTATGTTTATCAGTCAGCTATGCTGATAAATCCGAGCTTTGATAAAGGCTTTTTTGTGCGAGAAGCATGAGCAGCAGCGATACGCTAATAATGTAATAACCATAGGGTGATTGACAGGATGAAATACTTAATAATTAATATAGTCGCAATATCAATAATCGTTCTGCCTGCGGCGGCGACCGCCGAAAATATCGACCGGATAATCGCGGTTGTCGATGATGAGATAATTCTTAAAAGCGAAGTCCTCTCGCAATTTCAGATAATGGCTGAGCAGGGGGCATTTCCCAATTTGAGCGAAAGCCAGATTGAAGAAGCGCAGATGGATTTACTCGATAAAATGATAGATGATAAACTTATGCTCATTCTCGCCAGGGAGGATACCAGTATCGGCGTATCTCCGCAGGAGGTAAATGATGCCCTCGAAGAACATATTCAGAGAGTCCGCTCCCGTTTCCCATCGGAGGAGTCTTTTTTAAGACAACTGGAGGAAGAAGGTTTAACGCTGCGAGACCTTCGGAACCGGTACAGAGATGAAGTAGGCAAACAACTGCTTAAGGAGCGTCTTCTAAACAGCCACCTGAGGTCTACTTCCGTTAATAACCAGGAAGTGCGGGATTTTTATAATACATACAAAGATAGCCTCCCAATACGACCGGCAAGTATTAAGCTCGCTCATGTATTGATCGAGATTTTACCCGGAGAGGAGGCTTTGAGCCAAAAACGTGTAATAGCCGAAGATGTGCATCAGCAGTTGACCGATGGAGCCGATTTCTCCGAGCTGGCTGCGATTTATTCCGATGACCCAACCGGCAAAAGCGGCGGAGATTTGGGATTTTTCGGCCGGGGAGATATGGTGCCCGAGTTCGAGAGAGAAGCATATTCTTTAATCAAAGGGCAGATTTCCAACGTGGTTAGAACCAGTTACGGCTATCATATAATAAAATGCACCGATAGGGACGGCGAACAAATTCGATGCAGTCATATCCTCTTTGCCACCCGACCTTCACCGGCTGATACCGCGCGTGCTATGGCAAAAGCCGACTCATTATATGAACTTATCGTCACCGGCGCTCGTTTCGAGGATATAGCTAAAGAACATTCTTCCGATGCTGATTCTAAGGTCTTCGGAGGTGAATTGGGCTGGTATGCGGTGGAAGAATTATCCCCCGATTTCAAAGCGGCAATCGGGGATAAACCGGAAGGGACTGTTATTCCGCCCACCATGAGTGAATCCGGCATTCATATTCTGAAAATAATGGAACGGCAGCCGGAAAGACCTGTTGACCTGACACTGGATTGGGATGAACTCAAGGAGATGGCAAAACGACAAAAGGCAAATGATAAACTGATGGAACAGATTGAAGCCGCCCGTCAGAAATATTACGTGGAAGTAAGGGAATTTGATTAATGAGAATAGACCTATATCTTTCAACCACCGGTCTTATAAAACGGAGAACTGTCGCCCGGGAATTATGCGATGCAGGAAAAGTAAAATTGAACGGTAAAACCGCAAAGCCCGGAAAAGAGATTAAAACGGGGGATGAATTGGCTCTAAGCTTATCATCCGGACGAAAAGTGATTGAAATTATCGATATTCCTACTAAGAGCATTCGTAAGAACGAAGGTGAGAATTACTATAAACTGAAGGAATTCGAGCCAAAGCAGAGAAAGCTGGATTCTTGATTTGTATGTCAATCAGGCCGAATTTCCTCTGCATTTTATGAGCATAATATCCAGGTTGCTCCATTGAAGGTAAGTGTGCAGCAAAAGCTGACTGAATGTGCAAGCCTTTTCCGAGATATGTTCGGCAGCTGCTTTAGCGAAGATGAACCGATGTCGGAACATACATCGTTTAAAATCGGAGGACCGGCGCAATTATTTCTTAGAGCTTCTTCACCGGTTGAACTCCTGTCAGGGATTAAATTCGCCCGGCAGTTGGGATTAGATTATTTTTTGCTCGGCGGCGGCTCCAATATTTTGGTTAGCGATGAAGGTTTTCATGGATTGGTCATTAAGAATGAATGCAGAGAATTTATGGTCGAAGATGGAATTCTAACAGCTCAATCGGGAATTGATCTGGATAAATTGGTCGATATTTCTTGCGAAAATTCATTAACAGGATTGGAATTTGCGGCCGGAATCTGGGGAACTCTGGGCGGAGCGGTATGCGGAAACGCCGGCGCTTTCGGAGGTTCCATATCCGATGTATTAACCAATGCGGTGGTGCTAAATCCTAAAGACGAAATAGTATGTGTTGATAAGGAATACTTTAATTTTAGCTATAGGAATTCAGCGTTGAAAGACAGCGGTGAGTTAGCGCTGTCCGCCTCACTGCAGCTCAAAGATGGTGACAAGGCTAAGATAGATAATCAGATAAACATCTATCGCGAAAAGCGAGCAGCAAAACACCCCGTTGATTTACCATCGGCAGGAAGTTTTTTTCAGAATATCAAGAATCCTGCAATTGAGGGTAAAGAAACCGCCGCCGGATGGTATCTGGATCAGGTCGGCGCTCGCGATTATCGAATTGGCGACGCCGGAGTATTTGAAAAACATGCTAATATTTTTGTAAATTACGGACATGCGACGGCGCGGGATATGATTTCATTAGGAGCGGAATTGAAGAAGATGGTTATGGACAGATTTGGACTAAGCCTAAAACCCGAGGTCAGACTTGTCGGAGATTTCAGTTCCTGCAAGGAACATTTGAATTCATTAGTGGTATCATAGATTAAGGAGGAGCCTATAGGGATACTGGTAAAGACTAATTAAGATAACTAAACTGTATGGACTCAATGTCCCTAATGGCTTTATCGACAAGACTTTTTAATATACGAAAACTAACGCTAAGTTTACTCATCTTAGCGGTTTTAATTATTTCCCCCCAACTGCTATGGGCGCAGCAGCTCGAGATTTCCCTCGATAAAACAAAGTTACGGCATCTCAGCCTATATTATCAGCCGAAACCTATCGGATTATCTGTCGTGGAGAGAAGACAGCCGTTACTCTTAACCAACTTCAGAGTCAGCCGCGCTGTACAATTCTATCCGATGGAGAGATGGGCAAAAATCGAGTATAACGAAGGCGGATACGAATATTATGAGCCGCTATATATTCCGCTTGATTCCTATATCGCTTACGAACTCGAGCGCGTATCCAGGCTTCAGTGGGAAGAAGAGTTGCACACGAAACTCTTCGAAGAGAAGAGGGACGATGATGAAGGAGGAATAAGATACGAGATTCCGATAAAATTCCCCAGCGTCGTTCGGAGCATTATCGGTGAAGGCGGGCCTGCTTTGAAGGTTACCGGTTATCGTAGAATCTCCCTGTCCGGTAAATCGGACTGGGATTCGGGCCTTAAAAACACGGCAACATACAAGCAATCCAAGTTCCCTAACTTGCACATGGAACAGGAATCCAATTTCAAAATAACCGGTACAATCGGTGATAAGATCGAGGTGGAAGTTGATCAGGATTCCCGGGCTATGAGCGATCTTGAGAATAGAATTCATCTCAAGTACACCGGTTACGAAGATGAGATTGTTAAATCCATAGAAGCAGGGAATACCAATTTATCATTAGGCGGTTCCCAGTTTGTCGGTTATTCAGGAAATGTACAGGGATTATTCGGTTTGAAGGGCGAAGCCCAGGTTGGAGATTTGGATATTACTGTAATCGCCAGCCAGGAAAAAGGTTCTACGGAGAAAACCACTTTCACCGCAGGAGCCAAACCGTCGGAAAACATAGTAAGGGATATCAATTACGTTCCCCGGCAGTATTTTTCATTGGGAACTGTCGGCATACCCGATTCGGACGCAGATTTCTGGGTCGGTGATTCGATTTCCAACATAGCCATTTATGTCGATGAAAATTCCGATATGAATGAGCAACCCAAAGCGATTGTTAGCGTTGGTCCGGATCAGATAAGCCCAAATATAAGTCCTGATGAGGATGCTCGCAACGAGTGGAAGCAGGGATTTTTCAAACAGCTGGAACCGCATGAATATGAGATTTACTCCAAGCAATTCTATATTATCCTAAATCGAGCCATTTACAATAATACGACTATGGGGGCATATATTGAATATGTTCGCCCTGATGGAAACGGGAATTACGACACATTCTACTACGGAAGTCTCGATTTTGAGCCGCTGCCGGATGATAGCCTGGATGAGGACGTGGAATTGGCTCTCAAGCTAATATGGCATGGAAGCGCATTGCCAACGTTCACCACCTGGGATTATCAATGGCGCAACGTTTACAGTCTGGGGAGTACAAATATCAGTCCGGAGGGTCTGGAGGTATCGATATTCAAGGGTGCCTCGGGGGGAGAAAATCCGGAAACCGATTCCTGGCAATATAACGACACCCCGTATCTGCAGGTGTTCGGTCTCGATAGTCTCGATCTTAGCGGGCAAAGCAATCCCGATAATGTAATCGACATGAAGCATGTTTATTTGGGGCGGGGCGTAATCATTTTCCCGAATTTTGAGCCGTTCGATAATGAAACACTCCCGGAAGGCGAGCGGGTAACCGCCATGTATAATTCCATAGAACAAACGACCATCAGTCAGGATTCCAAATACTACCTGGTGATAAAAACATCCAGTCGCGATGTGCAGTTCTCCTTAGGATATGCAAATATAATAGAAGGATCTGATGTTGTTAAACTCAACGGAAGAAAGCTGCAGAGGGGTAAGGACTACAGTATAAATTATAGCCTGGGGCAGATTACTTTCCTTACCGACGAGGCATCCGATCCTAATGCCAATATCACCATCGATTTCGAGTATGCGCCATTTCTTATGGTGGAGAAAAAGTCGCTTCTGGGATCGCGTTTGGAGTATAATTTATCGGACGACAGCAAGTTGGGGTTTACCGCTCTTTATAAGAGCGAATCCAGCGGAGAACAGAAGCCGAGGGTCGGAGAGGAACCGAGCAGGAATTTCGTGTGGGACACCGATCTCACACTGGCTTTCGAACCTTTTTTCCTGACCCAGGCTGCCGACGCTCTGCCATTGGTGCAGACCGAAGCGCCCTCATCATTTGATATCCAGGCGGAGTTCGCTCAATCGGTCCCTAATCCCAACACCGAAGGTGAGTCTTTTGTCGATGACTTCGAAGCTGCCAGGGAGTATACCGATATGTCAATCCTTCGAGGTACCTGGACTCTTAGTTCAAGATCAGTACTTGCTGATCTGGAAGAAGTGGCGGCTTCGAGGTCCGAAATGTGGTGGTATAATCCGTATGATCAGATCAGGCTAACCGATATCTGGCCCGAGCGAGAGGTTAAGGAGTCCGAGAATGTAACTAATATACTGAAAATTGAGTATTTCCCGGAAGCCGATACTTCCTGGGCAGGAATTATGCGATATTTCCCTGCAGGTTTTCATAATCAATCCCGAGCGAAGTTCATAGAAATCTGGATTAGAAAGACCGGTGATTCCGATATAACTATGAACATTGATCTTGGAAGAATCAGCGAGGATATCGACGGGGATGGTGTTTTGGATACCGAAGATGGCAAAATCACCGGGATCCGGGATGGTATTCTTGAAGATGAAGAGGATACTGGATTGGATAGCTTGTTCAGCAGGGAAGAACCGGGATATGACCCGGTTACTAATCCCGATCCCAACGGTGATGATTGGGATTATTCGGATCGCTATGATTATAGCAAAATAAACGGCACCGAGAATAACCGCGAAGACCCGGACCGCGGGCGTAAACCGGATACCGAGGATCTGAACGGCAATGATGGATTAGATAGAGCTAATAGTTATTTTTCTTATAGTTTCGACCTCGACGGAACCGAGTTTTTTGCAGAAGCGACTCATACTGATTCCATTCCCTGGAAACTGTTCCGCATTCCATTGCGGGAAGAAGGCGCATATGACTCGGTGGGCACGCCTGTATGGGAGCAGATCGAGTATGCCCGGGTATGGTTTACCGGCGCCGATTCCAACATTATCCTGCAGATCGCTCAATTTCAATTAGTTGGCAATAAGTATCAATTAAGCAGTATTACCGGAGCCCCTGATTTTGGTGAAGGAGAAGGGTCATCTGACGGTCCAATCCCTGACCCATTAGACCCATGGTTACCGACTCCCAGATTCGATGTTACGGTAAAGAATACTCATGAAAACCCCAGCTATTATCCCCCCCCCGGTGTGGAAGGAGAAAGGGATCCCACCTCAGGTTTACTACGTAAAGAGCAGTCTTTGGTGCTTCAATTTGAGAATTTGTACCAGGGACAGACAGCGATTGCGTCTCGAGTGCTTTATGCCGCTGAAGATTACTCTAATTATGAAGAGATGAGGATGTTCGTTCATGGCGACTCATCAATATCGGATGGTCATACTACATTTATATACCGCATGGGTCAGGATTCGCTCAACTATTATGAATTCCATACTCCGGTCAAGAAGGGCTGGGACTCATCGAATGAAATGGTTATCAGCTTTCCTGATATCACGGCGTTAAAAAATTACGCTCAGATGAATCAGGATACTACGGGAGTAGTCGACACGACCCAGGGCAATTACCGAATTGTGGGCGAGCCCCGGCTTACCACCATAAGATGGTTTGGCTTGGGGGTTCAGGTTGACTCAGCCGGCGTGGATGGATTGACAGGCGAGGTCTGGGTGGACGAACTCCGGCTAACCAATGCCAGGAATAATGTTGATTGGGCGGCAAGGGTTTCGGTTGATACCCGTATTGCCGATTTCGCAACATTCTCGGCTTCGTACCAGAGGAAGGGGCCGGATTTTGTAACCCTGCTTGAGAAGTATGGATCCGGCTCTGAAACAACCCAGAAGAATGTGCGGGGCGGATTATCGCTTCATAAATTCCTTCCGCCAAGCTGGGGTATAAATATCCCGGTTTCGGCTTCATGGTCAAATTCGGTGGACTTACCACGGCTTAAACCCGGTTCCGATATTGTATTGCCTGAGGAGTTGAGATATGATGAACGCAGGGAGAACACTGTTACCACATTCAATATTTCCGAATCAATGAATATGAAAACCGATAACTGGCTTATCGGCGCAACACTGAACCGATTATCCGGCTCATATTCATCATCATATTCGGAAACCCGAAGCCCATCGCTCCCGTTGTCAACTACCGATAAATGGACGGTGAAAGGGAAATATGATCTTTCTATCAGAAGTCAACCGAAATTGTCCGTATTTAAATGGATGGAAAATATATTCTTATTGAATAAGCTCTCTAATTCGGATATTTATTATCTGCCTAAGACTCTCGTCTTTGACGGTACGGTGAGTTCACAGACCAAAAACACTATTACGTTAACCGGACGCCTACCAACCACTTACACCCGAGACCTGACCATTAACGGGAGTACGCAGTATGATCCTTTCAGCGCACTGACCAATTCATTCAACTTTACCGCATTGAGGGATATTCGAAATGATGATGAAATTAAGCTCTCTTTTGATCCCAACGAGATAAAACTCGGCAGGGAGTTGGATTACCGGCAGAGTTACAATAGTTCATGGCGTCCCCAATTAGTAAATTTCCTTGATACTCGATTCAGTTATGCTTCGAACTATCATCATAATTCGGATCCCAAAACCAATTTGGATTCCACCTATACGGTAACAAACGGCAATAATGTGGGAATGGACGGATCTCTGGACTTGCAGAGGCTTTTCGGTTCCAGCAAGCAGTACAGCCCCGGAAGGGGACAGAGAGGTGGTACGCCCGGCGGCAGAGACAGAGGCGGGGAATCCGAAGAAGGGGAAGAGTTAGAGGGGGAAGAAGACAAGGGTCCGATGCCGGGCAGTCCCGTTTGGCTGTGGTATAGATTCAGAGGGCTTATGTCAAGCATTGATCCTATCAGAGTCCAGCTATCTCGCTCCAAGGATTTCGCCAAACCGTATCTGGTAGATGAACCGGGATGGATGTACAAGTTCGGTTTCGTAGAGGCTCCGGGGGTTCCAACCAAACAAGGGGATCGAATTGAGAACTCAAGGAAGACCTTGTCCGATAATTATAGCTTTAGATCCGGTATTTCGCCATTCAAGACGCTGAGTATAGATTTCTCGTATACTAAACGGACAACGACAACTCATTCAAGCACCGCCGAACCAACTCGTTCCAATTCCGTCACCTTTCCCGATTTGGGATTTAACCTAACCGGTTTGGAAAAGGTCGCATTCTTGAATAAAATTGCGTCTTCATCCTCGCTTCAGTCGGCATATTCGGTAAAAGAAGATATCAAGGATAATCCCGATACGGGCGTTGTGACCAATCGGGACGAAACCATATCATACCGACCGCTTTTCAGCTGGACACTAAACTGGAACAATGGACTAAAAACCAGCTTAAAGTATGATAAGTCCAAACAGGTATCCGAAAACCTTCGGGAAGGCAGCGAGAGCACCAAGACTTCGACCAGCTCGACAATATCGTTATCTCTTAATTATTCATTCAAAGCGCCGCAGGGAATCAAGCTTCCGTTTCTTAACAGGATAAAATTCGATTCGCAGCTAAGCCTGAGCGCCTCTATAACCAAGCAGGAAGATCAAGCCGAAACCAAGCGCCCCGGTTCCGCGCCTATCCCGGATACGGATCGTGGGAGCTTTTCGATATCATTTAATGCCAACTATTCTTTCTCCAGCAAGATAAGCGGCGGACTCAAACTCGGCTGGACCGATTCCGATGACCGCATACTCAAAAAGCAGCATCATACACGCGAGATCGGTATTTCGGTTGAGATTAGATTTTAGTCCGCAGGTCGGCATTCTTTCATAATCAGATTCCGTACAGCGGTCCGAATTTCTCCTGAAGATAATCCATCATCGGCTGATGCGATAGGGGCTTTCCGGTAACAACCTCCACCAGCTTCTCGGCGCGGTATCTCTGCCCATGGCTGTGGATATTCTCCCGCAGCCATTCACGTAATTCAATAAACGAACCACTGCGGAAAAGCTCATCCAGATTGCCTATCTCTTCCCGTATTTTGGCGAAGAATTGCGACGCGTAAAGATTACCGAGTGTATAGGTGGGGAAATAACCTATTAATCCGTTGCTCCAGTGAACATCCTGCAGGCAGCCCTCGGTATCATTGGCGGGAGAGATTCCCAAATAATGATTGTACTTCTCATTCCATGCGGCGGGGATATCATCGACTTTCAAATCGCCTTTGAAGAAAGCATGTTCGATTTCGAATCTCACAAGTATATGCAAATTGTAGGTGACCTCGTCAGCTTCCACCCTTATAAAGGACGGACGAACATCGTTTACGGCGAAATGGAAATCATCCAACTTAACATCTCTGAGCGCTTCGTGGAAGATTCCCTGTGCAATCGGGAAAAAGTACTCCCAGAACGGATGCGAGCGGCCAACCAGGTTTTCCCACATACGGGATTGTGATTCATGTATGCCCAAACTTACCGACTCGCCTCTCGGGGTTCCTGCATGATTGGGATCCAGCCCCTGGTCGTAGACGCCATGCCCTGCTTCGTGAAGTATACCGAAGAATGCACTGTTGAAATGCCTGGGATCGAATCTCGTAGTGATTCTGGTGTCGCCGGGGCCGAAACCTATGCAGAATGGATGCGTGGTTACATCCAGTCTTCCCGAATCGAAATCAAATCCGATAGTCTTCGCGGCTAATTTACCGAGCAGCTCCTGCTTATCAGCCGGATATTCTCTTTCCACTATGGATACATCAGGATGTTTACCGGAGCCGAGAACCTTTTCCACGAATTTAACCAGGTCAGTGCGCAGGTTATCAAGCACTTCACCGGTTGTCTCGACAGTTGCGCCCGGTTCGAAATCATCGAGCAGCGCATCATAAGGCTCTGTCGGGTAACCGACCGCTTCGGCGTAATCGTGCTTCAGCTTTATCACTTTCTCCAGCCAGGGTTTAAATTCCGAAAAATCGGACTTCCTGCGCGCCTCCACCCAAGCCTGATCAGCCAGCGTGGTGGTTTCCGATAGTTCTTTCACCAGGCTATTAGGAACCTTTTTATATTTCTGATACTGCCGATCGAGTTCACGAATATTGGTCTCCTCATCGGAATACTCTTCTCTGGCATAGCTGCCGGATTTTAGCGTTTCCAGCAATTCGCCAATTTTAGGGTCTACGAATTTCTCATGCCCCAATCCCGAAAGATACGAGATCATTTTCGCTCGGCGCTCCGCGCCCTTTCTGGGCATGTAAGTCTTTTGGTCCCAATCGAGTACCGCCAGACTGGAGTAAATAAGATCTATCTCTTTAACTCGAATTAGAAGCTCTTCATAAACCTTATCCAGATTTTCTGGCATACAATCTCCTTGATAAAAATTTCTCGATTATCTAACATTGATTATTCATAAATTCCATCACCGGCAGCGGAAGCCTTACGCTTCCGGCGTTTCTTCGAGATACTCAATTCAAGTCTGTAAATGACCTGCTTCTCTTGAGCTCCCGAAGGACAAGCCTTCGACTACGGATCAATGGGTTTTATGAATTATCCGGGCTAACATAATTCCCGAAAGTAACAGTTTATTACAAAAGAACGGATTTTCCAACCGAAAAATTCAAGTATCTTCAGTGAGGATTTGGAGGCAATTCACATAATTATTGAACTAATACCGGCATTCCCATGAGAGGCCAGATAATACCGACAAAAATCGCCAACACTATCATCAGCAGGATACTCGCCGGTATTCCGGTAACAAAAAACTCACCGGTTGTGAACTGTTTACTTTCGTAGGCGATAGCATTTGGGGCGGCGCCGACTAAGAATAAAAATGGCATTCCGGCGGTCACCAGTGAACTGAAAAGAATCACTTCAGGAGCGACCCCCAGATATGGCGCTAAGACCAGAGCAACCGGCAGGCTGATGGCGATTGCAGCGACATTCATTATTAAATTGGTCATAATCATGACGAAGAACGCTATACCGAGAACGAATATGAACCACGGGGCATTTTCCAGTACAGCTAACCATTTGATAGCCAACCAGCTTGCGGCGCCGGTTTGCCACAGGCAAAATCCGATACTCATTGCTCCGCCGAATAGCAAGACGATATTCCACGGAATTTTCTCCAGATCATCGATAGTGAGGATTCTAAACAGAAAGAACAATATTGTTGCAACCAATATCACTGCGCTTTTATCCAATTGTTCCAATCCCGGAACGAATTGCCGTAGTCCCATTATTGCGATCACTATACTTACAATTATCAACGTCAGGATTTCAGTGTGAGACAATGGACCGAGCTTGTCATTTAAGCCTTGCGCTTTCTCTCGCAGGCCCGGTATCGTCTTTGCTTCGGGTTTAAAGAATACCATAAAGAAGAACCACAGCAGAATTACCATCAACACACCGATAGGAAGCATGTAGTATGTCAACCCGAAGAATGTAATATCCTTGCCTGTAATATCTCTGAAAAATCCGATAGCCACCGCCCCTCGAGCCGCTCCGAGCAATGTTATTATGCTTCCGGCGCCGGCGACAAAAGCCATCCCCATAAACAGCCCTTTGCCGAATTTCGTAGGTTTGCTATCCTTTTCATACAAGCTGTAGATTGCCATTAGAAGCGGATATACTGCCGCTGCAACCGCCGTATGAGCCATAATCAGAGTAAGCATTGCGGTCATAACGAAACTTCCGAAATATATCATGCTGGTTTTCTCCCCAACCATTACCAGCATTTTATAAGCCATCCGTTTGGTCAATCCGGAACTCGTGAATGCCATACCTATCACCACCGAACCGATAATAAACCAAACCGAAGGATTCATGAAATCGGTAAAGGCGGTTTCCGGTTTACGGATGAGGAAAAGTACCTGTATGACACCGATAGCGATACTTGTTACACCGATCGGTACTACCTCAAAAACCCACCAGGCTGCAGCGAACAGAAACAGGCCTATCGCGGCCTTCGCCTCATGGGTCAACACAAAGCGTTTATCCGTAGGATCAACGGCATCAGGCCATGCCGGAGAAAGGTAGACAATTGTGAACAGGGTTAATCCAAGCAGTATGAATGAGAGTCTCCGCCAATCTACTTTACGGGCTATTCTCACGATGTATACGTCTTCCGGCATTGGCGGGAGCCCGGAAGCATCACCATTACTGTAATTAGCTTGTGAAAACATTAACATACTTTCTTGCTTCTATGGATTAAATCATGGATGAACACTATAGTTAAAGCAGCAGATCAGCTACTTCATTGAAAACGTCCACGCTCCGCACTACCCCAACTACTTTTCCGTTTTTTGTTACCGGTAATAGATGAATGTCCTTGCTCAACATTACGTATATAATTTTGGAAAGATGATCGCCATGGTTAACTGTCCCAATAATTGGCGCCATAACTTCGCTGATATGAACTTCAGCCCTCTCCTTGATTGATTCGATATCCTTGGCGAACGACAGTTCAGCCAGATCCGGATCGACATCTACATCAAAGAGCTTACGTTCCCCTGCCGTAGGCTTTTTAGCCAAAAAGCTGGGCTCAAGCCCTCCCAGAATATCCCTTCTCCGAACTATTCCCGTAAGCTGGTATTTCTCATCAAATACCAGCAAAGCGCGCGGAAGCGATTTCTTACCGCGGAATGAAATCTCCGATTTCTCTATCGCGGCAATTGCCTGACGCAAAGTAAACCAGTACGGTATATGAGGATAATCCTCGAGAGGGATCATTATATCCCCGGCGCACTTAGTGTCCATAGTTTTCTCCGAACAACATTATAGCATCTGGATTTTTCCAGACTACTTTTCAAACCAGTTAAAATCCATGAAACAATATATCTGTTTTAATTTGTCCTGTCAATTAAACAAAATCAGCAACCTTGTTAGTTTCCTCGGATTTATTGGAGGTAACCCAGCGCTTTCAATTGCTCCTTGGTAGCTTCGTCGAGCTCGGTTTTTCCGGCGGTCACCGCTCCTGTCGACAGTTCTGCTTCGACGGCATACAGCGAATCGCTCAATTCGTTAACGCGTTCTTTAAAGCCCGCTTTATCGGCTAAATTATTTAACTCTTCAGGATCAGCTTTTAGGTCAAAATACATAGCAGATTCTATCGTACCCTCCTCCTTCGCAAATTTAATATACAATTTCTCCTCGGAATTGCAGAAAGCCTTCCCGTTACCATAACCGGCTATCGAAATTATATAATCTACTTCCGGTTTATCATTAAGAAGGTCTCTTCCACACCAGTTATCAGGAATAACTCCGTTGGCGATATTCACCAATGTCGGAGGGATGTCGATTGATTGAGTTAAGGTCGTATCCACTGTTCCCGCCATTTTGGAATCGGGCAATTTCATAATAAAAACCGCATGAATAAGTTCATTATACACCGTGTTGCCATGTCCCCAGTTTTCATGTTCGTAAAATTCCTCGCCGTGATCGGAGACAATTAGTATGAGAGAATTGTCGTAAAGGTTGTTCTGCCTGAGGTAATCAAAAAGGTAGCCTGCGCTTTTATCGAGATATTCCACCTCATCCCCGTAAAACTTGAAATAGTCATTTATTAATTGCTGAGACGGTTCTCCCTGGTCTTTTACAACCATGGGGGGACGCAAATGTTTACCGGTGAAAGGATGCTCGAAGTACGGTTCGTGCGGATCCATATAATGCAGATACAGAAAGAATGGCTCCGGGGGATTCGCTTTTAGGGTTTCTACTCCCTTACGCGTTACAATCTCCGCATTCAAGTAATGGCCGATGGTAACGCCAGGGAGCTGCCGTATATTCAGTTTAGCCAGAAGCATGCGGATGTATCCTTTATGATGCCTTGATAACTGGAAACCGGGGGCGTCCGGATCCCACATCGGCAGAGGTCTTCTGGAATAGTAGTTGTTAAATCCCAGGTGGAAGTTGTTATCGGGACTGATATGAGGATTATTCTGAAATCCTACTGTATAATAACCTGCGCGCCGCAATGCCTCCGCCAGTAAAACCAGATCTGGATTTATTACGTCGCCGATAGTTAACACATTATGCTGCAGAGGATATAGTGATGTGAACATGCTTGCCATTGTAGGCTTGGTCCAGGAGCAGTTTACGAATGCATTATCGAAAAGAATTCCATCCTCGGCAATACTTTGTATATTAGGGGTGTTAATATCGCATCCATAAGCGGATAAGTGGTCCTTTCTCAAGGTATCAATGACCAATAAAATGATGTTCGGGCTCTCCGGAGCAGCCTTTATGTTCCCTTCGTATTCTACGCCATAGGTTAACTCGGGGGGAGCCGAACCTATCGCAAACGAAATCCGGATAATAATAAGCAGTAATATCGCTAACAGAGCGCCGCCCGCCTGCCATTTCAGTTTAATCATTGCTGAGATTTTTGACAGCAGGAAACGCAATAACATCGCTATTCCGAAAAAACAAGGGGTCAAAATCGCTACGGTAAAGACGATTCCGAAAGTTTGAGGCTGGAATCCGAGATACTTCACAGGCAGCAATTGCGCCGCTAACGGAAGCGTTAAAAAGACTACCGCTGCACAAAAGAGTATTACGTCGAGATGACGTATTCGCTTAATCCTGTTTGAGAATCCGGTCAATATCAATACTGTGAGAGCGAAGAATGAACTAATCGCCATGCCCCAAACCGGATAGAAATACAAAATTCTAACTTCCCATAAAAAGCCATGGAAAATGCTGACAATAAGCGCTTCGAAAACGGCAACAATAGCGCCCGCTATAAATCCGGGTATAACTGCTTGCTTAATGCTAAACCAAATTGATGAAATAAAGCTCATGTACAAAAATCTCCGCAATATAACAACTTACATTAATTAAATATTTAAGCGAATTCCTTTTAAATGGAGTTTCAGAAAAAGTTTTAGCCTTTCGGTGAAATTCCAATTACCGGAGTAAATCTACTTCTCATAAAATTCCTGCAGATCGGATTTTTCCTTCCTATAACCGGAGGGGATTTCGAACTCGGCTGCGCTAATGTCCCTTTTATCAACCGAAGTGACACTCGTATGCGATTCCGTTTTCATTCCCGCCATACCCATACTCATGCGGGATTCCAGCGGCATCCCTTTTATTTTGGAAAAATCCTCGAACATCTTCTGACCGCCCGGCATTTGTAACTGCATGAAATCGGAGTAGTTATGTTCCAGCTCGATATCTTCAGTCGCCCATATCTCCATAGTTTTTTTCCCCTGTCGGGTGACTTCGTATTTGGTGCATTCGTAGCCGAGAATGCTCTTGGTGTCGCCGGTCTTGCTAACACTCATCGGTGCGAAAAGATCACCCATCATTTTCTTCATCATCTCTTGCTGTTCGGGCGGCATATCCTTCATCGCTTCCTGCATCTGAGGATTTACCTGAGACATGGCGTCCTCTGCCGCTGATTTAAGCTCTTCCAATGGTATCTCCTGATAGGTTTCATCGTCGTGATCAACCACATAAAGAGCCTTAGATTCGAAATCGATTATGGTCGAAACATTTTCGGTTTCATCGAATACTTTAATCTTATCTTCTTCGATATACACGGTGCTTTTATCCTTGCTTTTGTCTCCCCCCATTTTATGATGCATATCGACAGTTGTTTCCTGTTTTATAAGATAACCGCCGTTTGCCGAGCCGGCCACAAACGTCATCAGCAATAGAATAAATGTCACAAATTTTATTGTCTTCATTAATTTAGCTCCTTAAGAATTACTTTTAATTGATGAATTTAAAATCTCAGCCACATCGACCGCCTTAATTTTCTCTTCAAGATTCTTGCCCTTTAATCCATCCTCCAGCATCGATAAGCAGAACGGGCATGCGGTTACCAGGTGGTTACATCCGGAATTGTCAGCTTGCTCGGCGCGCATCTGGTTAACTTTCAGCTCCGTGTGCTCATCCATCCACATCCTTCCGCCTCCGGCTCCGCAGCAAAAGCTATTGCTGTAGCTTTTCTCCATTTCTTTCAATAAGACACCCGGTATATTCTTTAGAATATTTCGGGGACTCTCGTAGATACTGTTATATCTTCCCAGGTAACAGGAGTCATGATACGCCGCCTGCGCTTCGACGCCGGCTTCTGCTTTCAACCTGCCTTCTCTGATTAATGTTTCCAGAAATTCGGTATGATGATAAACTTCGTATTTTCCGCCAAACTGGGGGTATTCGTTCTTAATAGTGTTAAAACCATGAGGGCAGGCGGTTATTATCTTCTTTACACCATATCCGTTCATAGTTTCCACATTAGTCAGCGCCAGCATCTGGAAATTATATTCATCGCCTATTCGACGTGCCGGTTCTCCGCAGCAGCCCTCCTCTTCGCCCAGTATACCAAAACTCACGCCTGCTTGTTTCAGCAATGAAGCTAAGGCTTGCAGCACCTTTTTATTCCGGTCGTCGTAAGCTCCGAAACATCCGACCCAAAGAAGATATTCTACATCGGAGTCCTCAGCCAGCGTTTTAATCCCTGAGTCCTCCGCCCAATCGGCGCGCTCCGCTGGCGGATTCCCGAACGGATTCTGACGCTGTTCGATATTGCGCAGGGAAGGAGCGACTTCCGGCGGAGCTTCCCCCATAGTCAACACCTGGCTTCTGCGCATATCCAGTATGGTGGGTACATGCTCTATGAATACAGGACATTGAGTAACGCAAGCCAGGCAGGTCGTACATGCCCAGATAGTCTCCGGCATGATGACTGAACCTACGAGAATTCTCGCTTCTTCATCGGTATCTCCGTTGCCGTTCGACGATGCGAAATCTTTGGGGCTGAATTGGAGCAGATGATCGCGCAGGTCGATGATAACATCCCTCGGCGACAGCGGCTTTTCGCTGGAATAAGCCGGGCAGGCGCGGGTGCATCTTCCGCACTCGGTGCAAGCGTAAGTGTCAAATAACTGCTTCCAGGTAAAATCCTCGATTTTGGTTGCGCCGTATGAATCCGCCTCTTCATCCTCCAGGTCCATTTTCGAGAGCTCTCCTTGAGGTTTTTGCGATGAGAAATAGACATTGAATGGAGCCGTGAATATATGAAGGTGTTTGGAATGCAGCACAAAAATCGCCAGTATCCAAAAGATAGCTAAGTGCAGCCAGAGCATTACCTGGTAAAGGAGAGTATGGTTCGAACCGTGTCCGAACATCGAAGCTAAAGCCGAACCTACCGGCATCCACTTAGCTTCTTCCGCTCCGGTCATAGCGATATAAGCGCCATCTGCCATAAAATCGGAAGCAATAAGTACGAAAATCATTGCCAGCAGCAGGTATCCTTCGGCGTGCACCGATAATTTGTCCGGTTTTGCGAATAGTCTTCGCAGCGTCGCCATGATGATACCGACGATGGCAAGAAGGGAGATGATATCCAGCACAACCAAAAACGGGGCTTCCAACCAGGTTTCTATAATCGGTAGTCTGAAGCCGTCAATTACGCCGCGTCCCAAAAACGATAATGTCCCGAGACTGATAACGATAAAAGCCCAGAAAACAACGAAGTGCGCGGATCCGATATACGGAAGGTTAAGCAATCTTCTTTGACCGAATACATACTTGAGAACCCTTAAGAGACGTGCGCCGATATTATCATACCTGTCATCAGGCTTTCCGATTCTCATCATCTGCAATAGATAAACAGCTCTTTGGATAAAGAATATCAATCCGATGATACAGATTATCAGGAAAACAACTTTACCGATTGGATCCAAATATAAATCTTCGGGACGAAAAGTATATTCAGGCATAATTTAACCTCTATTACCGTGAAAGCGTTTTTAGCGATTTCAGGATGTAAATAGTTCCTATTAACATGGAATAGAGGATAATTCATACCCTGTCAATAGTCAAAGGAAATAACATGAAGGATTTTGTACTGGAAATACCCGGTATAGTATATTATCATCGTGACAAGGAGGAAATGAATGGAAAAGCGACAGTTCAATAAATGCCGGATAATAATTAAAGAAGGTGATATAACGCAATCGAACTGCGAAGCCATCGTGAATGCAGCCAACAACCACCTTTGGATGGGCTCCGGGGTAGCGGGGGCTATAAGGCGGAATGGTGGAAAGGCGATTGAGGATGAGGCTATCAGCCTGGCGCCTATCGAAGTTGGCGATGCGGCTGTAACCAATGCCGGCAAACTAAAAGCAAAATACATCATTCACGGGGCTGTGATGGGGCAGGATTTGAAAACTGATGAAACTAAAATCCGTCGGACAACAATCAGTTGCCTTATCCGCACGGTTGAACTGATGGTCGATTCCATAGCCTTCCCCGCCTTCGGCGCCGGAGCGGGAGGCTTTCCTGTTGGTGACTGCGCCAAAATCATGCTGAGCGAGGTGGTCGATTATCTCCAGGAAAACGGGCAGCCCCGTAAAGTTGAATTCGTTCTCTTCGGCGAGGAGGCTTATAACGAATTCGTGCTGCAGCTCAAAGCCTTGTAGTTAGGGTAAGAAATCGTTGAGAAGTTATTACGAGGAACCCGCAGAGTAAGGTGGCAATCCCCAACATATTACGCTACAATGGCGACGGATTAGCGGGTTTTATGAATTATCCGGGCTAAGGAACGGATTCATACAGGCAGGCTAAAAAGGTGAAATGCCGATTCCCCCTTTTTATTCGATTTCATGCGGAACTCCCAAGTGCTTTCTTGCCCTAACTAAGTGTAATACTTATAATTACGCTGAATTAGACGATAATTGGGAACAGAGCGTAAAACTCACAGTTATACAAAGTTATGGCTAAAGTTAGAATAACAAGAGCAGAGGAATTCTCGGCATCTCACAGACTTTATTCACAAGGACTTAGCGAACATGAGAACGAGAAAATATTCGGTAAATGCGCCAATCCTAATGGGCATGGTCACAATTATAGAATAGAAGTTACTTTGAGAGGCGAGCCGAATAGCGACACCGGTATGGTATTCAATCTGTCGGATCTTAAGCGAATAATAAGAGAAGAGATAGTGGATAAGGTCGATCATAAGAATCTTAATATGGATGTGGATTTCTTGAGAGGAATAGTCCCGACTGCCGAGAACCTGGCGGTTAAATTCTACGAGGTTTTAAGCACGAAGATTCCCGGAGATCTTCTTTATGAAGTAAAGCTGATAGAAACGCCCGGAAATTGGGCAGTATATAGAGGAGAGGTTGATGATTGATGTTCAGAATATACCGGATGGGCGCAATATAGACATAGACAGGGTTGGGATAAAGGATGTGAAGTATCCCATAACAGTTCGCGATCGCGCCAACGGGCATCAGAGCACAGTTGCCGATATTAAAATGTATGTCGATTTACCCCGGCATTTCAAGGGAACGCACATGAGCCGTTTTTTGGAAATGCTCAATATTTATCATGGCAAAATCGACATAACCCAATTCGACGATATGCTTAAATATATGAAAAGGAAACTGCGAGCCAGTAAGGCTCATATTGAATTCAGTTTCCCTTACTTTATGGCGAAAAAAGCGCCGGTAACCAAATCCGAAGGTTTGATTGACTATCGCTGCAGCTTCAAGGGAGCTGTAAATGGTGACAATGAGATAGATATCGTAACGACAGTTGAAGTTCCGGTAACGACTCTTTGCCCGTGTTCCAAGGAGATTTCCAGATATGGTGCTCACAATCAGCGAAGCATTATTACATTGTCTTATCGCTCCGATGGATTTATATGGTTGGAGGAAATGATCGAATTAACGGAATCCTGCGCATCATCGGAGATATACTCATTACTCAAGCGCGAGGATGAAAAGTATGTTACGGAAAAGGCTTATGACAATCCCGTTTTCGTGGAAGATGTAGTCAGGGCGATAACCGAGAAGTTAAATTCGGATAAGAGGATAATTTGGTTTCAGGCGGAGTCTGAAAATTTCGAATCGATTCACAACCACAGCGCTTATGCTTTTATCGAAAGGGATAAGCGGACCGTTAATCAAGTAGCCGATTTAATAGATGTGGAAGCCGGAAGCGCAGCGGCTGGTGTTTACAGAAGGTAGATTATGAATAAGATACAGGATTTAAAAGCGAAAACCGTATTGATTACCGGCGGTGGCAAAGGGCTGGGGAAGGCGATCTCAGAATGTTTTGCCGAAGCCGGCGCAAAGTTGATTGTCTCGGGACGTACAGAAGAACCGCTGCATCGGCTCGTTAACGAATTCAGTTCTAAGGGATTTTCAGCATCGTTAGTTCAGATGGATATCACTAATCCGGAAAGCGTTAAGAACGCTGTCAAGGAGATCTCATTGAACAGTCCTTATATTGATATACTTGTTAACAATGCCGGCGGATTTACGGCGGGGGCTATAGGTAATTTTCCCGATGAAGAGTGGGATAAAATAATCCGCCTAAATTTGTATGGCGCCTTTTATGTAACCAAATATTTACTTCCATTATTAGGGAAGGCGCCCTCACCGCATATCTTTTTCATAAATTCAATCGGCGGCAAAATCGGGATGAAGAATGTTTCCGCTTACTCGGCGTCCAAGTTTGGAGTGCGGGGATTCGCCGAGTCGCTATCCGAAGAGCTGCGGAAGGAAAAATTCAAAGTAACTTCGATTTTCCCCCACATGATGAATTCGTCGTATGAGGATATATCCGATGATAAGCGGATGAAAATGATAGAAACAATGGATGTCGCCCGACAGATTGTTTCTATAGCATCCTCGCCGGATTATGTAAACATTCCCGAAATCACCATATATCCTATGTCGTCGGGGATAGTAAAAAGAGATAACCTGACCTAACCTTGTATTATTCACAGATTTCATTGTCAGCGGTTGCCTCAGCGCTCTCCCGATTATACTGTGTGCGGCAGACATCCCCGTCTGACCCAAGGCGTACTAAGATAAATGTATGCAATCATTAGTCCGGGGTGTCTGGTATCTTATCTTACTTCGTCATCATTCCGGGAAATTGTTGCAATTCCGCTGTAAATCATTTAATTGTTTGGTTTAGCAATTATTCGTAATTCGGAAAGGAAACATTATGATCAAAGTAGCTTTCAGCGGCGCTCAGGGCACCGGCAAAACCACTATCCTCAACAGAGTAACCGAGATGCTGATTAAAGACGGGAAAATGGTTAAAGTTCTTCCGGAATTGATTCGTGAATGCCCTTATCCCGCCGATGCGGACTCTACTTTTTCGACTCAATTATGGGTATCATCGCAGACTATCCTTTACGAAACCGAATTGGGCAAGGAGATCGACTACCTGATAGCTGACCGTCCCATAACGGATATAGCGGTTTATAAGGAGTTGGTTCGAGAGAACAGGGGGTTGAGTGACACCGAAGATAAGATCTTGAGTTTCCTGATAGAAACCTGGCGTGTAACTTATGACCTGTTTTTTGCAGTGACGGTTCCGGTAGAGATATGGATGGAGCGGGATATCGATGACGGTTTCCGCAGTACCGACCCCAAGATATTTAATTTCCTTACCGAACGGTTCGCGGGGGTGGTACCGGAGAACGCATATCACATCGAGAATATCGATCTCGAAGAGAGTGTGCGGAAGGTTTATAATATTATCAAGGACTTTAAAGCCAACCCTACGCGGTAGCGTAAATCCTATTCACCCATGAATTATCTATTCTCCGTGCAGGTCTAAGTCCTTACGATTTCGAAAGTAATGTTCTGTTTAATATCAAAAATCTAAGTGAAACCTATCTGAGTGGTAAATCAATTGGATTCATTACTTTCGCCACCGGGTATATATTAATCCTGTCATCCCAATAAGGCGAATGCCGGTAAAAGAAATCCAAACGATCGCGCGGGGAGGCAGCAAAGGCGGAATCGGATTCCAATTTCTGCTCAAACTCCTCCTTCAGCGCCGGATTATCCCGCATCATCTGCCGCGCCATCTCCTCCATTACATAATCTTCGGCATATTCTTTCTGCTCGAAGATGGTGTCGAAAAATCCCCAGCTGACAAAGGAATCATACCCCTGGGGCTCCAGAAGCTGAGCGATAACACGATTGGTGCGCTGATTACATATTACAACAGCGCTGCCATCGGGGAATATTCTGCGTTCGGTAATTACGTCAACTTCGAACTTAACCGGATGCCTTCCCTCGTAAGGATGTTCCCGCCATTCAACATCGGAAAACCGGTAACTCTCGACCTCGAGTGTTATCTCCTTAGCCAGACGCTTCACGTCCGCGCCATGCAGCAAAATTATCTCGATCTGTTCCAGCCACTGCGGGGGGATAATGTAAGCGTACGGTATTTCTATTTCCGCATAAGGATCAGCCTGGTTATAAAGGGGAATCTTGTAGTTTTTGGGATTGTTTCCCCACTTAATCCATCTACCGCCGGAAACATCGCTTTCCACAACTTCGAATTCCACTCCCATGAAATCCACGATTTCCGTTTCCTCGCCGATCTTATAGCGCAGAGCGTAATTATCTCCGACCATTTCTTCAGCGGTCTCCCGGTCGCCATCTCTAAGAGCTTTCAGGAAAACCGAAGGATTCTTACTCACGATCTCCAGTGTGTGCAAAAGGATATAATAGGTAGATTCAACCCGCGTTTTATAATCCTTGAGCATGTGTGTTTCCACCAGCAGGAACGGTCGATTCTGAATTGCGCCGTAACCGTGGGAATAACGCGGCGAGGCAACCCAGCTCATCAGCCCCTTGGTGATATCGAAATGATCTCTTAGTATGATATATCTTATGGCGGGATAGCCGGACTTATCCATTTTCCGGCGCAGTTCCGGAAGATAGGCTTTCTTGAGCCAATTACGCACCGGCTTTACCATGTTTTCCCGATCGGCGACAGCATAGGTGACAGCGTATTGATAATCGGCGCCGTTGGTGGTATGGCAGTCAATCAGAAAATCCGGCAACCATCGGTTAAACAATCTCAACCAGGCGCGCATCTCGGGAGCATCCGCCTTAAGGAAATCGCGATTGAGATTGAGATTCTGAGCGGTGACCCGCCATCCCATTTCTGCTGGTCCATTTTGATTGATTCTATTATAAGGTCCGAAACGTTCATGCCCATCCACACCAAAGATAGGAATAAATAGTATGGTAACCTTATCAAGGAGTTCGTCGTGCTGATTGTAAACAATCATATCCCGCAGCAGCATTAAACCCGCATCCTTACCATCGGATTCGCCGGGATGAATGCAAGCCTCGATAAGCACAACCGGCTTACGCCTCTCAGCCAGCGGAACCGGCTGAAACTGCCTATCCTCGTCAACTATAAGCAACGGTAATTTCCTCCCTTGCGGGGAAATACCGAAGTCGGTAAACAGCACATAGTCAGACTCCTCGGCCAATCGTTCACAAAAAGCAACGGTCTGATCATATCCGGGCGTTTCAAGGTAGTTAGATTTTTCGTAATATGTAAGCCGCTCTTCTTCCGGAAATACCGATTGCTGAAGGAACAAAAATGCGAACAGAAATCCCCAAATAATACTTAAACTTCTCATTTTAATCTATCCTCTTTACTTCGGGTTTCCCACAACGGACAGGTAAATAACAGTTTCCTTAACTCCGTCAACGCCGATTATCTCGTTCATTTCTTCATCATAGAAAGCTGCGATGGGGCAATTGTTCAAATCCAGCGCTTCAGCCGCTAATGCCAGGTTCTCTGCGATATGGCCTGCATCGAGATATATGTATCGATATGCCCGCTGGCCATATTTCCATTTGCATCGGTCCACAACCGCAGTCCAGATAAAAACCGCGTTTGCTTCCGCAACCATTGTCTGGTTTAGCGCCGCATGAGCTAATTCTCGCCCGTAAGATCCGACTTTCAACTCATCCAGGCAATGCTCCCCCACGCTGTAATGATAGATTCCCTGAGGGATATCATCAACACTGTTGATTAACAGGTATGTTTCAACCGGATAAAGCGCGCCTGCCGAGGGCGAAGTACGAAACGCGTAATTCTCGAGTCTTGCGGATATACCCTGCGCTGCCCATAATAATTGCGACAGCGTCTTTTTCGAAAGCGGTTTATCGCTAAACGCGCGTCGGCTGCGACGATTGCCGATCGCTTTCCAAAGCGGCATACCGGCGTCCTTGACAGGTGAGGGCAGAGTTACCTGAGTTGAATCAGGATATCTTTTGTAAAGCTCGGGTTTCTGAATCCGTACAGGAGGCTCATTGGGAGCGACATTTCTGATATACTTACTTTCCTTCTGAAAGTTATCACCAAATCCGTAAGAATCGTTCATAGCTGGATTTTAAATAATTAGAGCGGATTAAGCAAGTATTACTAATGGTAAATAAAAAAAGTAGCTGCAATTCCCGCCCATCGCATTTGCAGCTACTTCCACGTAATCAGTTATTGAGAAAGACGCCGATATCGGCCTGTCTTACTCGGTCGGAGATGATTACTTTATATGCTTGTTGATCAGCTTAGTCATCTCAAACATGCTGACTTGCCTTTTGCCGCCAAAAATCGGACGAAGCTTATCATCGGCATTAATCATGCGCCTATTTTTAGCATCCTGCAGTCCGTTCTTTTTAATATAGTCCCATACTTTTTTCACCACCTGCGTTCTCGGCAACGGCTTACTGCCGACTATAGCCGCTAATTCAGATGACGGGGTAAGAGGCTGTTTAAACGCTGCCGGAAGTTTCCTCTTGGATTTCTTCTTGGCTGTCTTTTTCTTCGTCGTTTTCTTCTTAGATGTTTTTTTCTTAGCAGTCTTCTTGGCTACTTTTTTGGTGGTTTTCTTCTTAGCCGTTTTCTTCTTAGTGGCTGCTTTCTTCGCAGTGGCTTTTTTCTTGGCTGTCTTCTTTGCGCTTTTCTTCTTAGCAGATTTCTTTGCGACCTTTTTCTTAGTGCTCTTTTTCTTAGCCGCCATTATTCCTCCTTTAACCAAAGGACTTTGGTTTCACATTAATTGTTATTAATAAACTTTCTGATAAGGTTCTATCACGTTTTAATACCTTTTTCAAGTAAAATTTGTAATTAAAACAACTTTTTTTGTTTTTTTTCGTTTTACCTCCCCTTTTTCATACTCTTAGGACTATTTCGGTTAAACCGTGCGTGTTTTAACTTTATAGCATATAAAAATGGAATGGGATCGAATAGTATAAATGAAGCAGCTTATGATTTTCTGGATAGTTTTAGTGATGGTTCGGAGAGAGATATATTTAGAAAATCACTGCCTTTGAAAAACTGTATTAGCTAACAAAGCAGCCAGCCAGCGCAAAAAATGCGTGAGTAATGCGGGATGATCCCTGATCAGTCATCCTTTGCACCGTTATCAATCCAATCCTCAATTTTCTGAATCTGCTCGGCGCTAATAGGAGCGCTTCCGAGCGGCATACGGGGAGTAACGGTTCCTTTAATTCGATCAATCAGGACACTATTGTCAGCATTGCCGGGATTAATAATTCGTTCATCGGAGGTCGCATCCTCGTAGGTTGAAAGATTTAATCCCCCATCGCTGCGGCTTATATGACACGGAGAGCATCTCTCCGCAAAAAGAGGGGCGATGTCGTCCGACCAGGTTGGCGCCTCTTCCGGATCGACAGGATTGCCTCCGCTCTCTTGTACTTCCTCTCCCAGGTCAAAGCATCCGTTTGTAACCAGTGTAAACGAGAGTAATGCTAACAGCAGACCAAGTTTGATTAACGATTTTCTTAAACGTATACCGGACAAGCCAACCTCCTCTTCTTTATTATTCGGCTACCGCAGTAAAATCTATCTCCACTCTTTGTTCCTTGGAAAGTTTCATAAAGAGAAACTTGGGGCGAGGGATATCGTAATCCTGCAGCAGGACAGTGAATTTAGCCGTGACGTCGATACTGTTATTTGCTGAATCCCACTTTGCCGTGATTTGCGGCTCGATAGTGCGGGTTACTCCGTGCAATGTAAAATCTCCGACCGCCATAAAACTCACCTGTTGTCCATCAGGCAGCTTTCCGGCTGGCAGCCCTTTGATTTCCTTGAGTGTGAAGCTGCTGGTGGGAAACTTGTCGGTGTGCAGATGGTTGTCGCGCATATGGCCATTTCTGATACCGTTATCAGTATCGAGATCTGCCATCTGAACTTCGAACTGCGCCGAAGGATTCTTATGTAAATCCTGAGGATCCACCGTCATAACCCCGCTGATCTGATCTGTAATTCCTTCGATCGTTTCCAAAGGCGCTTTTGATATAAACATGACTCGATTCGGTTCACCTGGCTTCAATATGAATTTGGTGCGTTCCGCCCGGGACATGCCTGGGGTAATAAGAGCAATTGTGATTGCTAAGAAGATAATTAAGGTTCTGCTGGCGGCTGAGTTAATCATCCCATATCTCCGTTTTGAAATTTCGTTGTTAAAACCATCCATGCAATTGAATCTCACCGCTTCCGAATTCCTCACCTGATACACGGTTCCATTCGTAAGCGGGTATCAGTTCCAGATAACCCGTCAAATAGAAATGACTTGCTATCTTCGCCCTATAATCGTAACCGGTCTGGTAATCTATATCAGGATCGTGATAATCATATATAAGATCAATATCCCATCCCGGTCGTAAATGAAAAATCGCCTTTTGAGTGGACACAAATCCCTGGGTGGAATCGACTGTTAGATTCCCTTCTCCTAAGTATGTAAAACGCCCGATTTGAAAACCGCCGAATATCCCGGAGTAGCGATTAAGAGGGATATCATCTCCCAGTTCAGCATACCGGTAGCTTCCGCCCACAGTCAGGTTCAGTCCGCCAAGAGCGAATCTGCGGGATGCCCGAGCCGTGAGAGCCTTTGCTTTGTTTACATCAATGATACTCGTAGGCTTCCCGTTTGTGATGGCAATAGAGACATCTCCGTTCATCCCGACCATGCCTAACTCCACCCCATCCTCTTGCCCGTCGAGTCCGAATCCCAGTTTCTCGCGAACGAAGGCTTTGTGTTCTACCAATCGCCATCCGAATCCCGGGATAAAACGACCTGCTCTCACGAACGTGTGATGCGGTAATCCCTGGATCAAGGCATAGGCTTCAAAACTGCCCCTCAACCCCCTGTCCAGATAAAGAAGCATATTTTCAGTTGGAGTAATAGCTGCATAGAGATCGCCCTGCATGCTCATGAAGCTGTTCTCACCTTCATCGTCAGCGTAAAATAACGTGCGGAAATCGAAGCCGATCTGAAAATTGTCATTAAGCTGAGGATTAACTTTATCCTGAATTTTCATTATATCCTTCTCCGGTTTCCAAGGGAGATCGTTATAGCTGAAGAATTGTGCCCCGTAAAGCGACCTCATCCCACCGCCATTGGGATTGTGATGGCACAACTGACAATTTTGTCCGTATCTGACTGAAAACTCCGGCAGAGCCTCCAGGTTTGCAGAATACAGTGTAAAAAGGGCAGCGCTCAGAATAAGCGCCGCTATGACAATACTTCTTTTCTTTAAGAGCATCATTGAGATTCTCCCCTCACAGTATTCCCATTATAATCCCGGATGGTCGAAGACATAATCGTTCGCAGCGCCTGCGTGACAATTGATGCACCCGTCCATTGCGCCGCGCGCGCTTAGAGTGCTGTCTATGGGATTGAACATAAACCATTCCCAATCGCCCGCGGAGGGATTAAATCCGCCGCCTCTTTTAACCATGGCAGTCCAGCCGCCATCCGGAGGATACACCTTGTTTCCATTATCCCGGTTGAAGACTTCCTTTATAATAGCGGTTCCCACGGGATATTCCCCAAAATCCTCATCGAATTTTCCACCCGGCTGCCAACGGTAAGTGATACGGGAATACATGGTGTCGCCATGAGCGAATCCCTGCAATCTTGCATCTAATCCATAAGTACTGTCAACTTGCTCCCACGTATCGGGTCCGTCGGCAAAGAAATCGTACTCACCGCCATCCTCAACTACGTATTCCGAAGGATGTTTAAATACATAATCCTCGCCGAGAGAATTGTCGGTTTCAGTGGCGGCATGGCAATCGTTACAGGCGCCATTCATCAAGTCCGCGCCTTGATCATTTATGGCGCTTAAATCCGACGCTATATTGAACCATTCCCATCCGTTATGGTCCGGATTGAAATCGCTGCCTCTTTTAACCATCGCCAGCAGGCTGCCATTGGTGAAATCCTTATTGCCTTGCGAACTCCACTGGAAGGTTTCTTTTATCACTATTGTCTCTTGATCATATTCGCCATTCGAAACCTGAGCGCCGGGACTTATATAGACCTGGCGTACGAAGGTGCTGTCGTTAGCTGCGTGTGCAGCTCCCCCTAAAGTATTGAAATTCGTGGGGTATATTTCATAATCGATTTGCTGCCAGCTCTCATAATTCGTAAAATCCTGCAGAGCGGCTTCGAATTCTTCCGATCCCATAATGTCATCCCCATTATCCGAACATGCGCTGACAACCAGCGACACTGCCAATGGCAATAGAATTGCTATTCGTGAAAGACTCTTATTCATTTTTTATCTCCTTACTAAGTTCGCTATGAAGAAAAAGTAATATTTATGACATACCCATGTATCGTAGTCAACTATAATGGTGCTCAAAATTGTTCCGAGGATTTTGAAAAAATTTTGGAATTGAGGATTACAAAGAAAAGCCGGAAGCGCAAGGCTTCCGCTGCCGATAACTAAATTTGTGAATAATACAGGATAGTAAGGGTTGGTTTTGAACTAATTAATATACGAAGGATCGGAAAGCCGGCGAGTAAAATAATGCCAATGGCATCAATCATCCCCCCGGGGAGTAATTGTACTCCCCGGTAGAGATGATAGTAATGAGAATTATTTCAATAAAGTGAGCCGCTTAACCAAGTTCTCATTTCCAACGGTTAACCGGTAGAAATATATTCCGCTCGAATAACCGGAGGCATCCCAATTCACTGTATGAGCCCCAGCTTCTCGATATCCCTCAAAGAGCGTGGTTGCTTTCTGCCCAAGCGTATTATACACATCGAGTTTCACCTCTGAAGCGATAGGCAGCTCGAACGTGATGGCGGTTTGCGCATTGAACGGATTGGGGAATGCGGAGATTAATGCCGATTTCGAAGGATTATCAGCAATCGCATTTTCGCAAATCCACGCATTTTCCAGAGCCCATCCATCGCTATCCGAAGCCATCGATGACGGAACAACGCCGAATCGGAAATTAGCCTGGTGTGCGACAGTCCAGGGATAATCTCCGCAATAGGCTATGTAATCGTAACTACCATAAGGCGCAAAGCCGGGGATATTCTGTCTGGCATTCAGAGCCAATAAGGTTTGATTCGGATTCACCGGCAGGTTATTGAATCTCTCGATCGGACCGTAGAGCAGACCATCCGGTGTCCTGATTTTAATCCAGACATCCACCACCTGGGACTGGTTGGTATTGTTGGTGAGGATACCGGTGAATCTAAAATTGCCGCCTGCCCTGACCACAATCGGCGGATTACCGGGTATCATCGAGATACCTGTAATAGGATCCTGGTCGTTTTCCCACCAATAAACGGCATCTCCGCTGTAGCCACACGTGCCGGCTATGTCGATGTCGCCATCGTTATCGATATCAATGGGATAAAGCCAGGTGGGACCCGCAATACTCTCTTCAATGGTTCTTATCGTGAAATTCTGATTTCCATCATTCTCCCACCACTTGACAGGTCCATTACCCCCTCCGGAACCGGTGGCGATCACATCCATATCGCCGTCTCCATCTATGTCCACTCCATGTACACCCCTTGCAGAGGGGAAGTTGGTATCGATATTGTGTTTGGTAAATACTTCGCTTCCGTTATTCTCCCACCAGGTTACATCACCTCCAAGATAGGCAGTACCCAGAACATCGATATCCCCATCATTATCCACATCTGTGGCGAAAACTTCGATAGCGCCATCAAAGGCGGCATCTATCGTGTGCTTGGAGAAACTCTGGCTTCCATTATTTTCCCACCAGGCAATCTCATCGGCGTAAAATGCGGCTCCCAGAACGTCATTATCGCCATCCCCATCCATATCGATTCCATAAACCACTCGCGCACTGCTAAAATCTGTGTCGATATCGTGCTGTGTGAAATTCTGGCTGCCATCGTTTTCCCACCATGTAACCCAACCTCGTGAGGATGCAGTCAATATATCAATATCATTGTCTCCGTCAAGGTCTATGGGATAAACATGCCAGGCGTCATCATATTCATTGGTAACTATATTCTCAGTGAAATTCTCATTACCATCGTTTTCCCATATAGTTATCGACGAATCCATACTGGCGGCTCCCAATATATCGACATCCCCATCATTGTCCATATCTTTGGCGTATACGCTTCGAGCGTCTGCGTAGTCACTATCAATTATGAACTTAGTGAAGTTTTGGTTACCGTCGTTTTCCCACCAGGCAATATCATTAGCGTGCAAGCCGGCTCCAAAAATATCCACGTCGCCGTCACCGTCAATATCCGTAGCGTAAACCTCCGAGCCGCCATCAAAGGATCCATCTATGGTATGACGCGTCCAGTTAATTTGCGAAAATGCCGGTGCGGCAAGGAATACCAACAAAAGCGCAACGATTACTAATTGTCTCATAAATTACCTCCTCTTCTTTGAAGACTATATCTCCAAATTTATTAGAAAGTGAGAGTTCCTATGATTGTTGATGAGTACTACACTGGTCTTGTTGAGAAGCGCCTGATGCTGCCGCGTATTAATCATTATAAATATAGGGTATAATTTGTCATTGTCAATGATAATCTTATAAATTTATAGTGCTTTACAATTACTGTAATCACGGGAATTAAGGGGTTCTTTAAATTCAATAATGCAGGTTAATGTAACGTGGTGAGAGTACAAGTAAAAAAGGCTGCCTGCGTCAGACAGCCTCGAAATTGGATTGAGTTTTGTTTACCTTCGGCTGACTCTTTGCTTCAAATCCCTGTCGCCGCGAATACGGAAGATAATATCCTCCAACGCCGCCGAATCGGCGAAGGCTTTGGTCAGCATACGAGCCCGCAATTGCTCATCCTCGATTATCCTGGTGAGAATCTGCTCGGATAAGAGCTGATCACTAAGGCTGTGGTCTATCATAGATGTCATCATACTCGAATCCGCCATCATTTTCTCCAGCAGCGCCGCTTTCATTACGGGATCATTAAAAATTCGTTCTTGTGCGGCTTCTTTATCGCACCCACCGACGCTTAGCAAAATCACAGTCGATACAATCATTAAAGTGAGAATAATATAGGAACTACGCAAATCTCCTCCTTAGTTTTTCAATTTCAGTTTTCCCTAATTTATAAGGAGATTCAATTGGACGCAATAAAAATATGCCTCCACAAATATGATTTGACAAAACAGCGCAGACAGCTTATAGTTTGAGAACAAAAGGGGCAATAGTTGCGGAGGGGGCCAAGGAGGCGGATGCATATCCGCCGGATTCTAATACTCTTGGCACGAGGTGGTAATGGAAGAAGAGAAACAACGTCTAAACGCTTATCTCAAACAGCATGGATTGAAAAAATCAGTACAAAGGGAGAGGATTTTAGAGATCTTTCTTGAGATTGAAAATCATTTAACCGCCGAAGAACTTCTCGAACATGTCAAAAAGAAATATCCGGAAATCGGGTACTCGACAGTCTACCGTTCACTGAACTTAATGGTCAAGGCTGGCTTAGCAAGAGTAGTGGATATAGGCGACGGCTCGGCGCGTTTTGAACATGCTTTCAGGCACGGTGAGCATGATCATCTTATATGTGAGAGATGCGGCAAGTTAATCGAGTTCAAAGATCCGAGATGCAAACCTATTATAGATGAAGTTGCGGAGCAAAAAAAGTTCGTCGTAAAAAGACATCGGCTCGATATCTTCGGGATATGCAGCGACTGCATAGATAAGGCAGAAGAAGAATAACTAATCCAGGCGACTTGAGGGGCTTTTCTTGACACCATGGGTAAACCGGGGTATATTGGTGGCATGGTGTTTACGATTGGGAGCTATTTACCGGGTGATTCTATCTTACATAGATTCGACCCCCGGTTGAAGCTCATATCCTTGCTGTTAATTACTGTTACCGTGCTGCTGGTGAAATCATTTCCGGCATATCTGTTTATGCTGCTGGTGATTTCAATCGCTATCGTTATCGTTGGCGTCGGTTTATCCTTACTGCTTAAACAGTTTAAAATCTGGGGATGGCTTCTGATTCTGACCATTGTTTTACATCTATGGACAACCGACGGAACTCCTTTCGTCACTGTTTTCGGTAAGAACCTGACATGGGGAGGTCTATGGCAGGGTTTGCTTTTTGGAACAAGGTTTCTCATCTTCATCTTAACGGCGTTTTTACTAACGATTACTACATCCCCTTACGAATTAACCAGGGCGTTTTCAGCGCTAATCTCGCCGCTAAGGTACCTGAGAGCGCCGGTCGATGATCTGGCTATGGTTATTGGTATTGCCTTTCGATTCATTCCGGTGATATTTAACGAAGCTGTGGAAATCAAATTCGCCCAGGAAAGTCGCGGGGTTGATTTCTCCAACGTAAATATCCTTAAACCAAGGAAATTAATCCCGTTGTTGATACCGTTATTTTATTCCATATTCAGAAAAGCGGACGACCTAACAGACGCTTTGATTTCCAGAAATTACCGCCCGGGCGCAAAACGAACTTCTCTACGCTCCGGCAATATAACTCTGTTGGATTTATCCCTTTCATTGGTTATAATAATTACCTGTTTGTCTCTAATTCTGTTAGCATAGGAGATTTTTTTGGCGCGATATCGAGTTACATTGGAATACGACGGAACCGAGTTCGCCGGGTGGCAGGTTCAGCCCGGACTTAGAACGGTACAGGGTGAAGTTATAGAAAGTATCGGAAAGATACTCGGAGAGACGATTAAAGTAACCGGAGCGGGCAGAACCGATGCCGGAGTGCATGCTTTCGGTCAGGTTGCCGATTTCTATATAGAGAAAGAGATAGAACCGCTGAAATTCCTTTTCAGTTTAAACGCGGTTACGCCTGACGATATCGCTGTCAAAAGTTTGCAGGAGGTCGAGCCCGGCTTTAACTCCCGAAGGGACGCGAAATCCCGGATTTATACATATAGAATCCATGTCGGTCCTACTGCTATAAACCGGAATTACGTATGGCAGCTCAGTTATGAGTTGGACTTAAACATGATGAAGGAAGCGGCTAAGGCGATAATCGGGCAACACGATTTTTCGGCATTTGCGGTTCAAAAATCGCTGAAAGAGGATAACCGGTGCGAAGTTTTTGACGCATCATGGAGCAGTATCGGGATGGAGTTGATGTTCAACATCGAGGCTAATAGATTTTTGCATGGAATGGTTCGCTCGCTGGTAGGAACTTTCGTCGAAATAGGCAAAGGGAAAATACCTGTGGAGGATATGGAACGCATTTTAAATGATGGCGATTATACTTCGGTGGGAGCCAAGGTGCCTGCCAAAGGCTTGTGCCTGGTTAAAGTAAATTATTAAAATGTTGGAATATTCCTTATGAAAATTATCGAAAAGATATTCGGAACAAAGCACGATCGGGATATCAAGAAGATAAATCCGATCGTCGAAGATATAAATCGGTTTTATGATGAATACGATTCATTATCCGATGAGGAGCTTCGTGCGAAGACCGATGAATTCAGGGCGCGCCTCTCCGAGGGCGAGACTCTCGACGATATATTACCCGAGGCTTTTGCGGCAGTAAAGCAAACCTGCAAGCGACTCTGCGGTAAATCATGGAGCGTATCCGGGATAGAGACCGCCTGGGATATGATTCCTTATGATGTCCAGTTAATCGGCGCGGTCGTCCTTCACCAAGGGAAGATAGCCGAAATGGCGACGGGTGAGGGCAAGACCCTGGTTGCAACTATGCCCACCTACTTGAATGCACTCACCGGTAAGGGTGTCCATATAGTTACTGTTAATGATTATCTGGCAAGGCGTGACGCCGAATGGATGGGCGAGATACACAAATTCCTCGGCTTGACTGCGGGCTGCATCCAGAATGATATGGACCCGCCGGAACGAAGGGAGAATTATCAGAGGGATATTGTTTACGGCACCAACAGCGAATTCGGTTTTGATTTTCTTCGTGATAATATGGCACAGAACGCCGAGGATCGCGTTCATCGCGAATATAATTATGCCATTATCGATGAGGTTGACAGCGTACTTATTGATGAGGCGAGGACCCCTTTGATTATCTCCGGACCGGTTTCGGTATCAACTCATCGCTTCAAAGAGATGAAACCGTTAGTCGATAGGTTAGTCAAAAAGCAGACATTTCTGGTAAACCGCCTTATCGCCGAAGCTGAGGAACTCCTGAAGGAAGGCAATGAATACGAAGCCGGCATAAAACTCCTGGGGGCGCAGCGCGGTGCGCCTAAGAACAAGAAATTGCTGAAGCTTTACAAAGAGCCCGGCATGAAGAAACTCGCCAGCACGGTGGAAATGGACTACCTGAGGGACAAGAGAATCCATGAGATCGATGATCAGCTCTATTTCGCTATCGATGAAAAAGAGCACAGCATTAATCTCACCGAACAGGGAATCGGCGAGATGGACCCTAAGGATCAGGAACTCTTCGTCATTCCCGATATCACCGAAGGTTTATCCGAAGTTGAGGCGGATGAAAGCCTCAGCGAAGAGGAAAAGATTAAAAAGAAGCAGAAGCTGTATCAACTGCATGCTGAACGTTCCGAGAAAAACCACAATATTAATCAGTTGCTGAAAGCTTATTCGCTCTACGAACGCGATGTTGAATATGTTGTACAGGATGGCAAGGTGATGATCGTCGATGAATTCACCGGACGGCTTATGCCCGGAAGGCGATATTCGGACGGACTTCATCAGGCTATCGAAGCCAAGGAAAATGTCCAGATCGAACGCGAATCTCAAACGCTGGCGACTATCACCCTGCAGAATTATTTCCGGATGTATGGCAAACTCGCCGGTATGACAGGTACCGCCGAAACCGAAGCCGAAGAATTTTATAAGATCTACAAGCTGGATGTTACCTGTATCCCCACCAACGAGACTGTACGCCGCATTGATTACGATGATCTCGTATATCGCACCAAGCGCGAGAAGTACAACGCCATCATTGACGAGATCGTAGATAAGTATAACCAGGGGCGTCCGGTTTTGGTTGGTACGGTTTCGGTAGAAGTATCGGAGACTCTCTCGAGAATGCTCAAACGAAAGGGGATTGCTCATTCGGTATTGAACGCCAAACACCATCAGCAGGAAGCGGAAATCGTCGCCAATGCCGGTCAGAAAGGCGCGGTGACGATTGCCACTAACATGGCGGGGCGCGGAACTGACATTAAACTGGAAAAGGCGGTCGTAAAGAGCCCTAATTGCGTCATGGTCGAAGCTCCCGATGCCGAACCATGTCCTCAGTATGATAATTGTGAACACAACGTACCATGCGGTCTGCATATAATCGGTACCGAACGTCACGAATCGCGTCGTATTGATCGTCAGTTGCGGGGGCGCTCGGGCAGGCAGGGAGATCCCGGTTCATCACGTTTCTTCCTTTCTCTGGAAGATAATCTGATGAGGCTCTTCGGCAGCGATAGGATTTCATCGGTTATGGATCGGTTGGGTGTTGGGGACGGCGAAGTTATTCAGCATGGAATGGTTACGCGTGCGATAGAGAAGGCGCAAAAGCGTGTCGAGATGCAAAACTTCTTCATAAGAAAACACCTGCTCGAATACGATGATGTCATGAACCAACAGCGTGAGGTTATCTACAGTCTTCGGGCTCAGGCGTTGGAGGGGGAGGATTTATCGAAAGAAGTACAGCGACTGGTCGAAGAAAATGTCGACCGCATTCTCGAGCAGCACTGCGGGGATAAATATGCCGAGGAATGGAATATTATCGGTATCAAAGAAGATGTATCGCGTCTGTTCTTACTCAATCTTGAATTCAAAGAAGATGAAATTCCCGACCTGGCATTGGACCGGTTGCGGCAGTTAATCCTCAATGCCGCCAAACAGATTTACGAAGTGCGAGAGCAAACCTACGGAAGCGAAATAATGCGAAAACTCGAACGCTTCGCGTTTCTGCGCGTCATCGACGAACGCTGGAAGGAACACCTCTACGAAATAGATCAAATCAAAACCGGTATCGGATTACGCGCTTATGGTCAAAAGGATCCTTTGATTGAATATAAGAAGGAAACTTTTGCAGCATTCGAGAACACTCTCAATCAGATCGACCGCGAAGTAGTGGAATTCGTTTACAAGGTGCAGCTTCGCCAGGCTGAGGAAACCAAGGAAAAGAAGCCGGCGGAAAAGCAGATGGTTGCCGTTCACGATTCCGCTGTTAACATGGGTTACAGCGGCATGGGGGAAGCAGCCAAACCACAGTCTAAGGTAAAAACCTTCAAGCGCGAAACTCCAAAAGTGGGGCGCAATGATCCCTGCCCATGCGGTTCCGGCAAGAAATATAAGAAATGCTGCGGCGCC
>CAZLVS010000009.1:12728-91123 GCA_964563085.1 uncultured Ignavibacteria bacterium | reverse complement strand
GTCCAATGAGGGGAGGTTCATTGACTTAGTGTACTTACCTTCAATTAGAGAGATGCATTTCCCAATTAATTGAAATTCGTCAATGGTGAAAAAATATAGACCTCCAAGATAGTTTTTAATTGTAATAATTGCCTTTTCACCGTCTAAAAGCTCTTTCGGTTGTATGGTTACACTTTCCCGCACCTGGGCTGTATGTGCTAAGTTACGAGAAAACTGTTTGAAACTGTCCTTACTCTCTTCTAACTGTTGTATCCTTTTAAGGGCGTGTGACTCCGAATGCATTTCAACCCGCAATTCCGCAGCTATTCTCAAATATGAATCCAGTGCCTTAGATGCTATGTTGACGATATCATCCAACTGCTCCAGATTCCAATGAAGGGCGCTCGATTTGTAATTGAATAGTCGTTTGAATTGCGATGTAAGATAATCAATATTGAAAGCCTGTTTGGTTATTTTGCTTTCGAACCTCGGGCTTTTTTCCGCCTTATCATAAAAGCCGAGTATTACATAAATATCCAGCAAACTCATTAATGAGATTGTATCCCACTGTAGATAATCTCTATCGCCCCGTTTTCCTTCATCCTTTATCACAGGGATTATTGTTACTTTCTTACCCGAAAACGATAGCGTATTATAAACTCTTGCATAAGGATACGATCGAGTTCTCTTTGGTGACACCCACCAACTGACTGCAAATGGAGTGCCTTGGTCATCCTTAATAATAAACACGCTACTTTTTGAAATGGCCAGCGGTAACTCTTCGAAACGGTATTCATGGAGTTCTTTAGACAAAAAGGGCTTATATTCTATTCCGGTAATTTCAGCGAAAACTTGCGCTTTCTTTTGCATCTTTACTTTTTCTATCTTTTACCGAAAAGGAATCGTCATTACTTGAAAATAGATCTTTTTTACTCCCAAAACCTGTTTTTTCCTTTATGATGGGTATTAAGTCTTCTCTTATCTCAATACCTATGCTGTTTCTCTCTAACATCCTGGCAACTTTCATCGTGGTCCCGCTCCCGGCGAATGGATCTAAAACAGTTTCACCTTTGAAAGTGAAAAGCTTAATGAATCTATAGGGTAGTTCTTCAGGAAATGCAGCAATATCCTTTTCGAGGGGGGAATTCGGTAAGACATTTGTTATTTCCCAAAGTGTTCTGTACCATTTACTTTCTTGAAATTCCTTTTTGTCAATTTTTGATTCCTCCTTTTTACCCTTGGAAACGCTTTTATAATTGAATTTCCCCTTTTGGAATATTATGATACTTTCCAAGAGATTGTCGGGATAGAAGTACATTGGATATGGATTTTGAAGGAGTACGCCGCTTCTGCGGCTAATCCTTAAATAACCGTCCGGTTTCTTCCAGATAATTCTGTCTCGATACCTAAAACCAGCGTGTTGAAAAATCTTAATCGCATCAGCGACTATAGGGAATTTCTCGCCATTCACCAACATATCATCAATATTAAGTACTGCGATTCTGCCATCGGCCAACACTCGATATGCCTCTTTTGAAAAGTCTATCAATAATTTCAAGTAGCTGTCATAAGTTTCGAAGAGATCCTTATAGTCGAAAGGTGCGTTAAAATAGGGTGGAGATGTTAACATGAGTTGTACACTACAATCATTTATCTCAGCCATTGAAGAACAGTCACCTGATATCAATGTGTGGTTAGTTGCCATAATTCCTCTATTGAACTCATACAATAACGCTAGTACGCTATCTCCGACTCCCCGTAAATTTCGATTCTTCCTATTCCTATAATATTGACCTGTAATTCGGATTTCCCGTCGCCTGAGACGCCTTCAAAGCGGTTTCTTTCGATACCGACCGGCTTCAATGGCAGCCCGCTGGTGTATATCGCCCCTCCTTCGTTGGCAGCAAGTATTAAATGAATAGAGGGTGTTCCATCTATACCCAAACTGACATCGGAGAAATTGTTGCTGATGGAAAGCTTGGAGTTGTTGAAAGTTACCTCCGTAAGATCGATAGGATCGAAGCCTCCCGTGATCTCATTTATTCCCGGCGCGAAATTTATACCATCGCCATCGATAGTATTATACCTGGTCATTGCTTCGATTCTTCCGGTGACCTCGTAAAGCTCAATAGCCCCGTAATTATTGGTGGCTGATATTTTCCCATGCCCGGCATCGATGTTGTTAAGAAGAATGTCATTATGCGATGTAATCGCTACCACCTCTCCTTTCACCTCGTCGAGGTCAATGGTTCCGGCGGCGGTTTCAAACCTGCAGAGATTTCCTTGGGCGTTGATATTACTGGCTCTGATATTACCGTGGTTGTTCAGTATGTTGACAATACCATCGACGTTTTCGAGATTGACATTTTTGTGCGATGTCCGGATGTTTGTTATTCCCTTAATCGATTTCGCCATCACCTCGCCGTAATCATTATTTATCTCCAAACCTGCGAAAGGTCCCTCGACCAGTATATTGTGGAATCTCCCGCTGACCCGGACAGTTTTATCGGAAGGTAAATAAAAATCGAGATTTATCACCATCGACCGGTCGATATCCTCCCAGGGAGCATGATCCGGAGTCGAAATATCCACGATCGCCTTGTCCTCACGGGTTTCGATATCGATATCAACCAGATTCACAAACCATTTGAATTCGGTTTGGTCTTTTGCCTTGCCTATATAATCGATTTTGATCTGCCTGGATTGGTTTTTATCAGAGAAAACCTGCAAATCGCCTGATATATTCCGGGAAGCCTGGATTAGAATAGTATTAAATTCCTCGGTAGGAAGGGTTTTAGTCGTACTTTCCGTAAATTCAGCAATGCTGATGGAAATCCAGCAGAGTGAAGTCACCAAAATGAAAGTGATTCCTTGTATAATTTTTTGCATATAGCGCTCAAACTATTATATTTATATTTCTTATATTAATTTATCAGTTATCGCCCGTAAATTCAATATATTTTACGCATAGAAGTGTCGATTTGTTACGGCTTCATTGAAAGCACGGTTTTCGAGGGATGATAAACTTAGAAAGATGTCGAAACTGTCAGGATTTCGACTGTCGGGATTGGGAAAACCGTATATTTCATGCTGGAACAAAACGACCGAACTGACGATATATACAGAAACAGGAACCATAACCTTCCTCGAATATGTTATCTCTATAGAACCTCTGATGTCAAACTATGAGTAAAATAAAGGAATACTTTCCGATATTTATCCTTGGTTGTCTAATCCCGCTTTGGTTCCATTCCCAATCTGCTGCGCAGTATTATTTCGGGCAAAACAAAGTCCAGTACACGCATTTCGACTGGAAAGTGCTGACATCGGAACATTTCAAGGTTTATTTCTATCCCGAGGAAAAGGAGATTGCTGAAGTGGGGGCAAGCTATGCGGAGATGGCTTATGATGAACTAAGCGCGGTCTTCAGCCTGGTTATCGAGGACAAAATCCCGTTGATTATATACAGTTCGCCGGCATACTTCACACAAACCAATGTCGTATCATCATTATTACCCGAAAACGTTGGGGGTTTCACGGAGTTTTTCAAAGGACGCGTAGTGGTGCCGTTCAGCGGTTCTCACGACAGATTCCGGCGGGTGATAAAGCACGAGATGGTGCATGTTTTTATGTTCAACAGGCTTCTCGACTCGGCATCGATGCGGAATAAATTCAAAATAGCTCCGCCGCCGTTGTGGTTTGTTGAAGGTATTGCTGAATACTATTCCCAGCGTACCGATGCCCCCGAAATTGATATGATCGTGGGCGATTTTTACCTTTCCGGTCGTCCGATTTCACTCTACGACATGTATTACATGGCGGGTACGTACTTTATTTATAAGCTGGGACAGGCTTTTTGTCAGTTCGTCGCCGCCGAATATGGCGAAGATAAGCTGATGCTGCTGTTCGATAACTGGTTGAAGCATGAGTCGTTTGAAGAGCTCTTAGCGGCAACGCTCGGAGAATCCTTTGAGGAGATCAACAGCAAATGGATTTATTCCCAGAAGAAAAAGTATTATCCCAAGCTTTCGCATGGTGATATCCCTAAGTTCGTGGCGGAAAAGCTAACCAGCAGAGGTTTCAATGTGAAACCGACCGTTTATACCAATCCATCCGGGCAGACCTGGCTGATATTCAAGGCTAACCGGATGGGTTATTCGGGCATCTACGGTAAGATAATGGGACAGCCCAAGATTTACAACTTTATCAAGGGAGAAAGATCTGCCGAATACGAGTCGCTTCACCTGCTGGAAAGCTCTATTTCGGCTTCCAAGGATGGTCTGTTAGCGTTTATCTCCAAGAAAAATGAGCGGGACCGAATTAATATTTATGATATTAACAGAAGAGAAGAAGTTACGACTATCGATTTCAAAAAACTGATTCGGATCTCGTCTCCGCACTGGAGTTCAGACGGTAAATTCCTGATATTTTCCGGTATTACAAAATCCGGGCATGGCGACCTTTATATGTATGACTACCGCGGTGAGGAATTAACCCAACTTACCGACGATCTGTACCTGGATATCTCACCGGAGTTCTCCCCTGATGGTAAAAAAATTGTGTTCGTTTCCGAGAGAAGTCCCCAAGGGAGATATGGTAAGCCAGGAATCTATATATATGATATCGGGACCGGCCGAATAACGACATTGATGGAGGGCGACTGCGGATATTATTCGCCATCATGGTCAGAAAGCGGGGACTCCCTCATTTTTCTCGGAGATTGCGAGGGAACCACCAATATCCGGATGCTAACCGGTTTTGGTAATCAGCAATACGAACTCAGGCAGATAACCGATATACCTACCGGAATTTTCGATCCGATATTCGCCGACAGTTCGATAATATTTTCAGCATATTCCGAGGGGGCTTTCCACCTATATAAATTAACCCCGGACAATTTCGAGCAGGATACCAGCCTGACATTTACCGGAACCCAGCCATACTTCTCATCCTGGGAACCGCCGAGCCTGAAAGGGGAACTAAAAAAGGGCATTGTCGAGTATCAAACCAAGTATTCTTTTGATATCGCCCAATCGGCGGTCGGATACGATGCGGTAGTGGGACCGATCGGCGGTCTGCAGTTTGCGCTAACCGATATGCTGGGCAACCATCAGTATTACTTCATCATATCGAACACCGCCAACACCACCAGGGAAATCGCTGACAATTTTAACGTAGCGGTAACCTATTTTAACCGCTCAAGAAGAATTAACTGGGGCGTGGGCGGATACCGGTTCAAATATGATCTCTATAATGAGTATGACGGCGAATATACCGAAGAGCAGTTGGGAGGCGTGGGATATGTAACTTATCCTTTTAGCAGGTTCAGACGGATGGAGTTTAGCTTATACCTGAGGCAGTACAAAAAGAAATGGCTGTTTTTTGAAGATGAACTCGAGGGTGTGGTTGCATCGCCATATATCTCATATATAAAGGATACCAGCTTGTGGGAGCAGACCGGTCCGATCGACGGTATGCGGCTTAACCTGACCTTCGGCGCTTCTTACAATATCAATACCGGCGAACCATACAGCAGGACTTTTTTGGGTGACTTCCGCAAATATATTCGAATCTCTACTTTAAGCTGTCTGGCTACCAGAATGCTCTATATCACATCGGGCGGCAAAGATCCCCAGCGTTATTACCTGGGCGGGAGCTGGACATTACGGGGATATGGATTCAGAGCCTTCTACGGTAAAAATGTATTTCTATCATCGGCTGAACTGCGTTTTCCGCTGATCAACACGCTTTTGATCGGTTTCCCCATCGGAAATTTCGACCTGCGGGCTATCAGAGGCGCGCTGTTTATCGATGGAGGGAATGCCTGGGATGATGAATACGACGGCTTACACGGAAGTTTCGGAGTGGGAGCGCGGGTAAACCTGGGAGCTTTCGTAGTGTTAAGGCTTGATTTCGCGCATCGCACCGATCTTAAAAACGTATCGAAAAAGACCTACTTTGACTTCTTCTTCGGTTGGAATTTTTAATGCCCAAATCAATTGATAAACCGCGTAAAAGCAGTTCGGTCCTTGTTGCGGCAATTCTGTTCTGTATACTTCTTTCGGGTTGTGGTTCAGGACTGAAATATAAACGGGAGGGATCCTCATATATACCCTGGAATACCGGATGGCTGCTTCCGAGATATGATCAGTACAATACCGGCTATGTAGACAGGGAGATCAAGCTGCCGTTGGAGCTTAAATGGGAGTTCAAGACCTCCGCGGCGGTTACCGCCAACTGCATCGGAAACGAATACTTTATTATAGCCGGCGATCTCACCGGAAACCTGTATATGATAAACACTGCGAACGGGAAGAAGATGTCCAAGGAGTCCATGAAGGGGGTAATCTCGGCTCCGCCATTGCTAAAGGATTCCATACTGTTTTTCGCCGCGAATACCAAAAATGATCGATTCGGGGCGATAAATATAGAATCGGGGGAAGTAATGTGGGAGAATGAAGGTATAGATTTCTCAACCGCATTTTCAGTCGGCAAGGGAGCGTTATATATCGGCGGCGGCGATGGCAGCATCGGGGCATGGCGTATTGCCAATGGCAGCGAGGTATGGAGCAAAGCAGACAATATGCAAACCTCCGGAGGATGCGTAACGGGGGATACTATGGTTTTTGCAGCTTTTTCCAATGGAAACGTCGCGGCTTATAATTCCCTGACCGGCGAAAAATTATGGGGTCGGAATTTAGGGGCGGCTCAGACCGGATATATCACGATAACCGACTCCCTGGTTATATGCGCCGGGCTGGATAGCACAGTGCATTTCCTGGATATTGAAAGCGGTTCTGAGATTTGGAATTATCAAGTAGATGGCGTAATAAGAGGCGGGGTGTCCATTGCGGGTAAAGTATGCTATTTCGGTTGTAACAGCGGAAAGCTATATGCTGTTGATATTGAGAATCATTCGGAGTTATTCTCCTTTCAAACCGACGATCCTATTACTACATCCGTTTTAGTAGCGAAAGGCAAGGCGGCTTTCGGTTCTCTGGACGGTCATCTGTACGTACTGGATCGGTTCACCGGAGAACTCCTATTCCAATACGAAACCAAAGACCAGATCATATCCTCGCCTATACTGGCGGGAAACGGCATTGCCTTCAGCTGTCATAATAAGAAAATATTATATCTCTACCCGCATTAACTTATCTAAAGAGGCTGTTAATTTTGCCGTTTATAACTATATAGCGCCAAAGGGGACTTATCTATAATTAAAAGGACGGGCAGGGCAATGCAACAGGATAGAATTTTAACGCGGTCGGATTTGGAATCTAATTTCGTTACTATCACTTCGGATTTCGTAAAGGATTCGGTAACGTCATTTTCGAAAATCAAACTCTATCCTCCGGGTCATAAACTTATCCGCAAGTTTATCAAACAGCCGTTCTCGCATCTGGAGAAGATATTAGCCGTTAAAACGCAGCTCGGTTTGGAGCTGTCGGAAGGAAAGCTGAGTGCGGAGGGCTGTTTACTGCGAAGCGATGAATATCTATCGTCTTTTGCCGAGGCGATGACTCGGCAGGGATTAAGTAATTTGCTCCTTGATTCCATGATAACAACATCCGATTTGCAATTTTTGTTAAGTCGGCTCTTTGGTAAAGGAGTGATGGGCGAGATATTTAAAGAGGAATGCGATGAACGGAATGTGCAGTCTATTAGAATCAATATAAAGGATATGCCGAGGCTGTTCGACTTTCGCGGAGATGTTCATGCCGAAAACAGCCCTCATTTTCTGTTTTCCGCGCGCATAAAGGAAATACTGGAATCGAATTTCCGCGCAATAATTTTGAGCGGTTTGGGTATATGGAAGAACGACAAGGAGGTGTTTGAACATCTTGGCTGCGATATCCGCAGAAGGGCGATTGAACTGATCGCTCCCGAGATAATTGAAAGACTCGATCTAAAGTTCATTGTCAGTGAGTTTAGCAAGGCTCTCGATGGATATAGGGAACTCTGCACAAATCCGGATACCGCCTTCTGCAGCGGAATGAGAAAGTTTATAGATCTCGTAGCGAAGTACCATGGCAGTTCCGCATCGGCAATTGAATTCAAACGAGCGTTTACCGAGTTAGGCGTTCCGTCTGATTCGTGCAAATTTTTCGAGGGCGCAAGCGCAGCCAGGCTCAAAGCGATAGACACCGCTCGCTCCATAAGCGACAACGTGGAAACAGGCAAAATCGCAATTGCGGATACCGAAGATTTTTCGTCAGTAGTACGTCGATTAATATCCGGAAATCTCTGGAATCCGCTAAAGGACCTTTTAGCTTCTTTCACCACCAAGTTAAAAAACGGAGACAGTACGGAAACCGAACAATCCAAACAGTTGGCTGGCGAATTGATAACTAAGGTTTTAACCGATTCCCGAGGCGATGTATATGTTAAATTCCTGGAGTACCTGCATGATTGGGGTATCGAAAACAGTAATGTCTCCGGTGTCGCAGAACTGATTGCCGGCGCAACTCGACGATTACTCGCAATGAAACGTTATGATGATGCCGAGACGCTCGCTTCGCTCTATGCCGATAACGGATTCAATATCGATTTTAGGGATGCGGTTGGCTCCAGCATTATTGACGATGACATCTCCGAATCATTTGCAGCGGATTTTCTAAATGCATCTAAAAGAGAGCAGCACACCTTCATTCGATTGGCGGAATACATTGGAAATCCCCGATTAGCCGGCAAGATTATTGCTTACATAGCTGTCGATGAGAAAGAAACCAGGTCAGCAACACTTAAAATGCTTACCGCAATCGGTGATAATGCCGTTCCGGCGCTCAGGGATCTGTTGATGAATGAATTCGGTTCTTCACAGCATATTAACCAGGATTGGATGGCAGATGATGATTGGTGGCATATCAGAAATATCATTACGGTTATCTCTAAGTCAAAATCGCTTGAGGCATTGGATATTCTTGAGAAATTAAGCGAGTATTCGGATAAAAGGGTTCGCCTGGAAATAGCGAAAACATTGGAGAATTTGCCATCCGACAGATCCGCTAAAATCCTGGAGCTTTTCTTCCATGATGAGGAATACGAAGTAAGAGAAGCTGCTATTATCACCACCGGACTAATTGCCAACGAAAACAGCTTCAATTCATTAAAATTACTTCTCGAAAGCGGCACGGACATGTGGTCCCAAGTTATCACCTCGCTCGGTTATATCCGCACCGAACAATCGGCAGAATTACTTATGCGTCTGTCCGAGGACGACGAGTATCTGAGCGAGTGTGGTTATAAACGTAAAGAGCGGAAGAAAATCGTATCCGCCGTAAAACAGGTTCTAAACAAAATAGGTAAGCTGCATTCCGATAAGCAGGTCTTCAGGACGTATTGAAAACTCCAATTGCTATCATCGTCCCAATTGCATCACAATGAAGCGAGCGGCAGGTCGGCAGCGTGCCCGCCAAAGGCGGGTAAACTGGCGACATGGATTCCGCAGGATTCCAAATTCCCCCTTAGCCCGGATAATTCATAAAAGGAATTAATCGGTAGCCGAACGCTTGCCCTTCGGGAATTTAATAGAAGCATATCATTTGCGGATTGGAAGTGAAGGTTTCAAGAAAGCGCCGGAAGCGCAAGGCTTCCGCTACCGGTGATAGGATTTATGAATAATACAGGCTATGAATTATCCGGAATTAGGCGGGGCATTGACAGCCCTCGAAGCTCCCCAAAGATGCCTTTTATCAGCGGACAAAAAAACCCCCGGAAGATTCCCGGGGGTCAATTACTCGTTATGTAATAGGGATACTATTTCATCAAGGTCATTCTCTTCACGATTGACTGATCGCCTGAGATCAGACGATAGAAATAAATACCGGAGGATATTCCGGCTTCATCGGTATCCCAGGTAACGCTATGGTTACCGGCTTCAACGGTCTGATCCACCAGCGTGCTTACTTTCTGTCCCATAAGGTTGAACACCTCGAGATTCACGTTAGTTTTCTCGGGAACATAATAGTTGATGTTGGTGGCGGCGTTGAACGGATTAGGATAATTCTGAGCCAGGGCGGCTTCTCTGGGAAGATTGCTGGCTTCTTCTTCATCCTCGATACCGGTAACTACTGCCGGAGTAACATTCATCCGAATCATAATATCGGAGGTTTCGCGATCTCTGTCGCCAGCCAATCCGCCGGTGTATTCCCATCCGCGATGGGAGAACGGGGTGGTAGCGGACTCATCCATGGAGAACCAGAGCGTGCTTTGAGTCTCATGGATACCGATCGCAAACACCTTACCCTCTTCTATGGTAATATTATCCGCGGTGAAGTCGATATCGACAAAACCGGTATCGTTAGTCGTTATCATGAGAGTATCGGCGGCTAAAATATCGCCGGGATTACCGGTGCCGTCATCGTCCATTACCCATACATGCAGATTACCCGCAAAAGTAACCGAGTTGATATGAACCTGGACACTGTTAACATCGAACGGTTTGGCGAAGAGGTCGAATTCGTTGCCGTAACCGGAGAAATCGCCGTTCCAGGCACGACCGTTTTCGGCGGAGCCATCATCGTACATAAGATCAACGGGCGTATTTTCTTCGATGACCGCAGCCCTTATCTCCGCTCTCTTGGAGTTATTCAGGGGAACCCCATCACCGGACAGGTAAGTGCGCGAATCCACGCGGTACTGACCGGATGCGTCCGGAGTAAATCCGCTGAATGTTACCCATCGACTCGACGAAGCCGGTACAACATCTTCCACCGTTATGGTATCGGTGAAGACTGTTGTATTACCCGCATCTTTAATTATGCAAACGACGTTGAAGCCGGATTCGTCTTCGGTGCCGAAATTAGCGACCTGAACCTTCACATCAACATCCCAGCCTACTGGCGTAATCATAGCTCCGTTCTGATCGTTTAAGTTGGTTAAGATGCCGACATCATGCAATTCGAAGTCCGGATCCGGTTCCGGATGAAACCGTAATGCCAGTCCATCATGGAACATATTGGTTATCGGAGCATTATCTCTCAGATACTGCAGGCCGATACCGCCAGTGATTTCCTCTATACCGATGACGTTTTTGTTTTCGCCGTTGGAATCAAGGAAATTCCCGTGCTGCTCACCGTAATAGAAGGTGATGGAGCTATCGGTAGCATCCAGAACCATCTGGAATGTATGCGTGCTGTCGATATAGCCGAATTCACCTACATCCTCCCACTGCACGACGAAACTATCGGTATTGTTAGTCCAATAGTAACAATGCGGATCACCGCGGGTGAAATCGAGGTCGCCGGTTAAGACAGCCAACAGGTCGTTCGGCTGACCCGGATAAGGGATGTTAGAGAACGGATGCGCATAGTTGGCGTTCGATGAAAACGACGTGTAACCGTTGGAACCGATCCAGAGACGGTTGACGTGATACCAGTAGTACGGGAAATCGAAACCGATAGGGATAGGACCGACATTATTATCGTCAGCCAATCCTTCAACTTCAGTGCCGATTTCGGAAATCTCGAACCACTCATAAGGAACCGTACCGCCGCCGTCGTTATCTTCCCATGAATAACCGTACTCGTCGGGTCCGCCCTCGTCATAAGGAGTCGGCGTAGTTCCGCTCGGTTCGAACTTGTTGCTTGCTGCAAAAGCAAAGCTTGTTGCGACTACCATTGCAAGTAGCAATACCAGTAATTTTTTCATTCTTGTTATTACTCCTCTACTTTTAATTTAAGTTAAGTTAAGTTAATTGTTTTCTGATTATAAGTGCGCTTTGGGCAACACCTCCTTCGGTTCTATGATTGAACATTGTTTATTCTCATTATTAAATTACTTAACCAACACCATTTTCTTAACAGCGGCATTTTCGCCGGCTTCCAGACGGTAGAAATAGATGCCGCTGGATATCGTGCTTCCGCCGTCATTTTTACTAACCCATTTAACCTCATAGCTGCCGGCTTGCTGATACTCATTAACCAACTCAGCCACTCTCTGTCCGGTGAGATTATATACGACCAATCTAACATCAGCGCCGGCAGGAAGACTGTAGCCTATTTTGGTCACGGGATTGAACGGGTTCGGGTAATTCTGAGCAAGCTTAAACTGAGTCGGCACCATATCCGGGTCGTTGTCGTCAATCCCAACGATAAAGTCATTCCAATGGTGGGTGCGATTTTCGTTATGTCCATACATCACCCAGTCGAATCCGGTCAGAGCGGTGGATTCCTTATAGTCGATTACCATCACATTATCCGCCGCCTGGCGCAGTCCCGCGGCGATCTCAATGTCGTTGTCCCCGTCGATATCTCCTAATGCGATTGCGGAGGTGGTAATAGTGCCGAATACGGGAATCGGGAAGTTGTTAAGCACAGAGCCATCGCTATTGAATCCATAAACGACGCCATCGCTTGCCGACACCAATACTTCTTTCTCTCCATCGCCGTCTATATCGGCTACGACCGGCGATCCGGCAGGTTGTCCACCCAACTCCACAGGCCAGCCGTCCACCGCATTGCCGTCGCCGGTTATACCGAATATCTTATTTCCATTGGTTCCAACGAATATCTCCAGTCCTTCGGTCTGGTCGACATCGGCTAAAGCGGCGTCAGATCTGATAGCTTCTTCAAAATCGAGCTGGAATATCTCACTGCCGTCGCTGTTGAATGCGTAGAAATTGCCGGCTTGAGTACCGAGTACTACATCGACGGAACCATTACCGTCAATGTCGCCGAGAGCGGGAGACACCCAAATCTGCTCGCCGAGTTCGATCGGGAATCCGGAACAAACGGTTCCATCATGATTCCAGGCAAACAAATCTCCCTCGAGATTACCGGCGATGATCTCCAGTTCGTTGTCATCGTCGATATCGCCTATTGCACAGCTTCCATAAAACCTGCCGTCGTTTGCGGATACCGGGAATCCGGGCAGCTCGCTGCCGTCGTCGTCATAAGCATAAAGCAGGCTGGCGCCGAAATTCGGACAGAATATTTCCAGCAAGCCGTCGTGATCTATATCAGCAATCGAAGGCGTTGCATAATAACTGCCTCCTTCGGGAGCGACCGGGAAACCGTCGAATACTTGCCCCTCGTGGTCGATTGCATAAACATGTCCGGTTTTTGTAGTAGCGACTAAGTCCAAACGCCAGTCGCCGGCGACGTTTCCTATTGCGATTCCACTCACGATATCGCCATCAACCGCTACCGGGAAATTGTCGGCAATGGTACCGTCAGAATGCACCACATATACATATCCGCCATGGCTTCCGAAAATCAGCTCCTTGCCGGGATCCGGATTGAAATTAGCAAAAGCCATGTGCCCTTCGATATTACCATCCGCGGTTAACGGGAAATTGGACATATTCAGCGAAATGTTGAACGGTACTAAAACCTGCGTGTTATAGTTGCCATCAGCGGTGATATCCAAAAGTAACTCCGCCAACTGCAAAGGAGCATCTTCATTTATGGTGAACTTAAACGGATCCCCGGAATTATCGACCTCCTCGCCGCTGGCTATGTCGCCGTATTGCGAAAACCCGTCCTCTATTGTTATCGCGTCGTGGTCATCTAAAGTCGCTTCGACATTCAATGCGTCCGCCCAGAGATTAGTAAGCATCACCGTCAGTTCAATACTCTCGCCTGGATTGGCGATTCCATCGCCGTCGTCATCGACGATGTTGATATCGGTTAAGACAAGCTGTATGTTCGGTTCGGAAGAAGCTGCCAGAGCGGCGTAAGCATCGACCAATCCCGCGCCGAGTTCGCCTTCATAGCTGGGATTTGCGGTATACAAAGTTGCGCTGTCAGCGGTCGCCATTAAGATATCGATAATATCCTGCGGCTCACGACTCGGCTGCTGTGCCTGAACCAGCGCGGCGGCTCCGGCAGTGATAGGGCTCGCCATGGAAGTTCCGCCTAAGGATGTATAGCCGGTCGGTCCCCAGGTGCTGTATATCGACACGCCCGGAGCTGAAATATCAATCCAATCTCCATAGTTGCTAAAGGAAGCTTTTGCATTATTTTGAGAAGTTGCCGCAACCGCCAGAACATTATCGTAAGCGGAAGGGTAGTGCGGAGAACTGGTCGATTCGTTGCCTGCCGCCGCAATAACCAAACACCCCTCGTTGAATGCGGCGGTACAAACATTTTGATTATTCTGATTGTAATAGGAGCTTCCCCAACTGCAGTTGCAGAAATGAGCTCCGGAAGCGGCGCAGTATGTGATCGCCTGATACACTGCGTAAAGGTTTCCATTGTTGTCGCCGCCCTTGGCGGACATAATTCGAGCCGAGAATCCGACTCCGGCTCCGCCTATTCCATTATCGGTGGCTTCCGATGCGCAACCGGCAACATGAGTGCCGTGAATCGGAGAAGGTTCGGACGGGTCGGCGTCGTGATACATCAGATCGAATCCGATTACGTCGTCTATGTATCCGTTATCATCTTCATCCCACCCGTCCAAATCGCCGCCTTGGTTGACGGGGTAATTATCGAACTGACCATTGTTATTAATATCCTCCGCCTCGTTAATCCAGAGGTTGGGATACAGGTCGGGATGTTCCCAATACACTCCGGTATCGCTTATTCCAACGATAGCGGTGTCGGTATCATCACCCCTGATTATATCCCAGGCTTCATAAGCGTTTACAGTTCCCAAAAACCATTGGCTGTTAATGGAAGGATCATTCGGCTCATAATAGGGAATTGGTATATCATACAATTCGGCATATTCCAGATGACTGTCTTTGGAAAAAGCCGATATTACCGTTCTAATATCGTTATTTTCATTAGTATGCGCGATATACATTCTCTCCACAACATCCTTGAGATGGGGCTTGCTATCCGGTATCTTTCCTTCGTACCAGGGCTGGATTGAAACCACACCGTATTGCGAGCAGAGTAAATCCAGTGATTCAATACCCGTACTGAATCCCGCGGTAGAGAAATCGCCCAGATTTAATCCGGGACAATCTTTATCTATTCCGATTATCATTTGATCAGATAAATATCTATAGCCATCCTCACTGTAGAGAATTTCCGCCTGCGCGGTTAGAGGGATAAAGAGAGATGCGAGTAAAAGAAAGCAGAGAACCTTCTTCGAAGAAAGCAACATAAAAATACTCCTTTGCCGGTTGTTATTAGTAACTAAGTTCTTAATTCCAAATGGGTTATTAATTTTCAGCTGGAACCAAAATACCCCAAAAAAACTAAAGTAGATAGAACCTCAGTTTTCCTTTGAAGGTGACTTAAATTCCCGTCAATCAACCGCTAAGTCACCGCTCCATTACTGAAAAATAACCAGAATGTCAGAATTGTCAAGGCTTATTTGCCAATTGCTTTCCAAATACTGTATCCGCAAAACAAATGCCTGAATAGCAAATAAGTGATATACAGTCTGCCTCAGGTTGACTCCATGTTATTCACTTCAAATCCCTTTTTATTAATAATTGCAGCCCGAATTATTCACGAAAATGCGGATATGGCGGCCGAAAGCTCGTCCTTCGGGAGCTTACAGCCAGCGGGTCATGGAAGGGCTGAATTTAAGGACTTTGGAAAACACCGGAAGCGCCAGGCTTCCTCTACCGGCGCCGAAATTTATGAATAATCCCGGTTAGCCAAGATGTTTATCTGCTCCAACTGTGAAACCAAATAAATCCGCTTTAAGTAATTATATATGCTGCAGCCGATTTCACAATTATTACAAAGAATATCAAGCTCATGTTGACAATGAATTCGCAGATTAAATATATTCTATGAATGGATAAGAGTTTTAGCAAAGCACTTTCCGGCAGCAAGGTCCGGTTGATATTGATACTCGCGGTCGCATTAGCGATCAGGATTGTTTATCTTTATCAATCATCACAAAACAGCCCTTTTTTCTACAATCCCAGCATCGACGCACTGTATCATCATCTGATGGCAATCGATTTTGCCAATGGAGAGCTGCAGATTAACGGACCCTTTTTCCGCGCACCGCTTTATCCGCTTTTTCTGGGAGTGTTGTACCTGATATTCGGAGTCAACATTTTCATCGCATCATTTGCCGGTCATTTTTTAGGAGTGGTCACAATATTTTTTATATTTTTAATCGGTGAACGTTACTTCAATACCGCTACCGCTGTGATCGCCTCATTAATTTACATCCTCTACTTCCCCGCGCTGTATTTCGAAGGGCAGCTTCTGGTTGATACTTTGTTTTCAGCCTTAACCATTGTCTCTTTTTACTTCTTCCTCCGGGGACAGGAGGATGACGGCAGCCGGCTTTATCTGTTTGTATCGGGATTACTGCTGGGAATGGCTGCCGTAACCAGAGCCAATATTCTGATTTTTTATATACCGGCTATAGTCTGGTTATTGATAAAACAGCGGAAAAGCAAGCTTATCGCTGCTTATATAATAGCTTCGATTATCCCCATTATTCCCGTGACTGTAGTTAACCTCACCATGGGGGATGATGCTGTTTTGATTGCATCCCAGGGCGGAATAAATTTTTACATAGGCAATAATCCGGAAGCCGACGGAATGACAGCGCGCTTCCCCGAGACCGGAGTAACCTGGCAGTATGAGGACTGTAAATACTATGCGGAAAAGGAAACCGGCGAGGAATCGATGAAACCGTCGGAGGTGTCCCAATATTACTATTTCAAGGGATTCGATTTTATTATAGAGAATCCTTTCTCCGCTGTAACCCTTTTCCTGAAAAAGATTTACTTATCTTTAAACAACTACGAAATCTCCAACAATCAGAATCTATACTTCACCAAAAGATATGCCTCGGCAACCGGTTTGCTGATAATGCCTTTTGCCTTGATATTAGCCCTGGCGGTTATCGGCAAGACTGTTTCGGGATTGCGAGGTCGGGAATCCCTTCTGATGCGGCTTTTATTGGTGTCGATATGGATCACCATGATTCTTTTCTTTGTTACCTCCCGGTTCAGGCTGCCGCTGATTCCTTATCTCAGTCTTTTTGCAGGATACGGAGCTTACGGCATTTATGCTGCTTTCAACGGAAAACTTGGCATCAGGAAAATGCTGGCTCCTTTGATCTTTGGAATAATTGCAGCCGCTGTTTCGCTTTCTAACTTCACGAATATCGATAAGTACGACTTTTCCCGGGCACACTACAATCTCGGAAATATATATTTAAGAAACGGAGAATGGCAGCAAGCTAAGGAGCAATATAAGCAGGCGTTAGAAAGCAATCCAAACGTTTCATTGGCGCGGCTGAACATCGGGAATATTTTCTTTTACACCGATCAACTTGACAGCGCTGAGTATTATTACCGGCAGGAGCTGAGATATCATCCGGCAGAGAGCCGCGCATATCTAAATCTCTCAACAATAAACCTGCTAAAGGGCAATTATCGCGATGCGATAATCGCCGCGAATGATGCGCTCTCCTACAAACCGAATGAAGCCGGCGCGGCGGCTAACTTAGTTCAGGCGAAGCTATTTGCCGGCGATACAACTTCGGCGGTTAAGACCGCCCGAAATTATATACATAATATCGAGGAAGCTCCTCGTTTGCTTCTGGCATTGGGCTCAATTTACCTGCAGAGAAATCAGCTCGATTCGGCGGAGATGCATTATCGCCGTATAATGGAGATATCAGAGGAAACATCGCTGGTTTCCGAATACAACCTCGGTGAAATCTACTCGCGTGATTTACCGTTTTCCGCTAATCTAACAGGTATACGCAAGAGGGCGAATTACAATATCGCCACAATAGAGATAAGAGAGGGTAATCTCGATTCCGCTCTCCGGCGGTTGGAGAGTATCATCGAATCCGATTCTCTTTTCGTTCAGGCATGGATAAACGCCGGATTGATTTATGATTACAAGCGGGATTATACTACCGCCCAACATTATCTGAAACGCGCCGCCGAACTCTCACCGGATAATCCTGCAATATTCTATAATCTGGGTCTGATTTATGCCAAAAACAATCGGTTTGAGGCGGCGGAACGATATTTTGCGAAGGCGCTTCAAGTGGATTCCACATTTTACCCGGCAGCCGAGAAGCTTAAGCTGCTGAAAGGACTGATGGAAAACCAGCAGATTGGTGATTAATTCAATGATGCATTCAATAGTGCCGTCACATCGCCGCACCTGACAGCTGCCTGTCATTGCCAGTAAAGCGAAGCAATCCGCAACCTCGTGCCGTCGGGCGCCCAACGACACAAGAGACATGCCGGAACCTTATATAGTGCTTATTTGTTTGTAATAAACGTAGTTTCCTGTTATATTACACTATGCAGCAATTGATTAAAATACTCCTTCCAATTGTCCTTCTGACAACTTCAGTAATCGGGCAGGGGCACACTCCGGATTATCCGCAGTTAAAACGCAGCGGCCAAAGTTTGTTTTACCCTTCGCCCGCTTCGGATTCAACCCATTCATACGATGCTATAAGCTACGAATTGCATCTCGAGGTTAATCCGGATGAGGCTAATTTTTCAGGCTTCAATCGGGTGACCGGCAGCGTCGTCGAGGAAAATACATCCCAAATTGAGCTGCATAGTCGTGAATTGGATATCGATTCGGTCAAAATGGTCGATGAAAACCTTGACTTCGAAATCGGCGATTCAACGGTAATTGTGGATATAGGTCAATATTTCGAACCGGGGGATACGTTTTGGTTCGACATTCATTACAGCGGTCAGAGTGGAGGCGAGGATCAGCTCGGTTTCTACTTTTTCGACAGCTGCGCATACACCATGAGCGAACCGTACGATGCCCGTTACTGGATTCCATGTTTCGATGAGCCCCGGGATAAGGTTGAATTCGAAGCGCAAGTAACCATACCGGATACTCTTACAGCGGTTTCCAACGGTATGCTTATAGGTATTTATGAGAATCCCCAACAGAATTCTGTCACATACCATTGGAAAGAGGAGAATCCGATCGCTACTTATCTGATGGCGATAACGGTTGGCGAATATATACTCTGGATGGATTACGCTTCCAATGGATACGGCGATTCCATTCCCCTATACTATTATGTATATCCCGAGGACTCCGCTAACTCTGTTTATGATTTCGCTAATGTTCCTTCCATGATCAGCTTCTTCATAGAAAAATTCGCCGATTATCCTTTCGATAAATACGGTATGGTGCAGGCTTCCAACTTCCGGTATGGCGGGATGGAGCATCAATCCATCAGCACTATTCACCGGGATTGGGTGCGGGGCGACCGAGGTGTGGAAGGGGGAATTGTGCATGAATTGGCGCATCAATGGTGGGGAGATTATGTCACCTTAGCCGATTTTCGCAATATATGGCTGAATGAGGGATTCGCAACTTTCTCCAGTATCTTATGGTTCGGTGATTTCTATGGCGAGGAGATGTTTCAGCAGAAACTAAACGGAATTATGAATGCGTTCTTCTACGAGAACGACAGCGTTTACACCTACCCTATCTATGATCCTCCGTATGTTTTCGGCGCGGCCTGCTACTGGAAGGGCGCTTTTGTCCTGAGGATGCTTCAGAGCTGGTTCGGAGAGGATGAGTTCTTCCGGATTATGAGGTTATATGCCGAGGAGTTCGCCTATGGAAACGCGTCAACCGATGACTTTCAGGAGATATGGGAGAGGGAAACCGGCCAGGATTTGAGCCAGTTTTTCCAGCAATGGGTTTATACCGCCGGATATCCTAAGTTCAGCTTCGATTATGAAGTTTATGCCAGTCACGCAGGTTTCGAACTGCTTATAACATCGACTCAGCATCAGCAGGAGATCGATTACGAGATGTTCCTTGATTTTGCTGTCTATCACGATGATGCTGAACAAAACGTGAGGATTTTCGTTAACGAGAGGAACCAGGAATCGGTAGTTGAGATTCCGTTTAATCCCGATCAAATCGCGTTTAATCCCAATTTGACAGCGCTGGCGAGGGAGGCAGCGCCGACCGGCATCGAAGAGGAGTCGATTAAACCGGATAGAGTTATCCTTTATCAGAATTACCCGAACCCCTTTAACAGGCGCACAATAATCCCATTTGCAGCAAACAAACGGGCTACTCTGAGTATATTCGATTTAAACGGTAAGCTGGTCAGACTATTTAATCTCGATAAAACAAATCAAGTTGTATGGGATGGAACAAACAATGACGGTAAAGAAGCAGCATCAGGTATGTATTTCTACCGTTTGGAAACGAGCGGATATTCCGCGCAGAAAAAACTTATTCTGATCAAATAGCCTGTATTATTCACAGATTTAGTTATCGGCAGCGGAAGCCTTGCGCTTCCGGCGTTTCTTTGAAATACTCAATTTCAATCTGTAAACGATCTACTTTTATTAAGCTCCCGAAGGACAAGCCTTCGGCTGCGGATAAATCGGTTTTATGAATTATCCGGGATAGAGCTCATTCTTTACAGGGGACGGTCAACACCGGAGTTTTGCAATATCTGACGATATGTTCGGCGGTTGAGCCCACCAGTTTCTCGTCAATACTGGTTCTGCCAAGCGTGGTAATCACCACCAGGTCCATCTCAAGTTCCCTGGCGGTATTGATAATCTCCCGCGATGGTTTGCCTTCGCGCAAAACCAAATTGTGCTTGACATGGGCTGCGCCGATTCGCTTAAGCTCTTCCTCCATTATCTCCTTGGCGGAAATAGCGATCTGCTTTTGGGCTTTCTGAAAATGCTGTGGACTCACTCGCAGCATTACCATCTCATCTTTGTTCATAAACTCGGAAACAACATGCAGCATCGTAATTTCGGCATCGTAGGATTTTGCCAGGTCGACTGCATAACGCAAGGCTTTGAGAGATCGATCAGACAGATCGGTGGCAAACAATATTTTGTTGAACATCAGATTATTCCTTATTTTCGAGTTCGGTTGAAGAAAAAATACTGTTAAGTTAATCGGGAATCAAGAGAATTGGTGAGAAAAGTACAGGTATTGGGATTATACATTGCAATATTTATATTTGCATATCCGAATGCGAATAATTATTATAGCAACCGAGGTAAGATATGGAAGACCTATGGGCAGAATGGCGCAGTGATTTCGTGCTTGGCAAGAAGGAAGAATACTGCGTATTTTGTAAAAAGGGGAGGCAGAAAAAGCAGCAGCAGAATTTGATTCTCTACAATGGAGAGTATTCATTTGTTATAATTAATCTCTATCCTTATAATCCCGGTCATCTTTTGGTGGTGCCTTATCGGCATTTGAAACATATAGAAAGCCTGACCGAGGATGAACATGCCGAGATGATAGAGTTGGTGGTGCTGTCGGTAAAGCTGCTGAAAAAGAAGTTTAAACCTCACGGATTAAATATCGGGATGAATATCGGTGCGGTGGCGGGCGCCGGTATAGAGTATCACCTTCATTATCATATAGTACCCCGTTTCAACGGAGATACGAATTTTTTGCCGGTTGTGGGAAAAACCAAGCTTCAATCCGTTGGCCTGAATATAATATACGAAAGATTAAAGCCGGAGTTTGACCGTTACAAGAAGGAAAAAAACAGGGCAAATTCCAGATGAAGATGCCATCCAAAAAAGAGCTGTTAGAACTTCAGAGACGATATAAGACTGATAAGAAAATAGGGGAAGTATTAGGAGGGGTGGAACCATACCTTATCGCTTATTGGAGGCGTAAAAAGGGCATTCCCGCTTATTCCGAACCGAAATACAGCCAATCACAAATCACCGAGGTGTGGGAACGTTTCGGTAATGATAAATTAGGCGGCGAGGCGCTGGGGATTAGCGGCAATGCATTCCGTTATTGGCGTAAGAAGTATGGGATAGCCGAGAAACCGGAGAGGTTGAAACTGGAACAGATGCAGCTTCCGCTTCCCGGCATCAAGGAGTTCATGGGGAAAGATACGCGTCGCAATATTATCGATAAGATTCTACAGAACAAGGCAGCCGATGACTCAAGCGAAAACCGGTTGGCGTTAAAACCGGATCGCATATTCATAAGCAATCTCGATTCCGGCTTTCTGGAGCTTTCCAAATCGAAATCGGTCACGAAACAGAAAAATACAAACGAAATATATGCGCTGTATCCGGGCAATTCCATAAATGAAGAGTATAAGGAAAAGCTGGCTTCGCTATGTGAAAAGTGGAATATATCCAATCCTTCGCAGGGCGGACAGATACTGGATGCGGTACACAATGGTTATATACTACCGGGCGAGCTGATACTCGGCAGCGATCCGGCGGTTATAAGCGCGGGGGCTGTAGGGGCATTGGGATTGCGCGTGGACGGTACCGGTTTGATTGATTCCGTCAGCAATGACCAGGTGAAAATTCCCAGGTTCAATGTATCCAGAATAGTGCTGATGGATACGCCGTTAAGAGGAATCCAGCCGCTCGATATCGTTTTGTTCCTCAAAGGTAAAACCAGAATGAAAGATTTCAGTTCGCATAGTATCGAAATAAGCGGCGATACAGTTGAAAGCCTGCCTCTTGATAAACGGTTCGTGCTATGTTACCTCGCCAGGTTATTCGATTGCGTTTCGGTCTGCATGGAGTGCGATAAAAAAACAGCGAAAATGCTTAGAAAAAAGGCGGTAATGAAATTTAATACCTTGAAATCCGATGTCGGTTGTGTGTATTCATATTCAATAAGCCAATCGGTTTTGGAGATTGATCCTTTGCTGGGAATTCAGCGTGATGGTAAAATAGCGATCGAATCGCTCAATGACAACGAAGACGAGAGGGTGGATACTATAATAATCGGGTATTATTCGGGAGGGATGTATGATGACATTTTGGAAGTTGACAATATCCTGAAAAAGCAAAACCTCCCCCCCAGGATCCGTGTCCTGATCCGTCCCGCAACCAAGGATGTACTGCTTCGACTGGAAGAGGAAGGGACATTCAGGAAATTGGTGGTCGCCGGCTGCTCCTTTTTACCACCGGCGCCCGATTTTACAGATTTCGTGTTTCCTCAAACAGATAGTAACATGGGGAGGGTGATGGTGACCGATCCATCGGCTTTGACCATATTCCCCGATGATTATCCTCATCGGGTTTACCTTGCCAATCATCAGGTCGCAGCCGCGACCGCGCTCGGCGGCTGCATAAAAGCCCCCCGGTTATAGTTAATCCATTAAATACCATAACTGATAGCAGATTGACCAAAAAGCGGAATGAAATTAAAGACCCCGAACTGTAATCCTCGCAACACAATATACGGCAGAGAAGTAGGGCGGATTAATACCCGTCATTACTAACCTTGATTATTCATGAATCCCGAAGGACAAGCCTTCGGCTACCAACTAACGCTGTTTATGAATTATCCGGATTATCTCTTTCCGGATTTATTATGGTGCGCAACATGTATATTTTGGGTGGCGAAAGTATTATTATCCAAATACACATGCGTCCATATTGCCCTTCCGCGACCGTGAGATCGGAACTCAATCCAGTACCAGCCGCCGTCCCGGCTGCACATTAAATTGTATGTATGAGGTAGAGAACCACCTACAAGACCTGAGGCGATTAAGGTTTTCTTATCGCCGGAATACAATGATACCATATCACGGGGCGTATACTGGCAATTTGCATAGATTACCTTTCCCTTCACGCCTACCCAGGCGAAAGCTGCCGCGCCGTGAATAAACAACGCACAGATTAAAATACCCGGTATCATTCTGGTTATTTTTGAATACATGTTTACCTCCACAGAAATGAAATAGTTTCCCTTTGCCAGGCGCTATTTTTATCCCTCATTTAGCAGGAAGCCTGAAATGTTACCGCACTGCGAATTTAATCACCGTAGGTAACTTCTATTCAAAGACTATTCCAGCTCCCATAGTTAGGGTTATCACTTCCTGAATTATTTTGATTTTTGTAGTTTAATTTCCATACTGGTCCATGTCAACAAATTTTACAAAGATTCTGAGATAATATACAGTATTGCTAAACATTAATCGCAAATAGCATTGAAATTTGATTCCTGTCATTGTTTCAATTTTAATAGTTGACACTTAACACGATTTCTTTATTTTGATTACTTGACAAATTTGAAACAAAAATAGAGGCGAACATGGGACTTACTTTTGCTGAGAAAATATTATCAAAGAGGGTCGGCAAGGATGTGGCGCCGGGTGAGATCGTAGAAATTACGCCTGACCTCGCCATGTCGCACGATAACACCGCCGCGATATCGAAAACTTTTTACGATATTGGTGTCGACAAGGTTTATGATCCGAATCTGCATGTCATAATACTGGATCACTGCACCCCTGCCGCCAACGAGAAGTTTGCGCAAAATCATAAGACGGTGAGGATATTTGCTAAAAACCAGGGAATAACAAAGTTTTATGATGTTAATGCCGGAATCTGCCACCAGGTGATGGTTGAGGAGGGAATGGTTCTGCCCGGTATGGTTGTGGTTGGCAGCGATTCGCATACCACCCATCACGGGGCTTTCGGAGCCTTTGCCACCGGAATCGGCCGTTCGGAGATGGCTGTGATAATGGCTACGGGCAAGATATGGTTCCGTGTCCCGGAATCGATGCGGGCGCTGCTTTTGGGAATGCCGCCCAAGGGAATATTTGCCAAAGACGTTGCGCTTCACGTAGTAGGCAGGATTGGCGCTGACGGGGGGATCTATCGTTCGATAGAGTTTTCAGGACCTTATCTTGATTCACTCTCTATGGATTATCGTGTGGTGTTTACCAATCTTGCGGTGGAGATGGGCGCTAAAAACGGTTATATGAAACCTGATGAGAAAACGTTCTCGTATCTGGCATTGCGGGGCAATCAGACTTATCAGCCGGTATTTCCTGACAGCGACGCCGAGTATGCTAAAGATATCGAGATAGATCTAACCGAGCTTGAACCCCAAGTTGCATGTCCCCATACGGTTGACAACGTCAAACCGATAAGTGAAGTTGTAGGCGCCAAAGTTCAGCAGGCGTTTTTGGGAACTTGTAACGGTTCGCGGCTGTCGGATTGGCAGGTGGTTGCGTCCATCTTGAAAGGACGGAAAATACATCCCGATTGCCGCATGATCTGCATACCCGCATCCAGGAAAGTCTATATGGACGCTATGAAAGCAGGGTACGCTCAGACTATAATGGAAGCCGGGGGAATAATAACCAACTCCGGATGCGGACCATGTCTGGGCGCTCATCAGGGTGTGCCCGCGCCGGATGAGGTGGTCATTTCAACCGCTAATCGGAATTTCAAAGGCAGAATGGGCAGCCGGGAAGCTGAGATATATCTGGCATCACCGGCATCGGTTGCGGCATCGGCTCTCAAAGGCGAGATCACCGATCCGAGGGAGTATTTATAAGGGTCATTGCGAGGCCGAGGTTTTCCGAGGGCGCGGCAATCTCCTGTACTCAAGCAATGCCTTAAATTTGGATTTTGAAACAATCTCGTGAGCGCTTACTGGTGCCGGGCTTCTCCATCACTTCGTTCGCTCGGAACCCGACCTGCTCCGAATATTATATGCGGGTGACCCTGATGAAATCGGGGGAAGGCACATTCAGGTGCGGGCAGACGCCCCCGTCTGACCGAAGGCGTCAAACGGGGATGTCCGTCACGCACAAACATGGAGCCGGATTGCTTCGCTTCGCTCGCAATGACCAGTGCAGCAAGCGTGTCGGGTTTCTCAATCACTTCGTTCGCTCGGAACCCGACCTACGGATGAAATGCGGGAGGGTGGCATGGTCAAGGCGAAGCCCTAGCAATGTGTAACCATATATAATCAAAACATGCCCAAATAAATTTGAGCATGCCATGCAGTCGGCGGACGGGGGCGTTCACCGACCACAATGACATAACACGCGCCGTCTTCATCCCGCATTCCGCGGGATGAAGAATCCGTGTCAGGGGAATAAACCCTCTGGCCGGCAATGTTGCCTCATGCACCGTCATTTTGCCGCTGCGCACGCATAGTTTCCAATTCCGCTTGGCTGCTTCCAATCCGATAAAAATCCGCTTGCCTTTCTGTATGTAACCCTGTATCTTTCTCATGAAGGCTGCCTCCATTAAATTTGTGGCGCTATCGCGACCACGTGGTTAATATTTTTTTCCTTAATTTAAAATGGCAGCCTTCTCTTTTTTACTCTTTTATACCATAGTATCTACGATGTGAATATGGATTGCTTCGATTTTCCAATGAAGTCGGGGCAATGACTGGTGAAGATAACTTTCGAAATGTAACGGACCAAGGAGCCAAAATGTCAAAAATAGAAGGTAAAGTTTTCAAATACGGCGATGATATTAACACCGATGTGATCTTCCCGGGAAAATATACTTACACAGTCAGCGACCCCGAAGAGATCGCCAAACATGCAATGGAGGATCTCGATCCTGAGTTCTCAAGTAAAGTTAGCAAAGGCGATGTGGTGGTCGGCGGTAAGAATTTCGGCTGCGGTTCATCCCGGGAGCAGGCGGCATCGTGCCTGAAATACGCCGGAGTAGGAGCTATCATCGCAAAATCATTTTCTCGGCTTTACTTCCGTAACTGCCTGAATTTCGGATTACCGCCAATTACGTCGGCAGAAGCGGTAGACGCTGTGGAAAGCGGCGACGAGATCAAGATTGATCTTGCTAACGGCATTATAACAACTTCCAAAGGCGAGTTTACCATACCGCCGCTGCCGGAATCGGCACAGGGTATAATCGAAGCCGGCGGACTGATTCCATATACGCGCAAACGATTGGGGATAGAGTAGTTTTTTATAACGCATCAGAAGAAAAGACGCATTTCTATCTTATGAAATCCCCCACCGTAAGGTCTGGTTTGCGCAGCGCTCGATTCTGACGGAACGGTTTCAACCGTTTCATCGGAGCGCTTCCACGATTTAATCGGAACCGCTTGTGAAAAAGTGTATTTAATTTCCCGGTTGTGCCATCGATATTTCGCAGATAGGTGAAGCATACCTGCCAATAGGCGACGGATGTTTAAAGCATGAGTTTGCTCATCCGCTTTTCCGAATAGCAAAAACTCAGGCATCCAGTGCTCTACCCGCGCCACAGGATAAACATCTACAATGTTAACACCCAAAGCGCCATTCCATCTGCTGCCAAATGCGCGCCTTATACCCAGATGTAATCTCCACAACTCACCGTCTGTCTCGGCATGATAATATCGCCTGAGCCCAAGTAATTCTTCGAAGCCGGATGTGAATGGCCAGAATTCAAGGTGTCCTCGGCTCATGCCGTTCCAATGTAAATGTTCCAACTCCGCTTTGAATCGATTGTTGCTTATGTCAAAATCGCCGGATACGAATAGCCCGTCTATGTCAACATTGAACGCTGTTATCTTGGAAAAAGGATACGGTAATTTGATCCCGTAAGCCATCAAATCGATATGCAATCCACGAGCGCCCAGACTTATTCTGCTGATATCGTTATCGTATGTTAGCACCCAATGGTATTGATCCCCACCGCCCCACGGCTCCATGGATGGATTGATTCTATTCTCCTGATTGCGAATCCATTTCGTCCGGTTGAGCATCAGTTGGGAGTGAAAAGGACCTAAATCAGGCGTTTTAAGATAAAGCTTTGATTCTTCCGATACACCAATTAAACGAATTTCCGCATGTTCATCATGCCAGTAGGCAGATAAATCCGGGCGGGAATATCTCCTTTGCCATAGAGCGCCAATTGTCCCATAATTCCTCGGTTCCCATACGCCGGAGAAATAAAAACCGGTAGAAAGATTATTTCCGGCCGTGAACCCGGCGCCCAGTACAAATGCGCTCGGTTTGAATCGGATATCGAAATCGGTTTCCTTCCTATCGTCATGGAATGAAAGAATTTGGTCATCGTGGTTTAAGAAATTGATTTGACAATGACCGTTGTTGTTCCTGAGCAAAAACTCCCATTCCACCGGCGAGGTATTGGAGAGGTATATCTCCCCCTCGAAATTGCGATGAAAGGAAGCGTCGGATCTCTCCAACGCTCCCGTTCGGTAATAATCCGAGTAATATCCAAGTGCAGAGATATATTTATCCGAGAGAGCATCCTCGGAACCTAATCTCATCATCTTACTTGTGCCAACCGAGGATAAATCGCCTCCGATATCCCAGCTTTCGTTATCCGCAGATAATAAGTAACCCATTATGGGATCATAACATTGAGCGTCTACCGTCGCGCTCAAGAATACACATAAGGATATTGACAATAAGAAAAAAAGTGATTTAAACAACTTACCACAGCCGCCAGGTTTGTGTTTTCTCCCAGTTGTCTGCGGACATATCGTTAAGTTCCTTAAACCTCGCATCGGTCATCCCGGGCAATAATCCTCCGAATGTGGGATCCGGTAAAATCCATTCCTCGAAACTATCCGCATCCCAGGTGATAACCGGTACGTACCGGCTTATAATCGCTGTCGAATAAGAGAATGAAGTAGCCGCCGAGATCACATGTGTACCGATTGACAGTGTGTCGATGAAGTTTATAGAGAGACGCACATTGAAATAATCATCCTCCACAGACTCCACCATACTATTCCAGCGTTCTTCGAACTCGGGAACGTCAATGTTAGAAGATTCAATCATAGTATCGCATATACCATCATATTCATATACTGCATAACGATACCAATAGTAGACATCTTCGCTATATACTTCGACATCGGCTTCGATCATCCCGCCGCTGGCATGGCCAGTCCAATCGACCATCTGGGTATCCACCGACACGCTGTAGTCAGGGAAGAGCTCCTTTAAATCCGTGATAGGTGATTCGAAAAAGGATGCTAAGGAGATTTGAATATCTTCATTTTCTCCATTGATCTCGAATGTAAATGTCTCCGATGAATTCAGCGCATTTTGCACCAAGGGGATATAATGTTTCAATGAATCCAGATCCTGCTGAGTAATGCCGTCGTTAGGTTCAATCTTAATGAAATCATCTCCCTGATAATCGCTCTCGTTTTCCAGGAAAGTTATGCCGGAATTCAAGTACGAAGCCGCGGACTTCCAGGCTGCTAACGCTTCGGACATGCGCGACTGACCACCATCCTGGAGCGCCGCAAAATTCGAACCCTGTGATAGCGCTTGTATCATATCGGTATCCGTGTAACCTTCGAGGGAAAGATTATAAGCGCAGAAATGGTAAAGTAACGCCTTCAGGCAATTCAAACCGGATAACGCAGCATACACTTCGGTTAAATCTAACTCTACCGGGTCTTCATTATAATCCCCCTGCATCTCGCCGGTTACCGTGAATACGAATTCTTCATCTTCCGCTGCATTGCTCAGATAAGTGATAGCGCTATTAATACGGGGTTTAACAACAGATATGAATATCGATTGCAGTTCAGCTACTGTGGGTTCATCCTGATTCGGCATACGGCATAGATTTCGTGTAATTTGCATAGGCATTCCCAACGGAATTACCGCCTGATCGATTCTTAATGCCGGCTTTTCGGTTTCCAGCGGACCGGTCATCGGACCTCCCACCACGAAGTAATCATCCGCATCAATGAAACTCTTCCAATCATCGAAAGCCTGTTGTATTTCATCATCCTGGTTGACCATAAGAACCTCCAACATACCGGCGCCGAAATTAGCCCCGGAGTGGGTTGGATCCAATTCCAGAGCCTCAAGATAGAGATTGTACGGTTGGGTAAGATCGATATCACCCGGCTGCTCGATGTCGCTGTTGATTAACGTAAACATAGTGCTCCCCAGAAGCTCATCCGCCTGGTCAACTTTTTCCTGTGCAGCTTCCTCATCAATATCACCATTACCATTTAGGATTTCATCCTCGCTGCAGCCAGTCAGGAGAACAGCTAAGCCCAAAAGTAATAGACAGATTGAATAACTGTGTACCGCCTTCATGATTACCTCCGCTTAATTTTGTATGAGATTAACATTACGATTGAAGATACCCCATTAAAGGTGTATCCAACACTATACTCCAGTTTTTCAAAGAACTTCACGGCAGTTCCGACTACTCACAATAGTGACATTCCGCCCTGCAGTTAATATAATATTGCATAAATTTATAGATTATACAACTATTTTTTAGTGCGTTTTTCTGATAATGTAAGTATAATAGGTAGATTATAAAAACAGGATGTTGAAATGAAGATTTTCGTAATTTCAGACATACATTCGAATCTGGAAGCTCTGGAGACCGCACTCGGATATTACGATCAAACTGATGGGGAAAAGAAATTGGTTTGCCTGGGGGATATAGTTGGATATGGCGCTGATCCATCAGATTGCTTGAACCTGATACGTTCTTCAACCGATGAGATCTGTCTGGGAAATCATGATTACTCTGTGATAAATTCGCAAGAGGAAGCGTTTATGAATGTGTACGCTGTGGCGGGCGTGCAATACTCCCGCAGCAGCCTTGCTCAAGAGCAAAAAGACTGGCTTGGACAACTCCCATATACAATTGAAACTCTTGACGCAGTATATTGCCATGCAACCCCCGTGGTTCCCGAGAGTTGGGATTATATATTTAACCGGATTGATGCAATACGGATTTTCCCTTTAATGAAGAAAAGTATAGCGTTTGTGGGGCATTCGCATGTTCAGGGAGTTTATTCCGAAGGGGAAAAAAGCCTGAGTGATGGTAAGATAATCCTACCCGATAATTCGAAGAGCATCGTAAATGCGGGGAGTATCGGACAACCTCGGGATGGAAATCCGCAATTGGCATTTTCCATTTTTTATCCTGAAGAACGAGCGCTCGAGAATGTAAGGTTAGAATATGATATAGCAGCTGCTGTTAAGAAAATCCATGATGCGGGACTTCCCGACTATCTGGCAATGCGGCTTCAGTACGGAGCGTAGGATCTATAATAGGAGCTGTCTAACTCGGATAATTCATACAGACTGATAATCTGCAGCCGAATAGCAGGTAATTGGACGGGCTGTCTGAAAAGGCAGCCCGTTCTGATTTATGCGGGACGGGGTAAAATCCGCCGTTATTAGAAAAGTGATCCTCCCGGCCTTAAACGCAAGGACTCCCTTCAGTATCCACGGGAATTGAAAGTCATTCCACCGCTCATGTCGGGAAAGCGACGCAGTAATCCTCTATCGGTCTTAAAAGACGGTTTGTTAAGGGGAAGGTTTATAGAGATTTTCCCGTACTATTTCCACCGAAAGATTGAATTCCCCCGCAAGTACGATTGCAGATAAACAGGCGGCGTATTCACGCGCATTTGTTATCCCCATAAACCTCATCATTTCTCTGCCCAGCGGCGGGATTGCTCCTTCTGCAGAGGATATCGTTCCGACTTCTACGTTGGGAAGCTCCACTCCATAAACGATGTTTTTCCCTTCATGGAGGCAGAAAATCTCCTGGGTTGACGAGACAAGCGGGGCATGAGGATTAACTTTGGTTGCTTTATAAAAACCGGCGATTATTTCGCCGCCCATTCCGGTATGATGAAACCACCCCAGTTTTTCGGCGCCTTTGGCATCCATCTGCACGAAATCAATCAAATGCTGAGCCGGTTTACCGGTGAGTTTCTCAATTTCGTTTTTGGGCACGGAAACTCTGGCTAAACCGTACCGACCGCGTTTATTCCTAAGTGAAGGTTTGAGATCTCCATCGTAGCCCTGTGTAATTCCGCTGAGCTGGTACTCAAAACCTTCAGAGTGGAATTTATCATCGATGAGCTTTTTGGCAAAACCGGTCGCTTTGCTGATAGCGCCATGCCCTCGGAAGAGTTTGAACTCAGCGGTAAAATCGATGAACAAATAGAGTTTGCCCATATCCTCCACCGGAAGTAATTCGACAAACGAAACCTCTCCTCCCCATTTCTGCAAAACTCCGTTCATCTCCTTACGAACATAAGGTAGAAATTCCTCCACGATCCGCATCGCATTCTTCCTGGCACTTTCATCAGCGAAAATGTAGCCGAGATTACGGCAGGCTCGGGCGGACTCGGAAACGGTCACTTCCGCGCCGCCGGAACGATTGATAAAAAATGCGCCGCGGGTTACGCCGATCGGACCCAATCCGGTGCCGTACTGAAGAATACCGGTGAATTGCTTCTCAATATCACCATGCACATCGAACATCCCGCAATAGGAGAAATAATCATCGATACCGCCGATATAGTTAGCTGTAAACGGAAACATTTTCTCCGGTTTCTTTACCGCCGGCATATCGCCGCATAGCGAGCAGATAGTCTTCTCATCGTAAGCGGCGAGTTGATAATCTATATTGCATTTTCGACAGGCATAATTTATCAGATACGGTTTGTCCGGTAATGAGAGATATTCGAACTTTAAACCGGTCCTCTTCTCGAGGAAATCTCTTCGCGCTTTAGCAGCAAGGATAAAGTTTTCGGGGGCATTTATTCCATGTTCCTCTGATATAAGGGATTCAACTTTCCACGGCGGGATTTCGCCGTTTAATAACTTAGACGAGAGAATTTTGACTATTTCACCTTCTGACATAAGTACTCCTCAATAATTATCTATCCTTTAAGTATAAGGTCAATTTACCTGAGAAAAAATAACTTTTTGCATACCGCTGTAATACTGCAAACTAACCAGTAGAAGAGGGAACTACTCCCTTGACTAAACCGGTTATTTTATTATATTTCACTAAATTAGTAAAATTTTGAACAGGTTTGCAGTTCTCGCCTATCTGCAGCTTTAGTTAGGAGAAAGTAATGGGAAATTATAGAGTTTTTATGGTTGCTGCGTTTTTGACCGTTATGACGGCTGCGAATAACGGTATCGCCGCTGACTACACAATTTTGACCACCTCGGATGGTATTCAATACCTCTCCGATAAAATCGTAATAGGAATAATGCCTGATTCAAAGCCGTTGAATACGGGGGAATTCGATACGCCGGGATTCAGCGCCGGTTACGGTTCATTAGACCGGCTGTGTGAACAGTATGGAGTTGTCAAGGTCGAAAAATATTATAAAGGCAAACTCAAGCCGAGTCACATGAAGGAATCTGTTGATAGAATGTACTCCTTGGCCACCGATGGCCGCTCGGATGTATGGGAGGCGGCAGCCGTGATTTCAGGCGAACCCTATCTGCAATACGCCGAAGTGCATTATGTTCCCCAGCCCTGCTATGAACCGAACGATCCATCAATCGGCAATCAATGGTTCTTAGGGAATATACGCGCTTATGAAGCCTGGGATATCGTCAGGGGCGAGGAAACGGACACGGTTATTATCGGGATCGTGGATACCGGAGTATATTATGACCATCCCGACCTGGAGCCGAATATGTGGATCAATCCGCCCGAGGATCTGAACAACAACGGTATATTCGACAATTTCCCGGAAAATGAAGGCGGAGACTTAAACTGGTTGGATGATGATGACAACGGCTATGAGGATGACGTATGCGGTATCGACATGGGCGCCCGGGATGCCGATCCGGCTGAGGAATATCCGGATCATGGTACGCATGTCGCCGGATGCGCCTCCGAGGCTACCGACAATGAAATTGGAGGGGCGGGTCCTGCATTTTCAGCCAAGATAATCGCTGCCAAAGCTGCCGGCACCGGCGGTTCACTGATAGCTACTAATGTTTGCATTATATATTGCGTGGATGTAGGGGCTCATTTCGTGGATTGCAGTTATGGAAACTACATATACAGTAATGCGGAAAGACAGATTATCGAAAGCGCCTTTGAAGATGGATGTTTGGTAGTCGCTGCCGCCGGTAATGATAATACCGATGTCGAACATTATCCTGCCGGTTATGAGAAGTCCTTATGTGTCGCCGCAACTGCCAATGGCGATGTGCGAGCAGGTTTCACCAATTACGGTGACTGGATAGATATAAGCTCGCCCGGCGTAAACATATACAGCACCTGGGCGCATGATTCCTACAGTTTCCTGCAGGGCACTTCCATGGCATCGCCGGTCTGCGCCGGAGCGGCTGCTTTGGTCAAGGCTCAGGATATCAACAGAACCACTCAAGATATTTGGGATATAATCACCCAATCAGCCGATAGCGTGGCTCTCTATTCGCGCAACCCGAATTGGGTGGGACTGCTCGGCGCCGGAAGGGTGGATGCTTTCGGCGGCTTGGCTTATCAGCTTTATCCGAACCTCAGGGCGATATCATCCGAGCAGACTATCACCAATGACGACGGGGACGGAATTCCCAATCCGGGGGAGGCTCTGGAAGTTATAGTGACTATCAGGAATTTCTGGGCGGAAGCTGCCAACGTGCATGGTTCGGTTTCCACCGATGACGCCGATTTGACCATTATTGACGGCGAAGCGGATTACGGCGATATAGGCTCCGACAGCGAGGGGGAGAATTCCTCAGATCCATTCACCATGAATATATCACAGGACGCTTTGGTTCATGCCATTCCGGTTGAAATAACCATTACCGCTGACGGCGGTTATAGCGTAACCGATACGTTTTATATCGATGTTTCATTGAATCAAAAGAATTTCCCGGTTACCGCCAGCGGAAATATCGAGGGATGTATCGGATTATTCGATGTTGACGGTGATTATGCTAATGAAATAGTATTCGGCACTGCCGGCGATAGTATTTTCGCCCTTAACCATGATGGAAGTTCGGTTCCCGGGTATCCCGTAGAAGTCGCCGGTGATATAGTCGGCGGCATGGCGATCGGTCAGATGGATGGAAATGCGGGTTACCAAGCTACATTCTGCACTAAAAACGGGCACCTGTATGTCAAGGATACGGACGGTAATGATATGCCGGGATTCCCGAAACAGGAAGGTCAGCAGTATTACAGCACGCCGATGCTGGTTGACCTTGATGACGATGATTTCAGCGAAGTTGTTTTTGCCGCGTTCGGCGATGGCAGAGTTTACGCTTATAATGTCGATGGAACAGCAGTATCCGGCTTTCCCGTGGAGACCGGAAGCAAGATTTACGGAGGCGCTTCGGCGGGAAATCTCGATGCCGATGACGATCTGGAGATTGCGGCGGGGGGGCTGGATAGTAATCTTCATGCCTGGAATCGCGATGGTTCCGCGGTTGATGGTTTCCCCGCAGCTCTGGGCGATATTATCTGGGCAGCTCCGGCGATGGGCGATTTGGACGAAGACAATCGCGACGAGATAATGGTAGGCACACAATCCAATCAATTTTATGCAATCAAACACGACGGTTCCATTATGAACGGTTTTCCCAGGGATTTAGGCGCCGCAATCAAAGCTGATGCCGCATTGGCAGATATCGATGCTGACGGTGTCCCTGAGATATTCGTAGGGACCAACGGCGCATTATTGTACGGTATAACTTCCGAGGGTGAAGACATCGAAAACTGGCCTGTGTCAGTAGGATCATCATTGAGCGCTTCGCCGGTTATCGTGGATATAGACGGCGATGGATCCAAGGAGATTATCGTTGCCAGTATCGATGGTTCGATATATGCGTTTAACATCGATGGCTCCGCTGTCAGGAACTTCCCATTGCCTACATACGGCACCATAACTTCCTCCTCCCCCGCGGTAGATGATATCGACGGCGACGGCGACCTGGAAATCGTGGTTGGATTCAGGCAGGCTGCCAATAATCTTGCTGTGTACGATTACAAAGCGAATTCGGCGGTCTATGGGCTGGATTGGAGGATGTATGGCCATGATATGGATCGCAGACACCTTTATTATGACTATTACCTCGATGCCGATGAGGAATCGGCTGAATTACCTTCGACTTATTCCCTGAATCAGAACTACCCCAATCCCTTTAATCCGATAACAACAATCGAATATACGCTTCCGGAAAATTGCGAAGTAAATCTCTCCGTTTACAATCTGATGGGACAGAAGGTAGCAACATTAGTTGATTCGCCTCAGAAGGCGGGTTTCAGATCCGTGAGTTGGAATGCATCCGAATATTCATCCGGATTGTATTTCTATAGATTAGCGGCAGGTGATAAGAAAATTACTCGCAAGATGGCGCTGGTTAAGTGACCGAGGAATGCGACAGAGCGCATCCCTCCAGCTAAAACTCATATCCCCAGGATAGAGAAAACCTATCGATATCCTCTTCGTGAATGCCGTAGTTGATATCAAGGGGACCGAGGAAGGTGTTGACCACCAATCCGATCATAAATCCATGCCGAAGCTGGGTTAGTTTCACTTCCTTGCGATTATCGAAAACATCGCCGGTATCATATCTGAAATACAAATAGTAATTGCGATACAGAGATTTACGGATTTTTAAAAAGTAGAAAAACATGTTATCGCCAAGAACTTCATTGCTGTAATATCCGGCAAATCCATCGGGTTCCCCCAAACGGAATTTCTCCGGATGAGGTAGACCGTTTATTGAGATTCCAAGGGCGCCGTGAGGATGAAAAATAAATCCCCAGGGAAACGGATAATAAGATTCCAAAGAGATATAAAATTTGCTGTAAACCTCTTGACCGCCCAGGACGTCATTGGCAATTTCCAGGTAAGAATGATGGTATTTGCCGGTTTCAGGCAGTACATTCTTGTTCTTAGTATCAACAATAGAGCGAAGGATTATACTGCGTATATCGCTATTCAATTCATTATTGTCGGGGAACTCCTCGGTGATATCCTCCGCGCGGACTTCCAGAGAAGCTGTACCCAGTCGCGAAATCTGCTGACCTATCCTAAAACCCGCCGCAATGTTATCCTTTGTGTATTGCTCTCTCGGTCGATGATCGAAATACAGATCCATTTCTTTACTGCCGAACTCAGCGAAAATAGAGAACGTGATCATGGTTTTAAAGAATCTGTCGGCGCGGAACTCGGAACGGAGTTTTTGTTCTCTATCGCCTATTATACCGCGCACGATAACCTCCTTACCGGTCCCGGCGATATTGTAATTACCTAACTCCATCAGTCCCTGCAAGTTATACTCATTATCATATCTTGCGCCGAATCTGGCCGCAACCGGATGCTTTTCACGGATTTTCAATCTTAGAGTATAGTACCCATTGAAATGGCTGGCGATATTGGTGCTTACGTAGTCAAATAAACCGGTGCTATATAGCTTTTCCACTCCTGCATCGATATCCTTGGAATTATACGGTCTGCCGACCACATCAGGGAAATCCCTGTGAATCAACCAGGATCGGGTAATACCGGAGCCTATTATTTCTAAATCCGATATCAATCCCTCATCAATTTCGATGGTAAGAATACCCGATTTCGTGTTGACTCCGATTCGATTGAACTTAATCAACGGGTAATGTGAATTACGATAAAGATTCTCAATATTCAGCAATCCGCGCCGCAACTCGGATACATCCAGCTTATTGTCTTCATCAACTTGAAGGTACTTCCTTAAAATATCCGACGAGAATACGGTATTCCCTAAAATTCGCACCTCGCTAATTATTGGAGAGAGAATTAAAACCAATTCAACTGCCGCGTTACCCGCTAATGTTTCAATTCGAGCATCCACCGATATATAATCGCCACAGCCCCAGATTTCTTCCTTTAATGCAGTTAGTGAGCCAAACGTTATATCGCGGTGTTGATACTTTTCGGTTATGGCGCTGATATGTTCCGGTAAGTTTGCATTATCGCCCAACGAGATATTGATATTGCTGACAAAAAGGGGCTCGCTGTCTTGAGCTTGATTATCCCCAAGAAGATTCCTGATCTCGGGCAGTTTGGCATAAGCAGCCTTTTCCCCGGCTTCAATTATTGCAGGGACATCGGTAAACTCAGTATTAGCGAAGTTGGAAAGGTCAGGGTTTATTACAAGGTCAGCTTGCTCCAGCAGCTCCGCGGTTTTCTCCTTAACCATAATACTTGTCGCCTGATTGGCAATATCGAATGGCGAATTCAGTTTATCCTTAGGGTTAAGCTGCGAAACGGTATTCACCGCAATCACCGCAGCAGCCCCCATCCCCCTCACTACGTTAACCGGTATAGGCTCCGTTAATCCCCCATCAACTAATAGCGTATGATCATACTCGACCGGACTGAATGCCAACGGTACGGAGACCGACGCCCGCATAGCTTCGGCGAGATCTCCGGAGGACAGTATAATCGTCTCTCCGGTAACTAAATCGGTTGCAACAGCCCGGAAAGGGATTCGCAATTGGTCGAAATCCGCCCCGGCTCCGTAGCGGGAATTCACGGTAATATCATATAAAAAGCTCGTCATCCGCTGTCCGCTGGTAAATGCCTGAGGGATATAGGGCGTTAAGCCGTCGAATCTGATTTCCAGTAGATGTTTCTCCCGAGCCTGCCTTTGAGTAAGAAAGAGCTTTAACCTGTTTGGATTATTGGAAAAAAGACTCTGCCAGTCAGTCGCTTCAGCCATCCTCTGCAGGTCAACAGCGGAATAACCCGAAGCGTACAATCCGCCTATAACAGCTCCGATACTGGTTCCTGCTATGTGTGAGATCGGGATATTATTCTCTTCAAGCGCTTTCAATACGCCGATCTGGGCAAATCCCTGAGCCCCTCCGCCGGAAAGCGCCAGTCCCATTCCGCTCGGTTTTGGGTAGATAATCGGAATTAAATCAATAGCCGGATTATCGCCAAAATCGGGATTCTCAATCTCACCGCAGATTACAGTGCCATAGAAAAGAAGAATAAAAACACCGCAAAGGACAAGAAAATTAATATATTTAAAACATTTCCGTATTAACCGAAACAATTGCTTTCTTCTCATAGTTGGAATAAATTAAGCTCTTTCGGTAGTAAAAATCAATCGATAATTTGCCGAGATTATTTATATGATTAGTAACGCGAGATTAAAATACCTGACTTCATTGAAGCAAAAGAAATATCGTCAGAAAGAGGGACAGTTTCTCATCGAGGGCGTTAATCTGATACGAGCGGCTATCGAGAATCGGTGCATTCCAAAAGAACTGTTTTATTCTGTGGATTTCGGAACCAGGAATTTGGACGCATTGGTTAACAATATAGATATAAAAACAACATTTTTAACAGCCCCTCAAATGAGGAAACTATCCGATGTAACCACGCCGCCGGGAATAATCGGTTTGATGTCGCTGCTGGATTCACCTTTCGACGAAATCAGCTCATCCGACAAGCTATTATATCTGGATGATGTTTCCGATCCGGGCAATGCCGGAACATTGATCCGAAACGCCTGCGCGTTCGGTATGGGAGGGGTGTTGTTTTCCCCTGATAGCTGCGAGCTGTACAATCCAAAACTGCTTCGATCTACCGCAGGCTATGCTTTTCAAACCAAAGTCGCTCAAGGTGTTGATATCAAACAGCTTGAGAAACTCCAGAACCTCGGGTTCAGCTTGATATCGACCGATTTGCAGGGTGGGTTCCCTATAAATGAATACAAGTGTCCGGAGAAATCTGTGCTTATTCTCGGCAATGAACCGCGCGGCGTGAGGTACGATGTAAACCGAATAGCGGATATCAAAGTTAAGATTCCGATTGCCGGTGACGTAGATTCTCTTAATGTCGCAGCGGCAGGCGCAGTGTTAATGTATTGGGCAACTAAGGAGCAATAAGTCGGAATCCTCGTGATTTCGACTATCAAATATCAATATTGTAAATAAGGGCGGGGTATTCATGGTTCAAGCAATAAAGGATGCAAAATCATCATCGGTATTAAGCTCGCTGCTTAGAGCTTTGCTATCCAATCGACAGCTATCTCCGCAGGAGCTCGATTCCGTGCTGGAAGTGACCTGCAAGAAAGCGCTGGCGGCGGTACACGGAGTGGCGATCACTATCTATTTGCTGGATGAAACCAATCATATCCGGTTCAATTATGTTTATTACACACCAGAGATGGAAAAATGTGGGGAGAGCTACAAAGCGATAGCTAAAAAGACAGCAGGGAAGCTAAAATCGCTTCCGCTCGAAAAGGGTAGAGGCGTGGTAGGCAGGGTAATCGAAACCGGAGAACCGATACTCACCGTTGACGCCCAGAATGATCCTGATTTCAATCCGGAAGTCGACCATGAAACCGGATTTAAAACCTACACCATGATAACCGCTCCGTTAAAGAGCGGAAATGTCATAGGCGCGGTTCAGGTTGTGAATAGAATTCCCGACTCCGGCAGAGACCAATTTAATGAAACTGATCTCAAGCTGCTGCAGCAAGTAGCGGATTATGCCGCGCGCATAATGAAGACGGCTTTCAGCGAACATGAAACCATAACCGATACCGAAGCCGGTCAGTATCTGGCGCAACTTGCGAATACCGAATATATCGATCTGGAGCATCACGTGGCAAGCGACCCCGAGCTGCTTGAATCCATCGGCGAGAAAACCCTCAAAAGGCTCAATATTTATCCGGTCGAAAGGGATGATACAGGAAGGGTTGCTATCGCGGTTTCCGATCCTCTCGATTATGCGCTTATGGATAAATTCAAATTCGCCACCAAGCTTAAGATCGGAAAAGTCCTGGTCTCAACGGAGAAATCGATTGCCAGGGCAATTAAATCCGCATTTAAAATGGATGCGCAGATATCCGAGACGGTTGCCGAGGTCGGCAAGGAATACGATTCCAACGCCGAATCGATAGATATTCAGGAAGAAGTAACCGAATCATCAGCCCCGATCGTTCAATTAGCGTCGCGAATTATCGAGGATGCTTATGATAAAGGAGCCTCCGATATCCATATCGAGCCGTTTGAAAAGGAGGTCAAGGTTCGCTACAGGATAGACGGCGTCCTCCACGAGACATTTTCCCTGCCGCCGAAGACTATTAACGCCCTTATCTCCCGTCTTAAGATCATGTCCAGCCTCGATATCTCCGAAAGACGGCTGCCCCAGGACGGAAGAATAAAATTCAAAAACTATAACTCCAAAGATATCGATATCGATCTCAGAGTCGCTACCGGTCCCATGGCATTCGGCGAGAAGGTTGTGATGAGAATATTAGACAAATCAGCCGCCATGGTCGCACTGGAACAGATGGGCTATTCGGAGTACAATCTCAAGATATATCGTGATCTGATAAAAAAACCTTACGGGATGATATTGCACTGCGGTCCTACCGGTTCGGGCAAGACCACTGCATTATATGCCGCCCTTAACCATATAAACGAACCGGAGGTTAATATACAAACCGCAGAAGACCCGGTAGAGTATATGCTTGTTGGAATCAATCAGATGCAGATGCTCCCTGAGATCGGACTGACCTTCGCCAGAGCCCTCCGGTGTTATCTAAGGCAGGACCCCGACATTATTATGGTTGGGGAGATTCGTGATCTGGAGACCGCGGAGATCGCTATCGAAGCCGCTCTGACAGGTCACCTGATGTTTTCCACATTGCATACCAATGACGCGCCGGGAACGGTAACCCGCTTCATCGACATGGGAATTCAGCCGTTTCTGATTTCTTCTTCACTCTTAATGGTCGTATCCCAACGGTTGGCGCGAAAATTGTGTAAATGCAAAGAAGAATATGAACCCTCCGAAGAAGAACTGAATTTACTCGGGATTGAAGAATCCGGAATTACTTTGTTCAGAAAGCGCGGCTGCCCTTTATGTAACGACACCGGCTATAAAGGACGGATGGGAGTGCACGAGCTTCTGATATTGTCCGAGGAAATAAAACCGCTTATCGATAGAAAGGCATCCTCCGACGAACTGCGCATTCAAGCGCGCAAGGATGGAATGAAAACTCTGTTTGAGGACGGAGCACTGAAGGTGAGAAACGGGATAACCTCGGTAGAGGAATTACTCCGTGTAGTGCGTCCGGATTAAACTCCCGAAGGGCAAGCCTTCGGCTACGATTAAATTCTTCTCACGAATTATCCGGGATAAACATATTTTGTATCCATCTGCATTATTTAACCCGCCGCACCGCTTCGAGATGTCAAGACTACAAGCAACTTGACCTATCGGGAGATGTAAAACTTGCGGATTGTGTTTATTGCTTCCTGAAAGTCGTCCGGAAGCGAGGATTCGAAAGTTGTGCCTTCGCCGTTTTTAGGATGTTCGAATGTAAGATGGTATGCATGCAAAGCCTGCCGCTTTAGAGTCTTCATCAGTTTACGCCATAGATCAAGCTCCCGTTTATCCAGAATACCCTGAGGCTGTTCTCTTCCGCCGTAGTCCGGATCGCCTAATACCGGGTAACCGCTATGGGAAAGATGCACCCTTATCTGGTGTGTACGACCGGTTTGCAAACGCATTTCCGTAAATGTATATCTGCCGAATCGCTCGATTACATTATACTGAGTATGAGCATCACGGCTTCCTTTATGCGTAACGGCCATTTTGGTGCGATCACTGCTACTTCTGCCGATAGGAAATCGCAGATCGCCCTCGTCTTGCGGCAGGTCGCCGATCACTATCGTTTTGTACAACCTCTTGACTGTTTTATTCTTGATCTGTTCGGAAAGCTGCGCATGCGCCTGGTCGGTTTTGGCTATCAGTAACAATCCGGATGTATCCTTGTCCAGCCTGTGAACTATCCCCGGCTTAATTTCGCCTCCGATGCCCGATAAATCTCTAATGTGATATAATAAGGCATTGACCAGGGTACCCGTATAATTGCCCGCAGCCGGATGTACTACCATACCCGCAGGTTTATCCACCACCAGCATATCCCTGTCCTGAAAAACGATGTTTAACGGAATGTTCTCCGGTTTGATCTCGGATTCGGCGGGAGGCGGGATTGTCAGATCCAGTATATCACTCCCCTTAAGAATATAGCCCGCTTTCACCGGTTGTCCATTAATCAGTATCTTTCCATGATCAATCAGGTTCTTTATTCTGCTTCGTGAGATATCATTTATCAGCTGCGTGCAGTAAAGGTCAAGACGCTGACCTGCTGCCCTGGTATCGATCTTTTTAGATATTTTCCTGCTCATCCTCTGAATACCGCTGCGAAAGATCGCTGTCCGACTCCGATTTTTCTAACTCCTCGCGCCGATGCGGAAAATTAGGGTGTGTAATGATGTAGAGGATTACTCCGATTGTACCGATCGTAACCGCGCAGTCGGCGACATTAAATATCGGCCAGCGGTCTATTTGATAGCCCGAGAATTGTATACCGAGTAGTGAAAACGGTTCTATATTGATATCAAAGAAATCGACATCTACGAAATCTATTACTTTACCATGCGCTACCCTATCTATTACATTCCCCAATGCGCCGCCCAGTATCAGGGAAAGATTAAACCTGAGGAATCTTTCAATCTGATGACTTTTCTGGAAATAGTAAACAATCACTAAAATAGCGATAATAGAGAGGAAGATATATAGCGATCCGGCGCCCGATCCGAAGCCAAAAGCGCCCTTGGGATTGTAGATAAAGGTCAGGAAAATGAAATCACCTAAGACCGATATCGATTCCCCTTCCTGCATGAAAAAATAGACCAACCACTTTGATAGCTGGTCTAAAAGGATAACAAGCAAACCGGTTAATATGTATATCCTATTGGCACGCCGGGCGTTCAGCTCTTGGTCTGTTCTTCCTTTTCCTTGCATTTAATACACATTCTGGCATGAGGAACCACCTCAAGGCGGGCGTGAGCTATCTCTTCTCCGCAAGCCACGCACTTTCCATATACGTTGTCTCTAATTCTCCTTAGCGCTTCATCAATGTGATACAACAGCCGCCCCGATTTGGAAGCGAGCAAGAAAGACTTTTCCCGTTCCTGAGCATCAGTTCCCAGATCAGCCATGTGATAAGCATGGCTTGAGAGATCGCCCGAGCTATCTTTCTGAGTATCGGAAGAAAACTCCTTGAGCAATCCCAGCTCCTTGAGAAGCTGTTTCCGCTTTTCTAAAAGCAGTTTCTCAAACTTCTCCAAATCGCGTTTGTTCATTTAGCAACTCCGTACTAACTACTAATTTTTTCGACAGAAATTACAGTATCCTCACCGTTTATATTCCAGGATTTCTCCAAATCACCCTTTCCATCACTTGAAATAATCTCTTCGGCGAGCGTCTCTTCACTAATATAACTTTTATATTTCTCTACCGCATCTGTTATCAAATCACTTCCGGAAAAACGAATCCTTATTTTATCAGTAACATTATAATCCGCTGTCTTACGCATGTTCTGCACTTTGTTCACTATTTCCCGGGCAAAACCTTCGTCGCGCAATTCGTCGGTTACGACGGTTTCAAGCGCGATTGCGGTCTCACCTTCCTGCAGTACTTCATATTCGCCGGAGTATCTGGTTAGAAAATCAACATCCTCCGCGCTAACGGTAACCTCCTTCCCGTCAAGATCGATGTTTACCGACCCTTCGGCTTTGAATTGTGCAGCTTGCTGCGGTGATAAATCCTGCAGTACCCGGGAAACCTGGTTAACTTTCCTCCCGAACTTGGGACCTAAACTCCTGAAATTCGGCTTAACTTCGAATATAGAAAGTGAATCGAAGTTATCCGTGAATTCCACCTGCTTAATATTCAATTCCTCTTTTATCTGGCTGAGCAGAGGCGAAAAATCCTCGTCTCCCTTCGTATTGGAGAGTTTCACCAAAATTCTTGATAGGGGCTGCCGCACTTTGATTTTGCTTTTCTTACGCGCCGCAAGACCTAAACTGACAATATCCTTGACCTTCTCCATCAGCGATTCCAGCTTGGCATCAATCTTCGAACTATCCGATTCCGGGAAATCCTCCAAATGAATCGATATCTTGCTATTGTCCTTGAGGGGCTCAACCAGATTCAAGAAAATTTGCTCGGTCAGAAATGGCGCTGCCGGAGCGGCTAACTTGCACGTGGTCAGCAGAGCGTCCCAGAGATAATAATAAGCGGTGGTTTTATCTTTGGTCGGTTCCGATCCCCAATATCTTCGTCGACAACGACGGATATACCAGTTGGATAAATCCTCTATAACGAAATTCTGAATCAATCTGGCAGCTCTGGTTATCTCAAACCTGTCATAATGATTGTCAACCTGGCGAACCAGCGTCATCAGTCTCGATTTCAGCCATTTATCGATAACTGTGGGTTCCAATTCCGATTCTTTAACATCGGAAGGATTAAACTTATCGATACTTGCATACAGCGCAAAAAATGAATAGCTGTTTTTAAGAGTTGAGAGAAACTTCTTAGCAACCTCTCCGACGCCATTGATATCGAATTTGGTCGGCAGCCAAACCTGCGAGGTGGTCACCATATACCAACGGGTGGCATCGGCGCCCATCTCCGATAAAACCCGACGGGGATCAACTACATTTCCCCTGGACTTGCTCATCTTATGACCGTCCTTGTCAAGTATCAACTCGTTTACCACGATATTCTTATAGGATGATTTGCCAAACAGGAAAGTCGATATTGCCAGTAATGTATAAAACCAACCGCGGGTTTGATCGATCCCCTCGGCGATAAAATCAGCCGGAAACCTGCTTTCGAACTTCTCCTTATTCTCGAATGGATAATGATACTGGGCAAACGGCATGGAACCGGAATCGAACCAGGCGTCGATAACTTCATGGGTGCGGCGCATATCGCCGCCGCATTCGGGACAGGTGATAACGACACGATCTACATAAGGACGATGTAACTCGATATCATCGGGTACGTTTTCGCCCAGCTCCTTGAGTTCCTCGATACTCCCTACTGATTGCTCCTTACCGCAGTTTTTACATACCCAGATCGGCAAAGGGGTTCCCCAGAAACGTTCACGGGACAGAGCCCAATCTATATTATTCTCCAACCATTCCCCGAACCGTCCATCCCTTAGCTCCGGAGGCTGCCAGTTTATCTGTTTGTTGTTTTCAATCATCTTATCCTTAAAACCGGTGGTGCGTATAAACCAGCTTCGCCTCGCATAATATAACAAAGGTGTATCGCATCGCCAGCAGAAGGGATAGGTATGAGAATAGGTCTCCGATCTGAACAGCAGACTGCGCTTCCTGATGTCTTCGACTATTTCGGGATCGGCGTCCTTAACGAATCTGCCCGCCCAGGACGTCACCTCGGGGATAAACTTACCCTTTTCGTCGACAGCCTGTACTACCGGAAGGTCGTATTTTACCGAAAGCTCGTAGTCATCGGCGCCGAATGCCGGTGCAATATGCACAATTCCGGTACCTTCTTCGGTGGTGACGAAATCGGCGGTAACCACATAATGAGATTTCCTGTCGGATTTAATGAATTCGAACAACGGCTTGTAATGAAGTCCCATCAACTCGGCGCCGGTATACTCCGTTACGATATTGATGTCACTGCCGAATATTGAGTGAGCCCTTGTGCGCTCCAGAATGAAATGATTTCCCCGCGATTCCACCTCCACATATTTGTAGTCGGGATGCACCGCTAAGGCTACGTTTGATATCAATGTCCAGGGAGTCGTTGTCCAGACCAGGAAAAAAACACCCGGCTTGTCAATTATTTCCATGAGAACAAAAACCGATGGGTCCTCGACTGTCTCATATCCCAGCGCTACTTCATGCGAAGAAAGCGCCGTGCCGCATCGGGGACACCAGGGGAGTATCTTGTGACCCTGATAGAGATAACCTTCGCGGTGAAAACGAGCTAACGCCCACCATACCGATTCTATGTATTCGTTGGTGTAGGTTACGTAAGCATCATCGAGATCGAGCCAGAATCCGATCCTGCGCGTGAATTCATCCCATTCCTTCTTATATCTAAAAACAGACTCGCGGCATTCTTTGTTGAAATTCTCAATCCCGAACTCTTCAATGTTTTCTTTGATGGAAATTCCAAGCCGTTTTTCCACTTCCAGTTCAACCGGAAGCCCCTGAGTATCCCAGCCCGCCTTTCTTTCCACGCGAAAGCCCTTCATGGTCTTGTAACGGCAAATGGTATCCTTTACGATGCGAGCCATGGCATGATGGATCCCCGGTAGTCCGTTAGCTGTCGGCGGTCCTTCGTAAAATACGAATTCGGGACAGCCCCGACGGCGATCGAGAGATTCATTAAACACATTATATTTATCCCAATATTCGTTTACCTTTTGTTCGGCTTCCGGATAATTAAATTCTGAGCTTATTTCTCTAAACATAATAGCGATTTATATCTCAAGCTTTTCAAATGTTTTCGTAACTAAAAGTTTCATCATCGGCTCCGTTTCCTTAGCGGCAGCCAGTACTGATTCCAACGAGATCGGCTCCATAGCGTCGGGAAGACCCATGTCGGTTATGATGGATAATCCCATCACTTTCAAGCCGGAGTGTCTGGCAGCAATCACCTCCGGAATCGTGGACATACCAACGACATCGGCGCCGAGTGTACGAAGCGCCCGGAACTCCGCCGCCGTTTCCAAATTCGGACCCAACACGGACAGGTATACTCCCTTTTGAACTCCTATGCCGTTTTCAATGGCGGTATCATACATTAAGTTAACCAGGTCTTTATCGTAAACATTGTACATGTCGGGAAAACGAGGACCCAATCTGTCGTCATTTACGCCCACCAGGGGATTTTTGCCCTGAAAATTGATATGATCGGTTATAATCATTATATCGCCGGTTTTAAATTGCGGATTTAGTCCGCCGCAGGCGTTGGAAACAAAAAGCAGCTTGATCCCCAACGCTTTCATCACCCTCACCGGAAAAGTCACTTGCTGCGCCGAATAACCTTCGTAAAGATGAAATCTTCCCTGCATAGCAATCACGTTTTTTCCGGATAAAGTACCGAGAATAAGCCTCCCGGAATGGCTTTCAACCGTTGAAACCGGAAAATTGGGAATATTCTCGTAATCTATAACCGCTTCCCTATCAATCGCTTCGGCAACCGCCCCCAATCCGGTACCCAAGATAATACCGACATCGGGATCAAACCCGGTTTTCGTTTTAATGAATTCGACTGCTTCCTGAGTTTGTTCGTAAATTCCGTCCAAAATATACCTCTTCGATGATTGTCTTATTCTTGCTGGTTATCCGCTCCCGAGCGTATTTCGTATTCTTCGGCTATTCTATCGATATCATCATCGCTAAGTTGCGATTTCGGAGTTATCTCCGGCACCTCCTTATCACTCTCGCGTACAATCTGTTCAATTAACTGCGTATGAGCTTTTATAATAGATTTCATTTCTCCGACCAAGGAGGCTTTTTCCATCTCGAGTTCATGTATATACTGACGGATTTTGACTGCCCTATCAGAGGCCTGCTTTATTATTCGGTCGGCATCCGAACGCGCTTGCTTGATAATCAAACCGGCTTCCTTGTTGGCATTTTCCACGGTCTTTTCAGCGTTTTTTTGCGCGGCTACCATGGTTTCGCTTATAGCGGATTCGGTATCGGTATAGCTTGATAATTTCGCTTTAATCTCCCTCTGGGATATTTTCAACTCCTCGTGTTCCTGAAGTATTTCCTCAATTCTATCAGCAACTTGATTAAGATAATGCTCGACTTCGACCGGATCGAAACCCCGCAAGGATTTCTTAAATTGCTGATGCCGTATATCGATTGGATTTAACGTCACAATAAATACCTTTCGAATTTATTTCATTTTTCGACCTGAATTAGCGCCGGTTTATGCCGTACGGGAACCGAAAATTACCGAACCTACCCGAATCATATTAGCGCCTTCTCGCAAAGCGATGTGATAATCGGCGCTCATTCCCATCGACAGATACTTCATATCAATATCGGGATTTCTACTTCCGATGTCATCATAAAGTTTCTTCGTAAGTCGAAAATCCCTGCTGATTATACTCTCATCATCCACAAACGGACCGATTGTCATTATACCTTTTATCTCAACTCCGGGCAATGCTTTAATTTTATCAGCGGCTTCGGTTATCACCGATGGTTCGAATCCCGATTTGCTTTTTTCACCCGAGCAATTTACCTGGAGCAAGACCTCCATCCTTTTACTCCTTTTTTGAGCTTCTTCGGATATCTTTCCGGCTATCTTCACACTATCCACCGACTGAATCATATCGAAGATCTCAACCGCTTTTTTCGCCTTATTGGATTGAAGGTGACCTATCATGTGGAAACTCCCATTTAGCCGTCGAACCGTATCCGCCTTATTTTCGGCTTCCTGTATTCGATTTTCGCCTATATGAGTAATTCCCGCTTCCAATGCGGACCGTACAACCTCCGGCGGGAATGTTTTGGTCACCGCAATAATAACTACATTCTCGCCGTTGATCCCGAGTGGAGTGCAGATGCTGTCGATATCATCCTTCAGTTGTCCGTAATTGCGCTCAATTTCCTCTCTTTCCACAAATTCCATAACCTATAAAAATAAGTTGAGTAAGTAATTAAAAGCAAATACAAATTTGGTAAAAAAAGCAGTAAGTTAGTTATTAAGTCTCGGGTATTTATTGCTTGACGATTTAACATTTATTTTGTAATTTAGTTTATATAAAAATGTATTTCTCCGTTTTTCTACGCCAGATGGATGTCACCGGTCCTTGCTGCCGAGCATCCCGGTTATCGGCTGCTAATCATGCAAATAGCGGACTCGCTTATATTATTGAATAAACATTCATTACATCGATTTTTTATTTGTTGTGAATCGATAAATCCGTTTCATCAACCTATCAAGGAAAGGAGGTATTAGACAATAAGCAAGCGGTTGCCCCTATCTCACCCATCTACAAACGAATTATTTATGAGGTTCAAAATGAAAAAATTACTTCTCGCTTTGTTTATTACCGCTTTTATTGCATCGAGTTCCTTTGCGCTTCAGGATATCGCCTTGAACGACAGCGATGTAAATTCCGGTAATGCGCCGAAACAGCAATCTGCGATTACCCAATACTCACCAAGTCTGGAGATTCAGTTTGAACATTTCTTCAGCAGTCAAGCCCAGTCTATCTGTTTTGACGAGGAGAACAACCTGTATTACGGGATCGGCTACAACGCCGGTTGTGAAACCTACGACATAAACGGCAACCTAGTCAACTCCGTAACGATCGGCGTGAGTTCGGTGCGTACTTGCTGGATGTACAATGGCGATGTTTACCTTAAGCCGTTCGGTACGGATTTATACATTATCGATCCCGAGACCGGAGCAACCACAACCGTGTTTTCCGATATGTTCAATGATACCAATAGCGAAGTTTGTTTCTCGGAAGGCATAATCTACGAACATTACTCCGAAACCGTATGGATGTTTGATATCGATACCGGGGAACAAGTCGGGCAGTTTACAATTAACGGCGATAATTACGATTACCCGATCGCTACCAACGGTATCCACCTGTTCTTCGAGGAAGCTTTTTACAGCACCACCATTCCCGTTTACGACTTCGATGGCAACTATGTGGAGACGATCACGGTTCCGTACGGTGATTGGAGTTGGACTCTCTCGCACTGCAACAACCTGCTGTTTACCGGCGATCATGACAACGGCAACTGGTATGGATATTCAGGAGTAGAGGGGATTATGTGCAGCGATGTTGATATGGTGCCGGATGACGATCCGATCATGGTTCCTCAAGGCGGAACCTTCGGCTTAACAGGTCATATAGGCAATCCAAATGATGATACCTTGATTACCGATGTTTGGGTCGGCATTATCTATCTCGGAGATTTCTACGAATTGTGGAATTTCTCCAACATTAGTCTGGCTCCGGCTCAGACGCTTTCCGCCCATCTCAATCAAAGCGTTCCTGTATATGCGCCAACCGGTACTTATACGTATATCTCATATTCGGGGGAAAAACCTGACGCCTGCGACTCCGCCTTTTTCGAATTCACCGTAACAGGCGCTCGCAATTCAGATGGCGCGTCCGAATGGCTGCTTGAGGGCGGATTTTATGAAGATGACGCAACGCCAAGCGAATACGCTTTAAACAGTAATTATCCGAATCCGTTCAACGCTTCCACCAATATAGCCTATGTCATATCCGAGCCTGGTGATGTAAACCTTGAAGTATTCAACTTGATGGGACAGAAGGTGGCAGCATTGGTGGACAACCACCAGCAATCAGGGCACTATACTGTTACCTGGAATGCCGCTGATTATCCTTCGGGAATCTATTTCTATAGATTATCCTCCGGAGGCAATGTACTCACCAAACGGATGACATTGTTGAAATAGTCATTAGTCGTTAGACGTTAGTCGGATTGTGTTTTACGCGGGCGGCGTGGTCAAGGCGCAGCCTTGGCCATGCGTGCTTATATATAGTCAGAGCATGCCGCTCAGTCGGTGGACGGGGACGTCCGCCGACCACATTAGCCTATTTTAACAGCTTGATGAATTCCTGTGCAGTCCATTTCGCGGGGGGTACGCCCGTAACCTGCGGTTAGGGTAAATGGATTGCTTCGGCGCTGCGCTCCGCGCAATGAGGAGGCAGCCGTCAGGCGGTTGCTTTTTGTTTTCGGGGGGACTTTTGCCTTGATGGTTTGTCCTGCCGGGAGGAATATCTATAGTAGCTGTAATCGTAGTAATAAGGCAGCACCTTTTCGGTATCGTTGAGAATACAGCCGAGTATATTTATTCCGTAGTTCTTTAGCAAATTTACGGCGCGCTTAGCGACGTCTTTAGGTGTCTGACCCGCTTTGACCACCATCAAAACCCCATCTATTTCCGGAGCGATATCCATTATGTCGGATACCGGGATTACCGGAGGGCAATCCAGAATAATATAGTCGAAATGATACCTCATCTTATCAAAAAACGATTTTAATTTGCCGGTATCAAGTAAACTGATCGGATTCGACAACCTCTTTCCCGCGGTAATGATCTTTAGATTTTCAAAAGAGGCGCTTTTCAGGATGAAGTTATCGATACTTTCTCCTGAAAGTATGTCCGATATGCCTCCGGCGAGTTTGATTGAAAATATATCGTGCAGTCTGGGTCGGCGGAAATCGACATCAACCAAAAGGACGTTAGATTTGCTGTGATCAGCGATGGATATTGCCAAAAGACTGGCGATGGTCGATTTGCCCTCTCCCAGGGTAGCGCTGGTGATGGCAAAATTGTTTAAGATGTTATTTTTCTTATCGGACTTAGATATCAAATAATTGAACACCCGCCGCATCTCTATAGCTTCGGGGGATTCCCGATCGAAGTATTCTATTATCGATCCGGCTCTTTTCTTTTTCAGCATCCCGCATCCCTGCTGTTTAATATTGTCTTTAGAAGGCTTTCTGTGCCTTGGTCAAAATTCTCGGTTATCTTCAGGCTGCTCCGCGCCTTTGAAAAATTCGGATTCACCTCGAGCGCTCTTTTATAATATTTCGATGCCCGGCTGGCGAATATATTGCCCAAAATGGAATGAGCTGCGCCCAGTTCGTAATGCAAGTCGGCAAACTGGGGATTTTTATCCAGCTTTTCCTCAAGATACGCGATATAATCGAAAACCTCATCATAACTAAGCTTATCAAGAGACATCGCCAGTTTGATATAGGTTTTCAACTTGGCGGTTGAGAACTTCTGAGATCCGGGCATTTTAGCGTTGCTTTCCAGTATCGCCAGAGCATCTTTGTAATCTCCGTTTTCGAGGCGCTGCCATGCCGTCTCATATTCCTCGGGTTTAAGCGAGGAATCGATACTGACAGCGCTGCTGATATCATTTTGTATCCTCTGCGTTAATCCCTCTTCCGGCTCAGTATTATCCAGATAAACTGCTTTCATCAGAAGCGCCAATGCTCGCAGGTAATATGCCCTTCCATAAAAAGAATTGATTATCAGGGCCCTCTCGGCGGAAGTAAATGAATCTTCGCATCTGCCGACTTTGAGATAAGCCTCGGCAAGATCCAGGTGGAAATCAGCGAAATCCGGCTTTTGCTTCACAGCCAATTCCAGATATTCGATAGCCCGACGGCAATCGCCGGAATTGAAATATGATTTGCCCAGATGGTTTAGGGCTTGGGAATAAAGCGGATCGCGATTAACAGCCTTTTGAAACTCGCCGATAGCCTCCTCATACATACCCGAGTTGAAAAATCCCATACCAAGACGGTCCCGCCAGACGGCATTATCGACAGAGAGCGGCATATTTTGGGAAAATTCCGACAGCAAGTATATGATCTCCACTCGTTCGTTATGAACTCGGCGCGTCTCCCCTTTGATATCGGCCTCGACGGTGCCGTCAAGAGGGATAGATTCGTTAACAGTCTGAACCATGCCGTTTTTTATCATAACGCTGTTGAGCTGATTCTGCTGGATATCACTGGCTGTTTTTAAATGGTATTCATTCTCTTTTGCCTTGATGCAGGTTTCAAATCCGATGAACTCCATCGCCTCTTCCTCCTATTGAACCGTTCTGCTTAAATAAATAATGAATGCGACCAGGGCGGTCGAAACGGTAATCCCCATAATAATCCAAATCCTTCCCGATCCTTTTTGAGAGAGCGGTAATTTGAGCTTGGGGACAGTCCCGACAACTTTCAAGCCCAGATACGATTCAACTTCCTCCACTTTATGGAAACTATTGTCCCATAATTCCAACAGCAGAATTATACCCAGGCCCAGAGCCAATCCCAGTACGGCGCCAACCGCCGCCAATTTCACTCGATTAGGGCTGACCGGCTTTAAGGGGATCGCAGCAGGCTCGATAATTTTGAATTTCGTTTCCGCTTCCGCGCGGGTAGCCGCTTGGTTTATTTGCGAACCGGTCAACTGCTCGGAGAAAAGTTCGTATATCCTGCGATTTTCCTCCACCTTGCGCTGTAACACCTCATGTCGCTGCGTCAAAGCGGGGCTCTCGGCTATCTGGCTTTGGACATTTCTAATCGCTTCGTAAAGCATTCTTCGTTTCTCCTCAAGGAAAGAAAGCTTTATCGAAAGGAACTCATAATCGATCAGCTTCTGCTGAATCACAGGCTCCCTTTCGGGGAACTGCTTGGTCACCAATCTTTCAATTTCGTTTTCGATCTCCTGGAGATATTCCCTGGAACGCTCGCTTATCCGCACAACCTGGGCATCCCGCCATGAATAGCGGACCAGAAGCCTGGATAATCCCGATATGCTTTCTAAGGCGTCGAATTTCAGGGAAGCCAAATTACTGGAGTATTCGATTCGAGCTTGGTCAATCCCGTACTTTTCGAGTTCATCCCGCAACGTACCGATAGTTTTGGAAATTGATTTAATCTCGATATTAGCAGCATCGATTGCGGAATTAATCTGATCGATATTTCTGATCATGGTGGAGTCCTGGTCCATATTTCTTCGCAGCATTTCCTGCTCGAACCTGCGAAGCTCTGCCTCGGACTCCTCCAGCCGCTTGCGATAGGTCTCCAGCATCTCATCGGAAAAGACCAAAGCGCCTTCAACACCGGTTAACTCGCTTGCCAATGAGTTTTCTATAAAGATGTCCGCCAGCGTGCGCGCTTTTTCCGCCGCAAGCTGCGGTGAGGATGCGGTTGCCGTTATCTGCACCAGGTTGCTTCCATTGAAACTGACGCTGAGAGTACGCCGGAGTGATTCCACCTGCATCTTTCTGGCTAATTCCAGTTCGGATATTTCCGGAAACTTATTGTGAAGCTCGATAACAGCCTCTTTGATCGACTGCGGCACCGGCAGGTCTAACCTTTCAATAAGCTGCGACAAATAATCGGTGGAGACTATTCGGTTACGGATGGTGTTAATCCGTTCCTGCCTTTGCTCACGGCTCATGCGGGGTTCGCTCTCAGGCATCATCCTGGAGAATGTCGGCGACAGAAGATGAGATTCCGCAACCAGAATAGTGGTGGATGATTCATAGGCGGGCTGCAAATAGTAGCTGCCCGCTGTCACAAGCAAAGCTGTGATAACGAAAGGAAATATAAGGAACCATTTCCTCTTTACTAAAATGCGCCAGTAGTCTCTTAGTTCTATAGTCTGTTGGTTTTGATCGAATTCCATATAATATTACTTCAGTCGTTTATTGCATCTACGGCTATAATTGTCGAGGTCGTCGCTATAATTACAGGCATGAAATCCCCGAACGTGGATAAGAAACTGTGCCAGAAGGAACTGCGCCTGGGCACCATCACCGTATCTTCCGGTTTAAGCAGTAATCTGGGCGGATGTCCTTTCTCCGAATACTTCTTTATATCGATATCGGTAATCTGACTGTAACTATCGAATTGCCGAATAACTTTCACACTGGACATATTGGCTTCCGGCAGAGGACCTCCGGCGAGAACGATAGCATCCAGCGCATCCATCCCCTTATCGAGATTGAAAACGCCCGGTTCACTCACGGCGCCGTAGACATAACATATTCGCCGTCCCTCGAAATCACGCGGGATAATTCCCTCTTCGGTCGATAATGCGTGGCGCGGAACATCGATATTGTCGTTGCTGGAGACCCCGGGTATCTCATGATAGTTACCTTGATTGAAATATCTCTCCAGATCGACTGTTTCGATTTCACCGGTTTGACCTCGAACGATCCTGACGCGAGATAGATCGGCGGCTTCGGTTGGACCTCCGGCTTCCTTGATAGCATCCCATAGATTGGGCAGCGCCTCAAAGGCATATCTGCCCGGCTCAACCACCTGTCCGGTAATATATACCCTTCGGCTGTTAAATTCTCTAACCACTACGTTAGCCTGAGATATATTGGGATTATAATAGGATATGTTTTCCACGATAGAGGAGGATAACTCGGTGGAAGTCAACCCTTCGGCATTGAGTTCGCCCACCACCGGCAAGGAGATCTTTCCGTCCTGCCTGACAGTTACCGTAGTGTTGAGTTCCGGCTGCTGCCAAAAGGTAACCTCCAACACATCACCGGCGCCTATCTCATAATCCTGCGCAAAAACTACAGGCGAAAGTAATAGGATGAAAAGTGAAACCCGAACGCATAGCTTAAAAGTAAATCGGCTGCTTGAGTTCTTTCGTTTGATATTTATCATACTTATTATCCACTTATCCACAGCTTATTTAATTTCTTACACCGGATTCATGTTGCGGAGTCTCAAGGCTATCGCAGACATGATCCGAACGGTTATCGATTGCAATTCCCAAAGCGAAATGGAATATCGAGTTTTTATCTATATATCGACAGATTTCCTAATTAACTTATTTGTTGTTTATAAACAGAGGGGGGTTTTGTATCGTTTTTTGCGGGTTGGTGAAGTTCAGAATATAAACGATACCTGTTTTTACCATCGCCTTTGGCTTGCAGCAAAGCCATATCGGCGGAATAAATCAGCTTATCCGCATTCTGAGCATCAAGCGGATAAATCGCCACACCGATAGAAACGGTTATCCTCGGCGCTTCCTCGGCGAAATCGAAACTGAATTTGAACGATTCAATCTTCTCACGAAGACGTTCCACAAAAATCACAGCATCATTTGCGCCGGTCTCCTGCATGATTACGCAGAACTCCTCCCCCCCATACCTGCAGACCACATCGATGCTGCGGACCAGCTTTTGCACAAAGGCGCCCAACTGCCGTAAAACCGCATCACCAGCCTGATGTCCATAAGTGTCATTGAACAATTTGAAATTATCGATATCGAATATCACCAGCGCAAGGCTTCTGAAATACCGTTTCGCCCTGAATATTTCTTCGTTTAATCGTTTGTAAAAATAACGATAATTATATAATCCGGTCAGACTATCGGTGAATGAGAGCTCTTCGATAATGTTATAATTGGCGGTGTTCTCAAGGGCCGAGGTGAGCATATTCACCAGAATTGTCATCAGCTTCAGATCTGACGACAGATAAGGATTACCGTTAACTTTACCGCCCGTAAGAAGATAACCGAACGTCGATCCTCTGAAAGTTAAGCGGTAGATAATTTTGAATCCGGTTTCCTTCAGCCTTTTTAATTCGGAATATTCGCCAATCATTTCAGAGGCTTTATCGAGGATCATCGGGCCCTCCAACGAGTTGAGATATGCAATCAGCGTCGAATCGTCCCTGATCCTGATAAGTCTGATTGAATTACGAGATAAGCCGCGATGATGTTTTAAATTATATTCATTGCTGTCCCGCTCCTTGTGGAGGATAGCTGCCCTGTGCAAACCGAGCTGTCCTACGATCATCAGAAGAAAAGAGTTAAAAAGCTTTTCCTCGTTGAGAATAGTGTAAAGGCTGGATGACTCTTTAAACAGGGAGTTGATGTCATAAACTCTTCGCCGGATCTCCCTCTTTAAGTTGACTATCTCATTGAACTGCGCCGTGAATTTCTTGCGCAGCGTACGGCAGCTGAGTTTTAGCGCAACATGGTCAAGAGCAAAAGCGACCCGTTGTTTTATTGCATTAATACTCTTGATCCTGAGCACATCTTTTGAATAATCTATCTTAGCGGAAAATATGGCTATCGCATTTAATCCGTTTCCCGCATTTATGGGAAAAATCGAACGCGCCTCCCATCCAAGTATCCTGCTGAGTTTCTCATAGGAATATGAATGCTCACCCGATTTTTCGAGATGCAAATCTTCAGCGGAGATCGTTTTCAGCGCGGAAGCAGAGAATCCGAATAAGGCAACCGGGACATATTCCCCTTTGTCTTCGGCGAGTAGAATGCCTTTATCTGCTCCTATTATTTTTCCCAGATGCTGAAAACTGCGCCTTAAATTTTCTTGCGGCTCAAGACAGATATCAGAGTTGACAAACAGATTGATGAATTCATAGTACCGCCTGCTTTTTTTTTGATAGACGATTGCGGTTATCAAGAGGATAACGAATAATAATATCATCGCTGCCAATAGAGAAAAGGAGGCTTCCGTGAAAAACATTCAATTCCTTCAAATATCGAGTTCAGACAAGAGCGCCGCCACCCTATAACAATTAACGGGGAATTAGCATTTTATCCATTAGCGTCGATCCGCTGCAGCGGACGCCGGAATGCCGTCAGTTTATTCTAATTATTCCCAATATCATAACTCACCTTTTCGATTAGATGAGTTTTAAGAACCGCTCAAGCTATTATCGACTACTACCACTCCTGGCTATTGCGATATCTACTCTTGCGAGAAGTCATATTATTCTCCAATAGCCATTTGAGTACCCCCCACCAACCCACGGATTCTTCACCATAAGTATCGGAGTTCAACTCGTGTTTGATATCACCAATGCTGAGAAACGGATCATTCTTGATGATGTTCTTAATCTTGTCATCGAAACTCATATCCATAATCGGGCTGCTTATCTCCTGAGAGCCCTGCGCACCCGCAGCGCTTTTGAACTCGGATTCGCCCGAATCGGAGTCCCTCTCATCCGATTCACCTTCTTCATCGCTCGGGCTGGAATCGCCTGAATCGGAAGATGCTTTAAATGTGGGTGGACTGGCGAAATCAGCCTTTGCATCATCAAGATTATCAAAAGCCTTTAATATGCTGTCAAATTCCAGCAATTCAAATATCTCATACACATTCGCTATCATCCGGGCTAATTTTATATCGCCGGACTGCTGCCTGATTTCGCGGATGTTCGAGATAAATATCCCCCATCCGGCGGATGATATATAATCCACCCCTGCAAGATCGATGATTATATTAAATCGTTTCTGTTCCAAAAGAGAGCTTATGACCTTTTCCAACTCCGTGGCGGTCATGGTATCGATGACGCCGTCGACACGCACCAGCGTTATTTCGTTATCGTCCCCGATTGTATCCAATGAGATTTTGATATCATTCATCTCGCTCTCCTAAATAAGATTTCGAAAAATTTACAGCTTGGATTAAAGCTCATCTATTTTATTATTCGGCATTGTAAGACAACCCTTAAGCTGTAGTCTTTTATAATAATATCGGATCATAAATTAAACCAAACTCGGGCGATTGTAAAGCAGAAATTGTGATATAATGGTAAATTAAACCGGCATGGCGCCTCCGTGGTGTGCTTGCCCCCAAGATATCCTGTCTGCCGTAGGGTCGCCGCGAGGCTGCCTCAAAATCCTAATTTGAGGTATTGCATGAGAACAGGAGATTGCCGCGCCTTCGGCAAGCCTCGGGCTCGCAATGACTTCCATCCCCGTCATTGCCCCGATTGCATCGGGACACGGCGCGGAGCGAAGCGACGAAGCAATCTCTTGGACGTTATGAGACAGTTTCCGCCGCACCCGTCGGTCATTGCGAGCGAAGCTCACGAAAAACCCGACACTGCGACTTTGTACGTGGCGTCAAACGTCCCCGCTTGACGCCTTCGGTCAGACGCGGACGCCTGACCGCACCTAAGTAAAGTATATTCCCCTCCCGTCTTATCTCGGAACAAGTATAACAACTAAAGCGTTCTAATAAGAATACCTGACTATATACATGGAAATAATAAAATGGCTACAGAGAAAACTAAGAATAATACGAAAAACATAGAATTACCGGTGCATGGTATGTCATGCGCCGGATGCGTTAAGAGCGTTGAGACTGCGATACAGAAGTTAAGCGGCGTAAAGGAAGTTACGGTTAATCTATCCTCGGAGACGGCATCCGTCAAATATGATCCTTCGAGTCAAAATATTGGCGGAATTAAAGAAGCTATTCAGAATGCCGGATATAAAGTTCCGGCAGCAAAAAAAGATATTCCAGTCTCCGGTATGTCTTGCGCAAGCTGCGTGAAAAATGTCGAGAGATCATTATCGGAGCTCAAAGGAGTGATTTCGGTATCTGTGAACCTAACAACCGAAACCGCTACCGTTGAGTACATTCCATCCGAAGCCGGTATGGGAGCAATTAAAGAGGCCATCGCCGATGCAGGTTATGGGGTAGCAGAGTCATCGGAGGAAGAGGAGGAAGACGAAGATCCTCATCAGAAAGCCCGTGAGGATTACTATCGAAATTTAAAACGCAAACTGACCGTATCCGCAATCCTTACCGGGCTTATTCTAATCGGTTCCCTTAACCATCTTTTCCCCATCATTTCGGGTATCCCGCGTAATTACATGTTTTACATACTATTAGCGCTGGGAACTCCGGTACAGTTCTGGGCGGGGGCACAGTTTTACGGAGGATTCCGGAATGCATTAAAACACTTTTCAGCGGATATGAATACACTAATAGCAGTGGGGACATCCGCTGCCTATTTCTATAGCGTTTTCGCTACTTTTTTTCCTGAATTTATCACCTCGATTGGGCAGGAAGTTCATGTTTACTATGACACAGCAGCGGTAATCATAACACTGATCCTATTCGGGCGACTGCTTGAAGCCAGGGCAAAAGGTCATACCTCCGATGCGGTAAAGAAATTGATTGGTTTAAAACCTAAAACGGCGCGAGTGATACGAAATGGGGAGGAAGAGGAAATTAACATATCCGAAATCGAGAAGGGTGATATCATACAGATACGCCCTGGCGAGAGATTACCTGTGGACGGCATGGTGGTTAAGGGTTTCTCATCAGTCGATGAATCGATGATAACCGGGGAGAGTATTCCGGTGGAAAAAACCGAAGGAAGCGAGGTAATCGGCGGCACCTTAAACAAAAACGGCAGTATTCAATATCGCGCTACCCGGGTGGGAGCGGACACCACGCTCTCCAGGATTATCAAGATGGTGAAGGAGGCTCAGGGGAGCAAAGCGCCGATTCAGAGGATAGCTGATAAGATCGCATCGATATTCGTCCCGATTGTGGTGGGGCTGGCGCTGATCACTCTGCTTATATGGATGATATGGGGACCTCAACCGGCATCCAGATTCGCATTGCTTAATTTTATCGCTGTTTTGATTATCGCCTGTCCTTGCGCATTGGGTCTGGCAACTCCCACTGCGATCATGGTCGGAACCGGCAAAGGCGCCGAAAACGGTATCCTGATAAAAGGCGGTGAGATACTGGAGAATCTCCACAAAGTTGACACCATCGTTTTCGATAAAACCGGCACCCTAACCAGGGGCGTTCCGCAAGTCACGGATATTGCTGCCAATCGTAATTTCACCGAAAACGATCTGCTTCTGTATACCGCATCACTGGAAAAAGCATCTGAGCATCCATTGGCGGCTGCAATCTTAAACGAGGCTTCCAAAAGGAATATCAATCCGGTGGAACCCGATAAATTCGAAGCGGTTCCGGGGCACGGTATCAGGGGGACTCTTTTCAATATGGAAATGTCTCTGGGCAGCGCAAGTTTTATGAAATCCAATTTCGTTGATTTCGAATCCCTTGAGCAAAATTATGAGAAACTTTCCTCGCAAGGCAAAACCGTTTTGTTTTTATCTATCGACGGGCAATTAGCGGGTCTGATAGCGGTTGCTGATACCATCAGAGATAATTCCGGAACGGTTATGGAAAGACTGAAGAAAATGGGATTTGAATTGGTCCTAATGACCGGAGATAACAAAGCCACCGCTGAGGCGGTTTCTCGAGAACTGCGTATGGATACTTCCCTGGCGGAAGTCAAACCGGATGAGAAGGCTGAGGCTATAAAGGAATTGCAGGCTAATGGTAAATCCGTTGCGATGGTCGGAGACGGAATAAACGATGCTGTTGCCTTGGTTCAGGCGGATGTCGGCATAGCCATCGGCAGCGGGACCGATATAGCCTTAGAAGCATCGGATGTTACCCTTATAAAAGACGATCTTTTTGACGTAATACGATCCGTAGAATTGTCGAAGAAAACAATAAGGACAATTAAATGGAATCTCTTTTGGGCTTTTGCTTATAATGTCGCTGGGATACCGATAGCTGCCGGAGCTCTTTATCCCGTCTGGGGTCTTTTGCTTGATCCCATGATTGCGTCATTAGCTATGGCAATGTCTTCAGTGTTTGTTGTAAGCAATTCGCTGAGGTTAAGGAGCGTGGAGCTTCAAGATTTTTAGAAAATATCTTTACATCGAGCTATTTTTTTCTAAATTAAAGTCACTGAGATTTCTTCGCAACTGAGGGGTTTTTTTGATTTATCTGGAGGAGAGTGTTTTATGCCGTTAACCAAGCAGTTCGATACATCAATTAGAAACGATGTGAAAGATTGGATTGGAGAGTTAAAAGATGTAAGTATTCTTGTCGGCATCCCGACCTTTAACAACGACGATACTATCGCAAACGTAATCAGCGTTGCGGGTGAAGGATTAACAAAACACTTTCCCGATAAAAAGAGCGCTATTTTTATCTCCGACGGCGGGTCTCTCGATGATACCCGTGAGGTCGCTCGAAACGCCAAAATACCGGATGGAGTAAAACGATGTGTCGCTATATATCGGGGTCTCCCGGGCAAGGGAACATCACTGCGCGCTATCTTCGAAGCCGCTCATCGACTTGGCGCCGAAGCTTGTGCGGTCTTCGATTCCGACCTCCGCTCGATTACGCCGGAATGGGTAAAACTGCTTGTCCAACCGATTATCGAGAAAAAAGCCGGTTATGTAACTCCATATTATCGCAGGCATAAATTCGACGGCACCATCACTAACCATATAATTTACCCTATGACACGCGCTCTTTACGGACAGCGAATACGTCAACCGATCGGCGGAGACTTCGGATTCTGCGGCGAATTAGCCAGCCTTTATGCCAGCAGAAAGATATGGGATACCGACGTAGCCAAATTCGGTATCGATATCTGGATGACAACCACAGCGATTAACGAAGGCTATACTGCGGTTCAAGCTGAACTCGGCGCAAAGATTCATAACGCCAAAGACCCGGCAGCAGACCTGGGACCTATGTTTTACCAGGTAGTGAGCACGCTTTTTTATCTGATGGGGGAGTACGAAAGAAACTGGATCGCAGCTCAAGGCAGCAAACCTATCGACATCATGACCAATCATGGCGAGGAAGCGAAAGTACTGCCGGTACCGGTAAGTCGGCATCGTTTAGTGGAGGAGTTCACCGAAGGTTTTCGACATTTCGAATCATTTTACAGCGAAGTTCTAAGCGATGATACTTTCGAACAGCTTAAGAAAATCGCAGTCGATATGAAAAATGGAGCATCCATGGACTTCCCTCCTCATCTGTGGGCGAAGGTGCTGTATGATTTCGCTTATATCTACCAATTGTGGAATCGCAACCGCAGGCGCCTGGTCGACATTATCACACCGCTTTATTTCGGTCATACCGCTTCCTATTGCGAAGAGGTTAAGGATAAAACCGAGGATGAAGCCGAAGCGTATATCGAAGCGCAAGCCGAGGAGTTTGAGAATACCAAATCCTACTTAATCAGCAAATTCAAACGCTGGGAATATTAGTGAAAATAGGTCAAAGCCCTGCCGAAGCTCCCCGATGAAATCGGGACAATGACGGAAATAGAAGTCATTGCGAGCCCGAAGCTTGCCGAGGGCGCTCTTTGGTGCGGTCAGACGCCCCCGTCTGACAGAAGGCGTCAAGTATGAGCGGGACAGGAATGTCCCGCCTACTATTCGGCGAAGCGGGTCGGGTTCCGGAACGAAGCGCAGAAACCCGACAATTTTATAGATTTAATGCTGGACAAGAATGTCAATCCTACCGGATGTTGACTGCTGCCTACCGGTAGCGCCGACATTCTTGTCGGCGGAGAACCGTCAGCGCTGGAGCGCTGACCTGCGGGAAAAAATATAACACACCCCGTCTTCATCCCGCATACCGCGGGATGAATCCACCCCTCTTAAGAGGGGAATTAGATTGCTTCTTCGCTGCGCCCCGATGAAATCGGGCAATGACTGCCGTCGGGTACGGCGACCCGACAGCGCTATTCATAATAAAAAAACCGCCGCAACATTGCGGCGGTTTTATATTGAAAGAGGTAATTGAATTCTACCTTATGGTTCCCACGTAATGGGCGGTGAGTTGTCTTTGGCGGATACGTTCATCGGTGTAGTTGGGGAGTATCATCGGGGCTACGCGTCCGTCGCCGACTCCCGCTTCTTCTATCTCTTTGTTGTATTTCTCAACATGCTCCAGCGAGAGCTTGCTGCCGTTCGCTTTTTCCTTAGCGTACCTGGCGGCGGTTTCGCCCGCGATCCTTCCGAAAACCATAATATCCAGAAGCGAATTACCCATCAAACGATTTTCGCCGTGGATACCTCCGCCGACCTCTCCGGCTGCGAACAGACCCGGTACCGCTGTCTCGCCGGTGTTCTTGAATTCCAGTCCGCCGTTCTGATAATGCAGCGTGGGATAGATCAACATCGGTTCCTTGGAGATATCGATTCCGTAGCGCTTGAACAGGATGAATTTTCCGGGGAATTCACGTTCCACGGTTCCTTCGCCTTCCAGCATATCGATCATCGGCGAATCAAGCCAGATACCCAGCTTACCGGTGGGAGTGGGAACTCCCTTGCCCTGCCCGACGCATTCCTTGATGATAGCGGCGGCTTCCACATCGCGCGGTTCGCGTTCGTTAACGAACTGCTGGCCATCAACGTTGACTAAGTTAGCGCCCGAACCGCGGAATTTCTCGGTAATCAAAATTCCTTCCGCCTGCTCCGGGAATACGATACCGGTGGGGTGATACTGCACGGTATGCAGGAAACAGATCTTCACTCCGGCGCGATAACCGAGTACGATACCGTCAGCGGTTGCGCCGTAATGGTTGGTGGTCATAAACCCCTGGATATGCAAACGACCGCAGCCGCCGGTAGCCATCACTACAGATTTCGCCTTGGCTACCACGTATTCCTCGGTGTCAAGATTGTACAATACTGCGCCGGCGGAATTGCCATGTTCATTGAGCAGAAGCTCCACCGCCGGGGAGAATTCCACAACCTGGATATCTTTAACGCGGTTGCGAGCTTCATCGCGGACGGTGCGCATCATTTCCGCGCCGGTGATATCGGCGGCATAATGCATACGCTTACGGGAAGTCCCGCCTCCATGGATAGTCTTAAGAGTCCCATCCGGGAACTTGGAGAAATTGCACCCCAGGCTTTCCAGCCACTTGATGGCGTTGGGAGCTTTGGTTACCAGTGTTTCCACCAGGTCGGGATCGTTAACGAAATGACCGCCGCCCATCACGTCGAGGTAATGGTAATACGGCGAATCCTTATGCCCCTTGGTAGCGGACTGAATTCCGCCCTCGGCCATCATGGTGTTGGCGTCGCCGTGACGCAACTTAGTGGCGATTGTGACCTTGGCGCCTTGTTCCTGAGCCATAATCGCCGCCGCAGTTCCCGCTCCGCCCCCGCCGATTATCAGCACATCGGTTTCGATATCGGGATTGGAAAGGTCAACCGCATTGGGATCCACGCGGCTTTTCGCCTCCAGCAGGTCGCACACCTCGTGGGCGATACGATATCCTTTGCTGGGACCGACCTTCAGTTCCCGTCTTCCCTCTTCTTTCACATCGGGATGGTTAGCAAGCATTTCTTTCCGTTCATCGAGACTCAGGAAAGGGACTTCCTCGTTTTTTCTCTTGCGGGCAACCCTCTCTTCGCGGGTGCTTTCCACTATCTTAATAAGCTGTTTTAGTTCCTCTGGGTACGGCATATATAAAACCTCACACTAATTTCTTTTCTTTAAGATTATAAACACTCTTTACTCTGCGGAGTCCAGTCTTCACCCGCAACGGCAGGTTCCAGTTCGCGCTCCTGATAAATATTCCTCAGCGTATCGGCATCCTGCCCCTTAACTTTTTCCAGGCATTCTTTGTAACGCCCGGCTTCGATATTGGCGACCATGGTTGCCAGATGTTCGGCGCGCGGAGTTAGGAACGCTCCGTTGATCCTGCGGACAAGCTGTCCGATATGATACTGCGGGAGTTCGCCCATACATCTGCTGGCGCAGAGTCCGCATTGAATACAGTCGAAAGAAATCTCCGCCGCTGCCTTCATATCGCCCCGCTTCACCGCGGCGATATAATCCATGACTTCCACATCCATCGGGCAGACCTTGGTGCAGGCGTTGCAGGCGACACATCGGAACAGCTCCGGATAAAGAGCATGGACTTCTTCCGGTCTTCCGGTTAACTCGTTAAATTCATAAATGGCGCGGTTCGCCGGGTAGAAGGGTAATTGCGTTAAATACATCTCCGGCTCGACAACAGTCTGGCAGGCGAGTCCGGTGTAGATTTTATAATCGCCGGGTTTGCGATAAACAGTTGCGCAGGCGCCGCAAACGCCGCCGCGGCATCCGCATCCGCGGATATACTGGAATCCGGCGTATTCCATAGCCTTCATTATGGTTAATGTTTCCGGAACTTCGTATCGTTTGCCCATGATGTAAATCGGAATCATCTTGGCTTCCATTTCCTCAACCGGCACTTCGGCGGCTCCTCCCTCAGCTCCTCCTCCTGCGATAGATCTTCTAAAAATCCGATCCTCACCGGTGCTTCCAACTGATGGTCTCTTACTCATATTCACCTCTTCTTATCATCAAATATTACATATTTCAGACTTTATGCGGGAACTTCGCTCAGCAGATTTTTTGATTTAAGCAGTTCTACCGAACTCTCCCGGTTTAATTCAAAATGGTTTTTGTCGATCGGTACGCCGAACGCCACCGCCATCAATTGCGTGAAATAATAAATCGGGACTTCGTTAGCGCTTTCGAACATCTCCAGCACCTTCCCCTGCTTGCGTCCCAGGTTATAATCGCAAAGAGGGCAGGCTAAAGCCAACGCTTCCGCGCCTTTTCCGGCTGCATCCTGAAGGATATCGTAGGAAACTTTCAATGCGATATCAGGATGAGCCAGCGACTGATACGCGCTGCAGCATTCGGTAGCGCTGTCGAAATCGACCGCCTCGGCGCCCAATGCATTCAGGAACTTATGGAACATGACAGGATTGTCGGGATGATCGATACCGACCTCCTTGGGACGCAGTAAAGTGCAGCCGTAATACGGAGCGACCTTCAGTCCGTTAAGAGGAACTTTGACCGCTTCCTTAACCTTATCCCATCCGACTTCGTCTTCAAGGAAATTGAGGAAATGAACCACTTTCACATCTCCGAAATAATCCGGTTCCTCGTCCATGAAGTCGTTCAAAGTATTGCGTTTTTCCTCATCGTTTTTCATCAACTCGTTGGCGCGAGCTAATGTGTTGTAACACATCGAACAAAGTGTGACAACTGTGTCATACCCCTGCTGCTGCGCCCGGATAAGGTCGCGAACCGGAGCTACGATATGGATCAAATCGTCATCAGCCAGCGAATAAACCGCGCCGCAGCAATTCCATCGTTCCAGTTCGGTCGCCTCGATCCCTAAAACCTCCAGGCTGGCTAATGCCGAATCCTCGAGATTTTTCGCTTTTGTTTTTAATGTACATCCCGGATAATAACCTAACTTCATACTCACCTCACGATGTCATTTTGCGGAAACCGGAAACCATTGCTATCTGAGGGAGTTCAACGACCTCCTCAGGCTGCAGGTTAGACGGTTCGATCTGGTTAACATTCTGGCGGAGTCTTAACAACCGGATAGCTTCCATCACCTTGGTGATATCGATCCCGCGGGGGCAGCGAACCATGCAGTTGTGGCAGGAGGCGCACACCCAGGGGGTGTTGAGTAAATCGAGAGCTTCCGATTGACCGAATTGAATCAAAGTCATGATACGGCGAGGCGGAGCCTGGAGATGTTCCTCCATGGGGCAGGATGCCGAACATGTTCCGCATTGGAAGCATTTGGAGATATCCTGACCGCTGATCTCCTTAATTTTTCGCCGCATTTCATCATCAATAGTGCGTAATGCGATTAAAAGAGACATTTCTTCCTCGATTTCATATATCAGTTACATTTCTTCTTATCCGCAGCCGAAGGCTTGTCCTTCGGTAGTTTTATGTAAAATCTTCGCGGTTTCAATACGTTATCCGTCAGACAAGAATGTCCGGTCCTACCGCTTCAATTCCGGCGGTCAGCCCTCCAGGGCTGACGCTATGTATACTACTTCTTCGCTGGTCAGGAATGTCCGGCCCTATTATTGCGAACAATTCCTGTTTACATCATCGTCTAATGTAGTGAATATTTTCACAACATCAAGCAAAAAATGACTTTTCGAATATATGAAAAATCATCTTTATAAACAACAACTTTGAGAACTTTTTCACGAAACGGCTTTCGCATAAAAATTTAACTGTTTTTTACATCTGATTGAGCATCTGAACAGCCCGTTGTTTTCAGAGCCGATATTGATTATCTACTTCTTATAGGATTTTAGGCGTTCCATATTGCTAATGTTCAAAATGCCATGTTTATAAAGGTTATAACGATTAACGAATAGTCCCTAAAACGATATGCAGTTACCTATTTCCGCCCGATACCGAATTATTCTTGACCGCATATAACCTCAAATATATATTGACCAATTAATTAATGCACTAAGGAGGATGTATCGATATGGGTAAAACCCTTGCTGAAATAATAATTGGCATGAATGCCGGTAAGGAAGTATCCGCCGGCGAAATAGTAATCGCTAACGTGACCGCCGCACTGGTGCAGGACGGCACCGGTCCGCTGGCGGTTAAACAGCTTCAGAAACTTAACCTGGAGAAAGTCGCTCATCCGGATAAAACCGTCCTGTTTTTAGACCATTCCGCTCCGGCATCGCGCAAGGAGCTGGCGAATGACCACATGACATTACGCCAGTTCGCCGACAAAACCGGCGCGCATCTTTCAGATGTCGGCAACGGTATCTGCCACACGGTAATCAATGAGGATTATATCAATCCGGGCGATCTCTTGATCGGCGCTGATTCGCATACCTGCACCGGAGGCGCGCTGTGCGCGTTTTCCACCGGAATGGGTTCCACCGATGTGGCTATCGGTATGGCGCTGGGGAAGACCTGGCTCAGGGTGCCTGAAACTTACCGAGTAAACGTAACCGGAAAATTCCCTACAGGCGTGTATCCCAAGGATTTGATACTGCACTTGATCGGTATGATCGGCGCGGACGGCGCAACCTACAAGGCTCTGGAATTCGGCGGACCGACAATCGATAATATGGATATGGAAGGGCGGTTCACCCTGTCGAATATGGCGGTGGAAGCGGGCGCCAAAGCCGGGCTTATCGCTTCTGATAGTATAACCCGGGATTACCTCAAGAAATGGAAACGCGGCAGCAAGTGGCAGGAGATTTATCCCGATCCGGATGCCGACTATGAGAAAATCATCGATATTGATGTTCGCCAGTTGAAACCAACCGTTTCCTACCCGCATACAGTGGATAATACCCGGGAAATCGAACAGGCGGTTGCCGATAATGTTAAGATTAATCAGGTTTTTCTGGGCACCTGCACCAACTCCCGCCTGTCCGACTGGGCGATATTCGCGGGAATAGTCAAGGGCAAAAAGCCTGCGCCTGGCGTTCGAGTCATAGCTGTACCCGGTTCCAAAAAGGTGGAAACGGAGTTATTGAAGCATGGTTACCTGCAGACCGTGATGGAATTCGGCGCATTGATGTTACCTCCCGGATGCGGACCCTGCGTGGGAGTTCATGGCGGAATCCTGGGCGATGGCGAAAATGTAATCGCAACTCAGAACCGTAATTTCAGGGGTCGTATGGGAAATCCCGAAGGGAATATCTATCTCGCATCTCCGGCTACGGTAGCGGCAAGCGCTTTGACCGGCTATATTTCGGATCCCCGGGAGTTCAGCCGGGCGCTTAAGCCGTTGGGGACGATCCCCGATCCGGTGAAACTCACAAGAGCAAAAGCTGCCAAAAAAGCAGCGGCGACCAAGCAAAAAGCGGCTAAGAAAAAAGCTAAAAGCGCTGTGAAAAAAGTCGCCAAGAAAGCGGTTAAGAAGGCGAAGAAGAAGGCCGCCAAGAAAAAAGCAGCCAAGAAGAAAACAGCTAAGAAAAAGCGGTAGGGGCGACGGATTTACCGACGAAAACCGACGCCATTGGAAACCGTAGGTCGGGTTCCGAGCGAGTGCAACGAGCGAGAAACCCGACACTTGAATCAAACGCAGGTCGGCGGGCTTATCCCCGACAAATTCGTAGGTCGGGTTCCGAGCGAGTGCAACGAGCGAGAAACCCGACGCCATCGGAAACCATAAAAGGCAGGAGTAAAAATAATGCAAATAACAGGTAAAGCACATAAATTCGGCGATGATATTTCCACCGATCATATCGCTCCCGGAAGGTTATTCCATCTCAGAAGTAATCTGCCTGAATTGGCAAAACATGTTTTGGAAGATGCCGATCCGGATTTCGCTAAAAATGTTCAACCCGGCGATTTCGTGGTTGGCGGGAACAACTTCGGGCTGGGTTCATCCAGAGAACATGCGCCGACTATCATTAAGTTGGCGGGGGTCGGCGCGGTGATGGCGAAATCATTTGCGCGCATATTTTTCCGCAACGCCATTAATGTTGGCCTTCCCGTCCTGGTGTGCGATACTGATAGAATCAGCGCCGGTGATCAGTTGACAGTCGATCTGTCCGAGGGAGTGGTCAACAATCTGACAACCGGAGATCGACTCACCTTTTCGCCGCTTCCGGATGCAATGATAAAGATACTAAACGATGGCGGACTGGTGGCGCATATCGAAAAACACGGCGATTTCAAGCTGGATTAATACGGCAATACAGACTGCGGGTTCCCGCCGTAGGCAAAAACCTCTGGATTTCGACGATTGCCTGCCAAAACTATGAAGCATGCCCGGACAAGTTTGAGTATGCCGCCCCGTCGGCGGACGGGGACGTCCGCCGACCACAGCTGTAATGTAAAGGGATTGCTTCGCTTCGCTCGCAATGACTTCGGGAGACAGTACTCTTCGGTGCGGTCAGACGTCCCTGTCTGACCGAAGGCGTTAAACGAGGACGTTTGACGCACACAAACATGGAGCCGGATTGCTTCGCTTCGCTCGCAATGACGGGTGCGGCGGCCCGACAGCACAAATGCACACAATCAGAACGCGCCCGAACAAGCTTGAGCATGCCGCATCCGGCAACGTTTCGGGTTGAGTCTATCGCACCGCAGTTTTATCGGGATTCCCTGTCAGGACATCAGCCTATTTTAAGAGCAGCATTCGTTTTGTGAACACTTTATTACCGACGCGCATGCGATAGAAATAAATCCCGGAAGCGTATTGCGAAGCATCCCATCGAACTGATTTGTAACCTGCCTGCTGATGTTCATCGACCAGTGAGATGACTTTCCGTCCCAACAAGTTATAGATTTCCAGAGATACATCGCTTTCTTCAGCCAGATTATATTTAATGGTTGTAACCGGATTAAACGGATTGGGCATATTACCTATCAATTCGGTTCTGTCCGGAAGCAGCCTGCGGGACTCCTCTCTTTCCCATCCGACCAATAACCAGTCTTTACCTTCGTAACCGCCATCGATACCGCTGACCACCTCGAAGTAGAAGTAAGAGGAATCAAAGATTATTGAGGGTCTATCACCGATGCAGCCGATGTAAGTATAGTCTCCGGGTGGAGCGATGATCGGAATGTACTGAGTGAGATCCGGGAAGATATTCTCGCCGGGATCAAAATAGCGGTTATTAAAAGCAGCGATGGTCACTTTACTCCCGCTCGGTAAAAGCAAATTTATCCAGGCGTCCCGAATGCCTCCTTCACCGGTGTTATTAACCACGGATATGTCGTAAGAGAAATCGCCGCCAACCGGCACTATAATAGGGGCATCATGCGGAGTTAAGGTTAGCTGCCAGGGACGTGAATAATTAAGGCCATATCCCCAAAGATTGACATCATCGATATACCACCCTTCGTATGTTTCCATCTCGTCGGTTCCCATTCGAAACCTTATGTAACCGTTCATCTCTCCATAATCAGTCAAATCAAGAACAACCCTGGTCCAATCGAAATTACCGGACCAACATGGCGTGTCGGCGGGCCAGGGGTGGTTGTAATCGCCAATTGTGGTATGGGTGTAGCTGCCTTCGGGAGTTAGCTGTACAAACGGTTCGCCCTGGACAGATATCTCAACCATGGCGCCATCCCATGCCCTGTCACTGCTTGATTCTTCGATCTCGCCCCACATCCAGAAGGACATGAAGGCGCCCGCAGGGATAAAAATATAAGGAGTTATCAAGCCGGCATCAATATTATTGGCATAGTCCCCATACGACAGCGGACTGCCGCATTTCCATGCTTTACTGCCGTTGGGACTGTGGTTCCGATGGTCGCGGATATCCCATTGGTCGATGTAATCCGAGGTGACCGGGTAATGGACCCAATCGTCCCCGCCGTATTCCATGCTATCGGTATAAACCGTGTCATATTGTCCAACAAAAAAGGAATGGTAGCCGATCTCAGGATGCTGCGCATAATTGTGAAGCTCGTCGGTTGCGTAGATGTAGTAGTTAATCATGGTGCCCGATGACTGTCCCGGGATGTTAGCGGTATACTGGTCATTACCGATGTGATCCATATGAACGATGCTGGAATTGCCGCCATTGGACCAGTAAACATAGGCAGTGTCTATTTCGCTTTCGGCTGACGTTATCCCCGCAATCACCGGATACGGATCATTGGATTCCGTGTTGGGTAAAGGTTCATGTTCAATTTCGACGCCGGAATGGATTTCCGGGCAGTCTATTGTATGTCTTGCGAAAGCCTCGCATATCAAATGGTAATGAGGGGTGCCGTTAATCGGGTTGGAATCGTCATCGTCGAACAACAGTATCTCCCAGAGATAGCTGGCAAAGTCCATCGGCTTGGCATATCTGGGGAAATGCCACAGGCTATCGGCATAAGGGTTAATATCATCGCCATATTCGGCACGGAGATTCTCCTTCATGTGCCACAGTGCGCCGGACATGATTCTACCCATGCAATGGGGATCCCCGCTGCAGTCATTGCCTTCATATTGATCGTCATTATCCGACGTTCTCATGTAGGTTCCTATGCCGTATATTCCCCTGCCAATCAATGGCTGATCGGTGATACTATTCGCAAAGATATCAGCCCACGCTTCCGAGAGTCCGCCCGGCTCATCATAATTGGGTAATTCCTCCGGCAGATAAAGCAATTCCGTAATAGCATGTCCATACTCATGCATGACTATTGTAGGCATTTGTGCCATATCCATGCAAAGGTCTCCGGCACGCGCGAAATTGATAGAGCCACCGTCCCAGTAGGATTGGCAGTCCCCATCGAAATTAATGTTGCAATCAAGCTGCCAGTCCAGATCGATGAACTGGGGGTCTAAAGCTTTAATGAAATCGCGGCTCTGTATGGTGTGGTAGTAGGCGTCGCGTTCTGACTCGGTGCTATATGGATCCCAGAATATATTGAGGTATCCGCTGGAAATCTCAGAGAACCAAGCGTTGCCGCTATACAGATTATTTACCTTAACATAGGGTCCGGATAACCCGGCATTGATCCAATCCGAGCCATCACCGGGGACAAAATAGTATCCGTATTGATCGGTTTCGTCGGAACCATGATTTAGGGCGGTGACCGTTAAATCCTTGAATACTTTATTCTCGGGCTGGTTATGAGGATCAATAAGATGAACAGAACCTCTTACCGCACCGTAAAATCCATAGTTTATGCTGTTCCACTTTTGTATGATTTCTCCGGTTTGAGCGTCCACGAATATATACCATCTTCCGATCGGATCTGAAGTGAGATACGCCACTTTCCAGGCAAGATGAGCTTGCGAGGATATTTCATTTTCCAAAGGATATATCAGAAGTTCAACCGATTGAAGCTCATAGTCACCGTTAAAACAGTTGTTACTCTGAAGAGCAATGCCGATTGCATCGCTTTCTGAGACCGAGGGATTGATGTTCACGCTCAACTCGGGATATAACCTGTTGGTGACAGAAACCAAAGCTCCGGCGGAAGAATAAACGAGTCTTAGAAAGGAACTATAAACCGGCAATCCGCGATAATACCTATCGAATATCACATACCACATCTTTCCGTAAAATCCGCCGCTTTGAAACTTGAGATCATTGCTTGAAACCTTGAACAAAGACGGATTGGCATGGATAAACTCAGTGGAGACCCGTTCAATATTTTTATGAGTAAGTTCAGGAGCGAGGTGAATACCCGAAAATGCGATTCTCTGCACAGACCCGTTAGAATTGACAATAACATCCTTATTATACTTTGCTTTGAACTCCTTTAGATTTAACTTTGCGGTTAAACTTTTACCTTTAGATTCGGGCGACAACGCCTGTTTAGCATAATCTTCCTTAGACTCGATTTCCGGGATGCGATGAGCCGACGCCGAATCAGCCACGGAAATCAATAAGAGTGTTATAACAATTATACTACAAACTCTCATACCAATTCTCCTTGTGACATTAGTCACGTATTTTGAAATACAGTTCGGATTAAATCGGGATAATCATTTTTCTGTGATGACTAACTTATTGAAAATAATATTCAAAAACAATGCTACCCGTATACGCTATAAATTTAAATAGACAGCACAGGTTTGTCAATGAGAAATATGTGAACAAAATGTTATATAACATTTTGACGAGGCTTGGTCCAGGAAGGAGTTCTTCAAGCTGAGAGGAACTCCCTCATCTTTTATCAAAGACAAGCAAATATATCGGTATTAGGATATCAGCTCTAAATTTCCCAATTTACCAAATTACGGACCCGCCCATTTGGAAATCCAACCTCCATCGGTTTTGGCGTTATCTCCGTGGGAGTTTGATGCGACTACATCGATATTATACGCCTGTATAGTATCGCCGGCGGACACCGTGTCCTCAAATACAAATAGAAGCGAGTCCCCGTCAACACCCGCACTGTAACCAAACATCTGTCCGTATTGATTACCATTAACTATTGGCCAGCCGGTGACCGCATAGGTCATTCCCGGAAGGCTGCTAATGATATCCCATTTTATCACGACCGTATCCGAGAGGCTGTACATCGCAGCAGAAGTCCATAAGCTATCATTGAGCGTAACATTACGCGGCGTGTCTTCAAAGATAAAATTGATTTTTTTCGCCATTAATTCGGTATATGAAGTTGCGCCGTCGGTATACGATACTTCGAAAATCCAGACATCTCCGGGGATCACCGCATCCCGGATATGTGCCGAGGATATTCCTCTTATAAATGCGCCCCATCGTTCGTCGGAGGTACCCAAAAGGTAGTCCTCAACCAGGTTTTTGCCGTTGTATGTTTCCCAATTATCGGCGTTACCCATATCATCGATCTCGAAAATATCAAGATAGGCGGGACCCGATACCGAAACACTGTCTATTTTACCTTCTTCTCCGCTCCGTACAACGCATTCCACGGTGATGATATATTGATGATCCTCGGGTGTATCAGGAGGATCACCGTTAGCATCAAGATTGTTGTGGAAATTGATGAAGAGCCCGATATTGTTCACCACCTCCGATTCCGCTTCGGGAATCCAATCGGAGTCGAATTCATCCAGGATTCCATCGCCGTCATCATCGGAATCCATAAGATTGATCACACCGTCTCCATCCAAATCGAGCGGGTGTCCGGTGTAATTCGCCGCGTCCTCTCCCTGGCTTTCTGCTCCGGCGGGTATACCGGCGATGGCGGCGGCAAACATCGAAGAGTCGATAGTGACGACATCTCCCTCGGATAACACAGCGACATAATCCGATTCATTCAATATCACATCGCCGATATCAATATCCTCGTCATCGACCTCCATTCCCTCCGGCACTTCGGATGCTGACTGATCGTATTCGGCCAGTACGATCGGAGCAACGTAAAAGTAGTTTTCATCCAGAATATGGAAGGTATAAGAATCACCCCCGGGAACGGTGAACCCAAAGCCGCCGTCGGATTCGGTAGTAACCACGTAGATTCTTTTGCTGGTTGCGGCCTGGCAGATAATCTTGAAATCCGGCAGAGAATGAGTTCCCTGCGGTTTACCGAAGAATCCGGCGCTGCCTTGAAGATTGCCGCTGATTGTTATGGTCTCTCCATTGCCTCCGTTGTGATCTTCCCCTGGATCTGTAACCTTTTCAGAACAGGATAATAAAAGAAAAGCCGTTACGATTAAAGCGCATAATATAGTTGATTCCAGAGTATATTTTTTTAACATGTTTCCTCCCATTACTCTTATTACAAATTACAAAAATGATCAGTTTAGCTTATTAATTCGGCAAAAATAGCCCTTACTTGACCAAGATAAACAATGCGCCAAAATAGCTATTAACCGAATGTACTATCATTGTTATAGTAATGGATTATGTTAATTATAGACAATTGCTAATATCATGTATTCACCAGGATATTTGTTATTGAAAAGAATTATTATTTGATAGTTGACACCGTAACAAGAGTATATTAAATTGCAGCAATTTAAGTGCAAGACTTAACCTGATCACTCTAAATTTCTTAAAATATTTTCTCTATATTCGGTATATAAATCATGCAGGATGCTATTCGATAAAGAGTTACAGAAATTAAATTAATATATAAATACTCTACTATGAAGCACAGATTTACGAATATCAGCAATTCCGGTTTCCTAATCTCAATCATAACCCTTTTCTTTCTAACCAGCATTGTCTCGGGGGACACGGATTACGGCGAGGTCAGCACTTTTTGTGTAGAATGCCATGAAGACGCCGCATCAAGTTTTATGGGCACTCCGCATTCAATGGTGACGGCCGAAAGTCCACATCAGGTGTTTTGTGTTGACTGTCACAGGGACTGGGAAAACCATCTTGACGATCCATCTGCGGAGACTATCAATGATTTCGCCAATCAGAGTCCCTATGACCAATTTGATGTCTGCAGCAATTGTCATTTTGGGAATTCCGAAGCTAATTTCGCTCATGCCGGCGAACACCTGCAGGCGAATGTAAGTTGTACGGGATGCCATGTTATCCACAAGCGAACGAGGAGACCGGGGCAGTTAACCGGCGGTAATATCAACAATACCTGCCTGGAATGTCATGCCCTTGAGATGAGTTCTTTTTCGCTAATTGCCTCCCATCCTGTACAATCCGGAGCAGTAAACTGCAGCGATTGTCATAACTATTTCGGGGCAATCAATAATTTTTCGACATCAGATAGCGAAAACCAGACTTGTTACGGATGTCATCCGGATATGGAAGGTCCATTCATCTACGAACACGAAGCTGCGCGCGACTACGGACTTGAGGATGGTGGATGCCTAAATTGTCATAATGGGCACGGATCGCCGTTTCAGTACCTGCTTAAGGAACCTACCTATTCGCTTTGCCGGCAATGTCACATAATTCCCGGACACAGAATGGCGCATGATGGCATATTCGCTGAAAGGAACTGCCTGGAATGCCATATTGATATACACGGTTCTAATCGTAACGCAAAGTTTTTCAATGACTGGTTTTTGGGCAGCGATTGTGTCGAATGTCATGATTAATCAGGAGGCGGAAAGATGGTAAAATTCGGAGAGAAATTATTTGTGACATTGTGTTTGTTGTTGTTTCCTCTCGCATGTAATATCAATGCGCAAATGGACTACAATGGCTCTGTTACCTTCGGTTATTTAGGATTCGACGACGAAGGTAACCGTTCAGCCGCATCCGAGCTGTATGATACATACGAGGGGCTCAGCTTGAGTAACCTGAAGATCAACGGCAATTTAAATCCACGCACCAGGTACTATCTAAATTTATCAGATATAAATTTCGACGGCAGGCGGGCATCGCTGGATATCACGAATTATGATTACTATTCAATAAAGGCGGATTATCGCCAGACAAGAGGTATTTTCGGAGAGGGGGATAATATCTCTGTCGATCGTAAATCCTACTCCGGGCTGCTAAGGGTTAAGCCGATTCAATATGTCGAAGGTTATTTCAGGTATCGGGGAAGCGATGATAATGGAGATCGAGTAATTTACGGTATCGATGATCAGGGGCTTTTCGGAGATAGTTATGATCGTAATACGACCTTCTATAAGGGCGGTTTGAAGCTGAAGCATTTTGGGAATCATATAGATTTGTTTTATGGCGTGCGCAGTTTCGATGATAACCTCTCCGATAGTCTGGATGCGGAGACGGAAATAATGGGAGCCAGTATCTTTTTCAACGCACATTCAAGAGTCAATGCGGTCATCGATTACCATCACCTCAAAGCGCAAAAAGAGATCAGCGAAAATTACATTAAAGAAGACAGGCTGTCTTTCTCTTTTCTCACCAATCCCATGGAAAATGTTACAATCACACCTCGCGGTCATTACCGTAAGATAGATGAAGATCCCGAAGATGTCGATAGCGAATCTTATACTGGCGAACTAATCGGAGATTATAGACTGATAAATTATAATTCAAATGTTTCGGCATCGATAGGGTACGAGATTCGGGAGGCTCAGGATGATAGGGCGACCGCTGTCGCTTATTCTGCGGGTATTCAGGGAAAGCCGCATCGATATATAGGTTTCAAGATAAAATATGATAATCATAGAAGACGGGATACATACGATATTCTATTAACCGGATACGAAGATAGAGTCGGCTTGATTACGGAGTTGCATCTATATCCCATGGATAAGTCAAAGATTAAAACCGGATACCGGTACAGGATAAGGGAAAATGAAAACCTTTCCACGCAGGCGACGACGCAGGGTTTATATCTGAACGCAAATGCCTATATCAGTAAATGGATGAAGTTGTATGGTTTGATCTCTATCGATGACATCGATTATACTTCGCCTCTGCAGAATACGGATTATCTATTACAGGTGGTTTCGGGACAGTTTCAGTTAACGCTATCCAGGAAGGTTAATCTAACCGCGGGCGGAACATATCTCGATTTTGATCACGACATAGAGTCAACGAAAATGGATGTGAATGCCGCAGTGTCCTATCGGGCACTGAAAAACCTGGGCTTAAACGCTTCTTATAGAAGGTATGAGCTGGATTCTTATTCGCTGGCGCCATATTATTACGAAGCGCACGTATTTAGAATAAAAGCGACTTTTTATTTTGAAAATCAACATTATTCCCAATAGGAGGATTTATGAATAAAGGGCGACTTAAGGTCGTCGGGGTAATGCTATTGATGGCGGTATTCGCCTTTACAGGATGCGAACGGAAAGTTACCGATACGGTGATACAGGAGGCGGAAGCCCCTGAATATCTGGGATCCGCTGCCTGCCAAACCTGTCACTC
>CAZLVS010000009.1:0-12628 GCA_964563085.1 uncultured Ignavibacteria bacterium | reverse complement strand
CAATGCGAAGAATGCCATGGTTTCGGAAGTTTACATGCGGAGTCTCCTCAGGGTTATGCAATGCAGATAGATCGCTCAGCTCAAGCTTGCGGAAGATGTCACTCTCGAGGATCGATCAATGATATCCCCGCAAGCGGTGGATTTATCAGGCACCACGAACAGTGGAATGAGATGGCTAGAACCAAGCATAGCGGTATGGGTTGTGTGGATTGTCACGATCCTCATATTGGATTGCATGCTTCAAATCCGGACCGTGCCAATGCTATCATCAATGCATGTGAAAACTGCCATTATTCCGAACATGCCAGTATCCAGAATAGCGGTCTACCCCATGATAATAACAATGTGGACTGTATCGATTGCCACATGCCTTATGCCGCCAAATCCGCGTTGGGCGATACTTTAACCCATGTCGGGGATGTCAGGTCTCACCTGATGAGGATCAACACTTTCGCCACGGCGGAGTTTATCTCCGGCAGTTCTGCTAACGGTTATTTAACTTTGGAATATACTTGCCTTGTGCCGGGATGTCATTCCTCGCAAACAAAGGAATGGGCTGCATCTTATGCCGATATGGTTCATGCCGATGAGCAGGATATCGACTGCTTCACCTGTCACGGCGATGACGACCATCTCTTTGCTATTCACGGCGAATGGGAGGAATCGAAACACGCTTCCGGCGATAATATAGATAGGAATCGGAATAACTCCTCGTTCTACCAGGCTTGTGAGAAATGCCATACTCACGAGGGCTTCGTCGCCGAAGTGACCGGAGTTCCCGCGACTGGCGACCATTTCTCTGTGATCGGATGTTTCACCTGCCACGCTCCGCACACTAACGGCAGCCTTAGCGTACGCGTAACCGAAGCGGTTACATTGCCCAACGGCGCCAGTTACGATAAGCAGAATTCAAATACCTGTGCTTCATGCCACCAAGGAAGAAGGGATGTGACCACGTATGTAGTTGACAATGTTGAACTCAGTGAACATTGGGGTCCCCACCACAGCAATCAATCCGATATGCTGGTTGGCGAGAACGCATACGAGTATGCCGATTACACTTATGATAATTCAGCGCATACTAACACGACTGAAGAAGGCTGTTTAGATTGTCACATGTCAACCGGCGTTGCAAACAGAACCGGCGGGCATACTTTTAATATGGTGTCAGATGATAGCAGCTATTACAACTTTAGCGGTTGCAATGCTTCAAACTGCCATAACGGCGCTGTTGATGATTTCAATCTGACTGCGGATGATGATTATGATTGGGACGGAGATACCGAAGGTGTTCAGGATGAAATCCATGGACTGCTTGACAGTCTTGAAGTTCTATTGATTGCCGCCGATTTATTGACGGAGGACGGCCATCCGGAGGAAAGAGTGGTCGAAACGGCTGATTCGGCGGGCGCCGTCTTTAATTACCTTTACGTTGAAGAAGACCGATCCGGCGGGATCCACAATACCGATTATGCGGTGGGATTGCTGCAATCTTCGATTAACTACTTAGCCAATGAAAGCCCCGGCGCAGTTAATCGCATGAAATTGGTATCGGCGCATTAGAGGTGGAGTGTTTATAGCGTGGCTTTTCCAAAAGCCCGGACTTTTTAAACTCATATAGACGCCGTCGGAACAGGTTCAACCCGTTTTCTCCGGCGAGTATTAAAGTGTGGCGTCGGGCAAGGGCGAAGCTGTCTCAAAATCCTGATTTAAGGCGCTGCCTGGTAATAAGAGATTGCCGCGCCCTCGGCAAGCCTCGGGCTCGCAATGACTTCTAATGCCGTCATTGCCCCGATTGCATCGGGACACGGCGCGGAGCAAAGCGACGAAGCAATCATTTTGAGGTTTTGAGGCAGTTTCGAGAGCGCCCGACGCCAAATTACCCAGCGACTACTTCAGCAATGTCATCCGCTTGGTGAAAACCTTATCACCTGCAGCTAACTTATAGAAATATATTCCGCTGGAATACTCCGATGCATCCCAATGATAACTCTTAACACCGGGCAATTGCCGTTCATTAACCGGCGCTGCAATCTCCTGACCGAGTAAGTTGTAAATACTCAGCTTAACATGCGCTGCTTTCGGTATGATGTAGTTTATTCGTGTCTCCGCATTAAATGGATTGGGATAATTCTGATACAAACTGAAGGCGGCTGGGACCGTCCTGTCATCATCATCGACACCGGTGTACAGCAAGGCATTTTCGGCATTTGCTATCAGATCGGTGAAATCCAGACTATTGTAAAACTCCTCGATTGCCACAGGATTATCTTCCTGTCCATAGAAGAGATCGGCAAAATCAGTTGGGTTGGCATGCAGATTCTCGCCGGCTACAACCGCAATGTCAAAATTGTATGACTCTCCGGGCGAGATAGACTCAATAGGACCGAAGGATATCAGGAAACGAGTGTCATAACCATTGGCAATATCCCTGGCTAAATTGGATTGCAGCGGAGCAATCCACTCTTTCCCTTGCGGTCCCCCTCCGCTGTAATCAATAGCGGCGTAGAGCTGGTCGTAATCATGTTCCCCGTTTGACATTACACGATATCGTGCGGCGTCGCCGCCCGGCGTGCCTTTACCGCCTCCGGGGAAGGGACCGTCGTAATTATCCTGCCATTGCGGTCCCCAATCGTATTGAGAATTAACGCTGCTGATCCACCAATTAAAAGTAGTAGTCAAACCATGTTGCTCCGGTTTCAGCAGCAATATACCGCACACCGAACGCACGCTGGCGTAATCCCAGTTTTCGCCATCGGGATCTCCGTCATTGTCCATAATATACGCATATTTCAGATCGCCCATATCGATAAATCCGGCGATATCATCCTGAGCGCCGGAGTAAGTATTGTGCTCATGATGAACATCGCCATCCCAATAGTATCCCACCCAGGCATCCTCCACTGCATTAACGCCGATATTCTTCAGGTTAAATCGAAGTATGACGAAATCATTAAACGGATGGTCAAACCAGGAATAGGAATGCACGTTGATTTTTAAACCGATAGGGATGAGCGGGCGGTTGTCGATCGGATCGGTTTCGGCAAAAGTTACGCAGGTATCATAATACTCGCCAAGTATCTCCCGATGGTCATCGTCGATAATCAATTCCATCTCCCCGTCGGGACATGGATCGGGGAACATTTCGTGGGTATCCCACCAACCATCTGTACCGCAGGATACCAATGTATCTCCATTTACGATAGCCCCTATCCAGATTGAGCCTTGAAAAAGATACTCCAGTCCGGACTGGCTTGGGAATTGACATGAAGGAGCCGGCTCTCCTGTTTCCGGGTCGATTACATTGGGGTCTTGTGCTGAGCCGAGAATTCCATAGTTGGTTAGTGTCATATTCACCTCGCTTCCCCAGGTTGCGTAATTCATGGTGCAAGGCGGACCGCTTCCCCGAGCAAGGCTGGAAGGAAGACACAAGCAAATTACGAGAATAACTATACAGTTACTCATTGTAAACCTCCACATTTTTTGTGTGACAAAAACAGCCTGAGATATGATTTTAAAAGTTCTTGAACACCTCCATAAGTTGTAAATGGGAGTCGGATACGCTAACAGAGTCCATTAAGCAGACACTGTAATTCCACATTATGTTCCCATAATTCTACATTATTTGAACAATAAAAGCGACAAGAATATCGGCAATTCCGGCTGCAAGGATTTTTAGCGACCTTATTCCCTATTCGATTAAAGCAAGCCCTATTCTTCCCCGTTCGATATCTATATCCAAAACTTTCACTTTCACTTTCTGCCTTACGCGAACGATCTCCGAGGGATCGGGAACGTATCTGTCTCCAAATTGGCTTTTGTGAATCAACCCATCATTATGCACACCGATATCGACAAATGCGCCGAAATTGGTGACATTGGTAATTATCCCCGGTAAAACCATCCCCGGTTTCAAATCCCCTATCTCGCGTACTTCACTTGAAAATGAAAACGGTTCGAATTCCGGGCGCGGATCGCGCCCCGGTTTGGATAATTCCTCAAGAATATCCCGAAGTGTAGGTAATCCGACTTCATCGCTAATATAGTTTTCAAGATTTATTTCCTCACGCAATTTCGAATTTTGCATTAAATCCTTAACTGCGCAGTTAAGAGCATCCGCCATTTTTTCTACCAGGGCATATCTCTCGGGATGAACCGCGGAGCTGTCCAGAGGGTTTTCGCCATCCTGTATTCTCAGGAATCCTGCTGCCTGTTCGAAAGCTTTTGCGCCTAACCTGGGAACCTTTAGTATTTCCTGGCGATTTTTAAAAGGACCGTTCTCCTTCCTGTATTCTACGATATTCTTCGCCAACTGCGGACCTAAGCCTGAAACATAGGACAGTAATTTAACGCTGGCAGTATTGAGCTCCACTCCTACCGCATTAACGCAGCTCATTACGGTATCATCGAGGCTTTTCTTGAGTAAAGATTGATCTACATCATGCTGATACTGCCCCACCCCAATAGATTTTGGATCGATTTTCACCAATTCCGCCAATGGATCCTGCAATCTCCTCCCGATGGAAACCGCGCCGCGTACCGTGATATCGTGATCGGGAAATTCCTCCCTGCCGATCTCGCTGGCGGAATAAATAGAGGCGCCGCTTTCATCAACCATGGTTACCGGTATATCAAGCTCCGGACTCCGAAGGAACTCCTCGGTTTCCCTGCCGCCGGTGCCGTTTCCAACAGCTATTACTTCGATTTGATTGTTCTCGCACATCGCTTTAACCAACGCCTCCGCTTCCCCCTTCTGCTTTTTACTCCCCAGCGGGAATATGGTGGCATTGACCATCAAATTACCCTGGGCATCGAGTGCAACCACCTTGCATCCGGTTCTAAATCCGGGATCTATCGCCAGCACCCGCTTCTGCCCAAAAGGAGGCGATAACAGCAATTCTCGCAGGTTCTTAGCAAAAACCTCGATAGCCTCTTTATCAGCTTCTTGTTTATAGGAACTCAGAATCTCATTTTCCAGTGATGGCGCAAGGAGTCTTTTGTAGGCGTCGTGAATAGCCTCGAATACGACGGTGCCGGACTCGCCCTCGCCTTTGAGGATCATGTTTTCCATAGCTACCAATGCCTTGTTTTCGTCGGGAAGTGCATGTACGGTGAGAAGTCCTTCTTTTTGACCGCGTAAAATCGCCAGAATCCGATGTGATGCGGTGGATTTCAACGGCTCCTGCCAGTCGTGATAATCCCGATACTTAACGGCCTCTTCAGCTTTTTTCTTGACTGCCCTGGATTGAATCAGAGCATATTCCCGGAATAACTCCCGCATCTGTTTCCGAATGTCAGCATCCTCATTTATCCATTCGGCGATAATGTCTTTGGCTCCGTTTATGGCATCTTCTTCGCTGTTGACATCATTATCGGGATTGATAAACGGACTAAGGTCTATTGGATCATTGGTCTGCTCATAAATCAAGGCGGCGAGCGGTTCCAGTCCTTTTTCCCGGGCAATTGTCGCCTTTGTGCGCCGTTTGGGTTTAAAAGGGAGATAGACATCCTCGAGTTCATTGATAGTTTCCGCCGTCGTTATTTTTTCCAGCAGATCATCGGTCAGCAGCTCCCGTTCTTTAAGGGATTTCAGAATCGCCTCCCGCCGTTTTTCCAACTCCTCGAGCTCCTGATATCTATCCCTTATCTTTTGTATCATCACCTCATCCATACTCCCTGTAGCTTCTTTGCGATAACGAGCGATAAAGGGAATAGTTGCGCCTTCGGAGAAAAGCTCAATTACAGCGGCAGCTTTGTCCGCCGGGACGTTTAATTCATGGGCTGTTCGTGAGATGATTGCGTTGCTCTCCATGGTTCTCTTTTCTAATAAGTCATAACCGCGAGTGTTTCGATTTACCCCATTATATTCCACACATTCCGCCAAACAAACAAAAATTAACATCAATTTATAATCTCGCGCAACAACTTCATCGGAACAGTAGCCGCATCTAATTCAGTTGTTTCTTAAGGGTGTCAGAAATATATTCTAATTGAAGAAACTTAAAACGGAGAAGAATATGGGTAAGAACGTAACTCAAAAGCTGATAGAAAGTCATCTCGTAAGTGGAGAGATGCGGCCGGGAAGCGAGATAGGCTTGAAAATCGATCAAACCCTCTGCCAGGATGCCACCGGCACTATGGTAATGCTGGAATTGGAGGCGATGGGATTAAAGCGTGTGGAAACCGAGGTTTCGGCTCAATACGTCGATCACAATCTTCTCCAGACCGATTATAAAAACGCCGACGATCATCTTTTCCTGAGAAGCGCGGCACAGAAGTTCGGATTATGGTTCAGCCGTCCCGGTAATGGAATAAGCCATCCGGTGCACATGGAGCGATTCGGGAAACCCGGGAAAACGCTGTTAGGTTCGGACAGTCATACCTGTTCAGGCGGTTCGATGGGGATGTTGGCGATCGGCGCGGGTGGACTTGAGGTTGCCATGGCGATTGCGGGCGAACCGTACTACGTGAAAATGCCGCAGGTTTGGGGAGTTAAATTAACCGGCAAACTGCCGGATTGGATCAGCGCCAAAGATGTTATTCTGGAGATGCTGCGACGGCACGGCGTAAGCGGCGCTATCGGTAAAGTGATCGAGTATTACGGTCCCGGATTGGAGAATCTCTCGGCTATGGATCGTCATGTTATCGCCAATATGGGAGCGGAGTTAGGAGCAACCACTACCGTATTCCCCGCCGATGAGGCTATAAAGGAATTTTTAAGCAAACAAGGGCGGAGTTATGATTATACCGAATTGACGGCTGATGCCGATGTCGAGTATGACCTTCACGAGGAGATCGATCTATCGGAACTGGAGCCGTTGATAGCTCTGCCCAGCAGCCCCGGCAACGTGGTTCCGGTAGGTGAAGTCGCCGGACGGGAGATATATCAGGCGATGATAGGCTCATCGGCTAATCCGGGTTTGCGCGATTTCGCGGTGCCTGCGCTGATGGTCGACGGTAAGCAAATTCACGAACGGGTGTCGCTTGATATTAATCCTTCCTCAAGGCAGGTGCAGGAAAATATGCTGGAGTTGAGAATACTCGGGAGGCTGCTGCGAGCCGGAGGAAGAATCCATCAAGCGGGATGCAATGGATGTATCGGCATGGGGCAGGCGCCGGCAACCGGCAAGATAAGCCTGCGTACGGTTCCCAGAAACTTCCCCGGCAGATCCGGCACCAAGGAGGATCAGGTTTATCTCTGCAGCCCGGAGACCGCGGCAGCATCGGCATTAACCGGCGTTATTACCGATCCGCGAACACTGGATATACCGTATCCTAAATTCGAAGAACCCGACGAATTCATAATCAACACGGATATGCTGATAGCTCCTCCCGAAGATGGTTCCGACGTAAAGCTCGAGAAGGGTCCGAATATAAAATCGCTTCCCAAGTTCGATCCGCTTCCCGAAAGACTCGAGGGACCGGTTTTGCTTAAAGCCGGCGACGATATCTCCACCGATACTATAATGCCGGCGGGAACAAGAGTACTTCCTTACCGCAGCAATATCGAGGAGATAAGCAAATTTACATTTGCACAGATAGACGAATCTTACGACAGCCGCGCCATGGAGTTTAAGGAAACCGGCTCGTTTATAATCGGCGGCAATAATTACGGACAGGGATCGAGCCGGGAACATGCCGCATTGGGACCGAGATACCTGGGAGTCAAAGCCGTAATTGTTAAGAACTTCGCCAGAATCCACTGGCAGAACCTCATTAATTTCGGAATCCTGCCGCTTACCTTTATCAACAATGACGATTACGATTCCATCGATCAGGATGATGTTATTATTATGGAAAACATAAGAGAAGCGATTACCAATGGCAATCAAGTTCTGGTGAAAAATAAGAGTAAAGGGACGACCTTCAAGGTTGAACACAGCATGTCGGAACGTCAATTGGAAATGGTATTAAAGGGCAGCCTTCTGAATATTTTTAGAGCCGGATATATTAGATGAGCAGCTGGGGTTCCGAATCCGGCCTTTGGCGTGAGAATAAACCCGACATTTTATCCATAGCGCGTAAAGCAAATAGGTTAAAATCCCGGCGAAGCTCCTGTATGAAATCGGGATGGTTTCGACAACATCCATAAATCAAATTGTCAAAACCATAAAGCTTTTGAACTACGACGCTGCGCTGCCGTTGGGTGAACCGAAACTGTCTCAAAACCCTAATTTGAGGTATTGAATGAGAACAGGAGATTGCCGCGCCCTCGGTAAGCCTCGGGCTCGCAATGACTTCTATTCCCGTCATTGCCCCGATTGCATCGGGAAAGCGATGAAGTTTGCCTGATCATCGTAGCCAATGACCCGCGAGTTTTCCCATAATAAATTTAGATTCCGGATGGCATTATACCGTTTTACGATAGTTTTTAAAATAGTCGAATCTATAGCCGATAACAAAAATAATTGTAACTGATAAAATCCGGGGGGATCTATTTTGGGTATCGTCAGAAGCCTGCTGAAACGTAATCCGCTTGCAGTTAATGCCTATGATAAAGTATTGGATTTCCGAACCAGGGCGACCCATGCGTATATTTTCGCGGCTACTACCGGCAGAAGCGGGACAAAAAGCCTTACGAAAATTTTTGAATCCGCCGTTGATGCAGCTTGTTTCCACGAACCTCATCCTATAATGTTCAATGATTATCCCGCCGGAGCTGACAAGGAGAGATATTTCCGTCGTTTGTTTTTCACGCAAAAACGGGTACATATTAAACGCTCCGCAATAGGGCATAAATATTACCTGGAAACCAATCATCAATTTATAAAAAATTTCGTTTATCCCGCTGTGGAGTGTTTTAAAAACAAAATCAGGATAATACATATTCTCAGGGACCCTGTTAAAGTAGCAGCGTCCTTTTACGCCATCAATTCAATTCCATGCAGAACTCATCAGGGAAGGTATTATCTTCTCAATCCTTTCGAAGATGACAACTTGATAAAAATCCCTGATTTACTTTCTGAAGACGGGGAGTTCTCCGATGACATATATAAATGCATCTGGTACTGGTACGAAGTAAATACCAGGGCGAAATTGGCTAAACAGCGATGTCCTCACGTGCAGTGGTTCACGATGACGACGGATGATTTTAACGATAAAGCCAAGATGGTCAATATGTTGGAAACCTTGGGAGTGGAATTCGATTACAGCAAGCTGGAAAGTGTGATCGGGATTCGCGAAAATACCTGCAAGGAATTAAAGAAAAACAAGCTCGAACTCGAAAAGTGTTCTCAGATGCATGATAGGCTGTTAGAACAAATGGAAGACCGTTACGGGAAGGGCTTCTGGATAAGCGATTTGAGCTCAGCGCAGTTCAGTGATAATTCATCTTCAAGCAAACTCTCCGTCAGTTAGACTCCCAATTTCTCTTTTTCATCCGTTCTCGAGCCGATTATCCTCGCCGGATTTCCGGCAACAATTTTATACGGAGCGATCGGTTTTGCGCCAACTACGGAGCCAGCGGATATAATTACGCCGTCTCCTATCTCCGCTCCCGGCATCACGAATGAATTGGCGCCAATCCAGACATTATTACCGATTGACACCTTTTTAAAGCAGTATCCCTGTTCGTCGATCGGTTTATACGGATCGCTGAATTCATGGTTTTGAGACCAGATTTTTACGCCGGGACCAAGAATTACATCGTCGCCCATCTCCACACCGCCGCCAGCCTGAATAAAGCATCCCTCGCCAAGCCGCACCCTATTCCCGACATATAGGTTCTGGATATTCCTGACTCGTAAATCCTGATGAATTATCAAATCCTCTCCGGCACCGCCGATAAAGCCGGCGTAAAGCCTGCGTCGGATCTCTATTCCGGCTTGTCCCGGGAAATCCTTGAATAAAGCTTGCACCCAGCCAAATCTGCCCTGTTTGTGACTGAGATCCTTAAGAAGTAGTTTTAAAATCCGTAACATATTGCTAATCCACTCCTGTTTCAGCTATTAGCCTGTATTATTCACAAATTTAGTTGTTGGCAGCGGAAGCCTATCGCTTCCGGTAACTTTTTGAAATCCTCAATTCCAGTCCAATGTAATATGCTTCCATTGAACTCCCGAAGCCCGAGCCTTCTTCTACAGATTATTAGTCCTTATGAATTATCCGAGTTAGAAGTGCTGCATCAAATGGCAATTCTCTATCAATATCCTGTCGGGAGATTGGTTATCGGAAATCTTACCCGCGAAAACAGCATAGGATACACCCGGTGCAATCGCTCGACATACCGAGCGAAATCTGGGATTCAAACGGCATTCGATAAAGTAATCGCCGATTCCAACCGAATCGTCCGCCTGCAGGAAGATCGTATCGGGATCGGGACTCCCCTTCGTATCGCTAACCAGGCCCTCGACTTCCACTACTATCCCGCAATATTGAGCGGCAGCTATATCATGGTCTTGTTTGAATGCTTTTATGAGCGCGTTGGCAGTTAGCGTTTGCTCGACTATTTCGGGCGCGCATATCAGAACCTGCGCCCCCCACAACAGCGCTAAAATTAAAATCGTGCTAAAACTTGAGATAAACCATCTTGAACCCATGAGCTCTCCCTGATTGTGATCGTAATGGCTTTATTAAGCTTATCGCCATTTTAGGGGCTGAATTGAATGACTCCCCCAATGATAAAGCGCTAATTTTCCGGCTGCGTTATGGTAAACGATTAGCCTGAATTAATTATAAATTTCATTATCGGCAGCGGAATTCCTGCGCTTCCGGCGTTATTTTAACCCTCAATTCCAATCCATATTTGACCTACTTCTACTGAACCCCCGAAGGGCAAGCATGCCAGAGCGGCGTAAACCCTCGGCTACCGATTTATTTTTTAAAATTACCCGGGTTTGGTTATCCTCGTAATTCATAAGCGCGATGGTTAGCAACAGAATATTCATTCAATAATTCATGCGTCAAGATTACAAATATTTAGCCCTATAAAATAATGCCCATGATTCCTATTTTCAATTACCCTCATAGTAGGCGCTAAGATCGCAAAATCTATTGACTTATCGCTATATGCTATTATATTAAGAGCGGTATGTATTTCTTCTGCAGTCATTTAATGTATTACTAAAAAGAAAGATTGCGGTCTTAAAGTTCTGACTAAGAAAACAATATCACATATAATGGTTATTTTATCATGTTCCTAACACTCTCTCCACCACAAACAAAGGAGTACTTATGAAGAGATGTTCACTACTTATCGCTCTTGCTATGTTAATCGCGGGAGCAGGTTCGGCATTTGCAGGGGAGATCGATCCCGGTTTGGAAACGATCCTCAATTCGGTGAATGATGATCAGACAGTTTCAGCGCTGGTTTTCCTCTCCGAGCAGGTTGATTTGGATGAAATCAGCATGCGGATGGACAATCGTAAAGCAACCTTGCAGGAACGGCATGAGGTTGTGGTGCGGTCTCTGCAGGAAACAGCATTGAACACTCAGGGCGACCTGCTTGGATATCTTGCTGAACTAAATTCGGCGAGTTACCAGGCTTTTTGGATATCTAACTGCGTGCGTGTAGATGCCACCAAGGAAGAGATCATTAAAATCGCGGCTCGTCATGACGTAGAGAAAGTTTATTACAATTACGAAACGGAATTGATAGAACCGGTCAAAGTGGATGAGACACCTCGCGGCAAAGGAGTCATAACCGCCGAGAACGGCGTTGAAGCTGTCCGCGCGCCGGAATGCTGGGCGATGGGCATTAACGGTTCCGGCGTTTTGGTTGCCAATATGGATACCGGCGTCGATGGAAACCATCCGGCGTTAGCAAGCCGTTGGGCAGGCGTAGCCGATCCGCGCTACGATGGACATCCCGAATGGGCATGGCTCGATCCCTATCAGTATCAAAACGATTTTCCGTATGATAACCATGGACACGGCACCCATACTATGGGGACCGTATGCGGCGGTTCGCCCGGTCTTGAGATCGGCGTAGCCCCCGGTTCTTACTGGATGGCTTCCGCTCCCATCGACAGAGGCGGCGGTATTCCGCAGACGGTAGCGGATGCTATCGAATCGTTCGAATGGATGGTCGATCCCGACGGGAATCCCGGTACCAGTTGGGACGTTCCCGCGGTATGTTCGAATTCATGGGGTCTGACATCCTCTCATGGCTATTCTCCTTGCGATGATTTATTCTGGAGTTATCTCGATGCTTGCGAAGCTGCCGGAACGGTAATTCTGTTCTCCGCGGGGAACGAAGGTTATTCTGGTTTACGTCGTCCGGCTGATCGCGCTACCGATGATTATCGCACTTGCGCCGTTGCCGCGGTCGATGCTCATCAATCCGGATGGCCTATTGCATCCTTCTCCTCAAGAGGACCCACGTATTGTACCCCTGACGGCAGCGCTGCCATTAAGCCGGATATCGCGGCTCCCGGCGTGGATGTATACTCATCCTACCCCGGAGGCGGATACACCACAATGAGCGGCACTTCGATGGCTTCCCCCCACGTAAACGGCGTGGTTGCTTTAATTCGTCAGGCTAATCCCAACCTCAGCGTAACCCAGGTAAAGCAGATCATTTACGATACCGCTTACGACCTCGGTTCCAACGGCGAGGATAACTCGTATGGCTGGGGCATGATTGACGCGTACGAAGCGGTGTTGGTTGCGCAGAGTATGCTTGAGGGCT
>CAZLVS010000008.1:0-94193 GCA_964563085.1 uncultured Ignavibacteria bacterium | reverse complement strand
TGTGGCGTATCATGATGCTAATGCTCAAGAGACTCAAGTTGCCATAGATGCTTCTTGCGGATTGGGATTATTTACCATCTATACACCTCCCAACCAATGGCCTGGCAGAACCCCCTTCATCTGGCCCTCGGTAGTTCAGGATTATGGTGGAAGGATTCATGTTGCGGCAACCGAGGGTGAATCGGGCGGTGACGCCGCTAAAATGATGGGGCATACTTTCTCCGATGATGGTGGTAGTAGCTGGACTGATTTCGAGGCTTTTGTTGAACAATGGGAATTCTCGGTTATCGTGGTTGCTTCTCCTGTTGACGATAAAGCAGCGATTATCTGGCCCCATCCCATCGATTTCAATCCGGCTGAGCCGAATCAGTTTAATAATGATATTGCATATATCGAATCCGAGGATGGTGAAAGTTGGGATTACGAGAACATCATCAACGTGACCAACTACCAGTTTGAAGATACTATAAGAGCGTATTGTGATGTTAGCGGTTGCTATGATTATGACGGTAATCTTCATCTTCTGTGGAACACGCCGGGATATTGGGCGCTTGACGGCACCATCACTGCCGACGCCTGTTTCCTATGGCACTGGTCGGAGGAGACCGGGATCAACATGGTTTACGACGCATGGCATGCATCTTTCCCCGGCGCCTGGAATCGCTCCGCATCCAAGATGAACATCTCATGCGCTTCCAATAATGTACTGTGCGCACTATGGACCCACTTCGATGATATAGATGTTTCATCCGGTGGTTTCTCCAACGGCGAGCTTTACGTTTCCTTCAGCACAGATGGCGGCATAACCTGGGATGATCCCATAAATGTAACTGACTCGCCCACTCCGGGCTGCTTACCTGGTGACTGCGACAGCGATCACTGGTCATCGATGGCGCCGATTGTCGACGAAAACCTCTACATCTCATTTATTGAGGATAAGGACGCCGGCGGGATACCTCAGGACGAAGGCGCGGCAACTCAAAATGCGGTGCGTTATTTAACCGTAACCAATCCATATTGGTATACGTCTGTGGATGATAACGATAATGTTCCCTCACAATTTGGACTGGTTCAAAACTATCCCAATCCCTTCAATGCTTCGACTAATATAAAATACTCCCTTGATAAATCCTCCAGGGTCGAATTGAAGGTTTATAATTTATTGGGTCAGGAAGTGGCTACGCTGGTTAACGGAAAACAGGATTCCGGAGAGCATACGGTAGCGTGGGTCGCTTCTGATTGTACGTCCGGGATTTATTTCTATAAACTTGCAGCGGGTGATTATAGCGAAACACGCCGCATGGCACTGATAAAATAACAGTATCGCAGGGGCAGCCCTTGCGGCTGCCCGGTTATTACTACTCCCCGCAACTCAATGCAAGACAATCAACACACAGACCCATTAATTCAATGCATCCCTAAGCCTTTAAAATACAATGAATTACCAAATCAAGAAACCTCTAATTTTTCTCAGAAATCTTAATTTTCTTTCGCTAAATCGGGAACAATATGCTCTTTCGGGCGTGTTAACAATATACACGACAACATTGGTCAAGAATTAAACATGGAAATGAGGAGATTTGTTAAATGAGAAGATCAGGCTTAATTGCATTAGCGTTAGCGCTTACTTTAGTGCTCGGAACCTATTTTATCGTGGGATTGACTTACGCAGGCGGTTCTTGCGGAAGCAAAGCCAGAGCATGTTCTACTAATAAAATGACCGGTTCGGCTGATGAGTCGAAGGCAATTTCTAGTAGTTTTGCGAATATATACGCAGTTGATAAAGACGGCAATCAATATGCGGTATGCCCGGTTAGCGGTGAATCCTTTCAGGTAAGTAAAACCAGTTCTCACAGCGAAATAGATGGCAAGGGTTATTATTGGTGCTGTCCTGGTTGCGAGGATCAATTCAAGGCTAACAAAGCCGAATACAGCGAAAAGCTGAAAAAGATGATCGCTGAAGAGCGCGAAAAATTCTCAAGCATCGAGGAACCGACAGGAACCAAGATGTAGTTTATACATATATAATCTTGGCAGGAAAAGATCGGAATAGGTTACTTACCTCCACGCACACTAAACTCCTAAACTAATCACTTTCCGCCAGACAGAAAAGGCTGCCCGCTCAGGGCAGCCTTTTCCTATTGGGGGAAATGAGACGACGTTATCATTTACCACGCTAAATCCAAAGACATGACTCCTTGCACCAAGGTAAGAGGGTACAATAGCGACACCCAATAATTACTTTATTTAAAAACTCTACCAAATTAATTATCTGAATAAAAAAAGCGCTCGTGCTGGACGAGCGCCGGTTGCCCCGCAGGGCGAAACCTTCGAGACGATTGTCTCTTACTGGAGTTGACAAACAACCGTCGTTTGAGTACATTATATATTTAAAATAGGCTGGGAAATACTAATTGTCAAGGAATTTTTAAGATGGGTAATGTAAAAAATGCTAAAACTGTATTAGGGCTGGATATCGGTCCAAACTCCATTGGCTGGGCTCTGATTGCGGATAATGAAGGTAATTCGCAAGAAAAACGTATCTCGTCAGGAGCGCGGGTTTTTCAAGGCGGACTTGACGGACTTGAGACCGATGCCAGGGGCCAATCGCGAAACTTAGAACGACGGGAAGCTCGCGGAAGAAGAAGAATGCTCGAAAGGACTGCCAGAAGACTAACTAACCTTGCCGCGACGCTGCAATCAAAAGGACTACTTCCCTCGGATTACGATGTTGAGAGCGCCGATCAGCGTTATCTGCTTTTCCAGCAGCTCGACTCAACGCTTGATTCCCCTTATCAACTACGTGCCAGAGCCTTGGATAAAAAACTTGATCCCTTTGAATTAGGAAGGGCGATCTATCATTTAGCTCAGAGAAGAGGTTTCCTTAGCAATCGGAAATCACCGGTAAAGGATGACGAAGACGAAAAGGGCATTAAGAAAAATATATCCGAGTTAAATCAGGAGATCACCGAATCCGGCGCGAGAACATTAGGGGAATATTTCGCGGGACTGAACTCACGAGCCGAACGGATTCGCAATCGTTACACCTCACGAAAAATGTATGAGAATGAGTTTGACTTAATCTGGAGTAATCAAAGCCAGTATTATCCTGATTTGCTAACAGAATCGTTCCAAAATCGCATTTATAAACTCATTTTTCATCAGCGCCCACTTAAAAGTCAGAGCCACCTTATTGGCAAATGTGAACTTGAGGAGGGCAGAAAACGAGCCCCATGGGCTTTTCTATCAGCTCAGCGTTACCGCTATCTACAAAGATTAAATGACCTTGAAGTTCTCCATTATGATACCGGTGAAGTACGAAAGTTAAACGATGAGGAGCGCGCGTTATTAATTCAGGAACTTGAGGTTCAATCGGAGATGATTTTTTCCAAAATCAGAAAGCTCCTGAAGCTTCCAAGAGCTTCTCAATTTAATCTGGAGATGGGCGGGGAAAAGAAAATCCCCGGCAACAAAACAGCAGCGAGATTAATCAAAGTTTTCGGTAAAAAGCGATGGGATGAATTCACAGAAGTACAACGGAATCATATTGTTGAGGATTATCTTAGCATCGTCAAAGATGAAACTCTGACCAGGCGAGGGATGAAAAAATGGGGGCTGGATGAAGAAACAGCAAAGGAGTTCGGCAGAATGACTCTCGAAGATGGCTATTGCCGTTTCTCCCGCAAGGCTATCGATAATTTACTGCCTTTACTGAAAGAAGGCGTTTCGCTGCAGACAGCTATAAAGGAATGCTATCCGAAGAGATTCGCAAGAGAAGGCCAGCCAGAAGAATCCCTTCCACCTTTTGAAGAGAGTGGAATTTCCGAACTTAGAAATCCTATTGTTGAACGTTCTCTTACTGAAATTCGCAGGATTGTTAATGCGCTGATCAGCCGCTATGGTAAACCCGATATGATCAGGATCGAAATGGCGCGCGAACTCCGACAGAATGCTAAGGAAAGGGAAAGATCCTGGAAAAAAATGCGCGCTATCGAGAAAGACCGCGAGGCTGCCAGAATGAAATTGGTTAAAGAAGCGAACATCGAAAATCCAACCGCCAGGGATATTCAAAAGGTCCTCTTAGCGGAGGAATGTAATTGGACTTGCCCCTATACCGGTAAGCAAATATCAGTAAAGCAATTGGTGGGTGATTACCCCGAATTCGACATTGAGCATATCATACCATTCGAGCGAAGTCTGGATAATTCATTTGTTAACAAAACCCTCAGTTGCGTTAGGGAAAACCGGGAAGTGAAAGGGAAGAGAACACCGTACGAGGCTTATCACGGTACGCCGCAATGGGACGAAATTATCACTCGGGTGAAGAAATTCCAGGGCGATATGCGGCATGTAAAGCTTCGCAGGTTTCAGTTCGACACCGAAGACGTTAAAGAATTCCTGAGTAAATTTACATCTCGCCAGCTCAACGACACGCGCTGGAGCGCGAGATTGACCAAACGTTATCTCGGGCTGTTATACGGGGGAGTGAACGATGACGGAATAGACGCCGGCGGCAAGCGGAGAGTCCATGCAATCAGCGGGCCTATAACCGCCTATCTGAGAAGACAATGGGGGATTGAAGGTATTTTCAGCGGCGGCGATGCCAAATCCCGCGACGAGCACCGTCACCACGCCATCGATGCTATCACCGTTGCACTAACTACGCAGGCTATGGTTAAATCCCTCTCGGACTCCGCTGAAAAAGCGTCCGATCTCGATAAGCGTCTTTTCAAGGAGTTCCCCCAGCCCTGGGAAGGTTTCTACCGTGATGTAGAAGAAACAATCAACGGTATTATTACTTCCCATCGATTGAGCAAGCGCGTTCGCGGCGCCCTCCATAAGGAAACTTTCTATAGCCCGCCTGAGAAAGATGCGGATGGAAAAACCTATGTTACTATAAGAAAACCGATCGACAACTTAACCGTAAATGAAGCTAAAAATATCGTCAGTCCGGTTATTCAAGAGTTGGTTAATCAAAAGCTCAAGGAGAGCGGAAAGAGTCCCCAAGAAACATTCAAGGACAGGGATAGTCATCCCCGGATAAAGGGTAAAAACGGTGTGGAGATTCCCGCGCATCACGTTAGAATCAGGAAAACCGGAGAGCAGGTCTTTAAGGTGGGCGAAGGCTGCCGCACCCGGTACGTAGAGTCCGATTCGATTCACCATATGGAATTATTCAGAAATGAGACAACCGGTAAGTGGGATTGCGAGGTAGTCAGTATGTATGAAGCCTATCAGAGAAAGCGCAATAAGCAGCCCATCGTCAATCGCATTTTTGGAGAAGGTAAAACATTCCTTTTTTCCATCGCGGGCGGCGAAATAATCGAGTTGGATGATCTTGATAATTCGGAGAATCGGTCGCTTTATGTTGTTCGAACAGTCCCGAAAAGTAAGCAGATCTACTTTGTGCCTGTCAATGATGCTCGTATGTTAAAGGATATAGGTAAAAAGGGGCTAACTGCTCCACCCGAAACCCTAAGAAAGCGCAACTGCCGGAAGGTGGTAGTGACCCCGCTTGGTGAAGTTAGAAATGCCAACGATTAATTACTACATTATTTATGATGAATTCCGATAAACTATTATGAAATGCATTGGAGAATAATAGATTTATCGGAAGAACCGGCGTCGTTGAGCGTCCGATATGACCAGCTTATTATCAAGAGGGATGAAAAGGAGGATTCCGTCCCTCTTGAAGAGTTGGCAGTCCTTATAGTCGCAAATTCCCAGGTTTCATACACCCAGGCGGTATTAGCCGGAATATGTGAACATGGAGCGTCGTTTATTGTTTGTGACAATAGAAAAATGCCTGCTGGTATGATCCTGCCGCTCGCAGGCAACTTTGTACAAACCGAACGATTCAACTCACAGGTTAACGCTTCCATCCCGACTAAAAAACATGTTTGGGGGCAAATCGTTAAGGCAAAAATCAGCTCTCAAGCGAATTTAATCCGGAAAATCCATGAAAAAGACTACGGCTTAAAAGCGTTAGCGCTAAAGGTCAGGTCGGGAGATGCAGGTAATATGGAATCCCGCGCCGCCCGTATCTACTGGCCCCTTCTATTCGGCTCTTCATTTCGCAGGATACCCGGAGCCGAAGACTGTCTGAATAGTATGCTCAACTACGGCTATGCTGTTCTGCGCAGCATTGTTTCCCGCGCTATCTGTGCGTCCGGGCTGCATCCCTCTATCGGCGTCCATCACCGCAATAGATATAATCCCTTCTGCCTCGCTGACGATATTATGGAACCCTTTAGACCTATCGTGGACGAAGCCGTGGTCAAGGTTGTGGAATTTATCGGGGACAACGCTATTTTAGATAAATCCACGAAAAAAATATTGATAGGGGAGATTTACGAAAGGAGATTGGAAATGAAAGGGGAATCAAGAAATATCTTCGACGCCGCATCGCGCATCTCCGCCTCGCTTGCGGATGTATTCGCTTCCAAACGAAGGAAATTGGAGCTTCCGGAGTTCTGAGATGGCGAGGAAATTCAGGAATCTTTCGGAGTACAAAGGAATGTGGCTATTTTCATTATTCGACCTGCCGGTTACCACCGCCGCCGCCCGAAAAAATTATACCAAATTCAGGAAAGCGCTGCTAAAACGGGGATTCGATATGGTTCAGTTCTCAGTTTATGCCAAATACTGCTCCGATGAAGCGCGCGGGAAAACGCTAATGCAGTTACTAAAAAAGGATGTCCCGCCTCAAGGACAGGTACGCTTCTTGTTGGTAACCGATCGCCAATTCGGCAAAATGGTGGTTTTTCAAGGCAAAAAACGGGAAGAACCCGAGAAACCGCCGGATCAATTGATGCTTTTTTAGCCGGAAAAATCCGTCTATCCCCCCATATATTATGAGGATATGGGGGGATATAATGTACTCAAACGACGGTTCAATGTCAACTCCAGCCAGTATAGCAAGAAGGAACTATGGGATCAAATGTACTCAAACGACGGTTCAATGTCAACTCCAGCTATCGTCAATCTCTAGCTTGCGCAGACCGATAATGTACTCAAACGACGGTTCAATGTCAACTCCAGCCAGACCTGACCAGAGCCGGGGAAGTCCTGAAATGTACTCAAACGACGGTTCAATGTCAACTCCAGCACTCGCATCCTCATGGCTTCCAAGTTCTCCAATGTACTCAAACGACGGTTCAATGTCAACTCCAGCCTAACTTTCGCATGCTTTACCTGAACCCCGAATGTACTCAAACGACGGTTCAATGTCAACTCCAGCTTCCAGCCGTCGCGTTCCTCCTGCGAAAGTAATGTACTCAAACGACGGTTCAATGTCAACTCCAGCATCACTCCGGAGGCTCCTTGAAGCCGGCGAAATGTACTCAAACGACGGTTCAATGTCAACTCCAGCCGACAATTAGGCATCGACTGGCGATTTGCAATGTACTCAAACGACGGTTCAATGTCAACTCCAGCAAGAAAAAGCAGATCGCGCTAATGCCTGGTAATGTACTCAAACGACGGTTCAATGTCAACTCCAGCACACGGAGCGCTAAGGCGAGCGGGCGCGGCGAATGTACTCAAACGACGGTTCAATGTCAACTCCAGCGATACTCGCAGGTCTCAGCATACTGCTGCAATGTACTCAAACGACGGTTCAATGTCAACTCCAGCTTCCCTTGACACATTGCTTCGCCTCTGCTAAATGTACTCAAACTACGGTTCAATGTCAACTCCAGCCCGCAAGCGCAAACCTTAAAAACCTGCTAAAATGTACTCAAACGACGGTTCAATGTCAACTCCAGCCGATACTGTTGTAGTTGAAATCCAAATTAAAATGTACTCAAACGACGGTTCAATGTCAACTCCAGCAGGCTGAACTCTTGATCCGCAAAAACAGAAAATGTACTCAAACGACGGTTCAATGTCAACTCCAGCCTTTTTTGTAATCTCCTCCCGTTTTCCAAAATGTACTCAAACGACGGTTCAATGTCAACTCCAGCACTAATTAGTAATTAGTAGGTTCTTGTAAAATGTACTCAAACGACGGTTCAATGTCAACTCCAGCTGAAACCTAGACTAAGTGTCGTATCTACCCTAACAATAACTGGCTGCGAAACAGAAACACTGTCTGAAACCCGGAGGATTGCGAATCAATTACATTCATCCCGGAATACTTGGATGTAGCTCGTATCCATAGCGTTATCAAACCTCGTAAGCCAACCCTCTATATATTGGCGGTCGAAATCCGGGTTCTTACCGCGGATAGACCTGAAATCCTCAATGTCTCTGGATCGCCCGGCAATTATCTTATGAATAATGAGATCTTCAACGGAAGCGAATTTAACCATTCCGCCATCGATGTCTACTTCCTTGGCTCTGTCGATAGCAGCTTTCTCGTATTCAGACGATGAGAATATAAAATCAATTCTTACGCCGCTACTCTGATCAATCAACGGTAACACCATTGTGTCTTTGACAAAATCGGATGGATTCTTTGTTAATATCTCAAATTTAAGCTTATCAACCAGCGTCAGGATTGATGGCAGGTGAGTGGCGTCAACTCCTAAGGTAATGTCGATATCTTTAGTTAAGCGTGGTTCGCCATGCAACAAGACCGCCTGACCGCCGATTACCATATAACCTATCCCGGCTTTATCCAACGTTTGCGCTATTTTTATTAGTAACCGTTTAAACACTATTCACCACCCGGGCGATTTTTATTTTGACTTCGATGCCTTCCAAGGGATCTTCTAAAGGGAAGCGATTTAATTCCCGCGCCCATTCGTACATCGCTTCGTATATCTTCATGTTGCGTTCGAAATCAGGCTTCTCTTTGGCGAGGAGTTCCCGGTTGAATTGCTCAAGTATGTGGGGATTCTTTATCATAAAATAAATATATTTATTTGTGGTATTTTTGTCAATTGAAAACGTGTCAGAGTCGCGAGATTCCGATTGATGGGGATGAGGATTGCTTCGCTTCGCTCGCAATGACTGGCGGGTGACCCCGATGAAATCGGGGGGACGGCGCTGGACCGTCAGCGCTGCAGCGTTGACCGGCGGAGAAAGAGAACCTGTCGAAACCTCAAGGATTTCGACCTACTTTTGATATGCAACGTAGATATCCGCTTCGATCATGTTCAGATCCTTATCGAAGAAATGATGCACAAAATAGATATTGCCGTCATCATCCAGGGTAGGTTCGCCGGCGTAATTGGATATTATCTCCTGCGGTTCCCCCCACACGTCGCCTGATTTAATCGAGCGAAACACTGCCGGACCGGGATAGCCGAGTACACTCTCACCGGTAAACCATAGTTCATTTCCCGCGGGAGTTACAAAAGGCTGGTCTTCGTTATGATCGCTGTTGACATTCTCGCCGAGGTTGACCGGATCCAGCCATTCCAAGCCATGTTTGGCGGAGACCCAGATATCCCTTCCGCCGTATCCATCTTCCCAATCCCATCCGAAATATATCATGCTCCCGTCGCCGCTTAAATGGAATTCCCCGATATCATAAACCACGTTCAACTGCGCGCCGGCATTTTGCCAATCGCCCCAGCTTCCGTTGGAATAGATCGCGGTATAGACATCGATCTCGCCGTAATTGCTCTCCCGGACAGATGCAAACCATAAGGTGTCCTCCAGCACAAAAGGCGCGCCATCCAGGGATAAATCATCGTTTAGTATAATCCTGGTCGGCACTGTCCAGGTATCGCCGCTTCTGCGGCACCACCAAATGCCGGTAACGCCATCGAGTATCTGTTTTTCGGCGGGAATATCGACATCCGGGGTGAAAAAGAAGAAAAACCGGCTGCCATCGGGTGAGATAAACGGCGAATCTTCAGCGCCGGCGGTGTTAACCGGCCCGGGCATAGGAATCGGTGACTCCCATGCATCGGAGTTTAGTACGGGAATATATAGGTCGGACTCCGGACCCATCTTGACGGCATCATCGGGGATAGCCTCTTCCCGTTCGGCATTTATCAGCTCCGGTTCGGTCGGTTCCACCTCACAGGCCGTAAATAAAGCGACAGCGGCAGCGATCATGATGAAAACATATATATAAATGCTAATTGAATTCATTTGGACCTCCTGAGTTTGTAATTCGGTTAATTATATATTATTTAAGGGGGATATATCAAGCGTGATGAATAATTATTTGAGCCTGTTTACCGGGGCGGCGAGGATTCGGTCAGACGAGGATGTCTGACCGCACCTGAGTTACTTTGTCATTAAGCTGGACTCAAAAGACTTTACATATCGCATTCGATTGATTAGATAGCATATTATGATTTATGAGGAACAGAAATGAGCATGGCGGACAAACCTGTATTAGTAATATGCGGGCCTACCGCTTCCGGAAAAACCCGGGTCGGGATTGATGTAGCCAAGATGATCAACGGCGAGATAATATCAGCTGATGCGCGTCAATTCTACAAACTGATGGATATCGGCACCGCCAAGCCGACACTTGAGGAGCGCGCCGAGGTACCGCATCACTTAGTTGATTTCATCGATATCAATAACCATCTCTCCGCTGCAGATTTTCGAGAACTGGCGCTAAGGAAGATCGATGAGATATTTGCGCGGGGATGCAATCCAATCGTCGTAGGCGGTTCCGGGATGTATATCAAAGCGTTAGAAGAGGGCTTCTTTGAAGGTCCCAAAGCCGATCATAAACTCAGGCGTTACCTGGAGTGGAAAATCGCTCGGGAAGGTATCGAGACGCTTTACAAGAAGCTCAAGCGTATCGATCCTGATACTGCCGATAGATTAAGCCCCAATGATCGAGCGCGAATCGTGCGCGCGCTGGAGGTGCATCATGTTACCGGGAAAAGTATATCGACACTGCAGGCGGAAGGCAAATATCAAACTACCGATCACAGGTTCGTCAAGGTAGGAATACGTCTTCCCCGGGATGTGCTGTATAACCGGATAAACGAGCGTGTGGTTCACATGGTCAATTCCGGATTGGTCGAAGAGGTGAGGGCGGTCTTAGACAGCCTGCGTCCCGAGTCCAGCCACCTTTTCAAGTCTTTGGGATATCGTGAATTCAAGGGGTATCTTGATGGAAAGCATGATCTTGACAAGGCGATAATGCATACGCAGCAGAAAACCAGGAATTACGCCAAACGCCAACTCACCTGGTTTCGCGGGGATTCGGAGATAAAGTGGTTCGACGCTAATAAACCGGATATTGCCGGGAGGATTGCGGAATACTTCAAAAAGGCAGTGACTGTGGGCGGGTAAACCTTCGGCTGCAGCCTAATAGTCTTTATGAAATTATCCGAATTAGGGTTGTGAACCTAATTGCCATTACTGCCGTTCGATTTATAGCTTGCGATAAAATTCCTCACCGCTTCGTGCCGGGGTGAGTTAAGGAATTTGTCGGGGGAGTCGGTTTCAATTATCTTGCCGTCATGCATGAATGCGATTTTCGATGCAACATCACGAGCGAAATTCATCTCGTGGCTGATAACAATCATGGTCATTCCTTCCTCGGCGAGGCGTCTGATAACGGCAAGTACTTCTGCGGTCATCACCGGATCGAGCGCCGAGGTCGGTTCATCGAACAGCATGATTTTAGGATTCATGCAAAGCGCCCGGGCAATTGCTGCCCGCTGAGCCTGCCCTCCCGAAAGTTCGGATGGAAGCGATTCTTTTTTATCCGACAATCCAACCTTGGAAAGATATTCCATAGCAATCCCGGAGGCTTCGCTCTCTTTTCTCTTGCGAACCACTTTCTGGGCTAAGATAAGATTCTGCATGACGTTAAGATGCGGAAAGAGATTGTAATGCTGGAAAACCATACCGGTTTCACTGCGTATTTTAGCGATTTTTTTTCGGCTTCTACTCAGATGGATACCGTCGATTTCAACCTCGCCGGAATCCGGGATCTCCAGTCCGTTAAGGCAACGGACAAAGGTACTTTTGCCCGAACCTGATGGTCCGATCAAAACCGCCACCTCTCCCTTCGCAATACTCAAGGAAACGCCGTCCAAAACCAGCAATTTACCGAAACTTTTGCGCACATCTCTGGCTACGATCATCAGCGGTTTACCCCGTATCCTTTTAGTTGATATTTTTTTTCGATGAATGAAACTACCCGTGAAAGGCTCAATGTCATGGCGAGATATATCAATCCCACGATAAACCAGGTTTCAAAATCTACGAAAAATTGGGAGTAATACTCTCTTCCGGCGCGGGTCAACTCCCTCAATCCGATAATTGAGACCAAAGATGAATCCTTCAAAATAGCGATAAACTCGTTTGCCACCGGAGGCACGATCATCCTGTTAGCCTGCGGGAGAATAACATAACGCATCGCCTGTCCCCGGCGCATGCCGAGCGATAGGGCGGACTCAAGCTGAGCGCGCGGCACAGCTCCGATTCCGGCGCGGATAATCTCCGCCAGGTAAGCAGAATAGCATATTGAGATCGCCAGAACGCCGGCATAAAACCTCTCCAGGTTTAAGAATCTCCCCAGCCCGAAATAGATAAAAAATATCTGCACCAGAAGCGGGATGCCCCTGATAACATCTGTATAAATCTTAAAAAGCGTGTTAAGAACCTTGTAGCGGGAGACCCTTCCTACCGCCACCACCAAACCCAAAAGAGCAGCCAGGATGAATGCAAGCACGGTTATTTCGATAGTCATCGGGACCGCGGGAAGCAGGAACTTAAAAATCTTCCAAAAATTACTCAGTAGCTCAGACATATTGCCGCGTTTCGGTTAACTTGCTTTATTATTTGAACCATTTATCCTTCAACTGCCCTAATTCACCTGAGATTTCCAACGTTGACAATATGCTGTTTATCTCATTTAAAAGCCTTTTGTCGGCGGGACGCACCGCTATACCATATCTCTCGCTGGTCAACGGTTTCCCCACCATTTTTATACCGCCCTTGGTTTTTATGATTTTCTGCGTGGTTGGCTTATCGTTGATAACCGCGTCCACCTTTCCATTCGCCAGGTCGATAAATGCAGCCCCGATATTCTCGAAAGAGATAACCTCAGCATCAGGTATTCGTTTGGCGACAATCTCGCCGGTGGTTCCCAATTGCACCCCTATAGGTTTGCCTGTTAAATCCTCTTTACCCTTGATCTTCCAGTTATCCGCCCTGACCGCAATCGATTGACTTGCCCAATAATAGGGATTGGAGAAAGTTACTCGCTGCGCTCGTTGCGGGGTGATAGTCATTGCTGATATTATTACATCATATTTGTGTTCCAGCAATCCCGGAATTATGCCATCAAATGGAGTAACGATAAACTTCGGCTCAACCCCCATCCCGCTGCATATTTCGGTTATCAAATCGATATCGAATCCGATTAGACTCTCGGAATCGATATCCTTGGTCTCAAAGGGCGGATAAGTGGCGTCGGTGCCGACTCTCAAAATCCCATTGCTAATTACCTTTTCATAAGTAGAAAGCTTTTCGTCACTGGAACAGGAACCGAGAACAATCATCAACAGCGCTGCCAATCCTATCACAATCACCGCGAGTTTGACTTGTTGCATATAACTTACCTCACATGGACGGTTAATTTGATGTTCTATTGCTATCCTGCATTATTCATTAAATTCGTCATCGGCAGCGGAAGCCTTGCGCTTCCCGATTTCCATGTAATCTTCAGTTCCAATCCGTAAATGATCTATTTCTATTAAACTCCCGAAGGGCAAGCCTTCGGCTGCGAATAAACTCTTTTCACGAATTATCCGGGCTAACTGCCTCCGGTTTCGCAAAAACAGCTATTGGAGGTAACCGAGCTCCTTGAGTCTCCTAATGGTTTCAGGATCAAGCGTACCTTGCTCCAATTGAGTTTCCTCCTTCATCCCTTTTAGAATATCAGCATGCATCTGTTTGATGCTGTCGATTTCGGCTTGATACTGCTCGGTTTCGTATAGATTGTGTTTTTCCAGCGAATCCCTGCGGAGGTCGAAGAAATTATGCTCGGGAAAAACCGCTCGGGGATCCACAGGTTTAAAACCGATACTCTGCATGCGCAACCGTTGATAATCATCAGCCGCCTCAAACCACTTATATTCGAATGTGCGGGAACCCGCTATGCGAAAATCACGCCGGTCCCCTTGCAGAATAACGCATTCATTATGATAATCGGGATCGAATATATTTTTGCCATCCCAGCCCGCCGGTCTCGGAATATCTACCAGATTGAGCAGGGTCGGGGCGTAGTCGATTAGATTTACAAGTTCGTGTCGCTTTTCACCGGCATTCTTCTGATAAGGCAATTTAATAATAAGTGGAATAACAATCTGTTCATCGAATAATGAAGTGCCATGCGCCCACCCGTAATGTTCAAACATTTCCTGGCCATGGTCCGCAGTGAAAATAATTAAGCTGGAATCATAGAGTTTAATTTTCTTGAGATAATCGATCAAACGGCCCAAATGACGGTCGGTATATTTTATTTCGCCCTTATATAATTCCCTGTAGAGTTCATACATATCCTCACTCGGATCTTGAGCCGGATTACCGCTCTGCCCATTATATGGATGATGATAGTAATCGGCATGGGGATCCATATAATGCAGATACATAAAGAATTTCCTGTCGCCATTCTCCTGCATCCAGTCAATTGCCCAGTCGGTGGCGCGGTTTGCGTCACAATAAGCCAGAGCCCCCTTCTTCAGCCAGGGGAATATGGTGGTCAATATAAAATCCAGCCCTGCATGGAATGCAAGCTTGGGTGCGTCAGGATCGACCGGCGCCGGTTGAATACCTTTAAGTAACTTAAACTCATTGAAACCATTATCGAATCCCGTCAACCGCTGAACTACCGGATTGGTACTGATACCCACCGAGTAGTAACCGGCGCCACTCATCTGAGCCGGCAATAATGTCATATCAGGCTGTATATGAGTGAACTGACCGGTGACGCCGTGGCTTCTGGGAAGTAATGAGGTAAATATGGACGCAACCGACGGTTTGGTCCAACTGCTGTTGGCGAAAGTATTCATAAACAGAATGCCGTCATCTGCAAGGGTTTGCATATTCGGCGTTTCTATGTCGTAGCCGTACGGAGATGTCCAATCTCCCCTAAGCGCATCAACCAAGATAAAAATAACATTAGGCTTATCAGCGACTTTGGACGCCATTGCGGGATTGTAAGGTCTGAAAGCGCGAGTATCCTCAGGCGACAGAAACGCGATAATCAATGCGATTACGAAGGCGACAACATAACCGCCGATAAAGGCAGTAAGCGGCTTGCGGAAAATTCTCTCGGTAATTCTATATAAAAAGCTAAACAGGAAAAAAAGCGCCCAGAAAACTATGATGAAAATTAACGATAGCTGTATTCCCCCCTCCCCCGTTTCGAAGGAGATACTCAGCCAATCCTGTATCCGGCTATTCAGCCAGAACAAACCGAAGTAGGTTGTCATAGTCGCGGCGCTAACGGCAAAAATAATTCTTCGCTTCAACCTCCCGGAGAAGAAGAAAAGCAGGGCGATAATAAATGCGCCTAATGCGATGCCGGCAAAAATGCCCACGAATGCGCGATGCCCCAATGCAACTGCCGGTAGGGTCCACCTTCCGTAGTCAGTTACGATCGTCTTTACAATCGATTCGATCACCCCGATAAAACCGGCTCCGATTACAGAACCTATTATGGTATAAAAAAATATACGAAAACGAAATCGTTCTTTCCAATTCATTGAAAACTCCGGTTATAGTCAATCAAGTATCTCAGTGAACATGATATCCATAGCTTCAATTGCTGTCAACATTAAAATCCCGATATGCCCTGCAGCATAAATTCATGTATTCATGCGATGTTTCGAAACCTAAATTACGGTAGCAGCTGATTGCCGCAGTGTTGTCGGATTTAACATTTAAGCCTATATATTCCACCGAATTAATCAGTTCTTTACAAAGATGCGCCGTTACCTTTCTTCCCAAACCTCGTCCCCGCCACTGCGGATGGGTGGTAATATTCCCCAGCGCCGCTACATTATAGCGAGGTGAATATACATGGATACCGGCTACGCTTATTAGCCGGTGATTGTTCCACATTCCATAATAATGACCTGTTCGCAGCATGTGCGGTTCAAACCAATGCCCGGGATAGCTCAGTTCATACAACTTCATTATCCTGTCGTTGTCTTCATAGTCAGCCTTTCAACCGACGATGTATCCTCCCTTTCAATTAAATCTGTTTTTATCAATCCCATTTTAAAATGCTTACCGTGGGGTTCAAGCTTGAAAAACTTCCGTATCGTTTTATCCAAACCGCCGGTAAGGTGACTGTACAGCTTTTTGGGAAGCTGCCCGGCGATTGTTTCCAGCAGCAATTCCATTTCCGCTGATTTTGGAGACGTTAGCGCTAATAAAGTGGGAAGATTCAATCCGGTATAAAGCAGTGCGATAGCTTTTATTGATTTCTTATCTACCGCAGCATACCAGGTTGTATGCTTTCGGAAGGGTTCATCGAGATCCCCCATACCATAAAGGTGAAGATATATATCATTTTTAAGGTGAAACTCAATTTTCCGAAGGTCTTTTATAGTTTGAATCCGCATAGTAAATTGCGTAAAGTAAAATCGAATTGCCGATTTAAAGGCACTGACCGAAAAGTCAATATACGATGTTATTTCGGCAAATCATAACTTAAATATCACAAATATGGATATTGCTGGCCGGGATTTTGGGGTTGCGATGTTGTTAACTGCCGTTAATCCGATCCGCATTGTCATCAAACCGGGAAGATATAATCCTCAGGGATATTATTCTTGACCGAGCGAGAACTTACTGTTAAGATAGGTTGATATTAAGATCGTTGTTTGACCGAGAAAAACTGAGTAAAGGACATGACAAATCATGAGCGGAAAAGGTGATTATGATATTGCAGTGATTGCGGGGGATGGAATCGGACCCGAAGTGGTTAAAGAGGGGCTGAAAGTATTACAGGTTGTATCGGAAGTTACCGGATTCCAATACAGTATAAAAGAGTACCCGTTCGGTTCGGAACATTACCTTGCGACCAATGAACTGCTCCCGGATGAGGCTTTCGAAGAAATGAGGGGGATGGATGCGGTTTACCTGGGCGCAATCGGCGATCCGCGCTGTGAACCCGGGCTGGTGGAACATGGAATCATTTCCAAAATCAGGTTCGGGTTGGACCTTTATATAAATCTTCGTCCTATCAAAGCATACGCCGATAACCTGGTGCCCCTTAAGGGCAAGACAGCCGATGATATCGATTTTATTGTGGTGCGCGAGAATACCGAAGACCTTTACACTAATTTAGGCGGTATTTTTAAAAGGGGAACGGAGCATGAAGTTGCCATGGCGCAGATGATATTTACACGCCACGGAGTGGAGAGAGCTATCCGGTATGCCTTCGAACTGGCGGAAAAAAGGAATGAAGGCAGGAAGGTTACATTAGTCGATAAAGCAAACGCGATCCGTTCCATGGATATCTGGACTCGCGTTTTCCACCAGATAGGTGAGGAATTCCCCGATATCGAAAAGGACCACGCTTATGTAGATGCTTGCTGTATGTGGATGATAAAAGACCCCGAATTTTTCGACGTAATCGTTACCAATAATATTTTCGGCGACATAGTGACGGATTTAGGAGCTATGCTGCAGGGGGGAATGGGGGTAGCCGCATCCGGTAATCTCCATCCGGGCAAGGTATCGATGTTTGAACCTATCCACGGATCGGCTCCAAAATACAAGGGACAGAATAAAGCCAATCCGATTGCAGCTATAGTTGCAGTCGCTATGATGCTGGACTATCTGGGAGAGACCAAAGCCGCAAATCTCATCGAAAGCTCCGTCCAGCAATCGCTGCAAAACGGACAGATACCCGACCTTTCGGCATCCAGCGGTTTGCCCACCGATCAGATTGGTGATATCATATCGAATGCTATCGAGAAAAAAGGACAAGTTTGAGTAGTTTTCCGTCCTCAGTAGAGATTGCGGTCGGAACCGCGGGAGTTCCGATCTGCTTCACCCCCGATTGCGGAATCGTTCGGGATCCATATCGCCAGCAGGCTACCGACCTCTCCGCAAGGAAGAGCGACTGCCCCGAAGGTAAATAAGCTTTCGGTTAATGGTCAATACTGTTTATGAATTATCCGGTCAACCGCCTGCTGAGATGTATTCATCGGCGGAGACAAAGAGCCTTTCCATAGATAGGCAATCGCCGTTTCGATGGTCTATTTCAATAATAACCGCCGCAAAACGGACATCCTTTGTGGCTACTTTGAAGCGGGCGGGCGTGCCGGTAATAAAACGATGCAGGGCGGCAGGATATTCCATGCCGATTACCGAATGATACGGACCTGTCATACCTGCATCGGTTATATAACCGGTTTTGTTTGGGAATATTCTTTCATCAGCCGACTGAACATGAGTGTGAGTTCCGATAACAGCTCCCACTCTACCGTCCAGGTAATATGCCAGGGTTTGCTTCTCTGAGGTTGCTTCCGCATGAAAATCTACAATTACGACGTTTGTTTTCCTGCGTAATTCCACAACTTCTTTATCCGCAGTGCGAAATGGGCAATCTATCGGAGTCATAAATGTCCTGCCCTGAAGATTTAAAACCCCCACTTTTCGCCCGTGTTTATCGTTAAAGACGCCCGCTCCCTTACCTTGTACGGAATCGGGATAGTTTGCAGGACGGAGTATCTTATCGCATTTTTCGAAAACCACTCCAATCTCTTTTCTATCCCAGAAATGATTTCCTCCGGTGATAACATCGACGCCATAGGATAACAGAGCGTCGGTAATATCGATATTAATACCGAATCCACCGGCGCAATTCTCGCCATTGGCAACTACAAAATCTATGTCTTGCTGGCCTATTATCTCCGGAAGAACAGCCTTAACCGCAAGCCGCCCGGGTTTGCCTATAATATCTCCTATGAATAAAATCCTCAAAATCCGTATCCTTTAACGAGCGTAATCCACTGACCTGGTCTCACGAATAACCGTAACCTTTATCTGCCCCGGATATTCCAATTCTGCTTGAATTTTCTGGGCGATCTGAGAAGCAAGCTGTTCAGCCAGCGCATCATTTACATCGCCCGCTTCCACCATGACCCGCACCTCTCTGCCAGCCTGGATGGCATAAGCCTTTTCCACACCTTTGAATGAATCCGCCAACTCTTCTAATTTCTCCAGCCTCTTTATATAACCCTCGAGCGTTTCACGACGCGCTCCAGGCCTGGCGCCGGAAATTGCGTCGGCGGCTTGCACCAATACCGAATATGGGGTTTCCTGAATAACATCCTCGTGATGAGATTCAATAGCATTTGTAATAACCGGATTTTCGTTGTATTTGGATATGATTTTCACACCGATCTGCGTGTGAGTGCCTTCGGTATCCCGATCTACAGCTTTCCCGATATCGTGCAGGAGTCCCGCTCGACGAGCCAAAACCGGATCAAGTCCTAATTCCGACGCCATAATTCCACACAAAAACGAGACTTCCTTGGCATGCTGCAATACATTTTGCCCGTAACTTGTTCTAAAATTAAGTTTTCCTAATAATCTGACTATATCACTATGTAATCCGTGAACGCCGCAATCAAAGCATGCCTGTTCGCCCAACTCGCGAATGATAATTTCCATCTCTTTTTCGCATTTTTGAACTACTTCTTCGATACGCGCCGGATGTATTCTGCCGTCTGTAACCAGCCTTTCCAGCGCCATGCGCGCAATTTCCCGCCTTATCGGATCATAGCCGGACAAAATAACAGCCTCCGGTGTATCATCGACAATAACATCAACTCCGGTGGCTACTTCAAAAGACCGAATATTCCTGCCCTCACGCCCAATTATCCTGCCCTTCATCTCATCGGAAGGGAGATTAACTACCGAAACCGTGGATTCGGTGGCATGGTCAGCGGCGCAGCGCTGAATAGCCTGAATAATGATATTCCGAGCTTCCTTCTCAGCATTCCTATCAGCTTCTTCCCGGATATCTTTTATCATTTGCGCCGCCTTTTGTCGAGCTTCGCTTTCTAAATTTGATAAAAGAAGCTGCTTGGCTTCCTCTGCCGACATTCCGGCTATTCTCTCGAGTTGCTGATTCTGCTCGGATAAAGCTTTGTCCAGCTCCGCATCGCGAGCCGCAAGAGCCTTCTCTCTCGCAACTATCATTTTTTCGCGATTTTTGACATCGCGCTCTTTCTTATTTAAAACATCAACTTTTCGATCTAAATTCTCCTCTCTTTCGGATAAATGCTTCTCCATACGCGAGAATTCAGCCTTTTTATTCTGCACCTCGCGCTCGAAGTCGGATTTGGCTTTATATAGCTCATCCTTAGCCTCAAGAATGGTTTCCTTTTTCAACATCTGAGCTTCCTTCTCGGCGTCATCAATTATCCGATGCGCTTGATGCTCAGACTCCTTTATCTTGCGGTTGCCGATTCTTTTGACTATCAGCCATCCTGCGACTAAACCGATAATCAAGCCGGCAACTCCAAGTGATATTGAATATATCTCAGGCATCTATAAGATCCTCCAAACCAATCTAATAGAAACCTTCAGGTATTCTGATGTGGGAATAATAAAAGGGGGGATTTTAAGGAGTCAGAAGCTTCTTAGTGCATTATTCCGGATTGAGGCTGTGATCCAAATCGCTGCAAAGCTTCCCGATACGACGCTCCAACTCCGAAGATTTACTCTCCGATTTGTACCTTTCCGAGAAAAGCTCATCTGCAATATTTAGAGCAGCCAGCACCGCTACTCTGCTATGGGATTTATTCGTTAAACCTTCCGAAACAATACGCATTTTCTTATCAACATATTGCACTACCTGGCTGATATACTCGGAGTCAGCATCTCCCTTGATAGTATAATCCTCACCAAATATATTAACTTTAACTGAACGCTTCTTATTTTCCACAAAACCCTTTTAGTATACGAGTCTATATAAAAAAATACCTCAAGATTCTATGATTGAGAGTTTATCAACTATAGCTTCTATTTTCGCTTTTGCTAAAGATTCCCTTTCAAGAACTTTTTTTGTTTCACGCTCTTTTTCAGTTTGAGTATTTTTAAGGTCTATATTTAAAAGTCGATTTTTCTCTCTTTCAGCTTCCATTTGCCCGTTTAGTGTCTTTACCTGAGACCGCAACTCCTTATTTTCGGTTCTCAACTTACTGACAACATCAACTATCGCCTTTACCTTTTCCTCTAAATTATTTAAATTCTCGGAATCCATATAGCATCTTGTTAGCTGACTTCTAACGAATTTTAAATCATTTACTCGCGAAGGTCAAGTTTATATTTTGATTTGAGTCGATTTAAAATAGAATTAATCGCATTATCAATTTCAGTATCGGTTAAAGTCCGCTCCGGATGACGGAACCTCAGCGATAATGCAATACTCTTTTTGTTTTCGGGAACCTGCTTACCGCTGTAAATATCAAATAAGCGAATATCCTCCATGTATTTCTCATCCAATGAGTTAATAAACTCGATCAGTTCCCCGACCCTTAATGTATCATCCACCACCAATGCTAAATCCCTGTCCGATGGCGGGAATTTGGGAGGCTCTTTAAAACAGGTATATTCCTTCTTACCCAACATCTTAGCTACATCAATATAGAAAAGCCAGGCAGGCTGCTTGATCTCAAACATATCCAGAGTCTCAGAAGAGGCTTTTCCGAATTTACCTATCAATTCAGCATCGCGAGTGATTGCCAGACTCCATTCCGAATCCAGAAAAGCATCTCTATCGAGTGCGGAAAACCGGTAATTGCGATACCCAATATGGGTGAAAAAATCGTCAACCAATCCCCGGATATCATAAAAATCGACTGCTCTGTTCCGATTACCCCAGCCTGATTTGAAGGCGCTGCCGGTCCATGCCCCGGCGAGTTGTAATGACTGCGAAGGAAGCTTTCCTTTTCCCGCCGACTCAAAAACAGCATCTACTTCAAAAATCCTGATATCCTCAACGTTCCTGTTGAGATTATACGCCACTCTATCCAGCAAACTCCCGAATAAATGCGGGCGTAAAATCGCCGTATCCTCCGACAAAGGATTGCTGATCTGCACGGGATTATAATCATAATCGAGCTTTTGCAGCTTTTTGGGATTGTACAATACCCAGTTGACGACTTCGTCAAAACCACGCACAATTAAAAACTCCCGTGCCGATTTCGCGAATCTTATATTCTCCGGAATCTCCACATCCATATCCCCGCACAGTATTTCGGAATCAGGGATATTGTCGAAACCGTAAATTCTCGAAACCTCCTCAATTAAATCAGCCGATACTTTCAAATCAGGCCTGAAAGACGGTATCTCAGCATTCAAGGAATTTCCTGCAGTTTTAGTGCATGGTAAATCCAGCGATTCCAAGATGGAATGAATCTCCCCCAAGGACAATTCCGTACCCAGCAGTCGATTGGTTTCCTCAACCGTCAGAGGAATCGTAACCCTCTGATATTCTTTCGGATAACAATCCGCAATACCTGCCGAAATCTTTCCTCCGGCTAACTCCCGTATCAACTGCGCAGAAGCGTCGAGAGGGATGGTGATATTCTCTAAGTCAGCGCCCCGCTCAAACCTCTGTGATGACTCGGTGGACAGTTTGACAGCTTTTGCGGTTCTCCGTATTCTCACAGGATTAAAATAAGCGGATTCAAGTAAAATATCTTTGGTATCCTGTGTAACCTCGGAATTTAATCCCCCCATTAAACCGCCCAAAGCGACAGCTTTCTTGCCGTCGGTAATCATAACGCTGTCCTCCGGCAGTCGACGCTCAACTCCATCCAGCGTAGTAAATTTCTCATTTTCATCCGCCCCTCTTACCACAACTTTTTTATCTTCAAAAAGATTGAAATCAAAAGCATGCAGCGGATGACCATATTCCATCATAACATAATTAGTTATGTCCACGACATTATTGATAGAACGGATGCCGATTGCATGTAATTTCGAAACCAGCCACGGAGGCGATGGTTTAATTTCCACACCCTTTATTAAACGAGCGGCATACCGAGGGCAATTGTCGGGATTAAGTATTTCCACAGTAACTTCTTTATCTATCGGATCGCCGGTTTCCTCAATCGTAATAGCCGGAACCGGTAATTTCCCACCGCCCAACGCCTGTATTTCCCGCACAATTCCTCGATGTGAGAGGCAATCGGGTCTGTTGGGCGTTATTTCAAGTTCAAATACATAATCCTTTTCACCGAAAAGTTTTTGAATCGGTTTTCCAATAACCGTCTCGTCGGGTAAGACCACAATTACGTCGGTGTACTCACCAAGGCTGAGCTCGGCATAAGAGCAGATCATACCGGAGGATTGAACTCCCCTGATAGCCGCATCCTTTATGAGCTGTCCTTTGGGAAGTTTCGCCCCTGCTTTTGCCAGTATAACCTTTTGGTTCTCAGCTACATTAGGAGCGCCGCATACTACATGATAAGTTTTCGAACCATCGCTAACCTCGCAAACTTTCAGCTTATCGGCATTGGGATGTTTCTCCACAGATTGGACAACCGCCGTGACGACATTATCGAATTTAGCGCCAAACTCTTCAATAGCTTCAACTTCGGTGCCGGACATCGTTAATTTATCAGCAAGTTTCTCGAAAGACCATTCCAGCGGGATAATAGATTTCAGCCAATTGTAACTTATTTTCATTCTATAATTTAGTTAAGACCCTCAAATCATTGTCATATAGATAGCGTATGTCATTTATGCGATAACGGAGCATGGTAATCCGATCCACGCCCATTCCAAATGCATAACCGCTGTAAATACTCGGCTCATAACCGACATAACCGAAAACAGCAGGATCGACCATACCGGCGCCGGAAATCTCCACCCATCCGGTATTCTTGCAGGTGCGGCAGCCTTTTCCTCCGCAGATCATGCAGGAGAAATCATATTCTGCGGATGGTTCCGTGAAGGGGAAAAAATGGGGTCGGAATCGGACCCTGACATCCGATCCGAACATTCTGCGAGCAAATACGTTTATTACGCCCTTCAAATCGGCAAATGTGACGTTTTTATCGACATATAAGCCCTCAACCTGAAAGAAATTCGGAGCATGGGAAGCATCGGGAGTATCCTTACGATAACATCGGCCTGGCGCAATAATCCGCACCGGAGGTTTCTTCTTCTCCATGGTTCTGATCTGTACCGGAGAGGTATGAGTTCGCAGACAGATTCCATCCTCAACATAAAATGTATCGTTAATGTCTCTGGCGGGATGTTCATCGGGAGTATTCAAAGCATCGAAATTATAATAATCGGTTTCAACATCGGGTCCCTGAGCCACCGAGAAACCCAATCCGTAAAAAATGTCGATGATATCTTCTATTGTCCTTGAAATGGGATGCTTTTTACCGAGAAAATGGGAACGTCCGGGGAGTGTCAGATCGATTTTCGATTCCGGCTTCGCTTTTTCATCCACTTTTTCCAGTTTGGATTCTAACGCTTCGGTCAAGTCCTTCTTGAGCTCATTAGCGGCAGCCCCCACTTCAGGGCGCATATCAGGCTCAACAGAAGACAATTCCCGAAGACAGGAAGTAATCTCGCCCTTCCTCCCCAAATACTTGACTCTAAAAGCCTCGAAATCGGCTTTGGAGGAAAGGGACTCCAATTCCTCAAAAGCGATATTCCGAAGCTCCTCCAGCTTCTTCAGTAGCGGAATCATAAGCTTCGCAACGACTTCCGTTACGCGGAATTGACCGATTCAACCAGTGCCTTGAAACCTGCGGGATCAGTTGCCGCCATGTCGGCTAACATCTTGCGGTCCAGCGAAATGTCTGCCTTTTTCAATTGATCCATAAACCTGCTGTAGGATAGGCCATGTTGACGACAAGCAGCATTTATACGGACAATCCAGAGGCGGCGGAAATCCCTCTTTCGGAGTCTGCGATGGGTATAAGCATATGCCATACCCTTCTGAACGGTCTCCTTGGCTGTGCGATATAGTTTGCTTCTACCGCCATAATTACCTTTGGCGGCTTTCAATATTTTATTACGACGCCTTCTGGCGGCAACATTATTCGTGGCTCGAGACATAAAACCTCCTAAAAATCAAGGCAAAAATGCCGTATCTATACTAAAACAGAGATAACCGTTTAATTCGGCAGCAGCCTATTAACTCGTTTGGCGTCAGCGGGAGAAACGAGCGCGCTTTTACGCAGATTTCTTTTGCGTTTGGTGGTCTTCTTAGTCAGAATATGCGTCTTGTTCGATTTGTTTCTCTTTAACTTGCCGGTACCGGTTCTTTTAAACCGTTTGGCTGCGCTGCGATTTGTCTTTATCTTCGGCATAAGAATTCTCCATTAAGAGTCAAACTATAATAATAATAATTCCAATGAATTTATGCAACTAATTTATGAAGTTCCGCCTATTTTTCTTTATCGGAGCCGCTGGAACCGCCCAGCGGCGCCACCACCGCATTTATTGCTCTATTCTCCATCTTGCCGGGAACTTCTAATTTACCGATATCGGAGATATCCTCTTCGAGTTTATCGAGAACTTTAAATCCCATATCTTTATGAGCTAATTCCCTGCCTCGGAACCTGATCATGATCTTTACTTTGTAGCCCTGTTGAAGGAATTCTCTGATATGTTTCAGCTTGAAGTCGTAATCATGCTCTTCGATTTTGGGTCGAAAGCGAATCTCCTTAACCTGAATCGTGTGCTGCTTCTTCTTAGCGGCTTTAGCTTTTTTCTGCTGGTCATATACATATTTCCCGTAATCCATAATACGGCAAACCGGCGGTTTGCTGCCGGGAGCTACTTCGACCAGATCATAACCTTTCTCCCTCGCTATACCCAGCGCTTTCGAGGTTGGAACTATGCCGATCTGAGAACCATTTTCATCGATTAAACGAACTTCTCGAACTCTGATTGATTCATTAATCCTGGTTCGATCATCTGTGCTCTTTATGATTTTCCCTCCGTCTGTTTTGTTGATTCAAAGATTTCTTTATTTCTCACTTTTTCCTGCACCATCTTAACGAAATCATCGATATTGGACTGCCCATGGTCGCCCACCTTATGCTCCCGGACCGAAATAACTCCGCTTTCCTTCTCTTTGTCTCCGAGAACCAGCATGTACGGTATCTTCTGATTTTCCGCTTCCCTGATTCTGTAGCCTATTTTCTCCGAACGGTCATCTACTTCGCAGCGGATGCCGGCTAGTCGCAATTGATCGGCAACCGAATAAGCATAGTCGTTATGTTTTTCGGATATAGGTAAAATCCGCGCTTGCTCGGGGGCTAACCATAGAGGGAAATAGCCGCCGTAAAATTCGATCAAGGTGCCGAAAAACCTTTCCATGCTGCCGTATAAAGCGCGATGCACCATATAAGGGGTGTGCTGTTTTCCGTCGGAGCCGATATAGGAGAGTTTGAAACGCTCCGGCAAGTTGAAATCAAACTGTATGGTTGAGCATTGCCATTCTCTCCCGAGATTATCCTCCAGGGTAACATCGATCTTAGGCCCATAAAATGCGCCTCCGCCTTTGTCAACTTCATAATCGATACCCATTTCTTGGAGAGTATTGCGCAATGATTCGGTAGCCGCCTCCCATTGCTCCTCGCTTCCCACCGATTTCGGAGGGCGGGTCGAAAGGTATATATTGAATTTATCGAAACCGAAAGAACGCAGCATGTGTAACGAGAACTCGATTACTCGCCCGGTCTCCTGCGGCATCTGTTCGGAGCTGCAGAATATGTGGGCATCATCCATAGTCAAGCCGCGAACGCGCAGCAATCCGTGAAGCGTCCCTGAGCGTTCGTTTCTGTAAACGGTGCCCAGTTCCGCCCACCTGATGGGCAGATCGCGGTAGCTCCGGATATCGGCTTTGTATATCATAATATGAAAAGGGCAGTTCATCGGCTTGAGCTGATAAGTAGTATTATCCAGCTCCAGCGAGGGATACATATTCTCGTTATAAAAATCCAGATGTCCCGATGTCTTCCAGAGGTCAATTGACGCAATATGAGGTGTGTTAACGAGCTTATATCCATTCTTAAAATGCTCCTCGTACCAGAATTTCTCAATCTGATGCCTGATAAATGCTCCCCTGGGAAACCACAGAACCAAACCGGCGCCTATTTCATCGGTAATGGTGAATAGCTGCAGTTGGGTGCCCAACACCCGGTGGTCGCGTTTCTTGGCTTCTTCAACCAACCTGAGATGTTCCTCAAGCATCTTCTGTTTGGGAAAAGAAATTCCATAGATCCTTTGCAGCATTTTATTGCGCTCATCGCCGCGCCAATATGCACCGGCAGCAGAGAGGAGTTTAAACGCCTTTACATAACCGGTAGACGGGAGATGCGGTCCTCGGCAGAGATCGGTGAAATCATCATGGGTATAAGTGGATACAATTTCATCTTCGAATTCATCAAGCAGTTCCACCTTATAATCCTCTCCCATTTCGGAGAACTGCCTTTTAGCGCTGTCCCTATCGATTTCCTCGCGGTGGAAAGAATAATCCTCTTGGATAATCCTCGCCATTTCCTCTTCGATCTTCTCCAGATCGTCCGGAGTAAACGGTTTGTCCCGATCGAAATCGTAATAAAAGCCCTTACTGATAGCGGGACCGATAGTAACCTGGGTACCGGGGAAAAGGCGCACAACCGCCGAAGCCATGATATGAGAAGTAGTGTGCCAATAAACCTCTTTACCCTCAGGATCATCGAAGGTTAAAATTTTTAGTTCCGAATCCTCCTCAATCGGCTTATCCAGGTCAACGGCTGTTCCGTTTTTCTTGGCGGCCAGCGCCGCCTTTGCCAGGCGGGGGCTTATTGTCTCGGCAACCTGCCTTCCGGAAACCGGAGCGTCAAACTCCAAAACACTCTTATCCGGTAAAGTTATTTTTATCATCGTTAAATACCAATCTCAAATCCTATCCATATAGAAAATACGCCGCCCCATGAAAAACAATTTAAAATGTTAGGATGTTCGGGATAGGATTAGCAAAATCGTTTCCGTTCGCTTACATTAAAGTTTTAGAATGGGCGATACTGGACTTGAACCAGTGACCCCTTGCATGTCAAGCAAGTACTCTAACCACCTGAGCTAATCGCCCTTAACACTTCAGTTAAAGCCTATTAATATATGGTCACTCAGGGCTTGTCAAGTAAAATATCACCGGCTTTCATACATCTATACATATTAACTAACGAGTTTTAGGAAAGTTTCAGCCTTGCCGAATTGCGCGCTTAATTCTTCCAAAAAACTCTCCTGCTTATCCCGCGGGATATCAAGAAAATTCCAAACATCCTCATTTAAAGCAGTGGTTTGTTCGCAGTATCCCTGTGCGTTTAGCGAATCGGAGTGGTGAACCAAATAGTTGGCTAAGTGGATAACCGGTAATATGTCGCCGTCATCGGGAACCAGAGAAGGGTGATGATGCAGAGCTATGCAATTTTTCAGCGTTGCCGGTAGTCGCCATTTTTCTGCCAGATGGAAACCGGCTTCGGAATGATTGGATCCGATTATCTGATTCTCCGCGACAATCTCGGCAACCGAATTATCGCCAGCGAACTTAAGTACATCGACGTGACGCTCATACAGATAACTCGAAAATATTAACTTACCGATATCATGGAGGATGCCTGCAGAAAATGACAACTCGTGGAAAGGGAAATCATGCGGCTTGATACTGCGCGCGATTATCTTAGCCATAAACGCTACCGCAAGCGAGTGTCTCCAGAAAATGTCGGTATATTCGGAATCGCGCTTGTTGCCATTCCCGAAAGCATCTATTATGGAAGCGGCAAGCACCAGGCTTTTCACTCCTTCGATCCCGATTATTACGACCGCCTGCTTGACGCTGCTGATATCTTTTCTCAGACCATAATAAGCCGAATTAGACAATCTGAGGATTTTCGCAGTCATTGCGGCGTCCTCAGCTAAAATTGAAGCGATATCGAATGCGGAAGCGTCCGGATCGTCTAAAACCCTGGTGATTTGTTGATAGACCGTGGGCGGAGTCGGCAGCTTATTAACCGATCCGATCAATTCAGTAATTTTCGCCGAAGCATCCGCCTCCAAAGTCGCCGATTTCACCGCAGCTGCCATCTAATCAGAATCCTCCCTCAAATCAATCGGAATCGGAATCGACAGGACGAACTCCCAGATGATTTAGAAACGATTGATTATCAATTAGCTTGTTTGCCAGTCGTTTATTAAATTCCTCGGTAGAATAATAGCCCGAATTTATTTTATCTTTTATGTCCTGAATCTTAGTAATACCATCTTCCTTGGAATATGCTCTTGCTTCGTTTATCAGCCGATTTTTGGAAACAACCAACCAATCGTCGGTTTTGGGCAGCTTTTTCAAGCCGGAACCAGATCGGCTGACCTTGATGAAGGGGATTATTCTTGGAATATTATTGATATCGTCAATACGCATATACTGCCTCTATTTAAGGATATCGGCAGGGATGTTAATATCTTTAGCGAATTAGCTGGAAAAATCCAGAAATTCGCCGGAGCTCTGTTTCCGGAAGTAATTTTTCACCGAGGAAGCACTTGACAAATCGTGCAACTCCTCTGTCAACTGCTCCTGTTTTGATTTCGTAACCTGTTGATTGCGTTCAATTTTAGAGATGTTTTCCTCGGTTTTCAGTTGAACTTCGCGAAGCAGTCCGCCAATGGAATCCGATTCTGAATCCATATCGATTTTGAGGAAATTATCGCCTTTCTTCACCAATCCGGATTCTTCCAGTTGTCGATCTGCATCCTTTAGCCGGGCAAAACACTCGTCCATGAGATTTAGAGTCTTTATAAGGCTCGACGCATCGTCTTCATTGAGCGCAGATAATTGCCTGTCGAGTATCCTACCGTATTCTTCCGTGCATTTTAGTTTGGTTCTCAGTTTGTTTCGAATCGTATCAGGTTCTTTCATGATCACACCCTATATAGTAAAACTCACGCGTTGGGGAACATCTCCGCCGATCTTCCGCTTATCCGGCGAGATCGACTCGTCATTGAGTTCAATTGCTTCCCATCCCTTTTTCACGTTTTCCACAATCGGGATCAGCCTGTCCACAATTTCCGCATCGCTGCGCATGCTGGCTTCAGTTATCTCCAGAATCATAAATGAATAAAGCGACTTTAACTTCAGCGCTATCTCACCGGCGTCGAGATTCAGGGTGGAAAGTAAGTGAAAAACGATTTTTCGGGCTTTCTCGAACTTAACCTGGGCGGTTTGCTTATCGCCGCTGTTAAGCGACTCCCTTGCTTCCGCGAGAAATCTGATGATGCCGTTGTACAGCATTACGATTAGTTGTTTCTGATTTAAGCCGTCTGTCTGAATACGTTCGTAAGTTCTAATCTGATCGTTCATGTAGTCTGCCCCATACTGATGTTAGAACAAGCTCTTCATTTGAGCGAGTTGTGCGGAAAAATACTGTTGTTCATTTTGGAGTTGGCTTATGGTTTGCTCCATGGCATAGAATTGTTTATAAAGCTGCTCGCGCCTCATCGTCAGCCGCTTATTCAGTTCTTCCAACTGGTCGTTGTAAAGATCGATCTGCTTCTGTAAACCGGAGACCCTGGAAGCGATGGAACCATCGTATGAATCAGTGTAGTCATCCAACTCATAGGATAACAACGAAGCAATACCTCTTGCCAGCGTGATAGTACCCTCGGCGGCATTATCCGTGAGATCGCTCTCAGTAAGCGTGATCTTTAAGGACAGTCCTGCCGTATTGGCGTTATCACTGTCGCCGGTTAAAATCTGTCCGGAGCCGGAAGCCGACTCCCCATTAATGGTTCCCTCAACGTCAACGCCGTCGGTTGAGGTTCCACTTGCAAATCCGAGCGCAGTTACTCCACTGCCCTGGCTTGATGACAATAATTCAATCGCTGAAGTACTCCCATACTTGGTCGATTCGACTACGAAGTGGCCATTGTCCCCACCATCTACCCAACTGACGGTAACGTCATTATCGGCAAGTGTCTCATCAGCGTTTATCTGCGCTTCGATTTCCTCAGCCAATTGGGCACCCGAAGTATAGGTCTGCTGCGTAAGTTCGATATCATCCGACAGAACCCCATTAACCCTTATCTTAAATTTGTAGTTATTCTCATCGATGACGAGGTTGTTTACGGATGGATCGCTGATATCGGTTCCCTGGTAGCTGCCCTTCGCAGCAATCTGAGTAATATTAACTGCGTACCCCGTAGATGTCATTTCGGTATCATCGGTCGCCGATATAAACTCAATCTTGCTGTTGGATGACTGCGCCGACATGCGAAACAGATCCACAACGCCCTGAAGATCGTCATCCAGCTTCTCATATAAGGTGGATGAGTCAAGTTTCAAATGACCGTCAGTGCCGACAGTAATTCCGATATCCATAAGCTCATTCAGATCGGAGTCCAAACCGGAGATCGGATTGGTCGCCAGTCTGCGTACATGATTTTGAAGGTTTATCAAACTCATTTCACCGATCAGGATGCCGGCTTCTTCGGTCTCGGGATTATAATCCATGAGATCGTCGATATAGTCGGTCAACTGATTATATGTATCTATCAGCCCCTGGATATTATTTTTGATACTTTCCTTATCGATCTCTACTTTGAGCGTGTTAGCGCCCGACTCGGAAACCTTGAGTAGATTCAGGGTTACGCCCTCTATTACATCAGTTATGGTATTGCTTGAGGAGTTGATGGTTACGGGCGCGTCGGATCCGAAAGTTATGACGGCGTCCGAGGCTTCCTGCAGTTCAGGGCTAAAGGTCTGCACCTGAAAAGTATCGCCGCCGTACAAAACCCCCGAACTAAAGCTTAAGGTTAATCCGTCAGAACCGTCCCCGGTTAAGGAGACTTCCGTATCCGCTTCCGAGACTGTAACGGAGCCGGAGTTGGTCCCGTCGGTCCAATTTACGGTTATGTCTCCTGAGCCGACCGTCTGCGCCCCATCGCCCTGAATTGTAAAGGTGTAGGTTTTATTTTCGGAACCGGTATAGGAAGCCGACGAACCCAGTGAGACGGTTGAGGTCGCATTGGAATCCCAAATTATGGTTTCGGGAGCATCGAAGGCGGAGCTTGCGAAATCCGGGGCTGTTCCCCCGCTTAGATCGGTGGTTACCGAGATCGAATTTGTAACTCCGGTTTCATCCGCAGACAGAAGCAAACGATACGGATTGCCTGACGAGCCGTCATTAATAATGGAAGCGGTTACTCCGGCGCTGGCATTGTTTATCGCATCCCGCAATCCTGCTAAGCTATTGTTATCGCTGTCAATCGTAATAGTTTCGGTAGCATTGTCGCCAACTTGAATCTGCACGGTTCCGGTACCGATATCAGCGGTAGTAGCAGAGAAGCCCTGGCTGGCAAGCTGATGCTGTTGAGCGAGTTGGTTAACATTTATATAGTAAGTGCCCGGAGCGGCTGAGGATGTCGCTGTTGCTGTAAAAACAGTGTCATCGCTGTTTGTTACCGATTTGGTATTCCAGGCGGTGTCCTTAGACAGGGTTGACGCCTTGCTCTTGAAACCGAGTAGATACGCCGATACCGAATTCCATGATGTGATTTTATTGGTAACTTCGGTTTTTCTTTGATTAATCAAGGTCGCATTACGCGCCTCGTACTGCAAAATCGCATCGATTATGGAACTGGTATCCAAATTCGAAATTATTCCATCGATTGAACCTGAGGGCATATTGTCCTCCTAAAGAAAAATTCAGTCCTCTTAGGTATTTATCGACATGAAGCGTCGGTACTAAACGTAAAAAAAGGGGCGTCTTCGGATAAAGCGCCCCTTTCTCAAGAAGAAATCAGACTTTGTGGTCGTAAATCATTCCGAGCATTTCATTGATATGTTCTTTGAGCCGTAAAACTTCTTCAGGCGGAACCTGGCGGATAAGTCGATTACTCTCACGCTCGACGAATTTGATAACTATACTATTAGTCTTATCATCGAATCGCCACCTCAAATCAATCTGCTTGGAAGCCAGCATGGATTTGATTGAGCCCAGCGCTTGGTTTATTTCATTTTCCTTACCCTCGTGAACCGCAAGGCGTTTATCGGGCTGCCGGCTTAAACTGGGAAGGTTAATCTCAACTCTCGAACGAGATCCCGCTTCCGCAGCTTTCGGCTTGCCGATTCCCTTGGTGATATTCACCTCACTATTCTTTACCGCCTGTCCGGCAACTTGTGAAGTTGTGTTCACGTTCAATTAACTCACCCCTTTCGCTATGGAAGCGGATTACAATAATCCGCTCCCATATTAATCCGTTAAGGTTATCTGAACAGTGACAGAGCCACTTGCGGTATTTGGTTCCCCTGCGCCAGCATTGAAGTTCCGGACTGGAGCAAGATTTGATAACGTACAAAATTACTCATCTCCAATGCCATATCGGTATCCCTGATGGTCGATTCCGATGCGGTCAGATTCTGAGAGGCTATCCTCAGATTAGAGAGGGTTGCTTCGAGAGTATTCCTCTGGAACGAACCGAGATTTCCTCTCAGTGTCGTTACTTCATCAATCGCCTCATCTATGATCTCCTGGGCATCCTGCGCCTTGGCGGCAGTCATAATGCTGATATCCTCAAGGGATGAGAATTGATTGCCGGTGACACCCGTAGCAAGATAATTGGATTGCATATTCTGTATGGCGACATTGGCGGTCTGCCCAACATTCGCCCCTACCTGGAAGGTTAGAGACTGATCGGTGACATTGAGTTGTTCGGTACCTCCGAGCGACGTAAGATCTACCTTTACTTTCACTGACTCGGTTCTGCCGTCATTATACAGAGTTTGCCATTCACCGGCAGTGTAGGTTTGAGCCTGTCCTCCATCGAGCCGAACCGAGAATTTAGCAGCATCTACATCCATCAGGATATTTCCGAGATTGATACCGCCCCTGGTCTTGGCGTCGGTGACATCAACTACTACGGAACCGCGCGTTTCGGTATCCGCGCTGTCATAAAGCGTATACTGCTTGCGATAGGTTTCGCTGTTGGTGTAGTAACGGACATCATCGATTGTATTGACATAACCGTCCAGAGATACCAGGGCGTCGGTACCTTCGACATTAACGGTATCATTTTCCAGATTTAGTGCCAAACCGGTTCGATCGACCGAAGTTGCGCTATCCTGGAAACGGAACTTAAATTCCGACCCTTCGTCTACCATATAGAATTTAAGTTTGGTCTGTCCCCCGCTAATCACGGTTGCTACCAGTACTTTCGCCGAAGAAGCTGCGCCTAAGCCGTCGCGCACGGTACCGAATGTATGCTTCAACCCGGAACCGATGATGGTCAGCAACTGAGAAGCCGTGTTGATAGTGGTAGCCGCCCCCAAGCCGAGTGTGGTGAGATCATAGCTATAGGTAGCGCCGTTTGAAGTAGCAACCACCGCACTGATCTGCAATGTATCATTCTGGGAGGTGCCTCTTGCGGAATCCCCGATCATGCTTTGTGCCCAATTAAATGTAATTCCGCTGGTGGAGCTCATCCCGACTGCCTTGACCGAATATTGCGTGCCGTTACTAATCGATTTTATTCGCCAGTTACCGGCTGCATTTACGGTTGCTTCGATTTTACCGGCTAACGACGTATTGTTGTTTATGGCGGTGTTTAGCGCCGAAACAAAAGCCGAAGCGGTGGCGGTCGGCGTCATGTTTTTGGTGCTTGCCGAAACACGGAATGTGAGTGTCTGTGTTCCTATTGGACCGTCAACAGATTCCTGATAATCGACCTGGAAAGTAACTGTCGCGGCGGCTCCGGTAGCATTTGTGCTTGCGGAGAAAGTGCCGGCTATTCTGGCGTGAGTGGCGGCAGCCGCAAACTTCATCCCGTTACTCCAAGCGTCGGTGATCTCTAGTGTCCCGCTGTATTTGGTTGCTCCGTCCGATGCCTGGATAACATCAACATTGTGGGTACCGTCGGATAGATTATTAACTGAAGTGGGCGTGCTTATACCCAGTGTTGTTATGTTAAATGATGCCGACGGATCGGTTGTCTTGGTTGCGGTGATGCTGTGCGCACCTGAACTCAAGGTAGAATCTTTCAGATTCAGTCCGGTCGTATTACCGGTGGTGAACGCGGTAACATTATCGGCTGAACCATCAAGCAGCTTCTTGGTTCCGAATTGCGTATTGGTTGCAACGCGGTTTATCGATTGAATCGCATTCTGGATCTCATTCTCATCCGCCAGAATCTGATTTTCATCGTTTGCGCCGGTGTTAGCAGCGTGAATAGCCAACTCACGCATAGTAATCAGCAGATTATTGATCTCGGTGAGCGCCCCCTCGGCGGTCTGAATCATATTGATAGCGCCTTCCGCGTTCTCAACCGCCTGATTCAAACCGGCTATCTGAGCACGAAACTGCTCACTGATTACAAGACCGGCGGGATCGTCTGCCGCACGGTTAATTCTGTAACCGGACGATAATTTCTCCATTGACTTCTGCATATCATTGGTAGTCATCGTCAGGTTACGCCATGCGTCTAAGGCTGTTATATTGTGATTAATTTTCAACGACATTTAATCATCCTCCTTGATTTGTGATTTTCATCCTTTGAATCTTCCCGGCGATTAGCGGGGAAAAACGTTTCGGCGAAGCATCACCTCCCTTAAATTAGATTTAGCAATTGACTGCATTATTAGATATCTTTGTTCAGAAATTTTATCGGCTTCCCAAACAGCGGCTTTAGTTAGCCAGAGAATTATATCATAGTTCCGTTGTTGATAAATTGACCATTCTTAAGAGAAAACGCCCCAGCTGAGTTTAATTCTTAATACCAAACGGAAAGAGAATTAATGAACGGTCGCTGCGCTTGTTGAAAACTGCTTGAGCATTTCTTTTGCAGGCTCGAAATCCGGATTGATTTTCAACACGCCCCGGTAACCGATTATGGCTGCATCAGCTGCGCCGATCAGACGATAACTCTCAGCCAGTTTATAAAGAGCAAGGTAATCCTGCGGATAAGCCGCCAGGTACTTCTCATAATAACCAAGCGCATGCTGTATCTGGTTATCGGCAACCAAACAATCGGCTATCTGCACGAATATCTTATTGTTAACCGGATTGATATTATAGTATTCCAAAAATGCAGAGGCGGCTTCCTTCCATCTTTTCATATTCTTGTAGCAAACAGCAAGGTTAAAATAACCGATATCATAGTCAGGTTTGATAGAGATAACTTTCCGGTATAACTCCAGCGCTCTGTCGAAGTCCTCCAGCCTCAAGTAGCAATTTGCCGCATTGCCAATAATCAGGTAATCGGAAGGACTATTTTCTATATATTTCTCATAATCCGAGAGCGCCGAATGGAATTCACCCAACTCGAAATTAATATTACCACGTAAACGATAGGCATCAGTATATTCCGGGTGAATATCCATTACCGAATCGATATGCTTTTTGGCGTTTAGGAAATCCTTCCTTTCTATCATAATTTCAGCTAATGCAAGATGAGAATCGGCTTGCTCGGGATTAATCGCTATCGATTTCTCATAATATGAAATAGCTTTCTCCGGATCTTCCTCATCCAAGGCTATCCTACCCAGCATATAGCGGGCTTCGAAAGATTGGGGATTGAAGGATAAGTCCTGCAAAAATTCATCTTTGGCGGTTTGATAATCCCCGCGATTATAGGCGAGTAAGCCCAGTTCGCAATGTACTTTAAGATGATTAGGTTCCCGTTCTGCCGCCTCGCGGAAATACTTCTCCGCTTCGCCATATCTGCCCAAATCTTTCATGGCGACGCCCATACCGTAATAAGCGAAATGCTGCGAGCCGAGGTTGTTGTATATGATATGGGAGTGGTCATTGTCAGGATCGAAATTCTCCACCGCTTCCAGATACATATTGTAATATTTCAATCCCTCATCGTATTTGCGGAGGTTAATATATGCTGATCCGATTGTCAGCATGGGATCAAAATAATCCGGCTTAATTTTCAGAGCCTGCATCCCATAGTTAATACACATCTCCATTTCGCCCTTGAAGAAGTATGCCGAGCAAAGCTGATCCAGCGCCATCAAATAGGTATGCCGTTCCTTTTTATTGGTAGGCCCGACAATATCCACCACCCTGGATGCATACTTAATCACCTCATCCAGTTCGCGTTTGCCGCGTTTTATCTGAGCTAAGTTAAACAGGGCAAAAGTGTTCTTGGGATTCTCCTCTATCTGTTGAAGGAGAAGTTTCTCGGAACGGTCGTACTTCTTAGCCATTTTCGCATCATCATAGCCATAGCCGTAATGACGAACGCGAATCTTACTGGGGAACACCAGGCCATCGAAAATCAACTGATTGTGGACAATCCCATCGAAATAAAATCTCATCCGATTGCGCCACATACGAGTGTAGCGAAGGAAACCCTCCAGTTCTCCCTGTAATGGATTGAAAATCTGCACCGAAACAGCAGTGCAAGTCGTGTTGCGCGCCGCTTGATGTAATAATTCCCTATCTTCCTCGAAAAGCTCCTCGTCGGCGTCCAGGTAGATAATCCAATCACCGGTAGCGTACTTAATGGAGTTATTCCGAGCTTCTGAGAAAGAGTTTTTCCAGGGGTGAAAATAGACCTCAGCCCCTAACTCCCTGGCAATATCCGGTGTGCGATCGGAGGATCCGGTATCCACCACCACCATCTGATCGACTACATCCTTTATGGAATTGATGCATCGAGCTATATTATCTTCCTCATCCTTTACAATCATACAAAGGGAAATGGTGGGTCGTTTCTCGAAATGGTCGATTTCCAGTCTGAAAAGATTCATCAATGTATTGCGATGATTGGGATCCAGCTCAAGCGCTTTGTTGAAATACTCGCGGGCGGTTTCAAAATCCCCCTCTTTTTCATATACTACCGCCAGATTGGAAATAGCATCGGAGCTGTCAGGGTACTCCGCAACCAGACGTTCCAGTATGCTTTTGCTCTCCTGATATTCGCCGGTCGCAAACAGTAGAATCCCATAAACGCTTTTGATCTGCGGCTCCTCCGGGAATCTTTCCTTGGCGGATTCAGCAATTTTCAGAGCTTCCTCATATTCCTTTAATTCATAAAGCAGTGATATCAGATTGGTTACGGATTCCAGATGTTCGGGATTTTTATCCACCGCAAGCCGCAGCTCGCGCAGGGCTTTAGCTTTTTGCCCCATAATCTGATACGCCAAAGCGGCATTGTTATGAATTTCATATTCGAATCTCTTACAACTTCTGTTTATTTTCTCCGAACCGGACGAATCGTCTCTCCGAATAAGACGCAAAAACTGCGCGGCGAAGGTAATAACCTTCTCCGGATCCGCTAATTTCAAGGAGAGGTAGCAGTTCAGATAGGCACGATCCAGCGTGTTCGGCGGTAACTGGTGTTTTTCCATCAATTCGCCGGCGGCTTTGAACTCACCCAGCTTTGCCAGCGAAAATGCGGCAAGGAATACAGCCCTTTCTTTCAGCAGATCGCTGGATAAATCGTGGTAGATCGATTTTAGAGCCTTTTTCTTTACGGACGTAAAATCACCGGCTTCGACCAATCTCTCCAGATTGGTTACCGAATCAAGCTCCTTATTGGTAAAAGGCATACTCCCGCTTCTTTTAACCTTTAGCTTTCTTTTATTTCTTCTACTCAAAGCAGCACCGCCTCCTCCGCGATTCCGATCCTGTCGCTAATTGGGTATTCCCCCGCTTCTTCCGGCTGCCTAATTAACTTGATATGTTTGGGAATACCGGGCATCCAGTTTTCGGCTTCCAGCAACTGGCGCATCTGTTCTTTAGTATAGATATCGGTATTGCCGGAAGTGTATTCGGAAAATGTAACTCTGTCCCAATTGCTATACTTGTCTTTAACCGCCTTGATCTCCATCGCCGGTAATATGCAGAAATACTCACCCATGTCGACCGTTCGATAAGACTCCTCTTCGGAAACCAAAACCTCGTTGACTTTTTCCCCGGGTCTGACGCCTATAATGCGAATCTGCGGTTTTAAGGGTCCCGGGATTTTTGAAATCATAGCTTCCGCCAGGTCTCCGATCTTGATTGAAGGTACTTTCATAACGAAAACCTCTCCGCCAACGGCCTCCTCAGCAGCCTTGAAAACCAGCTTGATCGCTTGATTCAGCGTTAGAATGAATCGCGTCATTTCCGGATCAGTTATGGTCAGCGGTTCTCCCGCTTCTATCTGCTTTTTGAGCAGCGGAACTACCGATCCGCGGGAACCGACCACATTTCCGTAACGAACGGATGCAAATACTGTATCGTTCCCGTTGCGATTCAGGTTTCCCCAAATCATTAGTTTTTCCTGAAGTGCTTTAGTCATCCCCATACTATTTACAGGTTTGACAGCTTTATCGGTGGAGACAGCGATTACCTTTTTAACGTTTTCCTCGATAGCTACATCGACTAAATTCTTACCGCCGACAATATTGGTCAGTACCGCCTCATAAACATTGTACTCGCATCCGGGGACCTGCTTGAGCGCCGCCGCATGGAAGATGATGTCGACATTCTTAGCAGCCAGCTTCAGGCTATCCTTGTTTCGTACATCGCCAAGGATAAAGCGGAGATTATCCATCTCTCTGAATTCGTAACGCATATCATCCTGCTTCTTTTCATCGCGGCTGAAAATGCGGATCTCTTCGGGATTTTTGTTTGCGAGTTCTTTGACGATGTAATGTCCGAATGAACCGGTTCCTCCGGTGACCAGAATTCTTTTACCTGCAAAAATAGACTTATTAGCCATACAAACCTCGGCGATATTACAATTGATGGTGAATATTTATCAAATCGTTTTCATATCATTTTTCGGCATACGGTTAAAATTACTTAAGCGTATCCCGCCGATGAATTTGCAATATCACTTGACCGTCTTGTCAAATTGGGATATCATTAAGTCCATGAAGAAGATCGTAGTTTCGAATTCCAAAGTTCTGATAATACCGCTCTGCATTCTGCTTTTCACCATCAACTGCGGTCAGCAAGAAAGCCATCACGATGGGAAAATCGTTTTGGAATTCTGGCAGTTCTGGACGGAACCTGACGCTAAGTCGGTAATCGACTCCCTGGTTGATGAATTCGAAACAGCTAATCCCAACATCCAAATTGAGATCACCGATTTAACCTGGAGCGAAGGACACAGCAAGATAGTAGTGGCGTTCTCCGGCGGCGATATTCCGGATGTTCTTGAGCTGGGCTCGGATTGGGTTCCGGAGTTTTCCAGTCGCGATGCTTTGCTTGATATTACCGAGCAGATCGATGAGATCATACCGGAAAGAATACTCTGGAAACCGGTGATTCGTAATGGAGCATATTACGGTATCCCCTGGTTTCTGGACACCCGAGTGATTTTTTATAATCAGGATTTATTGACCGCGTCAGGATATCGCCCGAACGAACACCCGCGTACCTGGTCGGAATTCCTAAAAGTATGTCGGAAAAGTAATCGGTTTGGTGATAAAATCTATGGATTCGGGGCTAACAGTTACGAAAAGCATCGGTTATACAAGAAGTTTCTTCCGTTTGCCTGGTCTAATGGCGCCATGATTTTGGACAGCGATTTTCGCTCGACAGTAGACTCCCCTGAGATGTTAGAAGCGTTTAACTATTATCTGAACCTGGTAGAAACCGGATTAATCGATAACCAGAGGAATCTGGATATGGCATTTATGGACGGCAAACTCGGCTTCGTATTCTCAGGTGGTTGGTTATTAAAGAGTATCGAACAGAATCGTCCCGATCTCAGATACGGCGTAATGCCCGTACCGTCGCCAAAGGACGGCATGGGGGTATCCTTTGCCGGTGGAGAATATCTAACAATCACGGCCGGTTGCGAGAATCCGGAAGCTGCGCTAAGATTCGTCCGGTTTATGACGGATCCGCAAAATAGCGTGCGCTTATGCAAGGCTGTGGGTTATGGATTCCCCGGTTCCAAGGAGCTTCCGGATGATCCATTCTATTCCCGGAATCGCAATAGGCTGATTTTCCACAATCAATTGCTAAACTCCCGGATGCCGCCCGCTCATCCGCAATGGGTATACATTGAAGAGGTTATCGAAAAGATGATAGAGAAAGGGATGTATGACAAAGGCGCTCCGGATAATCTTCTATCCGAGGCAGATAGAGAAATCATGCGGGTACTCTCCGAAGATAATTGAGCCGCCACAGTTCACATAGAGGCTATTTCTATATCTCTCCCTGGATAATTACTCTTCTGGTTTTCTGGCTGTTTCCGCTGCTATATTCGTTTGCTCTCTCTTTTTACGTAACGGATGTTATAAGGGGAACATCACAATTCGTTGATATCCAGAACTACGCCCGGCTTTTCAAGGACGAGAACTTCTTGGCGGCTTTGAAAAACACTACAATCTTTGTCATCGGAACCATTCCGTTCACGACGATATTGGCTCTTATTGCAGCGGTGGCTATTAACTCCAACATTCCGCTTAAGGACTTCTTTAAAACATCACTGGTGATACCATCGATTACATCGATGGTCGTAATGGCGCTAATTTTTTCACACCTTTACGCTCCCGGCGGATACGTGGGCAGTCTGCTGCGGATAATCGGAATTTCTCCTCCAGCTCATGGACTTCTGTTATCGGAGAAGACAGCTCTGCCTTCGATAATGGCAATGGATATAATAATCGCATTCGGATATTATATGCTGCTTTATTTGGCGGCATTGCAGAATATACCGCGAAACCTGTACGAAGCTGTGGAACTGGATGGAGCGGGAGCTCTTAGTAAATTTCGGCATGTAATTCTACCCCACCTGAAACCGATAACCTTATTTATTCTGGTTATTAACACTATCAGGTCATTCCAGATTTTCGTGGAGATTTTCGTGATGACTAAAGGCGGACCGCTTAATTCCACACTAACCGCGGTTTACTTCGTTTATGATGCGGGCTTCGTGAAATTCAACATGGGTTATGCATCGGCGGCGGCGTATGTTCTGTTTATTCTTATAGCGGTTTTCGCCGCCGTTCAGATGAAAGTTTTCGGTAGTGAGAAGGGGGGAAGGTAAATTGTACTCAACACTTGCCAAAAAGGCAATAGCGATCACAACACTAATTGTATTCTCGCTTCTCTGCCTCTTACCACTATATTTCATGCTTGTCGGTTCAATACAGGAAACCGCGGGATCGTCGCTTCTGAATTTTGTTCCCAAATCGCTAACGTTTGAGCATTTCAAATCCATCTTCTCATCGTCAAGAATGATGCGCTATGTCTTCAATAGCGCCGTAGTCAGCGCATCAGTAGTGATAGGAAATTTGATTTTTTCGACCGTAGTAGGATACGGTTTCGCGAGGTATAAATTCAAAGGCAAGGAGCTATGGTTTGCATCGGCATTGGCGGTGATGATGATTCCTCCCCATGTGATAATAATCCCCCTCTACAAGCTTATCAGCATATTGGGATGGTATGATAGTTATGCGGCGCTGATTGTTCCCTGGTTGGTCAATCCGCTGGGGGTCTTTCTGATGAGGCAGTACATTTCATCGCTACCGGTGGAAATCGAAGATGCGGCACGGGTTGATGGAGCCAACGACTTGTATATAATCTTTAGAATTGTAATGCCCCTTGCGAAACCCGCTCTGGCAGTACTCGCTTTTCAGGTATTTTTAACCAACTGGAACTGGTTTCTCTATCCCTTCATCTTAACATCCTCTGATTCGATGAGAACGCTTCCGGTAGCGCTGGCGCTTTTGAAAGGATACCAGTCGATAAACATACCCCAGCTTTTTGCGGCGTCCACCATAGCGGCGCTGCCGGTGATATTTTTGTTTTTGATTTTTCAAAAGCAGATTATTGCCGGTATCACTTCCGGGGCGCTTAAATCCTAACTCAGTATTCCGCTATCTCCATGTTGTCAACCGGTAAGCGAACGGAGAACCTGGCGCCGCCGGAGGGAATACTGGATGCGGTTATGGTTCCGTGATGTTCCTCCACTATTATCTTCGTAATAGTAAGTCCCAATCCCGATCCTTTGGGGCGCGTTGAGAAAAACGGATCGAAGATTCTTTCCTTTATATCTTCTCTGATACCGCTTCCGGAGTCGGAAATATCAATATTAAGCATCTCGGCGCCGGGATCAAACCTGCTTTTAACCTCTACCTGTCCCCCTCCCTCTACCGCTTGTAAGCCGTTTAGTATGAGATTCAAAAATGCTCTCCCCAGTCTTTCGGCATCGCCCCGGGTGAATCCCTCGACTGCCGCGCCATCATAAGCCAGTCTAACCCCCAGCCGTTCGGCTTGCGGTTTTATCTGCTCCACGATCGCCTCGATTATCGAAGGCACATCAACATGCCCTGTGTGGGTAACCTTAGGGGCTGCAAAATCAAGGTAATCCATCGCCACGCCGTTCAAACGCTCCACTTCCCTTTTGATGGTTTTCAAGCAGTCTTTTTCGGCATCGGATTGCTGATCATCCAACTTTTCTAAAGCGGAATTTATCGAATTAAGAGGCGGTTTAAGGTCGTTGGCTATCTTTTTCGCCAGGTTTGCCATGGTATCGTAATAATCGGCTCGGGCTCCGGTTTCGGTGGCAGACTTCTTGTCCGGTTTCTCGGGAATCCGACGGATAATCAATATCGGAACTAAAGCTGCCAGGAGCATAAAACTAACAATCTCGGTCGCAACGTCTGAAAAAGGCCGCATGGAATCCCATCCTATAAAAAACGAGAGTAGGCTAAAAACAGAAAATAAAGCCGCCGCAGAAAGACTAATCATTACTCCATAGTATACGCCAATCAGCGCTATCGGAATGTAGCACAGTTTGCCCTTAACGGCAGCAAGCACATAGTTCTCCCCGAGAGTTTCTCCGAAGAGCGGATAGTAAAACTGGAAGAGGACAGCTATCAGCGAGATTGCGATGATAATTTTATAATCGATTTTGGCAGCTCGATCCATGATCGAATCCTTAACATATATTTTTCGGATTGTCAAAGCCCAAATATGCTTTTAAACCGGCGATTTGATACTATTCAATAACAAGGCTCAAATCAAAAGCCGGGGCGGAATGCGTAACAGCGCCAACAGATATAAAATCGACACCTGAATTGGCGAAACGTTCAACATTCTTGAGATTTATACCGCCGGAGACCTCGATTTCCACCTTGCCGTACTTTCCTGTCTTTTTCGATAACTCCACCGCCCTGGAAACCATGGCGGGAGTAAAATTGTCGAGCATGATGCGATCGATATCGAATTCCAATGCCGTTTCGAATTCCTTCAGGTTTGTTACTTCGATCTCTATCGGTGGAACGGCTGATTTGCGGCGGGAAGTTACTCGCTTTCTGTGTTCGATTGCCGAGCTAAGGGCCTCCCTGATTCCTCCGGCTGCAACTATATGATTTTCCTTAAGCAGATACATATCCGACAGATCCCGTCGATGATTACAGCCGCCGCCCATTCTCACCGCGTATTTTTCCAGATCCCGCAACCCGGGCAGCGTTTTACGCGTATCCAGAAGGCGGGTTTTTGTTCCCTTCAATTTCTGAACGAATTTCGAGGTTAGGGTGGCAATGCCGGACATGTGAGATAGGAAATTTAGAGCCGTTCTTTCCGCCCGCAGAATTCCATCAACCGAACCCTTTCCGCCGAGGACTACGGTACCAGATGATAATGCAGAACCATCTTTGAGCTTCGATTTGACACTCACTTTACTGTCAACCAATTTGAACGCCTTTTCGGCTAACTTCAAGCCGCAGATAATGCCGCTCTGTTTTGCGATAATCTTAAATTTAGCTTTTCTGCTTATTCCTCCCACTGCTTTGGCGGAGATATCATTATAAGCGCGGTCTTCTCTTAAAGCCGCGGCAACCATCCTATTTAGCTGTTTATCAGTCAATTGCATCAATTTCTCACCCGGATTTTTTACTGGCAGAAAATAATAATAAGCAGCATCGTATCCAACAAAAAAACTCGTCGGAAGGAAACAATAGTCCAATATTATAAGTTGACAAAATTAAGTGAATTTAGTTGCTTTTTCTATGCCAGTTTATTATAATATTTATTTGTTACCCTTAGATCGGGCAGGCTTCTTGCGCTACTTTTGTATGTTGCGATTAATTGGTTCGACAATAGGTTTAGATTAATTATACTCATAATTTTAGTACCTACGTTCTCAGCATAATGTTTTCTTCGTTTGTCGAATAACTTGCTTCATAAAAGATTGGGAAACCCTTGGTTATACAAATATGTTACAAACTATAGCAGATTGAAAATAAAACGAATCATAAAAGCTTAACAAAGGAGATATGATGTACCCAAGAATCACTAAAGCTATCGTGCTTCTGATGTTTGCAGCAAGTTGCATACTGATTGGGAGCGCACAAGCGGAAATCGTCCAGAGCCCTAAAGGTTATCAGTATTTATCTGATAAGATGATAATCGGATTGGAAAAGGGAGTCCCGAAATTGAATACCGGGGATTTCACCACCGCCGGTTTCAGCACCGGACTCCCGACCCTGGATGCACTTTGCGAGCAGAACGGAGTGGTTTCTATTGAACCCTGGTATAAAGGTGAACTTCGTAATGCCGTGCATCTGAAAGATGTGGTCGAGAGAATGTATATCGTAACAACAAATGAAGCAAAAGACATCAATGCGGTGACAACCGCATTTTCCTCGGACCGAAATCTGGAATATGCGGCGCTTTACGATATCCCGGTGCCGTCGTATCAACCGAATGATCCGTATATAAATCAACAATGGTACCTGGCTCAGATTAATGCTTATGAAGCGTGGGACCTTGTAAGAGGCGAGGATACCGAACCGGTAATTATCGGAATAAGCGATACAGGCGTATACACCGACCATCCCGACCTCATCCCGAATTTCTGGATTAATGAGCCTGAAGATTTGAATGGAAATGGTGAATTCGATAATTACCCGGAAACCGAGGGCGGTGACCTTAATTACTGGGACGATGACGGCAACGGTTACGATGACGATGTTGTCGGATACGATTTCGGCTGGGGCGATCCCGATCCCTCCGAAGATGACCCTACTCACGGCACCCACGTGGCGGGATGCGCGTCGGAGGCGACCGATAATGAATTGGGCGGAGCGGGACCTGGCTTCGGAGCGAAGATTATCGCCGCTAAAGGCGCTCGCGGTGGAAGTCTGGTGGCGGTGTATCAGGCAATTACTTATTCCGCCGAGCAGGGAGCACACTTCTGTAATTGCAGCTGGGGCAGCAACTATTATAACCAGGGATATCAGAACCTGGTATCAGCCGCTTATGAGGATGGCTGCCTGGTGATAGCGGCAGCGGGCAACGACAACACCAGCCAGGAGCACTATCCGGCGGCATATCGTGATGTGTTAGCCGTAGCCGCTACGCAGCAGAATGATTTAAGAGCCAGCTTCACCAACTACGGAGACTGGGTTCATATCTCCGCGCCGGGAGTATCGATTTATACGACCTGGGCGCATGACACCTATACATCGCTCGGGGGAACATCCATGGCTTCGCCGATCACAGCCGGTGTTGCGGCGTTAATACAGGCGCAGGAGTTAACCCGACTACCTCAGGATGTATGGGATATTATCACAGCATACGCCGATAGCGTGTCGCTTTATACCGCTAATCCCGGATGGGAAGGTTTACTCGGCTCCGGCAGAGTAGATGCTTTCGCCTCGTTAGCCGGTTCTGACTATCCAAACATTGTGCTGTTGGATACCGAACATACTATAACTAACGATGACGGCGACGGAGTCTTGAATCCGGGCGAGGATATCGAGCTGGTTGTTAGCATCCAGAATATATGGGCGGATGCTGCCAATGTTACCGGTGAACTCAGCGGAAGCGAGTACATGGATTTCACCGACGCAACAACTGATTTCGGCGACATCGCCGGCGGCGAAACCGTGGATAATTCCTCCGATCCATTTATTCTATCAATTCATGCTGATTGTCCGGTGCACATCGCCAATTTGACCCTTGATATAACCGCCGACGGAGGCTATCAGAAGACTATTGAGTTCCCTCTGGAGATTCTATTGAATCAGCAGAATTTCCCGTTAACTGTCGATGGCAACCTGGAAGGGGCTATGGCGTTCTACGATCTGGACGGAAATGGTAACGAGGAAGTCATCTTTGGCACAGCGGGCGAAAAGATATTCGCTATTGATGCGGATGGTAACAACCTTCCCGGTTTCCCGGTGGATGTTGACGGAGATATCAATAACGGTATCGCAATCGGTCACGTAACCGGCGATGCGTCGGCGGAACTGGTAACTGTAACCAAATCCGGGAATATCTATGTTATACATAATGACGGTCAGATCGCATCCGGATTCCCGATTTCGGCTGGAAGCGCCTATTACGGGACTCCGACTTTGGTTGATATAGACAATGATGCAATGCTGGACATGTTCTTCCCATGTTTCAGCGATGGTCAGGTATATGGATATGACGGAAGCGGCGCCGGATTAGACGGTTTCCCGGTTGATACCGGCGACAAGTTCTACGGAAGCCTTGCTGTCGGCGATATTGACGACGATGGAAACATCGAAATAGTCGGAGGAACTCTTTCCGGTCAGCTTCATGCCTGGAACCATGACGGATCTCCGGTGGACGGATTCCCGATCGATTTAGGAAGCCAGATATGGATATCGCCGTCATTGGGCGATCTTACATTCGACATGGTAGTTGATATCGTGATCGGAACTCAGGATGGAGATGTCTATGCATTCGAAGGCGACGGCAGCGGCATATCAGGATTCCCGGTCAATATCGGTTCTTCCATTAAATCCGACCTGGTTACAGCTAATGTTCGTTATGACCAGGGCGGCGTGGAGATCGTCGCAGCCAATAACAGCAGCGAGCTCTACTTAATAAATCAGTTTGGTGAAATCGTGAGCGGCTTCCCGGTGGAGATGGGAAGCTCAGCTAACAGCTCTCCGGTCGTTGCCGATATGGATGCCGACGGTTTGAAGGAAATCATGGTTGCCGCCAAAGATGGCGCTATCTACGGATTCAATCATGACGGTAATGTTCTCCGTAATTTCCCGATACCCACCTATGGTACGCTAACGACGTCTTCCCTGGCTCTCGGCGATATGGATGGCGATAACGATATTGAGATGGCGGTGGGCTTAAGGCAGGTTGCCGACAATCTCATAGTGATCGACTATAAAACGGAAACTGAGCTGGGCAGCGATGATTGGATTATGTACGGGTACAATACAGAGAGGCACCATAGATGGTTGGAGTCTCTTACCGGTATCGATGACGGAATTGTCAACGAGATTCCGACCGAATTTGAATTACTGCAAAACTATCCCAATCCATTCAATCCGGAAACCAAGATATACTATAACCTCCCGGAGAACACTAAGGTGGAACTGGTGGTCTTCAATGTAATGGGACAGGAAGTTGCCAATTTAGTCAATGGAGTCCAACCTGCGGGACGTTATACGGTAACCTGGGACGGATTGAATCAAAACGGTACGGGTGCTGCCACGGGGCTTTACTTCTATCGTCTCAACACCGATAACCATACCGCTGTAAAGAAGATGCTGCTAATCAGATAAGCAGAACTATTTAATGCTTGTAAAAATGCGAGGTTTTTTGCCTCGCATTTTTCATTTGGTCAGGATGAAAACCCGGCCATTGGATAAGAATCCATATTGGCAGCATGCTTCCGACCTACCTGCCTCCGAGCCGGATAGCCCGATGCAATCGCGGCAATGACAGCAATAACCCGGATAATTCACAAAAAACATTAATCCGCAGCCGAAGGCTTGTCCTTCGGGAGCTTAAAAAAAACAGATCGTTGACAGATTGGAATTGAGTATCTCAAAGCCGCGCCGGAAGCGCGAGGCTTCCGCTGCCGATAACTAAATTTGTGAATAATACAGGATAGAAGTCATTGCGAGCCCGAGGCTTGCCGAGGATGCGGCAAGCTCCTATTATCATGCAGCGCCTTAAATTATGGTTTTGAGACAGATTCGAGGGTACCTGACGGCACGAGCTTAACCACGGTCGTGCAAGGCACAGGTCCACGCCACAGGCGCGTAAGCTTTCGATTACAGATTATTGGTCCCAATGAATAACCCGAATTAAGTACAGAGACCATCAAATCGACTCGTCTGCGGAGAACAATAAGATATGAATGTATTCAAGTAACGGAATCCGGCTAATCTAACGAGCAAGGCGAGACTGGCTGAGGATGATTTTCAGGAGGTGTCGGCATGGTGGAAAGCTCCAGCGACCCTCTCGAGAAAATACCACCGATCCTCCGTTGTCATCCATTCATGCTGGAAAGGAATTTACTATTGGATTTCGTACCCCGCATTTTCTCCAAAAGGAATTCCAAAGCATCAACCGGATTCATCTCAGTCAAAAATTTGCGCAAGATCCATACCCGCTTCAGGTCACCATCGGACATCAATAATTCTTCCTTTCTGGTTGAACTGCGGGTAATATCGATCGCCGGGAAGGTTCTTCTATCCGAGAGCCTTCTGTCGAGGATTAGCTCCATATTACCGGTGCCTTTAAATTCCTCGAATATAACCTCATCCATCCTGCTGCCGGTTTCGATCAGTGCAGTCGCAATAATAGTCAGGGAACCTCCTTCTTCGATATTCCTGGCAGCTCCGAAAAACCTCTTCGGCTTGTGCAAAGCATTGGAGTCCACACCGCCGGAAAGTATTTTACCTGAGTGCGGGACTACGGCATTATGAGCTCTTGCCAGTCGAGTAATGGAATCAAGAAGAACTACCACATGCCTGCCATGTTCCACCAATCTCTTGCCTTTCTCCAAAACCATCTCGGCAACTTGAACATGGCGGTCGGCAGGCTCATCGAATGTCGATGATACGACTTCCCCCTGAACGTTTCTCTCCATATCGGTTACCTCTTCCGGGCGCTCATCAATCAAAAGTACCATAATTATCGCCTCGGGAGTACTCTCTGCAATAGCATTGGCTATATTCTGCAGAATGATAGTTTTTCCCGCTTTCGGCGGCGAAGTAATCAACGCTCTCTGCCCACGTCCGATCGGACATAAAAGATCGATGATTCTGGTTGTGTAATTATTGGGATCGGTCTCCAGACGGACTTTCTTATCAGGATATACCGGCGTTAGATTGTCAAAAAGCGTTTTGTGCTTCGATATCTCCGGATTCTCGTAATTAACCGCCTCTATTTTCAGCAGAGCGAAATATCTTTCGGAATCCTTCGGGGGACGAACCTGACCGGAAAGGATATCACCGGTTTTAAGATCAAATCGCTTGATCTGAGAAGGGGAAACGTAAATATCGTCCGGACCGGGAAGATAATTATAACTTGGCGACCTTAAAAATCCATAGCCCTCGGAAAGCACCTCCAATACGCCTTCGGCGAAGATTAATCCATCTTTTTCCGTCTGCGCTTCAAGTATCTTAAAGATAAGTTCCTGCTTTCGCAGACCGCTGCAGCCCGGGATTTTCAGTTCCTCCGCCAAACTAAGTAATTCGGAGATAGTCATCCCCTTAAGTTCTACAATATCCATTACCTATAATCCTCCTAACGTTTTAATTTTCTTTGATAATTAATGAAATCACTTCGGCAGCCATTATCCCAAGAGTCATTTGCGAAAAGGATATAAACTATTCCGAAAATTAAGGTCAATTGCTATCTTTTATTTCAAGACACGGAGCATCGCCCCAAAGTCCTTCCAAATCGTAAAACTGACGAATCTCCTGATTAAAGACATGTACAACAACATCAACATAGTCTAAAATCACCCAGTTTGCATGGCTAAAACCTTCGACATGCCATGGTCTTATACCATCCTTTAATAAACCCTCTTCAATAGCGTCAACAATAGCCTTTACCTGCTGGGAAACGTCGCCGGAACAGATTACAAAGTAATCGGCTACATCGGATAAGTTTCGTAAATCCAGTATTTTTATGTCTTTCGCTTTCTTAGATAACGCTAACTCCGATATTTTTATCGTCAGTTCACTGCTTTCCGAATTGGAATTTTCTTTTAATTGGGTGATGATTTCGGTGTGATTTTTCTTAACTATATCTCTAACTCCTCAAAATCACTTCCAACCACCAGAGTTACATCAATTTCAAGTGGATTGCGAGCCAACCGCTCGGTTAATACAGGATTTGGCAATTCTAATTGCTCAGCCATTAATTGCGCTCCTCTATCATCGGTTTTACGGGAAACCACCAGCGTCCTATCAAAACCGAACACGGGAGCATTCTTCACCTCCACGACATCAAACCGGATGGATTGGTTCTCAATATTCCTTATTATATCGCCAGTGCGCTCAGCCAATCCCTTAATTCCACAGCCATTAAGAATTTGCACCCGTACGATATCCTTCCTCATTTCCGGCGCCGATGAGACCGTGACTTGCCTGAAAAATGATAACAGGAAAAGAAGAACAAAAGCCCCCAGCAATCCGGTTGTAATCGCTGTAACCATAAAAAAACGGGGTTTGTCGCTGTTTTTCTTTTTCAGCTTTTTCTTTTTCGTTCTTGGGGTTTTGCGCATTCTAAAGAGAAATCTATGTTCAACTTACGGCAAATCTAAAGGTGTTTTGTGAAAATCTTCTGGAAAATAGGATATTTGATTTCAAAAAGCTTGCGGCGATTATCTGCCCCTAAACTCTACTGAACCACCAAAATCATTGAAGTGGGAACCCCTTCCCCAATAATAACCTTGGGGATACGATCTGAAATCTATCTGAAAAAACATGTTTTCACTCGGTTGATAATGTAGTCTGAAGCCGGGTATCACGGTCGGCGAAATTCCGCTGTCTGACCTGCTTATCATGGCCGATGGGCTATGCAGCACTCCCAAATCGACCGTAATGGTTAGGGGATTGGAAACGCGATATTCGATGGAATTCATCAACATTCCGATACTACCTGATCCCCGCGACCCGGAGAAATACGTAAATGAATAGCCATGCGACATATCTAATTTATCCGGATCCAACAACGAAAACCCGGGAGAGAACATGTTGGTGAAGAAATTAGATCCATCCTCTCGGCTATTCTGTTGAGCATTGACATGCCCTGATAAACCGAACGAAAAAAGTGTAATGAATAATAGGCTTATAAAAAGAAAATTTTTGCGCATTATCAGGTCTTCAACAATTTCACTGTTTAACAATTAAACGATTAATACTTAACGTAGTTCCTGCAAATCTATCTGGTTAGAGAAAAAATGTCAACAACATTTTTGTTAATATTAATTTGCTAAAAGAATCGCTTCCACTTCCTTTAATTGATCAATTGAATTAATCCCCATCCCCTCACGATAATCATCGGCAACCATTGCGCCTACTTTTACGCCTTTATTGACGTATATCTCAATGCAATCAGTTAGATAATACTCTCCCTGTTCATTATCACACCCTAAAAGGCTGATAGCTTCAAACAGCGGTTTTGCATCAAAGCAGATAATACCGGTGTTTACTTCATTGATTCGCCTGATGTCCGGGGCGGCGTCGCGTTCTTCGGTAATTTTGATAAAATCCCCTTGTTCGTTGCGCACTATTCGGCCATATCCGGTCGGATCGGGGAGTCTGACCGAAAGGACAGTAGCAGCCGCCTTGGATTGGACGTGAGTATCGGTTAGCTTGCTGATAGTCGTCGGGCTGATCAAAGGCATATCTCCGGCGAGAACCAGAATTGTTCCATCGAAATCGGTCAGATAAGGCTGAGCGCACTTGACGGCGTGACCGGTTCCCAATTGCTCATCCTGTATTGCGAATTCCAAATCACGATCGGACAACTCCTTCTTAACCAATTCGCGCCCGTGACCTATCACCAGTATTACTTTGTTATAACCGGCTTTCCGGACGTTTTCTATCACATAATCAACGATAGGTTGTCCGTTAAGTTTGTGCAGGACTTTGGGAAGATCGGATTTCATGCGCTTGCCCTTGCCTGCAGCCAATACTATAGCCGCTTTGTCCATTCAATTGTCCTCGAAGATGCTAATATTCGATGTGCTTTAAATCTCCTCGGTCTGGAATTCAGTATCCCCTTCTGTTTCCTTACCCTCAACGCCGGCTTCTTTCCCCTTCTTACCGGATCCTTTAAGCCCCTTTATCTTATCGATTAGATAGGGTATCATCTCAATAATCTCGCCGGTTTTTCCGGGTTTAACCGGCAGCAGGGAAACTTTTTCGCCGACAACGATAATGAAACCTACCGGTTCGAGCATCGCGCCGCCACCGCCCCCGCCGCCGAATGCGCGCCTGGTTTCCTTTTCTTCGCCTTCACCGCCGCCAGCGCCGAATCCAACCGTCATTTTACATATCGGCACTACAAGTTTGCCCTCAACCGTGATAGGTTTTCCGATTATCGATTCCGAATTCGCCATTGATTTTAATTCGCCTACTATGGCGCGCATGATTTCTTCTACCTGATTAGGCATATTACTCACCTTTCTTAAAAATAATTAACACTATTTCCTTAGTGATTTTACTAATCTATAAGTTTCTCTTTTCGGAATGGCAATAATAAAATAAATTAAAGCCGCTAATATTTTATAAATATAAAGACAAGCCGCTACCTGAAAACAACTGCTTCCCTTATGAAATGGTTCATAGATAACTCTGTATTTCTTATTAGTATATGGGTAAACGAATCCGTAAAAAAGAGCATATCCTTGACCTGCGTAAAAGGGATTAATAGGTAAATCTCTGATCTCGATATTCAGTCTCCTAATGCCGAATCCCACTATAATACGTTTTATTGTCGAAAACGTTTTTGTGATTATTTTGATAAGAAGCCCTTGATGGGATAATACTGCGGATAAACCAAATCTCGTTTTCTTCTTTTTTTCTTCCTCTTTTTTTTTTTATCCCTTTCCTTTTTCTTTTTGAAAGGAGCTTTAATCTCTTCCTCATCGGGTTCAACATCCGCTTCTGCATCCCTCTTAAATCTTAGCAAGTTCTTATTGAAGACTCTCAAATAAGTATATTTATCATTAGACAGTACTGAAAACATCCACCATCTCACCAGCATCTTTTTTGAGCCGTTTTGATACTGGAATTCGCCGACGAAGGGAACAAAAATAACTGCACAAAAGATAATGAGGATAAGTAAGGGAATAATCCAAATGAGATTTATCAAACCTGCACTTTACGCAAATCTTTTATCTGTTAACAGTTTCAAATATAAGCAATTGGTACTCGCAATGCAATAATCTGGTTTAAATTATGAGAATGAGGACGGATATATGGGATGATAATACAAAGGGGAACCACTGAGATAGAGTTAAAGAAGTTCCGGAGTATTGGTGAAACTGATTCCAAACCGTATCTAAGGGTAATGAATCGGAAAAAAGTGATTTAGATGCCCAATAAGCTTATTCCACCGTCACGCTTTTGGCTAAATTGCGGGGCTGGTCAACCGAGCACTCCCGTAAAACCGCCATGTGATATGCGAGCAATTGCAGCGGAATACTATTAAGTAACGGGCTGACAAACGGTATGCATTTGGGCATATAGATAACATCATCGACCAAACTGCTGATCCGGTCGTCGCCTTCGGTTGCTAATGCGATAACCCTTCCGCTGCGGGCTTTAATCTCTTCGATGTTGGAGATTACCTTTTCATAAACTCCATCTTTGATAGCTATTACAACCGCGGGCATTTTATCGTCAATTAAGGCGATTGGACCATGCTTCATTTCCGCGGCAGGATATCCCTCGGCATGGATGTATGAAATCTCCTTTAGCTTGAGCGCTCCTTCAAGCGCAACCGGGAAATTCAAACCTCTACCGAGATAAAGGAAATTATCCGCGGTATAATATTTCTCCGCAATTTTCTTGATATCGACATCATGCCTGAGAATCTCTTCGATCTGCGATGGGACATTGCTTAGCGCCTCTATCAATCTCCCTCCCTCATCAGCCGACATGTAACGCATGCGAGCTAATAGTATCGTTATCAAGGATAACACCGTTATCTGCGATGTAAATGCTTTGGTGGAAGCTACGCCTATTTCTGGCCCCGCATGGATGTAAACACCGCCGTCGGTTTCGCGCGCTATTGTTGAACCGACAACATTACAGATCCCGAGGACGGTTGCGCCTTTGCGCTTGGCTTCCCGCAGCGCCGCCAGCGTATCCGCGGTTTCGCCGGACTGGCTGATGGCGAAAAGTATGGTTCCATCGTTAATAATCGGTGAACGATATCTGAATTCGGAGGCGTATTCCACTTCCACCGGGATTCGCGCATATTCTTCGATTAAATATTCTCCAATCAATGCCGCATGCCAGCTTGTTCCGCAGGCGGTAATGATAATCCTCCGGATATGGCGAAGCTCATCGAATTGCAGATTGAGACCGTTAAGACGCGCTGTTTTCTCCTCAAAATTAAGCCTTCCCCTGAGAGCGTTATGGACGGTAGTGGGTTGCTCAAATATCTCTTTCAGCATGAAATGAGGATATCCGCCCTTTTCTATCATATCCAGATCCCAGGAGATTTCCTCTAATTCCCTGGTAACCGGTACATTGTCAATGGTGGAAATCTCAAATCCGTCGATGGCAACCTTGGCGATCTCCCGGTCCTCAAGATAGACAACATGTTTAGTATGTCCCAGCATTGCGGAAACATCGGATGCCACAAAAACCTCGCCTTCACCCATCCCCAAAACCAATGGAGAACCATGACGCGCCACCACGATTACATCGGGATCGTCCAAGCTAACCACGGCGATACCATAAGTTCCGGTAACCTGAGACATAGCGGTGCGAACAGCTTCCACAAGATCGCCATCGTAATATTCCTCAATAAGATGACTTATAATCTCGGTATCTGTATCCGATCGGAACCGGTGTCCTCGTTTTTCCAAAAATTGTTTTAAACCCCGGTAATTTTCAATTATTCCGTTATGAACAACTGCTAATCTTCCGTGGCTATCCATGTGAGGATGAGCGTTTATATCGTTTGGAATGCCGTGAGTCGCCCAGCGGGTATGGGCGATACCGGTGGTTGCAATGAATTTCTTATCCCGTATCTTCGCCTCAAGATTAGCGATTTTACCGACGGCTTTGTCCAGATAAAGGGAACCGTTTTCCAAAATAGCGATTCCGGCGGAATCATAACCACGATACTCTAATCGCTTTAATCCCTCCACCAGAATCGGAACCGCCTGTTTATCTCCCACATATCCAACAATACCGCACATAATATTCCTTTCACAAAAATAAAATCAACAACGCAAACTGCCAAGCAGTAAGATACAACTATGTGATTCCATTATATTCCGAATGCTTTTGCTCTAATCCGCGACAAGTCCGCATGATATGAAAATAATAATCATTTACCATTTATTGTTTCGGAACTTCCACGGAATAATTGAAATACTTCCGAACATCATAATTGTTTCCTGTGTCTATAGGCTCCCTAATCCTAATCGGCGCAGGCGCAATCCAATGATTTATATTCAATTACTATAATTTAGATTACAAATTGGGTAATGTCAATCGGAAATAGCAGGAATTATCGAACCGCGAGAGTGTCGAGCTACGGATTAAGCGCGGCAGAGGGTGATGCCCGACGGCATGAAAATACAGATTGCGATACAGATTCGATTCGCGAAAACGGTTTTTTTCTATTTTTCTCCCCACGAAGCCGCATTTTTTGTATATTGCTTATTAGAAGATCCAATTAGGATCTAACGAAAATCCTTGTTAAATTCAAGCGAATTTCTGCTCTCTATAATAAAAGCAGCCTAATAGCCAGATAACACTATACAGTCAATATGATGAAAGGAGAATCAATGAATAATCATTTGCATCTGATATTCTTAGTATCCATCCTTATGGTCTGCCTGTTGTTCGCCAATTCGGCGGCAGAACATGATCCCGGAGCCAGCTCTTCCGGAAACTACATTACCGCCTATCAAACCCATGATTCCCAAATCTATCATATCTGGTGCAAAAGAAATGTCGGCGGTTCTATCGATAGTTTTCGAGTTAGCCCGGATATCGATCCGTTTGAATCCCGATGGGGCTATAGTGAGCCATTAATGATGGGTGAGGGATCCGCCCTCTACTGTGCTATGATAGTACATAAACAGGTTAAAGGGGATTCCGCATACATTATGGTGCGGAAATCAACCGATTTCGGAGAGAGCTGGTCAACACTGGCAATAATTGATAAGGATGAGGCTATTGCGCGTCATCTGGCAGCAGAATACAAGAATGGCGTAATCCGTATGGTATGGGAGGATTGCCGTTCCGGTTATTGGAGGATTCATCATGGTCAAGTCAACGATTATTAGTCTAATCATTTTAATTTTAGCCTTCTCGTCAGCGTCTGCTTATCAAGGAGAGAATTTTTTCGTAATAAACTGGGACGGAATGCGCTACGATGCAATTGAGGATAGCATTCCGGTTTTTCTTTTGGATTCGCTGAAACAAGAGGGTACCTTCTTTGAGAAGCTTTATAATGCCTGGCATACCTGGACAAGCCCCGGGCATGCCAATATTTTCACCGGAAATCCGCAGTACTATCCAAACCACAAAAGGCTAAGTGAGGACTGTAATTACTCCCGGCATTATCTTCCCTCTTTGATGGAAACCTATATAAAGGAGACCGGATGGTCTGCGGCGGACAGCGTTTCGGCCTGGGTGTTCGGCAACAGCCCCAACGATTACGCTTGGGGCTATAGTCGCCATCCGGATTATCACGATTATTATCCCTTCTTCACACTTCACGCCGCAAGAACTGTGGCAGCATATCCCGATACGACTCTTTGGGACGAGGTAATCAAACCAACGCTCGATGAATATCTACCGAATATTATATATATTGACTTCCACAATGTCGACCATTATGGCCATTTAATTGATCCTGAGAATCCGGAACCGGGATTAGCGGATTATTATCGCGCAATAGAGATCGCAGATTCTCTGACCTGGATGATCATTCATGATTATATACCTAACAGCCCCAAATACAGCGATAAAACCAACGTACTTGTAATCGGCGATCATGGTCGACACTCCGATGGAGTACGCGACGGTATCACCAATCATAGCTGTGATTGCGAGGGCTGCCGGCATGTATTAGGATTCCTCTGGGGACCGGATTTCAAAGATGGAATCACAATCGAAGAGGAATTCTACCAGACTGAATTTTCTCACACAATTGCGCATCTTATGGGGCTGATGGCTCCTCATGCCCGGACCTCTCGGATATATTACCAATGGTTGGAGCAGCCACAGCCGGAAAGTAGTTCGCCTGAATCGGAAGACGGCGCAATATCTCGTTCGAGCAACAGCAGCAGTTATCCTGATCTGGCGACCTCGGACGATGGTAGAATACATGTGGTTTGGTGTGAAAATAACCGCGCGGTTGTATATCGAAATCAGTACAATGGGAATTGGTCTGCGGAAATTAGATTCGAAGCGGCTGCCGGCGAGTTGATGAAAAAGCCTAAAATCGCGGTGCTGGATGATACCGTAGCTATCTGCTGGGAAAGATATAAAGTAAAATGTCCGGGTTTCAAAACCTGGCGTTTTGAATTTGTCACCTCCTACAATGGGGGTCAAACCTGGTCGCCGATAATTGAGGATGTTTTTGATAAGGCTGTTTTGTGGAGCGACCTGGCAATGAGCGCTGACCAGGACGGCGCTTACGTACTTGCCGCCGCATGTTATACTACCGGGTGCGGTCGGATGCTTGAACGCGGCGCTTTGAGCATTAGAAAGGGCCGACGTAATAATGTCTGGGAAGAGGCGCTCTTCTCGCAGGAATCAGGAACAGCTTATCAATATGTGGATATCAGGTGCAATAATTCTCATGCCGTGGTTTCCCTCGAACATTGGGGGCAGAACCATAATATCGAAATCGTGAATTTCGTGGGTAAGAAACATGGCGCGGTATGGGGAGGACCATACTACTTGACCAATAATATTGAATCGGGGTATTATGCACATGATTATTTCCCCTCGGGATGGATGGATACATCGGTCTTACCTAAGAGCGAAAACCATGCGAACTTAACGCATTATATCCCGCAGGTCGATGCTTATCCCAATCCTTTCAATGCAAAAGTAACAATCGAATATGAGTTGAAGGAGTCCGAGTTTGTGAGTGTCGATATTTATAATCTGCTGGGGCAGAGGATTAAGAACCTAACTTCAGGAGCGCAAAATGCGGGTCAATATATGACAAGTTGGGATGCCGAAGACTCACCCTCCGGAGTATACTTTTACAGAATCAAACTCGGGGAGACGGCGTTAACGGAGAAGATCTGTTTGATTAAATAACTTAAGAATCCTCCCAGAAGCGGTAGACCGTTTCCGGGCTTTCTCTTTCTTTGAGTATGACAAATTCAATATCCTCACCGTAATACCCGACTATTTTGGGCATCTGACGGCTGTTGTATCTCGACCACATACTCAAGATATAAGCTCCGGAGTCATGTATTATTAGATAATCACCGGATTCCATTGCGGGGAGTTCGATATTCTTTGCGATTATATCGCCTGCGAAACATAGCGGACCGGCAACGACCGATTTCTTCGGACCCGATTTCTTTGTCTCTCCTGTCGTATCCGCAACAGACATATTATGAAACCATATTTCGGGATGATAACATTCACGCGTAAAGCATTCGGCGCCAAGGTGAATCATTGCTGTTTGGAGGTCGTTAGTTTCCTTTAAATACTCTATCCTGCTTACAGCCCAGCAGACATTAGCATGGATATATCTCCCGAATTCGGTGATTAAACGGTAACGTCCATCGAAGAGCGCGGGTAACCTAAACTTCAGCATCCGAACATATTCAGACATGCCGATTTGTTTATCATCATCCGAATAAGGCGTCGGTAAACCGCCGCCTATATCGAATATATCTATCTTTCTACCGGAGCCTTGTTTCTGCAATTCGTTATTAACCTCTTCTACGAAATCGAGTACAATAGCGATGCCATCTATGAGTAATTCAGGCGGACAGCCCTGGGAACCTACGTGAAGATGTACACCGGTCAACCATTCGTTTTCCAGATAAGCCCTCTTTAATTCTTCCTTGAATTGTTTTATCGGAATTCCGAATTTGGAATACTCATCTGCCACGCTGGTTATTTCGATAGTACCCGCTCCCACCTGCGGATTTATCCTTATTCCCATGGTGCTCGGGCTGTTAACCGTCTTCAGCAGGTATGATATCCGTTCCAATTCTTCAAAGGAGTCTATATTGATGTGTACTCCAGATTTGAGGGCATACTCGATTTCTTTCCATGTTTTGACCGGGGAATCGAATGCTATTCTTTCGGGACGATAACCGCATTTTTCCGCCAAGTATAGTTCGGGTAACGAGGCTGCTTCGGCTCCCACATTCAGCTTCTTTAAGTACTTTAGAATGCCTACCAGCGGATTAGCTTTGACCGCTACGGCATGCAGAGTCGAATCCGGAAACAGCGCAATTAAATTCTCAATTCGCGCCTTAAGACGGGATAAGTCATAGAAAAATACAGATGTATCTTCCGGCGTTACGACACCCTCATTTTTCGCCTTGCTCAAAACTGCGGTCATCTCTTTATCCGGGATTCGTTCGAGAAGTCGTTCCGTATTTTGGGGAGAGTGTTTGTCTAACATTTCAAATCGTTGGTTAAATAATCAGTTGTGTAAGATAGTCCGTGACGTTGCGATTATCAACACAAATGCACCGATTGGTGAATCGTATTTTGCAATCATGCCGTTTTTTCATTCCGCAAAATGCGGTATTCCTCACTGTATCCCATAGAAATCAGTCATACTACCGGTGGGATAGCTATTTGACGAGAATAGTAACTGCTGAAAATCAGAGACGGTGGCATCGAAGTCCCATTCATGATGATAATCATCGAAATCCACCGGAATAATAATTGCCCGAGCAGTATCGGGATTGGAACTGAGAACCGAATCGCATCTATAAGAACGTAAACTCGGTTGGTTTAAACCGGCTGCGGCAGCTGCCTTATTGAATCTGTAATGCTCGTCGAGCTGTTCTTGCGATAGAATCTGCAGCAATTTAGGATTTAGCGGCATCGCCGAGACCTGAGAAGACGGCACAGAAATTATGCAAAGGAATATTATTGTAACAATCGCCAAAACCGGAACGCGCTTAGTGACAACCTTTCTCCATTATAAATAACAGGCGATACCGGAGAGAGATTCCCGGGGATTCCAAAAAAAACCCGTTTGCGAATCTCCGAAGTTCCAATCTGATTTATTGAATTCTAATAGTATGTACGGCAGGTTTTAAAAATTTTGTTTCACTTTTCTGTTTTGATTCCCTAATATGGGATATAAGAAACTCGTTAACTTATAACTCCTAAGAGGAGGTATGAATGAACCAGAAATTATCATTATTTGCTATTATTGTTTTTATTCTGTTTACTTCCATATATTCTTTTGCGGACAAAAGCGATGTTGCAGCGGTTGCTGATTTGGTTCAACAGAGACTGCAATGGTCGGGATTCTGGTATGGCGAGTCGCGCATCGGTTTGCCTTATGGCGAGAAGTTGCCGGTGCTGATAAAACCGGAGGGTGATAACAAATACGAAATCGTTGTTAATCGTGTTCTGGATATTCCCGGTTACGATGGAGAGATTGTTCCTTTTAACGTATTTTTGCTCGATGATAAGGGCAGGCTTATTGAACAGCAATCGGACATATCGCACCTCAGGGTGCCCGACGAACTGGATGAATTCAAGGATTCCGGGGCTATTTATAAGCAAACGATTGTCCTTGATCCAAATTGGGAGCCGGTTCAGGGCGATGATTCTGTAACCGCCAGAGTTCTTGACGAACTGATTTACGATATGGACCGATATTTCACGGTTAACCACGATTCTTTCCCGGCGCTGGAGGGCGAGGATACCGTTAGGGTGAGGTTTAACCTGTTTACAGCCAGGGATCGTGAGGTGTATATGTTAGCCGACGGGATAGACCAAGTATTTGTCTTTAAGATTCACATGCCGTGGCTATTCCCCGACATGCACAGCTATTTCTGGCACAAGAAGGATATCAAGATGTTTAATCCGACCATTATCGATAAAGTTAAACAATATAATACTTATCATGCCATAAACTTCGTCGATGATACTCCCGGTTTGGAAGGCATGGAACCCCCGGTAAGATTGGAGATAAAGTGATGCATTATCGTTTACGAAGGATTGGCGTTTGGTCAGCGGTTAAAATTTCATTTTTAATCAATGGTCTGTTGGGAGTTTGCCTTGGTTTTATCGCAGGATTGTTTATGTTCCTCTTCAGCGCCCTTATGTCAAGGTTAGCCTATCTTCCCAGCGATGTTTACGGAGATATGGCATTCAGCTCCCCGATGATTGGCGGCGTTGCCGTATTGGTGTTTTTACCTTTGTTTTACGGATTCTTATTAGCTGTTGTTAACGGGATAATCATAACCGCAATTACTGTCTGGCTTTATAACTTATTCGCAAAGGCGCTTGGCGGTGTGGAATTAGAGTTCGAAGAGGGGCGCGTGCCGATTGTCTATAAACAGGAGACTCCGAAACCTGCGGTTCCTCAGGCGCCCCCGCCGGAAAAGCCGGAATCTCCTCCGGAATCGCCGCCTCCGCCGACCGAGCCGGAAGCCCCGGAACCACACGAACCGGAGGAGTCGGACGAGACCGAAAAGAAAAAAGATAATGACGATAAATACAAACCGCCGCCGACCTCCGAGGGAGGAGTAGATGTCTGATAAAGTGGTCACCAGGATAGCCCCATCACCCAGCGGTTTTCTACATGTGGGGACTGCCCGCACCGCAATATTCAATTATCTTTTTGCCCGTCACAATGACGGTAAATTCCTTTTCAGGATGGAAGATACAGATCCGGAACGTTCCAAAGAGGAATGGAAGGAAGCGATTATCAATGCCATGAAATGGTTAAAACTGGACTGGGATGGCGATATTATATATCAGTCTCAGCGCATGGATATCTACAAGGAATATGCGCTTAAACTCCACGAATTAAGCCAGGCTTATTATTGCTATTGCACTCCGGAGCAGTTGGATGAAAAGCGGAAGAAAGCGTTGGAAGCGAAGGAATTCGTTGGTTATGACCGCAAATGCCTGCGCTTAAGCGAACAGGAGCGAAAGGAGCTGGATGCAAAAGGCACTCCAAAGGCGCTTCGGATAAAGACGCCCCATGAGGGGTTAGCTCGTTTTAGCGATATCGCGAGCGGGGATCTCAGGCGTGATTACCGGGAAATGGATGATTGGGTGATAATGCGATCCGATGGTCGCTGCACTTATAATTTCTGTTGTGTAGTTGATGACCATCTTATGGGAATAACCCATGTAATACGCGGAAATGACCATATAATTAATACCTTTAGGCAATGTACAGTCTACGATAGATTCGAATGGGACAGGCCGGAGTTTGCGCATATCCCCCTTATTTTGGGAAAAGACCGCAGCAAGATATCAAAAAGGCATGGGGCGGTTTCGGTAATGGCTTACGATGCTCAGGGAATACTGCCGGAGGCGATGTTCAATTTCCTTTCGCTTCTGGGATGGGCTCCCGGCGACGACAGGGAGATTATGACGCGGCAGGAGCTTATCGACGCTTTTACACTGGAACGGGTAACAGGAGCGAATCCGATTTTCGATCCGATAAAACTGGAGTGGATGAACGCCGAGTATATCCGCAACATGGATGAAAACGAGCTTCTGGACAGGGTGCGCTGGGTGATGATCGATGCCGGTTTAACCACACGGCTTTCGGTGGAAGCGCACTGGCACTGGATGCTTCAGGTTGTTCGGTTATTGAAGGAGAGAGTTAAGACCCTAAGAGATTTCCCGACGCAGGCGCGCTATTTCTTTACGGACGAATATGAATATGATGAAAAAGGCGAACGGAAACATTTCAGCGATTCCTCCGTTATTGCATTGTTAATAGCTTTACGCGACGAGTTTGCTGAATTAAGCGATGGTTTCGGAGAGGAAGAAATAGAGACAGCCCTGCGATCGCTTTCAGAGAAACTGGATGTGAAACCTGCGAAGCTGATTCATCCTACTCGGCTGGCATTGACAGGATTGACCGGAGGTCCGGGGCTTTTCGAATTGATGCATGTGCTGGGCAAGGAGAAATGCATAGCGCGCCTTAATCGCGCAATCAAGTATCTGGAAGAGAAGTTCTCGTAAATATCGCGGGTGGAAATCCGGCTGTTTCAGCCCATACCTGTCATTGCGAGGAGCGAGGCGCCGAAGCAATCTTTTCGAGGTTTTGAGACAGTTTCGAGGACAACCGACGGTACATAAATCAAAATGGTCGGGTGAGGCCATTGAACCGCACATAGAATAATGGAGTGTCGGGTTTCTCACTCGCTTTGCTCGTTCGGAACCCGACCTGCGAATTGGAGAATATTTATGCTTATAGGCGCTCACATGTCTATTGCGGGCGGAGTATACAAAGCGATTGAAACCGGTATTGAATTCGATTGCACCGCCATCCAGATGTTTACTAAAAGTTCCAACCAATGGCGCGCCAAAGTATTGGAACAGGATGAAATTGATAAGTTTCTACAATTGCAGGAGGAAACCGGCATTTTCACCGTGGCTCACGATTCTTATCTTATTAATCTCGGTTCTCCTAAAAAAGACCTGCTGAAGAAATCGAGGGAAGCTTTCCTGGTTGAGATGCAGAGATGTGAGATTCTTAATATACCATATCTGGTAACTCATCCCGGAAGCCATGTTGGAGTCGGTGAGGAAAAGGGAATGGAAATCATTGTGGAATCGCTGGACTGGCTGCATTATAAAACCCAGGATTTTAAGGTCAATATCTGTTTGGAAACAACTGCCGGACAGGGCACGAATTTAGGCTACAAATTCGAACAGATCGCTTATATGATTAAGAATACCGAACAAAATGAACGTCTCGGGGTCTGTATGGATACCTGCCATATCCTTGCCGCCGGTTACGAGATACGAAATAAAAGGGCATATAATAAAACCATCAAGGAGTTCGATGAAATAATAGGACTGGACAGACTGAAGGTTTTGCATATCAATGATTCCAAGAAGGATCTGGGAAGCCGGGTTGATCGCCACGAGCATATTGGAGAAGGTTTTATCGGTGAGGAGCCGTTCGGATTTTTCTTAAATGACCGTAGATTGAAGAAACTGCCGTTTTTGCTGGAAACACCAAAGGGCGATGATGGTAAAATGGATATAGTAAATCTGGGAAAACTTAGAAAGTTGATTAAGACATGAGATTAATAAATCGCACAGCCGCAATTTTACTTTTGATACTGATATATTCGGCTCCCTGTTATGCCGCAATGCAATTGCAAGTCGATGTTGCCGAGCAAGAGGAATCGACCGGCAGATCTATGAGAATACTCATCGATTCGATCCGGGTATATCCCAAAGATGAAACTTATTTATTTGCGGGACCATTGACGATTTCGATCTTCACCCAGGATCAGTTTAAAACCTCCATGATATCTCAGATGGAAATCGCATCCACGCAATCCAACCGGAAATTAAATAGCTACGAACAGCTCCTTGAAGTTGGCGAGCCCTTTATCGCGACTCTGGATGGAAAAACCGGCAGATATTATTCAATCGAGATAATCCCGCTATCTATTGATAGTAGAGCATCAGCCGATAATGAAGAAAATTTTGGAGTCGATGAATCTATTCATTTAATTTATCATTACCCGCCAAACTCAATTGTGGAGTACAACCTTCCGTATTACAGCGCATTTCTTGAAACGGCGCTTAAAGCCCTGAAAGGAGATTTCCGGATAGCATTTCCCGAAAAGGTGAGTTATTTCCTCTTTGAGCATCAAGCCGATGGTTTTTTCTGGGACGAGGATTTTCCGATAGCATTTAATCCAATGCAGCGCAAGATGGCGGGAGTCTATGATTATGATAATACGGAATTGTGCGCAACTTATTTAACCGCTTATCTGCTTTTTGAACAATGGGGATTCTCACATCCATTCTTACTCTGGGGATTCGCCGGATATTTCGATGCGCCTCATTTTTTTACAATGAAATTACGTTCGTCGGGTATAGAGATCGACCCCGCCGATTATTTCACTACTCGACTGAAATGGCAGGGTAATCCCGAGCATTATCTCCCGGTCATGGCAAGTTTCGCGCATTACTGCATTGAGAAATACGGAATTATGGAGTTCCGTGAGTTATATAATGCGTGTTCGGATATTACCGATCTGAAGTCCGCTTTTAAAACTCATTTCGGAGAGTCCTACGAAACCATAAAGGATGATTGGCTGCGAATGCTGGATGGGTATGATCCCGGTTTAGCCGAGGTCGGTTTCTATGCGGACAACCAATACAATTTCCTGAATAACTATGATAGGGCAGGGGTTGTTTTCGAGTATCTGGCAAAAAAACATCCCAAAAACAGCGGTACCGCGATTCGTCTTGGGGGTTGCCTTTACGGTCTGGGTAAGTACGATGAGGCGGTTGATATTTATAATAAACTCACGAAATTAAAAAGCGAAGATGCAGAGAGTTATCTCCTTTTGGGGAATTCGTTTTACAGCAACGGGGAGTACAAAAAAGCTAAGCGAAATTATCTTAAGGCGATCGAGTCGGATTCAACGTATTACCAGGCATATTACAAACTGGCTACAATATATCTAAGGGAATATCAATATCAGGAAGCGGAAGAGAATTTTATGTTGGCATTGGGCTGGGCGCCTGAAGGGAGTATTTATTCGCAGATATATCTCGGTTGGGCTGAATCTCTTGAGGCGCTTAACCAGTCGGGTAAAGCCGATTCGCTGAGGAATTTAGGCGTCGCTTTTGCGGAGAACCGAGTGGAGGCTATTCCTCATGTTCTGATGAATCGGATGCTATTAGGCGAAGCATATCTCGCTGTTAATAAGCCCCGGATTGCAATTGATGAGCTTTTAGCGGCAATCGAACATGAGAAGAGAGCTTATTATATTGGACGTATAAACATGGGTTTGGGGAAAGCTTACGATTTATTAAACCAGAGAAATAAAGCGGAACAGTTCTATCGCAAGGTGATAGAAGGGGAATCCGCGGCTTATCATAAAGAGCAGGCGCGCCGACTTATCAAGCAACCTTTTAAACGTTCGTGAGTATATCTCGTTTAAATTGAATTCGACATTCGGATAAACTTTTATGTGGAATTTTCTAAATCCCGGAATACTATTCGGGCTATTTGCAGCAGGCATACCGATTATACTTCACCTTCTCGCACGCCGGAGGGTGAAAATCGTGGAGTTTTCATCGGTCGCCTTTTTGAACAAGATGAAACAAAGCCGGTTGAAATATGTGCGGCTTAAGGAGTTGCTGCTCCTCTTGATCAGAACCCTGATAATTGCATTTTTAGTATTGGGATTTTCCCGTCCCACGTATCTCGGCTCGGAAGCCGGAGGAAGCGGGGGACCTTCATCGACAGTAATAATGCTGGATGATTCGTACAGCATGTCGCGCTTGACTTCCGGTGGAACACTGTTCGAATTAGCCAAAACCGAAATATCCGATTTTCTAAATGAAATGCAGCCCAGCGATGAAGCGGCTGTCATTCCTTTTTCGAAAATCGGGCAGGCTAAATATTGTTTCCTCTCGCCTGATCCCGATTACTTCACCCGATTGCTTCCGGAGATGGAAGCAGCACCGGATACAACTCATGTGATTTCTGCGTTGTCCGAGGGTTTATCGGTGCTCAATTCATCCGAGAATCTGAATCGCGAACTGGTGATACTTTCCGATTTCGGCTCTGCCGGGTGGAATTCTGCTTCGGCTATAACCGATGTACTTGAGGATTTCGAAGGAAGTATTCTATTTTCGGGATTGAATTGGGATGAAAGCGACAACGCCTACATCACCTCCGTTGACTATGGCGGAAAAATAATCCAAGCCGGATTGGGTTTCGATATCGGAACGGAGGTGAAAAACGGTACAGAACGGCGACTTGACAGGTTACTTGCCGATCTCTACGTGGATGGTAAACGAATTTCTCAGGCGGAGTTTTCACTGGAACCTTCCGGTTCGGAGAGGATTGAATTACGCGCTCTGGTTAAATCATCCGGTTTGCATCACGGGTATGTAGAGATTACCGATGACGCTATAACTATCGACAACAGAAGGTATTTTTGTTTCTCGATACCCGATAAGATTGAATTGCTGATCGTGGGGGAAAACGATGAATTAGTCGAGAGAATTCGTCTGGCGCTCTCCCCTCCGGGTATTGCCGAAAGCCACATAAGCGCTGATTTTTTACCGGTTTCCAAGGCGGTTTCCATGGGATTCGGCAATTATGACGCAATCATTTTCTCGCAGTACAATCCAAATGCCGCTCTGGCTTCGAAAATTAAGACCTTCATAGAAAAGGGAAAAGGCGTCTTCTTAATTCCGGCGCCTTTGGTTAAACCTTCCGAGTTGAATGCAGACCTTGAGAAGCTGGGAGTTCCTATCGAAATCGAACGCGAGCTTATCCCCGGGTCACAGAGCGCGTATCGATTGGAGGAATTGAAAATAGACCACCCCATTTTTACTGTTTACAGAGAGTTATCCAATTCAGAAGCCAAAGGTAAGATACCGGAAGTCAGTTTTAATTCCATTTATTCGATGAACATAAGGGGCGGAGTTCAGATTCCGGCATCGGTATCGGGGAATAGACCGTTACTGGTAATAAATGAAAGCGGAACCGGTACGGTTGTGTTTTCCTGCGCTCCTTTCGACGCTAACCGCACCGATATAACTTCCAGTTCTCTGTTTCTTCCGATGATTCAGCGTATCAGCGAGTATATTTCGGCGCGCAAAGGTAATTTTAGCCAGGGTTATACGGTCGGGGAAACCGTTAATCTCAATCTGGACAGAAGAAAAAAATACGGCAAAATCGAGATAGTTACTCCTGCCGATGAGAGAGTGGGCATGGCGCCCCGCAAAGGTCCCTCAGGTGAAGTAATCGTATTCGATTCTCCGTCAATCCCCGGAATCTATAAAGTAACATCGCAAGGGGAAATTGTGGATAATTTCGCGGTAAACGTGGATACTCGGGAATCGGAATCGGGGAAAGCGGATATGGAGAAGCTGGTTTTGTCGCTGCCGCAGGATAAAGCCATGTATGCTGACCGGGATATAGATATTGCCGGTCAGCTTAATCAATTCCGCACAGGCAAAGAATATACATCGGCGGCATTCGGAATTGTGCTTTTTCTTTTACTGCTTGAAATGCTGATAGCTGGCAGATGGCGCGTTGGTGAAGAACAGAAGTAACATATAATGAGCTTGAAATTACCGCCCAAAGCCAAAATTGCGTTTACTCCCACCCCCATAGAAAAGCTGGAAAATCTACCCTTTGAGTTAACTGATTATGAGATTTATATCAAACGGGATGACCTGACGGGCAGTACTTTGCAGGGTAACAAGATCAGGAAACTGGAATATTTCCTTGCGGAGAGCGAAGCCGGGGGAGCGGACACCTGGATAAGCTGCGGAGGGTTACAGTCGAATCATTGCCGGGCTGTCGCTTGTCTGGCTTCAATGAAGGGGATAAAATCATACCTGATGCTAAGGGGAAACGAGCCATCGTATCCCGAGGGAAATTATTTGCTGGATAAATTGGTCGGAGCCGAAATCGAATTCGTCAGCGCCGCCGACTATTTCCATATCGACGAAATTATGCTGGATCGGTCGGAGAAGATGCGGTCAAAGGGATTGAATCCGATGATAATCCCGGAAGGCGGTTCAAATCCTTTGGGTTTATGTGGTTATTTTGATTGCTATTCGGAAATCAGAGAGCAGTTTAACGCGCTCAAGCTTGATGTTGACTATATTATCACCGCGACCGGTTCCGGAGGCACCTATGGCGGCTTAATCGCCGGTTCGAAATTGTATAAAGACAGCAGCGAAATAATCGGGATAAACGTCTGTTATACTTCCGATCATTTCATCAACCGGATTTATGGCTATATCCGCGGTTTCATCGAAAAATATTGCCCGGAACTGGTTGTGAATAAATCTGATATCCGTATTGTAGACGGTTATGTCGGCAAAGGGTATGCATTAAGCAGGCGCGAGGAGCTGGAGATGATTTATTCATTAGCGAAAAGTTGCGGACTGATACTTGATCCCGTTTATACGGGAAAAGCGTTTTTCGGGCTTATGGACATGCTCAGAAAACGTTTATTACCAACCGGTTCCAAAATACTCTTTATCCATACCGGCGGGTTGTGGGGACTAATGTCAATCGGCGGTAGATTCCTTCATCATAATTTAATATAGAATTCACTTGCGATTATATGTAGTCGGTTGCATATTCATGCTATAAAATTGCTGATTCGGACGGATTAGTCGATTTTATTGAAGTAATAATGGAACAAGAAGGAACAAGATGTTTGTTATCTAAGTAGAAATAAGTGAGTTAGATTTAGAGACATGAACCCTCCACGAGTGAGCAAAAACCGTAATCCGATGGCATATCGTTTGCGTTAAATAACGGTAGAGCAATGAATTCGGAATACGAGAAGGAGGAAAATATGCTGACAAGCGGAATTAAACCCGGGTTCGGGGAAGAAAAACTGAACAACATTAAAGATCCAAAGGTCGGTAAAGACGATAAGGGTTATTACATATACACGGCAAATGAGAACGTTAAAGTTTACTTTGTCGAATTCTATGAGTTTTTGGAAAGAACCGAAGAAAAAGCTCAGCGGGAGTTCGCAGCTTTGCGCCAGAAGGTAGCAGAATGCCCTGAGGAAAATGAAGAAACACTGGCGTATTTGCGCGCTAAGAAAATCATTGTCGAACAACTGCTGCTGCATATTTCCAAAGCTTATTCCGATTCTTTGAATCTCAGCTCGATTATGAGTCCTTGGTGCTTCGGGACCGTTGTCCTGGAGAAAATCGAAATATACAAAGATAAGATATCCAAGGGTCAGGTGCATGATCCCAATATTCCGGATTATCCCTTCTTTGTATTGCGTTATATAGATGAAATTTACAAATCGGTCCTTCTCGATGTTTTCGAGTTCCCCAGTAAAGCATTTTCAATGCGTTGGCAGTACACCGAACTACTGAAAAAGTATAGTAAGGTACTTTCGAATATCACCACAAGCTTACAGAATGTAGTAATGATGATTAAAAGCGGAGGAGGTATTTAGTTAACCAAGATAGATAACGAATGATTTAACACGCCGGCGAGTTGCCGGCGTTTTTTATTATGAGACCGACCGGTTCATAGGGTAACATATACAAGAATCACCCGACGGCGCACTTGGCTGCGGTCAGAGGTCCTCGTCTGACCGAAGGCGTATCATACCTGTGCTTATTCTATATCCGGATATGTCCCGGGAATGAGCATTGGTAGAGGTCGACCCTGATGTTCATTCAGCATTTTGATATATTCATATACCGGTTCATCCTCTACTTTTGCTTTGAACGGAAACGAGGGCACTATATCGAACCGGAACCAGCCTTTATACTCCGGGATCTCCCTCAACGTTATCCTCTGGTCCTTTTCGATACCGGCTTGCTCGCGCGCCAACTCGATGGCAAGTTCCAATCCTCCGATCTCATCTACCAGACCGATTTCCTTTCCGTCCAAGCCAGAGTAAAAATGTCCTTCTCCGATCTCTCTGACCCGAGCTTCGGATATATTTCGCCCCTCCGCGACCTTTTTTACGAAGCCGGTATAGAAATCATAGAAGAGATTTTCAACTCGCTCTCGTTCTTCCTTGGTGAGGTTACGATGGGGAACGGTTACGTTCAAAAATGGCAGCCGGACTCCGCTGCCCAGGTCAGCGTGCGCGCCCCTCTGTACACGATCCGAACTCATACCTAATTTATCGGAGAGGGTCTTGTCGTATATCCATCCACCGATAACGCCGATTGAGCCGGTGATTGTATTAGGTCCTGCTACTATTTTATCGCCATACATGGAAATCCAGTATCCGCCGGAACCCGCAACCTGTCCCTGGCTGACGATAACCGGTTTCTTCTCGGCGCATTTCTTCAAAGCTTGAGCTACATGATCACTGGCGCGTCCGTCCCCTCCCGGCGAATCCACTCGAAAAACCACCGCCTCCACGTCATCATTATCCTTCAAATCAAGGAACACCCTCTCCAGCCAGCGCGCTTTAATTCCGCTATCCATGGCGCAAGCTCCCAATCCATAGACAACAGCGATTTCAGGCTGCTTGCCCCATTGAGCGGGAGGTAGAGCATTCGCCATCAGGAATTCCGCACCGATAGAACACATCGATCGTCCAGTAAGCTTTTTGACCATATCATCGGCGTCGGACCACCGCCCCAGAGTATCGGCTAATCCAAGTTCAACAGCAGTTTCAGGTAACGCAAATACCATGGTATCCACAAAGCTGTCGAACCGATTAATTGTTAAACCGCGGCCGTCGCATATATCTCTGCGGGTGGTTTCGTATAGGTCATCAACATAATCTTGATACTGCTCACGATCCGGGTCAGAGAAGCTTTCCCGGCTGAATGATTCCATCGCTGATTTATACTTAAAGAATCTCCATTCATCGAAACCGAGTCCCATCTTCTCGAGGGCGCCTTTAAAATAAGTCTTACCCATCACATAACCGGGGAGCATAATTCCGCCCTCGGGATCAATTACGATTTTGTCGGCTACGCTGGCGAGATGATATTCGGTCATCATGGGATAACCGATGAAACAGATTACATATTTGCCTTTTTGCCGAGCCTTATAAAGCTCCTCCCTGATTTCCCAGGCCTTTTCCCTGCTTATGTTAACAGAGGAGATATTTATTGCAATGGCTCCCACCCGAGGATCATCAGCGGCGGCTTTGATATCCTCCAGTATATCAAGGAATCGATGCGTTCCTTCATCGAAAAAGCGGTATTTCTGGTAATGGACACGCCCCTTGAGATTCAATCTGAGATACTTATCGTTTTCATCAATCATAGGCGGAAGGAAACTCGGGCGCATTCCCCCAAGCCGAACCGAATAAGAATTGTATGAATGCTCCTGTTCGGTGTCGAAATGACCCTGACTCGCCAAGCTTTGATGACCGAAATTAAAACTGAGTCCGGCGGTAAACGACTCGTTTTCGAAATAACGTCCGGTGAAAAACAGTCCGCTAACCACCTCCACAGCGGCGCCGGCGCTCCATGGAGCATCTTCAAGCGTTGTTTTTTTCTGCATGGCGATATCGCCGAATAATGTAAGGCGAGAAGTTCCTAATGGCCTTATGCCCAACTCGGCGACTCCCTGCCGCGCATCGCTCTCCACCGACCAATCTCCCACAAGCCCCAAAGAAAGATATTTAAAGGGCCTATAAATCATACCGGTTTTGACCAGCGTTTCGCGGTCAATGAAATCATCGGTAACAGACGACCACCCGTATCCTATGCCGAAAGCAAAATCATCATCGCCCCAGCCAAGTGATATCCGGTAATCTGTGGTTTCATATTCGCCGAATTTCTGTTTCAGTAAACCGAAGCCAATACCCGGCGCTCCGACAAAGGCGCCCCAATTGTTAAAAGAGGCGGCATCGGCGCCGTCGGTTGACCAATGGAATCTCAGATCGGGATTATGCAGATAATTAAGATTAGCCGGATTGTCAAAACCAAGCAGTCCTTCATAGAATACGGAAGGCGAAGTCATCAGGAAATCATGCTGGGAGTAATACGAGGGGATTTCCTCGCCATCATAAGCCATGGCGTTTGCAATTAGACTCAAGGTTAATAGCGATATCGTTAGTATCTTGTACACAGAACCTCCTTATATGAACGTATTTAATTAGTTTTTTGGGATCATGTAACCGCACACTGTAGAAATTAGATAACATTCCTATAAATATTTAAATAATAAGACGGGATGCAAGCAGATTTTGTTTCTGCTTTTAGCTGAATTTAGAAACCTCCTCGATTGCCTTGACTTATGTCAATGATAAACGGGATTAATCCCGATATTATCACTCAAGTTAAATATTGGAAGATTAAGACAGGAGCAGCAAATGCCGGTACGAGAAATTGTGGTAATAGACGAAGAAAGGTGTGACGGTTGCGGATTGTGTGTTCCCGCCTGTCACGAAGGCGCTTTGCAGATAATTGATGGTAAAGCCAAATTGGTGAGCGAAACCTATTGCGATGGGCTGGGAGACTGCCTGGGCGAATGTCCTCAGGGAGCAATAACGATCGAGGAGAGAGAGGTTGCCGCCTACGACGAGGAGGCAGTGGTAAAACGTATCGAGCAAATCAAAGATGAAAAGCAATCCGCTAAGAAGCCTCAGGTACATGGCGGATGTCCCGGCTCGGCATTGCGCAGCCTTATGCCTTCGGAATCTCCTTCTCACAAGGACAGCCTTCCTGAAATGCGCTCGCAACTGAAGCACTGGCCGGTTCAATTGATGCTGGTTCCCCCGTCTGCGCCGTTTTTAAAGGACTCGGACATTCTAATTTGCGCAGACTGTGTTCCTTTCGCCGTGCCTGATTTCCACGGAAAATATCTTAGAGGGAAATCGCTTCTGGTAGGATGTCCAAAACTCGACGATCTTCAGCACTATTACGAAAAGCTGAAGGCAATATTCAGCCAGGCAAAGCCAGCTTCCATAGCGGTGTTGAAAATGCAGGTGCCCTGTTGTTCGGGGATAGCCCAAGCAGCGATTCAAGCCAGAAATGAGGCGCGCCTTGAAATACCGGTAGCTGTGTATACTATCGGAATAGAGGGTGTGGAGCTCGGTTGTGATAAGATCAAGGCTGGAGCAGCTGTGTAATTGGCAACTTTACTTATGTTCAATTTGCACGTTTGAGATCGTGAGGCTCGAGTTCCTGCAGCCATTTGTCATGGCATTCTTTGCAAATTCCATGAGATATCTGTGGTAGAACCGGCATCTCGAAAAGTTTTAGAATTTCAACCGCGTCTTCAATTTGTGCCCAGCCGTCCTTAGTCGCGAGTGCCTTACACCAGCCGCACATCACGATGAATGAGTCACTTTTTGGCTCGTCCCTGTCCAATAATCGCTGAAACGGTCTGTGTTCTTCCCTCAGTATTCGACTGCGGAATTCCAGGCATCTCCGTTTATGGGGAAGGATATGCATTTCCATGAATCTCCGTCTGCTTGGAGCATCGCATCTGAATGGAAAAATAACCTGAGTGTCTTCGTTCCGTATTCGGTTACAGAGCGCCTGGTAAATATGTACGGTTTCCTCGTTTTTTATGAACTCCCACAGCGAATGTCCAATTAACGATTTTCCCAGAAGTTCTCCGCCTTTATTCTGTCTGGCAAACTGCGCATAATGCTCATTATAATTGGTTATGACATCATCAGCATCGATGTGATAAACGAAAACCTGGTGTTTGTTAGCATCAGTCATTATACCCTCCCTGTATTTTTTATATTATCGGTTCTCTAATTGAGAGAATAAGTGGATAAGGCAAAACAACGTCGATTTTTACTATTCTACTGAGACCAGCGTTCAATAGCCGACTGCGCCAGCTCGCCGAATTCCGAGTCCCGCGCGGATTTGGAATGTTCGCTTTCTAAAAAATTCGCTATAATGTGATCCGCATTTTCATGGTCAGTTTTCTCAGCAGCCAATGCTCTGAAGAATGAAATAGCTGATTGATCGCCAGAAATCCTCAGGTCGGTATGATAATAATTATCGGCGAGTTCGAAGAGCTGACTGAAATTTTCCGATCTGTAAAGGTGAGAAAAATATTCAGCAACATATTGCATATTAAGCGGTTGAAGCTTAAATGCTTTCTCGGAATACACCGGAGCCTTATCGCGATTATCCAGCCTTCCATACAATCTCGAGAGCGTAAATATCATTTCGAAATCGTCGAAGAATTCTTCCAGCGCCTTCTCGTAATGCTTGATTGCGTTATTGTGATCGTCGAGACACTCGCAAGCATAACCAATCGCCTTCTCGATTTCAGCCTGTACGATCTTCTCAATCATTTTAAAGAATTGCTCATCCCTTTCGGGATGTTTGAGATAAGCATCCTGGATTCTCAAAAAATACAGAGAGCGGCTTAATTCAGTGGTAGGCAAGACTGAATTTGGCTGGCATGCTAAATACAATGGAAGTAAATCAAATGCGGTCTCGAATTCCCATTTTTCCAATCTATCATACAAATTGAGAGTTTTATCCGGATCACCTTTAAGGTAAACATGCGTTAGAATCTGATTAGCGGTATAGATGGGGTTATTTTCAAGCTGGACAGCCGTATCGAAATACGTCAAAGCCTTATCGTAAAGTCCTCGGTTAGCTGCAACTACGCCCAGGTTGTTTTTCACCATGGCTTCATACTGCGGGTCCTGATCAAGCGCTTTCTCAAAAAGGTTTATGATCGCATTCCAGTTTTTAGGCAAGTGAGAGTAAAATTGTGAAATCCCTATTCTTAAGAAACGTTGCGCCCGAGACAGCTTCATCTCATTATCCGAGCTTATCAGACCGCCTTTTGCCTGCAGGAGATGCACCATACCTCCAATATTGTCCGCATAAGTATAATTGTTCACCGTCTTTCGCCTCCCCGTATCGGCGATTCTCTGCCGTTCCTCAGCGCTTTTAATGTAGCTTTCCAGCAATTGAACAAAGTTCTTCAGCCTGTAAAATACTATTTCCGATTTGTCCCGGTAAAACTGTTTGACTACAGCAACCTCGTCTTCAGCGAAGCACAATGCGCCGCAACTCATACTTTCGAAGATTCGCCGCGCAATCATCTCGGAAGAAAGTTCTCCGGAATGGGAGCAATTTACGACTATTTTTGTCCTGGATTGCAACTCGGCGGAAGTTTGTTGGCTTTCGGTGCCTATAACCAGATTGTATCTTTTCGCAAGCGGAAGTAGTTCATGGATAATTTTATTCCTCCCATTATATATAGACGGGAGAGAGAATGTCGACAGGAATAAAATATCGATATCGCGCTGTTGATTTCGGTCTTTCCAGAATGAAGGATCGTGTCCGATGAAAAAACCTGTGCCGGAACGTTTGGCGCCCAGTTTAAGCAGCATCTCGGGTCCCTGCTTGCAGCCCTGAGTCAGACAAATATCCATCAGCGGAGCGGTCGCCGCAATCATTTCGGAATGAGCGGGAATATCGGTGTAAACCCCTACGGTAGTGCATGGGCACTTTTCTATATTGGATGGCGGAGCAAAATACTCCGGGAGCAAACAGATAACTTTATCCGGAGTAAATCCCGATGGGCACTTGCTTAGAATAGACTCGAGATCAGCTTCGGGTAAAGCTTCTATCTCGCTGCGATGACCGGAGGCGGTACCCGGACGGCAATAAAATACACAATCGGCGTAATTGGCAAATGAATATGCAGCCCTCATATTCGGTCCCACCAAGTATCTCGGACGGTCTTTCGGTAGGGCATGAAGATTGTCTATACGGAAAACATTGTAATGAATCGAAAAATCTATATTGTACGGCTGAAGCGTAATCGCTTTCCGATACCAAAACTCGGCTCCTTCGTAATTGGGCATCTGAGCATAACAATCGGCTATCAAGCATGCAAGAGATGCATTATCGGGGTAGTCGTTGATTAGCTTCTTTATTAAAATTTCAGCCTCGCGGAAATCTCCATTTTCGATCAGCGCCATTGCCGTGCTGCGCATGCCGGGATCCGGTTCTTTCGCCATATCTCTATCCAACTACCTGCGTTTCTCGTAATTCCCTAACTTGCTTTACCTGCTCGAATCGATGATAAGCTTCTCGCTGATAATCGATTAGTTCCTGGTCGCTAACCTTTGAAAGATTGGCGACAACTGAGTAATACCACTTGTAATCAGCATAATCAGCCGATTTCAATGCACCTTTCATCCTCGCCATATTCCAGAGAGGAGTAGCCGGGTACGGCGTCAGTATTGAGAATTGCGCCGCATCGGCGCCCGATTCTATTGCAAACTCAATTGTTTTCTCAATTGTTTCCCGGGTGTCGCCCGGATTACCCAGAATATAACTGGAATGTACCCGAATTCCAAAACTCTTTACCATTTCAAAGATGGGTATAACTTTCCGGAGGTCAATATTTTTTCGCAATATACTCAAAATATCCTCATCTGCCGACTCAATTCCGAAGGAAATCTCTTTGCACCCAGCTCTTACCAGCCCCTCCAAACGTTTTTCATCGATTGTATTCACACGAGAGCTGCAAAGGAATTCCAGATTATACCCTCGCTCAGTAATGCCATTGCAGATGTCGATAACCCGCCTTTTCCCTAATGTGAAAGTATCATCGCAAAATGTGATATTTCTGATATCATGTTGATTGACGATTATCTCAATTTCATCAAGGACATTTTTGGGGGAACGAAAACGGACTTTCCTGCCCCAGGTTGCCGAAGAACCGCAGAAAATACAATTATATGGACAGCCTCTGCTGCTCATCATCAAGGTGTACGGTTTATTATATCGATCCGGATCGTGATATTTCTCGATGGGAAATTTGTGCCTCGCGGGAAAAGGAATGGAATCGATATTCGGTATCAAGTTGCGGGGTGAATTCAAGATAACTTTATTCCCCTGTCGGTATCCGATTCCCGGAATTGCGGGCTGCGTAATCTTTTTGCTGATAGATTCCAGAAGTTCAGCGAAAGTCTGCTCCCCTTCTCCGAACACCACAAAATCGATATCCGCACAATCCCGCAGCGATTCGGAAGGAAGCGCATTGATATGGGGTCCCCCCAGAATTGTAACTACATCAGGATTTTCTCCTTTGACCATCGAAGCAATCTTAGATGCGATCGGAAACAGCGGAGTGGTGCAGGTTATACCGATTGCGTCCGGCTTACGGTTATTCACCCGGGAAACCAGTTCCGCAAGTGCAAGCTTTTCGGCTTCGGCATCCATAACCTCCACATCCCAGCCGATATTTTCCGCCGCGGCGGCAATATATGCCAGTCCAATCGGCAGGCGGTCTATCGATTTCCTTTTGAATTTATCGTAAACTTCGCTCGAAGGCGGGTGTACCAGTAGCAGCTTCATTTATGACTCTTTCTATATGTTGCATAACATAATCCTGTTCTTTGAAATTCAGCGCCGGATATAACGGAAGAATTATACAATTGTCGGTGCAGTATTCTGTTTCCGGCAGGTTTAGATCGGAATACATATCACGGTAAAATTCTTCCTTATGACAGCTCAAGAAGCCCCTTCTGGTTGATATTCCTTTTTCCATTAGCTTCTTCATAAGGGTATCACGCTTAATCCGGGCTCTGGGAGTTAACCTGATCATGTAGGACTGGTAGGTATTGTAAATCTCTTTGTTATTGACGGGAAGCGCAATCCATGGGTACCTTTCGAATGCAATATTGTAACGTTCGGCAAGCTCCCGCCTTTTGAGAATCAATCCCTCCAACCTGTCCAGCTGTACCGAAGCGATAGCTGCCTGGATGTCGGTCATACGGTAATTGTAGCCGATTTCGGGATAAGACTCGAAAATCACTTCGTTGCTGTTGTGCCTTTGAAGATCCGAGACCGACATGGAGTGATGCCTCAGCTTCCTCAGTTTTCCGGCAAGCTCACTGCTGTTGGCGGCTATCAAACCTCCTTCGCCGCATGTTATGACCTTTCGAGGGTGTAAGCTGAAACAACACAGATAGCTTTCGGAACCAAGCCTCTTATTCACATCATAAATAGCCCCCACAGCCGGCGCCGCATCCTCGATAACAAGCAGATTATGACGATCTGCTATCTCATATATCCTTTTGATACCGGCGGCGCTTCCTTGATAAGCCGGCATGATGGCTTTAGTATTTGGTGTGATGGCGGCTTCGATCGATTCCGGATTAATGTTGTAGGTGCGCGGATCGATATCCACAAAAACCGGCTTGGCTCCAGCGTGTATGATCGAATTGGGTGTAGCGATAAACGTATACGACGGGCAGATAACCTCATCACCTTCCCCTATACCTGCGGCTATCAGAGATAGATGCAGCGCGGCAGTGCATGATGATACGGCAACCGCATCCTTACACCCGATAAAGGATGCGAATTTCTTCTCGAGCTCTTTAACCTTCGGTCCCTGCGTAAGCCATCCCGAACGGATTACATCCGAGGCGGCTGCTACTTCTTCTTCGGATAGATATGGTCTGGTCAACGGGATCCTTATTTCATTATCAGCTTGGGCGCCTTTTCCTTTGCCGCGGCTCGCCATTTTATTAGCTCCTCCAAACCGTCTCTTAAATTGGTTTCTGCTTTGAAACCTAATAACTGTTCAGCTCTTCTGGTGTCAGCCAATCTTCGCTGCACCGGATTCACTTCTCGTTCCGGCAAGTATTCCGGTTCCACTGATGTCTCGGTAAACGAAAGTATTGCGTCGAGCAGCTCCCTTAAGCTGGTCTCCTCACCCGAACCTATATTAATCGCGGTGTTTACATTGGGAGTTTCCATCGCCAGAATATTCGCTCTTGCTATATCTCCCACGTAAACGAAATCCATAGTCTGGCTCCCGTCCCCGAAAATCTTGGGCGCAGTCCAGTCATCGATTGCATCCAGCCACCGGATAATCACCTCAGTGTAAGCGCCGTAGATGTCCATGCGCGGTCCGTAAACGTTGAAATACCTCAATGCGGTATATTCCAAACCGTACATGCTATGGAAAGCCTTTGCCATCGCTTCGTTGGCGAGTTTAAAAGCCCCGTAAATTGTCTCGTTATTGTACGGATGGTGGGATTCGTGCGTTGGAAACTCCTCCGCCATTCCGTAGACCGAAGCGGATGACGCCAGCACTACTTTTTTGACATTATTATGAGCGGCGGCATCAAGCACGTTAAAGGTCCCTCTGTCCATAACCTCCATTGCTCCCCGAGGAAAATCGGCGCAGGCGGTGATACGAATTGCCGCCTGATGAAATACATAATCGACGAATTTGGTCGATTCCACCATCATCTCCTGGTCGCGAATATCGCCTTCGATAATCTTTACATTCCCGCAGCTTTTCGCCCAGTGAAGGTTCTCGCGGCGGCCTCGTGTGAAATTATCAAGGACAATAATCTCATCCACTCCTTTGAGCACCAGTTGGTCTGCGATATGGGAACCGATAAGTCCGGCTCCGCCGGTAATCAGCACTCTCGAACCCTCAAGTCTATTTCGTTCCTTAATCATACAAACCTCGTGTGAATTGACATTAATCACTTGTCTTTAGCCGGCGTTTCCGCGATTCTCTCGGACGCGGTAAAATTTCTTCTGCCGGAATTCCTATCCATGGAATAAGGAATATCCTCCGGTCCGAGTCTCGTTTTTACCGACTTTATGAACCTATTAGCATTATCGGTTATATCGTCGAATTCAACATCCAGCAAAATTATCGCCTGGTTATCCCCGCAAATTATATACACTCCGCTTTTATCTATCCGGGCAATCTGCCCCGGGGTACCAAAATACTGTGCATCAAAAAGCTTAGCACACCAGATTTTCATTATTTTGCCTCTGTAAAATGTATAAGCTCCGGGATATGGCTTTGATTGAGCCCTGATGAAATTGTAGATATATCGTGCCGGGCGATTCCAATCGATTTTACCATCGGCCGGAGTTCTGGGAGCGCAGAAGGTGGCATCCTCATGTCTCTGCGGTTGAGGTTTTATCATATCTCGAATTATCGACAGGTATTTCTCATCCAGAACCGCAATTAATTTATCTTCCAATTTATGCAAAATGTCATCTATAAAATCATCTTCCTGAACCGGAATTGCACCCGCCGCCCATATATCTCCGGCATCCATATCTTCAGTGAATGAAAAAAGCGAAAAACCTACTTCTTTCTCGTCATTGATTATTGCCCAGACCAGCGGAGCGCATCCGCGATATTTGGGGAGCAGGGAGTTGTGTACGCCGATAAAACCTCTCGGAACAGAATCCAGAATCTGCTTGTCTATAAGCCAGTACCAGCCAACCACAAAGCAGATATCGGGTTTCAGTCCTTCGATACTTTGGTTGAATTGCGCTTTATTCGCTACAGTTTGTAGAGGCACATAAATACTGTTGCAGTATTCAAGGAAATCATTGTAGACCGAACGAGTATCCTTCCCGTCATCGATTGTTATGACTCCGATCAGGTCCTCGGGAGAGAGTTCATACATTTTTCGAAGGGCTTTTAAGCCCATTCTTTTACTTCCGATAAAAAGAGCTCTCATTTACGGCGTCATAATCTCCTTACGCAGCGTGTATTGGTATCTCCCGTGGGGACGCTAAAAATCCCGATTCTACTACTAATATCAATTACTCAATCAAAAAACATGCCAGATGCAGAAGGCGCTATTTTACTCTATTCAGTCCCGTAAGACTCAGATTCTCAGAGACCAAATTTCCTATCGCAGGGAAGTAATTTCTTCCTCGAGGTTGTTTTACTCAGTCCTTAAAATTCACAAAAGGACTTCATACTGACAGCGTAAAAATACCTAACTTGCTGTGAATTGGTATGTTAAAAGAAAGGGAGCGCTGTTTAGATATTAATTAACACAATTGTTGACATATACACGTTATTCCTGCTTATTAATTTGTAAGTTGAGCGGCATTATAGGACTACTTTTATTGGGATGACTATGTACAGATTTATTGGTATTTTCGCATTTGTTTCTTTTCTACTATCATCTACTCCGGCAGCCTCTGAACTCCTGATAGTTGAGGATTTTGATCGCTCCGAAAGTTCAGGATTAATAGGTTACAATTACCATAGTCTGCAATTCGCAATTGAACGCGCCATTGATGGAGATACGATCTTGGTGCAGCCGGGTATCTATCACGCTATCCCGACTGCTTATACCGAGGAATTGTGCGGCAATTGCCTTGAGCATAAAACCACGGTTGATGCCGCATGCGGTTTCATTATCGACAATCGCGAAATCGTTATTATCGGGTCAGGACCGGACAAAACCACGCTGGTTACTAATGCAGGATACGGAGTGTATATTGAGGATTCATCGCCTGTCTATATCAGCGATCTCAAAATTACCGGTGGTGTTCGGGATGAGGATGGCAATGCCACAGACGCCGCAATCGTGGTCAGGAATAGCCGTGTAACCATTACAAATTGCGAAATAAGCGGAAACACCTATCGCGATTCTTCGGTGGTGGCGGGGATAGGCGGTATATTCGGCAGGGCAGGCGCCGAGTTATTTGTAACGAATAATCTGATTGAGAATAATGGCTGGGACGGCGTGGCTCTTTACAGGGGAGCGACAGCATTCATCGGGGATAATATAATCCGAAAAGGGCGAGGCGCGGGGATCGGAATCACCTGGGATGCCGCCGCTACGGTTCTTCGTAACAGGGTATCGGAATATTGGAAGGGAATAGGATCTTTTGGCGATACGCGTGTTGTTGCCCGGCATAACGAGGTATTTGATAATCTCGGATGGGGGATTATAGCTACCGGAACCTCCCGGATGGATGCCTCCAACAATACCGTTATACGCAACGGAAACTGCGGTATGGCTGTATGGGGACCCGATTGTATGGGACGGTTTACCAATAACATAGTTGTTGAGAATGGATGGCGCAAGGAATGGGTATGTCCCTGCGTCGGAATCTGGGCTTACGCAGGCGATGATACTATTATGTTAAAGGAAGGCAGATTGAAATCATTCGAAATTTCTTTTAATAATGTATGGGGCAACGAAGCGGGTGAATACCAGAACATGCCGGATTTAACGGGAAGATTCGGTAATACTTCAATCAAACCGGAGTTCTTGAATCCATCCGATTCAACCGATTTCCGGCTTAAACCTGCATCCCCGCTAATCGATTCCGGGAATCCGCTGCTGACCGATTCGGATGGGAGCAGGTCGGATATAGGGGCGCAGATACATGGCAGTCTTAGATAACGTTTGTCTTGACTCATAAAATAAATATTCTATATTTGAATAAGAAGTTCAGATTTTAGAGAAGATAGATGGAGTTTTCAGAGTTTACATTTCGGTTAATTCTGCTATTTTTGCCGGGAGTTATTTCTTATTTGATAATTGAAAACCTGGTGGTGATCGAAAGGAGGAGCGTCTTTTACTTCTCTATATACTCTTTCATTTTGGGATTTCTATCTTACTTATTGTACAACTCAATCTTAACTGTATTCATCTGGATTATGGGATCAAGAATATTATCTAATGACTTGAGTTTTTTCGGTTCACTCACTGACTCAGACAAATCTATAGAATTTCAAGAAGTGTTCTTTGTGAGCTTACTCTCGGTTGGGGTTGGTTTGTCTCTATCTGCGTTTTTCCATAGAAAGCTATTTCATAGGGCAGCAAAGAGATTAAAGATTACAAACAGGTTCGGCGATATTGGGGTATGGGGCTATTTATTTAATTCCTCGGGCAGTACAGAATGGGTTGTTGTGCGGGATATCAAATTTGATTTGCTGTATGAGGGCTGGGTAGAAGCCTTTTCGGATACAGTAAAGGACAATGAACTTTTTCTTCGAGACGTAGTCGTTTACCGGAACTCTACCGGCGAAGAGTTGTATAGAGTACCGGGACAGTATATTACAAGGAAGTGGGATGAGTTATCTATTGAGTTTCCGAAGTTAGAATATTCCGAGTATATAGAACGAGAACATGAATGATCAAGGAGTTTTAAAAATGCCTACACTTAAAGAGGGGAAGATACAAAAGGGAGGAACAAATCCGAAACCTTCCACACCAAGGCCTTCGAAACCACCACAAGCTCAGAAACCTGCTGATCACAACGAGAGCTCAAAAACGAATAATAGGACAGATTATTAGATGAATTTGGTGAAGTACTAAACGGTGAATAAGAACTTAGTTTCCCGCTGGCTTGAAGAGATAGCGCCTTATAATACGCATGACTTCCATCTTGCCGAGAAATCCGCATTGATGGTAATCGATATGCAGAGATTCTTCCTTGATCCGGAGTCGCCGACATTTACGCCAGGCGGACTGGCAATAATTGATAACGTCAAACGGCTGATAGAGAGATTCCGCGAAAAGTCGAAGCCGGTTATCTATACCTGCCATGTACATGATCCTAACATGAGCGATGCGGGTATCATGGAGTGGTGGTGGAAAGGGATGTGCTGCGAAGGAAGCGATGAAGCCCTGGTTTATGAGGCGATTTCACCTCTGGCTAATGAGAAGATTATATATAAACATCGTTATTCGGCATTTTACAATACCGACCTGGAGACGGTTTTACGGGTGCTGAAGGTGGAGGATTTGGTTGTAACCGGCGTGATGACTAATTTGTGCTGTGAATCGACCGCCCGCGACGCCTATTACCGGGATTATCGGGTGCATTTCTTGGCTGATGCTGCCGGTACCGTTAACGAAACCATGCACCGAGCCAGTTTGCTGAATCTTTCTTTCGGGTTCGCTCGAGTTACCACAACCTCACAGATAATTGCGGAACTGGATTATAAATAGTCTCATTCCATTGTGAGTTCCTTGTTATTTACAGTTAAAATAATATTGCCTTATGGATTTCCATAATTTATCCTTTGTGCCTATGATAGGTTATTATGTTCAATCATGGTTTTCCTGCTATTCGTGTAGGACAGTTTTAATGAAGGGAGGTTCAATTTGAATTTTCCGGTTTGGGACTTGGGGATGGCTCCGGGTTTGCTGATCGCCATAGTGGCTACATTGCATGTTTTCGTTTCCCATTTCGCCATAGGTACCGGTCTGTTTTTAGTTCTCACCGAACGAAAGGCTTATCGAGAGGATGACAAGGACCTCTTGGCGTTCCTCAAGCGGCACAGCTTGATATTTATTTTGTTTTCGGTGGTTTTCGGGGCGATAACCGGCGTAGGTATATGGTTTGTGATCGGTTTGATTAATCCGGCGGCAACCAGCTCCCTGATTCATGCCTTTGTATTCGGATGGGCGATTGAGTGGGTGTTTTTCCTCGTGGAGATAATAGCCGGTCTGATTTATTACTATAGCTGGGAGAGGATGGAAAGGAGTACGCATCTCACCATCGGTTGGATTTATTTTGTGTCTGCATGGTTTTCGCTTGTAGTAATAAATGGAATAGTAACCTATATGCTGACTCCCGGTGCATGGTTAGAGACTCAGAATTTTTGGGATGGTTTTTTCAATCCCACTTATTTCCCTTCGTTGGTATCCAGAACGTTTTTATCATTCGCATTAGCCGGTATTTATGCTCTACTGACTGCCTCCTTTCAGGAAAATAGGGAATTCCGGTTAAAAATAACTCGCTACGCCGGAAAATGGGTGATCATTAATTTGATCCTCTTCGGATTATCGCTTTTATGGTACTGGAAGATATTCCCGGATAGAATAATCGAAGCGGCACAGGGAGCAATTCCGATTACTCAATCTATGGTGGGATGGGTTTACATATTTTTCCTGGCGCTGATACTTGTTACCTTGATAGTTTCCATAATCCTTCCTCGCCTCAATAGAGCGCCGGTAGCCATTTTCGTGATGCTGCTCTCTTTGGGATTATTCGGGGCAACCGAGTGGGTAAGGGAATCACTGCGAAAACCTTACGGCATCTATAATTATATTTACAGCAACGGCATATTCCCCGAACAGATAGATGAAATAAACAAAAATGGCGTTTTGCTGTGGGCTAACTGGGTATCGGATGAAGCCAAGGCTGTTCGCAGCCCGGATACCACCGGCTACGAGATATTCAGAACCGAATGCATGAATTGCCATTCATTAAGTGGTTACATGAATGTCGGCAGATATATAGAAGGATGGGATCAACAATATCTTTATGAAATACTTGGCAGATTGGAAGTTTTGCGCGGCAGGATGCCGCCCTTTGCCGGAACCGAAGAAGAGAGGTATCACGTAGTCAGTTATCTGTCACGGTTCTCGGGCGAACCTCGAATCTATGATAGCGGCAAAGAGGTATATGATGATAGGTGCGGTAATTGTCATACAATCGGTAGATACAGAGACATAATTCCGGTCACTTCCGATTTCAGTCAGGAGGAGCTGCAGGAGGAAATTATTCCAATGCTGTCAGAGATGAATGAGGATATGCCCCCATTCACCGCCGGTGAGGAGGCTGCCGAGAAGTTAGCCAGATACCTTTCGGAACTCAGCAATAAGGAGGGCAGAAATGAATAATATAATTCATTATATCCCGGATCTGGATCCGCTGCCGCTGCCGGCGCCGGTCTGGCTTTTAAAATTCCTTTCTATCCTGACATTTATACTTCATATAATACCGATGAATATAATGCTGGGCGGATTAATCTTAGCGGGGATATCCTATTATAGAAAATCGGATTTCCATACAGGGTTGGTCCGTCGCATAACAAAAATGCTTCCGCTTATTGTTGCTTTGACGATTACGATGGGGATTGCGCCGCTGCTGTTTCTGCAAGTACTGTATGGGCAGTATTTCTATTCATCTTCCATTATACTGGCTTTTCCCTGGTTCTCCGTCATAATACTTGTGATGCTGGCTTACTATCTGGTTTATTTAAACTCCTTCAGGTACAAAAAGCTGAGTCATGGCAGTAAAACCATGATCGGATGGGCTGCGGCGATTCTATTTGCAATTGTCGGCTTTATTTATTCCAATGAAATGACTTTGATGTTAACTCCGGAAACCTGGGGCGCTAAATATTTCCCCGATCCGTCCGGTATGTCTTTGAATTTAGGTGAACCAACCCTGTTTTTCAGATACCTTCATTTCCTGGTTGGAGCTTTGGCGGTGTCTGCCTTTTTTGTAGCATGTGTCGGTTTATTTGAAAAGCGAGAGAAATGGTTTTCTTCCAAGGCGATCAAATATGGAGCGGGATGGTTTACGAGGTTCACATTCGTTCAATATTTGGTCGGGATACTTTGGCTGATCGCTCTTCCGGCGGATAAGATGATGTTGTTTATGGGTAAGGATATAGCGGGAACTGTCCTTCTGTTCTTGGGCATCATTTTCTCGTTGGGCGCTATTATGATGTTAAATAAAGCTTCTCAGAGCGAATCTCCCAAAATGTTGGTGTTGTCCTCGGGGATCGCTTTGCTGGCGACCCTGATTTTTATGGCTGTAATGAGAGATATATTGAGGTCAGCTCATATATCGCCTCATACCGATTTGGAAAACATACCGTCCTTTTTCCAATCCAGTACTATTATCCCATTTGTAATACTGCTATTGGCAGCATTGGGGATTGTCTATTGGATGGTGAAGAAGTTCATGACAATGAAGGCAAAAGCATAATCCCGGTAATGCAGGGCGGGTTAATGGTAGCATGGAATGTCGGGTTTCTCGCTCTCCGATTAATCGGGGGAACCCGACCTGCTGGTCTGCCTATTCTCGAACTTTTATGGCGGTTCTGGGGTGAAACCCTATCCTCCTCAGTCCGGCTTCTATTCCCCGTACGGATAGAAAATGTAGAATAGCAATGAGAGTATGGAAAGTATATACATCCCCGGATGTATTTCTTTTGCTTTGCCGGTTAGCAGCTTGAGTAAAGGGTAGAAGATAAAACCGGCTGTCATCCCGATTCCGATGTTAAAAGTAAACGACATCAATGTGATAGTTAGCGCCGCCGGGATAAGTTCGCTGAAATCATCGAATTCGATTCCGGTGATCGGTTTGAACATGATGAAGCCGACAACGATAAGCGCAGGTCCGTAGGCTTCCGGGGGAATCGCCGTTAGAAATGGCGCAAAAAACAGAGCCAGCAAAAACAGCAAACCGGTTATTATCGAGGCGAATCCGGTACGGGCGCCGGCGTTTATACCGGCGGCTGATTCAATGTAGCATCCGGCGGTAGTGGTTCCCAAAAATGATGCTGCGATGGTGCTGGTGGAATCCACCAGCATCGGTTTTTCGATCTCCGGAAGGTTTCCATCCTCATCCAGCAATCCGGCTAATGACGATACGCCGATTAGCGTTCCCATGGTATCGACGAAATCCATGACGAAAACCGTCAAGATGACCGAGAAGAAACCCCAGGTGAGAGCGCCTTTTATATCGAGTTGAAATAAGATTTCTGTAATGTCCGGGGGCATGGATATTATCTTTTCCGGCAATGGAGCAGTTTTAAGTATGAAGGCTAAAACCGCAGCGCCTATAATACCCATTAACATCCCGCCGGGGATTCGTTTCAATAGTAAAATAGTTATCAGCATTAGTCCGATAATTGCGATAATCACGTTGGTCGACGCAATATTACCGAAAGTGACGGGAGCGCCCGGGACTCCCAGTTCCACAATTCCGGTCTCATTCAATCCGATAAATGTAAGGAATAAACCGATCCCCACCGAGAAAGCGCTCTTGAGGCTGAAAGGTATCGATTCCGCCAGATATTTCCTCGCTCCAACCAGCGTAAGAATCGTGAAAGCAACGCCGCTTATGAAGATAGCTCCCAGAGCTGTCTGCCATGAATATCCCAGAACTCCGCAAACGGTATAAGCGATAAAAGCGTTCTCGCCCATATACGGCGCGATGGCGAATGGGCGCTTCGCATAAATGCCCATCAGTAAGGTGCCGAATACGGCGGTTAAGATAGTAGCAACCATCGAGGGACCGCGGGGAATCCCCGCCGCTTCCAGAATGGCCGGATTGACAACGATAATGTACGCCGTTGTTACGAAAGTAGTTAAACCCCCGATAATCTCCTTACCGTAAGTGGCGCCGACGCTATCGAATTGAAAAAAACGTTTCACAGAGTCCTCCTCTATCGACAGTGATTCACTCTCTTTCCTAACGATAATTCAAGTTAAGGATAAATCCCTTTGCCTGCTCCGTTATCCGCCGAGTCCTGATCTGTCCTCTCATGCCGCGAGCCGGCGAGGATGTCCGGAGCTTTATGATAAGCCGTGCACAAGGGTTACAGTCACGCTCCTAATTATCGCTCGTTTTTAGAATTAAACCTTCATAGTCTTCGACGGTATCGATATTCTGAAGTATTCCGGGATCATCGACGCTAATCTGTTTAACGGCGGAAGGTTGTCTCCACAGGATATCTCGGAGAGTATCTCCATGCGCTGCTTTCCGCGCCTTCCTAACCATTGATTTGGTCAATATAACCGGATGTCCCTTTTTCCCATTGTATACCGGAACAACCGCCTTGCTGTTACCGGGCTCGGCGGCGCAATCCAGCAACCGCATAACTGTCTCCGGCTCCACAAGAGGGTGATCAACCGGAAACACGATTAGATTGCCTTCGACTTTCAGATTCCTCAAACCGGCTTGGAGCGAGCTAAATTGCCCGTCGGTATAGGTCTCATTTATGACGGTATTAACGATTGACAAGTCTGTCATCGATTTAATCTTCTCCGCCTGGGCGCCCAGCACAACCATTATATTATCAATTCCGGCCAGAATAAGAGTGTCAATGACACGTTCAATAAAAAATCGTCCGTTTATCTCGAGTATTGCCTTGGGTTTTCCGATCCTTGATCCTTCTCCCGCTGCAAGTACAATCGCTGATGGTATGGAATAAGATTTTGGCATATTAATCATTAGCTGTTAGAGTTCAGAGATCTCCTTAGAAATCGTTGTTGGCTTTATCGCTCGAAAAGTACGTTATCTGCTCTTGGCTTCCGGCAAATGTCGTATGAACTCCGTCCACAAGGGGCGAATCATTATGCATTCCCGAAACAAACTGCTATAAATGCATATAAATCGTACAGGTATTTGTCAACCCCATTTTTCATCATCATCATTAGAAATTGTTTTTTCGCTTTCAACAGCGCATCTCAGAACATTCTTAGTAGTCCTATGCGCACTTTCCAATCTGGATTGTTATCCAGATGGTTCTCGAGGTTGGGTTCTTGCAGAGCTCGTAATTCTGCAGCTTCCTTAATTCCGATTTGTTCGCGTGCTTCCGGTTTAATATTATATTCCCAAATTATCTTGACAAAATAGAATTCCATCTTATTTTAAGCAAAACCACTATAGTTGTGTTGCATTGATTCGATCCTTTGTCAGCTTCCTTTTCTTTTCAGACAAAGATGTTATTTGAAAAATTCATATTGCAGCGGTCTGCAAACGTAGTCCTCCGGCTGAACTTAATTGCCGTTCTCAGCGGGGGGCTTTGCTATCCTATTCCGAACTAACGGGGATATTGGCTATCATTCCCAACACAATGGGTCACACAGGAGATGCTTATTTTAGCTCATAGGAATTAATCTCCTTTTGTGTGATTGATGTATGCTAATTATATCTCCTCTTTGAAGTCCGCGTGATTTAAGACACCGAATGATACACCCGACAAACGTAACAATAATAAACATGAGGTTTGCATGTGGAATAAATCTAATTCAAGGAGGGATTTCTTAAAAATCCTATCCGGGGGTGCCGCATCTCTTATTGCATTTCATCCTTATAGCGATATCTTTGCCGCAAGTGGTAAAACTCTGGGACCACGTGAGCGGATTCCGAATCCGTTTGTAAACAATGAAGGTAAACCGATTTTAGCAGCAGTCAAAGGCACAGATTTCAGAGCCATGCTGCATACTGGCTTGGGGGCGTTGGGCGGATTGGATTTGCTTTTCGATGGAAATCAAGATTGTCTCATAAATCCGAATTTCGTGGTTGACCAGTACTATCCCACAACTACGTCGCTGGAGGCGATTGTCGGGGTGATACAAGCCGTAAAACAAGTATCGTCGGGCTCGATAAAGGTCGGCGATCAGGGCTATCTTCCCGCCAATATAGTATATCCCTACCTTGATGTTGAAAACATTGTAACCCAAGCCGGAGGTGTACCGGTAATATTTGATCAAACCTATAATGTCAGAAGGCTATCATGGCATCCTCAGAAACCGGATTTCGAAGTCTGGAGCGATATATACGATTCGTCGGTCGTTATCAATATGCCGACGCTAAAGAGGCATGGACGCGAACACGCCAAAATGACATGCTGTCTGAAAAACCATGTAGGGACTGTCAATGGTCCATATCGAGTAGGTACGAGAGCACATATACACGAGAATGAGGATGAACATCTCTTCCAGGATATAGCGGAATTGGCAGGGCTGGTTAACCCGGAGTTATATATTGTGGATGCCCGCACCATTATGACAATCTATGGACCCACTCCAAATGAGGATACAATTCTCGCTGATGCCAACTTGCTTATTATCTGTGGCGATATAATAGCAACCGACTTGTATTGCGCGCAGGTTATGCAAAAATATGATCCCACTTTCGATGCGGAAATGATAGAACCAACAATAGATAGAGCGATAGAGCTGGGACTGGGTGTATCGAGTTTGGACCATGTTGAAATTATTGAACTCCCCGAACAGCCTATAGGCGGCTACATATCCTCAAAGCCGCATTATTCGGATTTGAACGGCGTAGCTGATGCTATCGCTCTGGAGCAGAATTATCCCAATCCGTTTAATGCAGCCACAACCATCAGATTCAAAATACGTCGGAGCGCCCCCATTGATATCAGACTATGTGATATGTTGGGAAGGGAGGTTACGACAATAACACATGACATATATCACGCTGGTTCCCATACGGTTACCTTTAACGCTAACGGCTTGCCCAGCGGTAAGTATTTTTACCGCTTAACAGCGCCGGGGACAATTGAAACCAAGTCGATGACATTGGTGAAATAGATATTGGTATTTGGGTTTAACTCTACATACATTCAGTATGATGTAGTCTTTTGTGTACGGTAGTTGGAATATTGCAGGTGCAAACTTGAATGATTCATCGCAATCCAGGCGAACATTTATAAAGTCGCTATCCGGAGGGATGGCTTCGGCTTTCGCTTTAGCGAGTCCCGTGCAAGCTCTAAGCAAGCTGAATCCTACTCTTGATCCCAGAATCGGCTTATCCAATCCCTTTGTGACCCCGGAAGGTAAACCTATATTGGTATGCGTCAAAGGCGCTGATATCAATAACATGCTTGCTACCGGCTTAACCGCAATAGGAGGTTTAAGCCGGTTGATAGACTCGGATCAGGATGTTCTCATAAAGCCTAATTTCCTGACTGATGAACACTACCCGGCATCTACTGATCCCGATTTACTCGCCGAGGTGATAAATTCGGTAGCAAGCGCAACGGACGGTACCGTATACGTGGGCGACCAGGGATGGAAACCGCCACAAATTGTTTACCCGTTTCTCAATCTGGATGAAATCGTTCCCCAAGCGGGCGGGGAGTTAATAGTCTTTTCGAATCCTTATAATGTCAGACATCCTTCATGGGAACCGGAAAGACCCGATTTCGAGGTATATTCGGAAGTTTATGATGCGCCAATCATAATAAATCTCTGCAATTTGAAGAAGCATTTCCAAGCCGACTTAACCTGTGCGATTAAGAATCATGTCGGAGCAGTTACCGGTTCAAATAGAACCGGCACCCGGCTATTTATACATGCCAACCAGAGCCAGTTTCTAAGAGAAGAAGTAGCGGAGATAGCCGGATTAGTCAGACCCGAGTTGAATATCGTGGACGCCAGAGTCCTGATGACGATATTCGGTCCGGTGATTCACGAGGAAACCATACTGGTGAATACCGATAGAATCATAATCTGCGGGGATATCGCGGCAACTGACGCATATTGCGCTAATCTTCTCGAAAAATATGACCCCACATTCTCAGCATCAATGGTCGCTTCGACATTGCAGCGAGCCGAAGAACGTGGATTGGGAACCTCAGACCTAGATGAAGTTGAGATTATTGAATTGAATGAGAAACCGGAGGGCGGCTCTATATGGGCGCGCCCCGGTTCTTCAACCGGCGGTTCAATGCCGACCGGATTTAGTCTGCATCAAAATTATCCTAATCCATTCAATGAATCGACCAGCATACGATTAAAGGTTCCCAGGCGCGCCCCTGTCAGTATAAGGTTGTACAACATCCTCGGCAAAGAGGTGTGTACGGTATATGATGGAGTTCTCGATGCGGGTTCTCATACTCTGAACTTCAAAGCTAACGGTTTGGCAAGCGGTGAATACCTGTATCGACTAATGACGCCCGGTTATTTCGAGACCAAACGGATGCTGCTGGTAAAGTAGCCGTCTTTTTTCATTCGGGGCGATAAAACTACCGCAATCAATAAGCGGACACCTCCGGCCGAAATAAGCAGGAAAGCATCAAAGTAAAATCGCACATGTTTGTCAGAATGGTTATCAATCAAAAGGTTGGCTGATATGCGAAAGGGGGGACTCGAACCCCCACCCCGTGAAGGACCGGATCCTAAGTCCGGCGCGTCTGCCAATTCCGCCACTCTCGCTCCTATACGAAAGCTAATATAATATATCAGCCTTCCGAGGATGTCAAATATATACGAACGACATTTTTATGAATGAGTAATAAATTTGTTGCCACAAATTAGCAGAAATAATATTTTGGGGAACTTGAATGAACTTTTAATGCCACCGTAGCTCAGATGGACAGAGCAGCTGATTCGTAATCAGCAGGTCAGGGGTTCGACTCCCCTCGGTGGCTTATTCTATA
>CAZLVS010000007.1:40995-97098 GCA_964563085.1 uncultured Ignavibacteria bacterium | reverse complement strand
TTCGCTCGCAATGACAGGTGCGGCGAGCCGACAGCACATTTAGGCGTCAAACGGCGACGTTTGACGCCACGTAAAAAGATGCAGTGTCGGGTTTCTCCGTTCCGCTTCGCTCCACTTCGGAACCCGACCTACGGCACTATCGCCGAATTCCGGAACCCGACCTACGGCACTGCCAACTTTCGTTTTGGGTGCAGCGAATGTTTGATACGTTCGGGGATTTGCTGATCGTTTTTACCACCGGTTAATTTAGAATATTCTCTAAAGTTACTCTAAGTTCTTCAAGCTGCAAAGCGGTATCAATCCCGCAATGCCGATTTTCACCGCAATTACGGCAATATAATCCGCTCTATACCTATGGGATTAGCTCCGGGACTCTCTGGCATAAATATTGCTATTAACTATGGGAAATTCGGATAAAGACTGGATAGCTGCAATGTTTTTAAAAGTACATTGAAGAATGCGGGAATAACTAAGGAGATATGAAAATGAATCTGTGTAAAAGAATATTGATGAATAAATCGCCAACTGCAGGAGTTGTCGGGTTGATATTATTTTTCGCAATTAGTCTATCCATTGTATCTGCTGATGCCGCGATAGATGATGTGAAAGACAGCGATATCTCCGTTGCTGTATATGATGAGTTGGCAGTAGATGGAGCGGTACCGGCGCTCAACCGTATTGACTCAGGCGCTGTCTCATATAGCTTTTAAATGAAAGAGGCGCTTGATTGTGAATAACGGCAATATCGGATATATTAGTTCCATAAGGGGCAGTGTCGTGGATGCCAAATTTCCGGAGAAGCTTCCGGCTATGTATAATCTATTGGTTACCGGACAGCAGAAAGATGTTTATATAGAAACTATCGCTCTCCTGGATTCGCGGACGATCCGCGGTATCGCTATCACGCCAACCAGGGGGTTGTCACGGGGGATGGGGATAAGGGACACCGGTCGCCATCTGGAAACGCCGGTAGGGGATGATGTTCTGGGTCGAGTCTTCAATGTATTCGGTGATCCGATAGATGGCAAGGGGGAGGTAGAAATCAAGGAAAGGCGTTCAATTCATACCGCGCCTCCGGCTTTGATCGAGCGTGAATCCACGCGTGAAATATTCAAGACCGGTTTGAAGTCCATTGATATCCTGGCGCCGCTCGAACGCGGCGGCAAAGCAGGGCTGTTCGGGGGAGCCGGCGTTGGCAAAACCGTTCTTATCATGGAGATGATTCATAACATGGTTGGTCAATATGAGGGAGTGAGTATCTTCTGCGGTATCGGAGAACGTATCCGCGAAGCTGAGGAGCTGTATCGAGAAGTGAAGGAAAGCGGGGTTTTGGAAAATACTGTCCTGGTATTCGGACAGATGAATGAGCAGCCCGGCGCCAGAATGAGGGTGGGGCATACTGCGCTTAATATGGCTGAGTATTTCAGGGATGAACGGAATCAGGATGTCCTTTTACTGATAGACAACATATTCAGATTCATACAGGCGGGCGCGGAGGTATCGGGATTACTCGGCAGATTGCCGTCGCGAGTTGGCTATCAGCCGACCATGGCTACCGAATTATCCGAACTCGAAGAGAGGATATGCAATACGTCGTCGGGCTCTATTACTTCCATCCAGGCTGTTTATGTACCGGCGGATGATTTCACCGATCCCGCCGCGGTTCATACATTCGGGCATCTTTCGTCGTCGGTGGCATTATCCAGAAAGCGGGCAAGTCAGGGTTTGTATCCGGCGATCGATCCCTTGAAATCAACATCTAAAATGCTGAGTCCATACGTGGTTGGCGACAGGCATTTTAAGATCGCGCGAGAGATAAGGAGGACACTTGCAGAGTACGAAGACCTAAAGGATATAATCGCTATGCTCGGGATGGAAGAGTTGTCCCGGGAGGATCAGAAAACAGTAAAAAAGGCGCGTAAACTTGAAAGATTTCTGACGCAGCCGTTTTTCGTCACCGAGCAATTCACGGGTAAGAAAGGCAAAATGGTTGAGCTCGCGGATGCGCTCGATGGCTGCGAAAGAATACTTGAGAACGAATTCGAAGATTTACCCGAAAGCGCATTTTATATGATTGGCGGAATAGATGAAGTAGATAAGCGGTCGGATAGTGAGAACAATGAGGAGCGGCGACGTGCGGAGAAATCGACCGGAGGAAGCAAGGAGGACACCGCTGATGAAGGTTAAGGTTTACTCTCCCAGGGAGAAGGTGGCAGATGAAGAGATAAAGAAATTAACTGCTGAAGGGATACACGGATCCTTCACAATTTTACCAAAGCATATAGACGTGGGAGTGCCGTTGCCTCCGGGTATCCTTAGCTACATATCCATAGATGGTGAGGAGAGGGTATTCGCATTAGACGAAGGAATGCTGGTCAAGCGGGGAGGAGAAATTTTCGTGTCGGCTATGAAGGTGATAAAGGGAAAAAGCCTGGAAACACTTCGAGAGGAGTTGAATGAGGAGATTCTTGCAATGGGCGATAGAGAGAAGAAATCGCGTTCGGTTCTGGCATTATTGGAGGGATCGATATTACGGGAGATCAGCAGGCAAGGGGAGATGATGAATGAATAACTCTTCGCGAAATAACCGCCGGGATGATGAGAATCGGTTTGGCGAAAGAATAGGCAAGAAAGCCGAGCGTAAGATAAAAGCGCGCCGAGAAGGAACGCTGAAGACCATCTGGTTCGGACTCGGTATGTACGGTATGGTCGGCTGGGCGGTTGCAATCCCGACCATCTTGATGACGGCAATCGGTATCTGGCTGGATGTACAGACTGATAGCGGAATCTCATGGACGCTTACCGGCGTATTCGCGGGCGTGGTTCTTGGTTCTCTAAACGCGTGGTTTTGGGTAAAGAGGGAGAGCAAACATGACTGAGCTGAATATTGATTTTCCCGTAATAATTCTAATGATGGGGGCAATCATCATCCTGATCGGTCTCGTTAGAGCGGGGATGCAGAAAGCCGGATTGCCATCGCTGGTCGGATTCATGCTGCTGGGTTTTTCGATACGCGCAGCGGATACACAATGGCATTTTGTGACCACCGGCTTAGAGGAGATATTACTCTTCATGGCTAAGATCGGTGTGATTACTTTGCTGTTTAAAATCGGATTGGAAAGCAATCTCAAGGGATTGCTGGGGCAGCTTAAAAATGCGAGTTTTATATGGATTAGCGGGATTGTCCTCAGCGCCTTTCTGGGTTTTATCACTTCCTATTATCTGTTGAGCTTAGAGCTGATACCGAGTCTTTTCATAGCGACAGCGTTTACGGCTACCAGCGTTGGCGTGCCTGTCAGTGTGTGGCAGGAAGCGAAAGCCTTGAATACAAAAAAGGGCGAATTGCTGATCGATGTTGCCGAAATCGATGACATATCCGGCGTGGTATTAATGGCGATCCTGTTTTCAATTGTGCCGGTGCTCAGGGAGTCTAATTCCGAACCACTGAGCGCGCTTCTGCTTTTATCGATTGGCGTCATACTGCTCAAGCTGTTTGGTTTGGCAGGGGCCTGTGCGCTGTTTTCGCTATACATAGAAAGGCATCTGACCGCGTTCGCGGCAAGGATCGCATCTTCTCCCGGTTCGATGCTGATGGTTGCGGGTGTCGGATTTATAATCGCCGCTTTGGCCGGTATGATCGGATTTTCCATAGCGATCGGCGCATTTTTGGCGGGGCTCGCTTTCAGCAGGGACCCGAATGCGGTGAAGATAGACGCATCTTACAAAACGCTCTTTGAACTATTCAGCCCGTTTTTTTTTATACTGATCGGTATGATGATAGATCCTGGCGTACTAACTACCGCTGTAGTATTGGGTCTTGTCCTGACGGCAGCAGCGATAGCGGGCAAGTTGTTCGGTCATGGGCTCCCAGGCGTGTTGGCGGTCGGAGGCTCCGGCGCAGTTTTACTTGGATTGAGCATGGTTCCCAGAGCGGAAATCACCATGATAATTATGCAGCGAGGTCGTAGTCAGGGCAGCTGGGCAGTGCCGTCGGAAGCATACGCCGGTATGGCGGTGGTTTCTCTACTCACCTGCATAGTAAGCCCGGTAATCGTTCAAAGGCTGTTACGTCGTTGGGGCGTTGCCGAAGGAGGAAGAAATGAATAATCTCGTCTCGATAACTTTCTCATTTCTGATGGGAATCGGAGTGGGTTTGTTTTTCTTTGGAGTACTATTGTGGGTTGTAAACAGAACCCCCAAAGCCAAGCATCCTTCGATGCTGATGATCAGCAGTTTTTTTACCCGGCTGTTAGTTGCATCATTCGCCCTTTACTTGATTTCCAAATACAGCGGATGGCAAGGGCTGTTGGCAGCTACAGCAGGATTCGTGCTTACTAAATTCGTTTTTATCAAGTTTGAAAAGCCGGAAAAAGAAATAGCGGAGAGGGCTAAGGGATGAATATAAGTCCTGATGAAATTGCTATGCTTCAGATAGGAGGCTTTACAGTAAGCGCGACTATAGTATTCACCTGGCTTGTTATGGCGATACTGGCGCTACTTTCATGGCTTGCAACGCGGAAAATGACAATTGAAGGCGATATCTCGGGATGGCAGAACATGCTTGAATCGATAGTATCCTACATCAGAAAGGAAATCGGTGATGTAATACCGCGCCATTCGGATAGATACCTTCCGTTCCTGGGTACGCTGTTTTTATTCATATCGCTGTCGAATTTACTTGCTGTAATCCCCGGGTATCATCCGCCCACCGGTTCACTTTATACGACGGCGGCTCTGGCGTCCTGTGTCTTTTTCGCGGTGCCGGTTTTCGGAATTGTGGAGAGGGGCGTCGGCGGATACGTGAAAAACTACATAAAGCCGAGTCCGTTCATGTTACCGTTTAATGTTATCGGAGAGTTATCAAGGACGCTGGCTTTAGCAGTTCGTCTTTTCGGGAATGTGATGAGTGGAACGTTGATTATCGGTATTCTTCTTTCGATAGCGCCGTTTTTTGTACCTATTATAATGAAATTGCTGCAGCTCCTGATTGGACAGATTCACGCTTATATATTCGCGGTGCTGGCGCTGGTGTATATTGCATCCGCGGTGCGCTCTCACGAAGAAGAGGAAAAAGAGATTAAAAATAAAGAGGAGGATAACAATGAGTAGTGTAGACCTGATCGGAATGGCATCGATAGTTGCATCGGGTTTGACCATGGCGATCGGTTCGATAGGTCCCGCATTGGGTGAAGGAAGAGCGCTCGCTCGCGCTCTGGACGCCTTGGCTCAACAGCCGGACGAATCCAACACGATAACGAGAACCCTGTTTGTCGGGCTTGCGATGATCGAATCAACAGCGATCTACTGCTTCGTGATCGCCATCATTCTGATATTCGCCAATCCGTTCTGGAACCATGTTACCGGATAGAGGTGATAGATAGTGAATATCGATTGGGTGACATTCATAGCGCAGGCAGTCAATTTTATCATCCTGATCCTGCTGCTGAAGCGCTTTCTCTACGACCGCATTATCAACGCGATGGATCAGCGTGAGGAACGGATTAATTCGAGGTTTGCCGAAGCGGAGCAGCGCGGGAAGGAAGCAGAAGAGCAGAAGCGGGAATACCAGCGGAAGGCTGCCAGGCTCGATAATGAGAAAGAGCGGATATTATCCGAAGCGCGTGAGGAAGCCGAGGAAGAGAGGAATAAAATGCTGAAGGATGCTCGTGATGAGGTGGAAGAGAAAAGGCGGAAATGGAACGAGTCTCTCAGCAATTACAGGGAAGGGGTAATCGGCGATATCCGGCGCAAGTTAGGCAATCAGATATACAGCATCTCACGAAAGGTTCTCTCTGATATGACTGATAAGGAATTGGAGAAGCAGTTACTGGATGTTTTTATCAGTCATATCGAAAAAGGAGCTCTCAACGAAATGATGGGCGGCCGGGATAGCGACAGTGATGATAAACATAGAGCACTTGTAACCTCCAGCTTTGACATATATGGAAACAGCCAGAAGAAGATTGAGAAACTACTCTCTAAAAGACTTGCAAGCAGCGTCGGTGTTGATTTCGAAGTGGATGATCAGATGATCTGCGGCATCGAGTTGAAATACGGTGGAAAAGTGATTAGCTGGAGTATAGACAAATATCTGGATGATCTTGAGAACAGGTTTTTGGAGACTATTAAATCCATAAATGAGGAAGAAAAGGAAAGGGCCGGATCGAATATCGAAACTCCCGAGCAAGAACAAGGGGAATCTGACAACGAAGAGTCTTGATGAATTATGGCGCAGGTTTGAAATGAGTAAGGCAAATATCGAACATATCTTCGATCAAATAATATCCGCTTCCGAAGATGTCATTGACGATTACGAGTATAAGTTCGAAGCTCTCGAAACAGGGGTAGTAGCATTTGTCGGTGAGAGCGTCGCCGGTGTGAGCGGATTATCATCGATACAATCTGAGGAATTGATAAGATTTCCCGGCAATAACTACGGCTTGGCCTTCAACCTCGATCCCGGAGTTATCGGAGTAGTTATGCTCGATAAGAGTAACGTTATCGAAGTGGGCGACGAAGCTCGACGCACCAATCGTGTGGCAGATGTACCCGTGGGAGCAGACTTGCTTGGCAGAGTGGTCGATGGGGTGGGGAGACCTCTGGACGGCAAATCGCCCCTTGCGAATCTTGACAGGATGCCCATCGAGCGTGATGCTCCGGGGATAATGGACAGGGAGCCGGTGGAAGTCCCATTGCAGACCGGATTGAAAGTGATCGATTCGCTCATACCGATTGGACGGGGACAGAGGGAGTTAATATTGGGGGACAGGCAGACGGGTAAGACAGCGATCACCGTGGACGCAATCATAAATCAGAGGGACCAGGATGTTATCTGCATATACTGTGCGATTGGACAGAAAAGTTCTGATATAGTGCAGGTTATATCCGAATTGGAAAGAAGAGGGGCGAAGGAGAAGACGATTGTGGTTGCCGCCGATGGTGGGGATCCGCCCGGACTGATTTTTATCACTCCGTATGCCGCTACCACTATCGGTGAGTATTTTCGGGACAAAGGCAGGGATGTTCTGATCGTATATGACGATTTGACCAAGCATGCACGAGCTTATCGCGAACTCTCTCTGCTCCTTAGAAGACCGCCTGCTCGAGAGGCTTATCCGGGCGATATATTTTACATCCACTCCAGACTCCTCGAGCGTGCTACTCATCTGCACAGCGATAAGGGCGGAGGATCATTGACCGCCCTGCCGATTGTGGAAACACATGCTCAGAATATTTCCGCCTATATACCTACGAACCTTATCTCGATCACCGATGGGCAGATATATCTCAATCCGCAATTACACGGTAAAGGGATTCTTCCGGCAGTAGATGTAGGGAAGTCGGTTTCCCGAGTCGGCGGTAAAACGCAGCTGCCGGCTTACCGCAAGGTTGCCGGCGATCTTCGGTTATCCTACTCGCAATTCGAGGAGCTGGAATCGTTCGCCCGTTTCAGCACCCGTTTGGATGAAGAGACCAGGAAGAAGCTGGAGCGAGGAAAGAGAGTACGCGAGATATTCAAACAGCCGCAATATAATCCCCTTTCTGCGCCGGAGCAGATAGCCGCGCTTATCGCTATTAATCGGGGACTTTTGGATCACTTGCCGATCGAGAAGATCGGCGATGTGGAGAAACGTATTATCGAGAGGTTCATTGAAGAACGTTCGGATGCAGCTGATAAGATACTGCGGAGCGAGGAATTGAGCGATGAAGATGTGGGCAAAATTATCGATACTCTGAAGGCAGCCCTCGAGGAGTTAAAGGAATCAGATGGAGACTCTTGAATCACTTAGAAGGCATTTGGACGGGATAGAAGACCTTCAGTCGGTAGTAAAGACCATGAAAGCTATCGCCGCTGTTAATATCAGGCAATATGAAGAGGCGGCGGATGCTTTGCAGGAGTATGCAAAAACGCTTTCAATGGGTTTCCAAATCCTGATGAAGCGGAAATCTAACGTGCCGAAAGCTCTGAGGATAAAGGATAGCAAAGGAGTCGGCGCAATGATATACGGTTCTGAGATGGGTATGGTCGGCAAGTTCAATGAGGAGATAGTTGAATATGCTCTGGAGAGAATTGGAGGCGGCGGCGACGGAGCTTCGTTCTTGATGGTCACCGGTTACAAAGCCGCATCCATTCTTAACGCGGAGAAGATAGATGTACAAGCTGTTATTTCTCAGCCTGGTTCGGTTGATGGTATAGTGAGCGCGACTGAGGAAGTGATATTGGAATTATACGACTGGTGGAGGGATAATCGACTGGCTGCCATTTATCTCTTTTATAACAAGAGGGTATCCGGAGCATCCTATGAGCCAGCGGAAATGAAATTATTACCTCTCGATGTAAACTGGTTGAATCAATTGAAGAAGCGGGACTGGGAGTCCCGTTCGTTACCTCGAATAACCGCCGATTGGAGGAAGGTGTTTCAAGGATTTCTGAGGCAGTACTTTTATGTTTCAATTTACCGCGGATTTGCGGAATCCTTAGCGAGTGAAAACGCAAGCCGGCTGGCATCGATGCAGGCGGCTGAAAAGAATATAGAGGAGCAATTGCAGGAGCTTAATACCCGCTATAACCAGAGACGACAGGATTCGGTAACGTCCGAGCTGCTGGATATAGCTTCGGGTTTCGAAGCGCTGGAAGGAAAGGAGATAGAATGAGGAACAATAGCGGAAATCGAGACCAGCTATAATAGAGCAGCAGCATACCCTGATATTCTAAGAGATTGATGCTGTTGAACTTATAATCGATGGTTTACTCGGTGAATAGTCGATGACAATCGTTGGAAAGGAGTGATTTTCAGTGCCGGAATTGCCGGCTGTAGAAACATTCAGAAGATACCTGGATTCGACATCCGGGGATTCCGGCACCTATATTGCTGCTAATTTGAGTAGCAGCAAATTCCCTCTAACGCAGAATTTGACGGATAATGTTTGAAGTCCTTGGGTTTAAGATAACGGAGTTAGTAAAAATGTATAATAAATTTTATCAGGAACGGAACAAGATTGGAATCAGTCTACGCGGTGAATTAAGCGAATTGGAGTTCTCAGAGGTTTTGGGCCAAATCAAAGCGGTTTGTGTTGTGTATCCTGATGTGGATATTTTGATTGATGCAGGCAATTTAAAGGGCTTTGATAGTGAGATGATGGTCGATGCTTACCGTCTGTTCAGTAAATTCAGAGGGTCTGTGAGGAAGGTTGCGATTATTTCACATAACGGATTCGGAGAATATATGGCTGATCTATTCAGGGAATTTGAAAGTGTCCGGTTTAATGTGTTTAGACCGGGTGAGTATGAGAAAGCCCGCGATTGGGCTCTTTCTCCGGATCCAACCGAGATATATACACAAACGTCTAAAAAAAGGAGTGCCGGTGATGAAGGTTAGAGATATTATGACGAAGGATGTGGAGCTTCTAAATCCTTTTTCAAAGATAAGCGAAGCCGCCCGTAAAATGAGGGAACTCAATGTTGGTGCACTTCCGGTTGCGGAAAACGACAAAGTCGTGGGCATGGTTACGGATAGGGATATCGCTATAAGAGCGGTCGCTGAAGAACGGAATCCGCCGCAGGAGCTGGTAAACAGCATAATGACGTCTGATGTACATTATTGCTATGAATCTCAGGATATCGATAAGGCAGCCGAAATAATGCGGAGCAATAGAATCCGCCGCTTAATTGTGTTGAATGAGGAAAAGGAATTGGTTGGTATTTGTTCACTCGGTGATCTGGCAGTGGAAGGAAGGAATGACAGACTGAGCGGGGAAGTATTGAGGGAGATATCAAAACCCTCCAAGCCCGAAAAATAGGCTGAGATACATTTGCTCACAGATAGTTAAATTATGGTTCTCGATGATCCAAGCGATATCGACAAGTTCGAGGATGGTTCGATTCTGGTAACGGATCGCACCGACCCCGATTGGGTGCCGATAATGAAGCGAGCGGCGGGTATAATTACCGATTACGGCGGAAGAACTTCACACGCCGCTATTGTGAGTCGAGAGCTGGGACTGCCGGCTATTGTCGGTTCCGGCGATGCCACGGATTTGATCGAAGATGAACAGGAGATTACGATTTCATGTGCCGAGGGAGACGAAGGAGATGATGCGGTAACGACTGTCATTGGCAATTTGATTAAAACCGCTCGCGCTAACAATACCGAAGTGGGAATCTGCGGGCAGGCTCCCAGCGATTATCCTGAATTCGCTGAATTCCTGGTGAAATCCGGTATCGACAGCATCTCCTTGAATCCTGATAGTGTGATTGATACCAAATTTATGATTGCGGAATTAGAGCGCAAAATCGAAAGTAAATAAACATATCACGTCATTCCTGATGCGCCTTAGCATCATTCTTGATATATTCCGAATCGGTCTTAGTTGTATGTTTACTGAATGAACCGGGTAGTATCAGCCTTACCACCCGCTCAAAGAAGACATAGTCATAAGCCCAGTTGATTAAAACCTGCAGACGATTACGAAAGCCGATTAACTGGTAGATGTGAACTATCGCCCACACAACCCAGGCGAAGAAGCCGGTAAACTTCATCCTGCCCAGCCTGGCGACCGCTTTATTCCTCCCGATTGTCAGCATCTCGCCTTTATCACGATAACGAAAATCCTCCGGATTTTTATTCTCGATCTGTTTAAGGATGTTTTTTGCAGCTAATTTACCCTGCTGAGTCGCCACCGGAGCCATCATCGGCAAGGCATTGCCGTCCTGTTCTACATAAGCCAGGTCCCCGACGATAAAGGCATCCGGATAATCGGGAATCTGCAGAGTCGGTTCGAGGATTATCCTACCGCCTTTGTTTTTCTCCGGCTCAGGGATTAGTTCGGGAGCGCTTCCTTTAACGCCGGCTGTCCAGATAACCGTGGCGCTGTCGATTTTATTACCATTATCGAGGTACACGCTGCCCGGTTTTATTTCCGATACCATTGTATCGGTTAAAACGGTGACGCCCAAATCCTCCAGCCGCTTTCGCGTATATGCGCCCAAATCCTCCGGCATTGCCGGCGTAACTTTCGGGGCAGCTTCGATAATGGTTATTTTCACCTCAGATATATCCAGTTGAGAATAGTCTTTCTTTAACGGCTTATAGATTAATTCCGCCAGCGCTCCGGCAAATTCTACGCCGGTGGGTCCGGCTCCCACGATGACGAAGGTCAACAGTTCTTTTCTGCTTTCCCGACTGGTTTCATATACTGTCTTTTCAAAGCAGCTCAGAATGTGATTACGAATAAGAACGCCGTCCTCCAGTGTGCTTAATGACATCGTATTCTCGGCTGCGCCGGGTATTCCGAAATACTGCTTCTCACTCCCTGTAGCTATAATAAGATAATCATAGTCAATCCTGCAATTGACAGATTGGACGTGTTTATGCTCCAAGTCAATACTGGTAACTTCTGTCATGAGGAATTCGGCTTTGGGAACATCTCTCAGTAAGCTCCTGACCGGATAAGCTATCTCATCAGGCTCCAGTTCGGCGGCTCCCACCTGATAAGCGAGCGGGAGAAATGTATGGAAGTTGTTTCTATCGATAACGGTTATGTCAACCGGCTTTTCCGATAGGGCTTTTAACGCCTCCAGTCCCCCGAATCCTGCCCCGATTATAACAACTTGCGGCGGCTTTCCATTCATGTCAGTACTTTATCAATTATAATTGCCATCTTAAAATAGACTTCTTTACGGTAGCAACTAATCAATAGTTATGTTCGTTCCATCTTCAAAAGATGGACATATTGGATTATATTGATTATACTCCGGCCGGAACATTTTTAAGCAGGGATATTATGAAACGATTTAAAATCAACGACTCCAGATGGATATCTTCGGAAGGATATCGGAAAGTGAAATTCGCTGCCGAAGATGATTTGAAGCAGAAAGGTGCGCTGGTTCAGATAGTAGAAATCGCCGCCGGCGACAGAGTTGCGCAGCATTATCATAAAAGCAGCTTTGAATACTTGTACGTGATAAGCGGCGCATGCGATTTCGAGATTAACGGTGAGACCATTCCTCTCAAGGAAGGCGATATGCTTCTTACCGAGCCGGGCGACAAACACAGCGTGCATAATAGGGGAGAGGTTCCTTTTCGGGTTCTGGTTTTCAAAACAAATGCCGTACCTGATGATACTTACTGGAGTTAATTTACAATCAGCGCTTAAGTCATTGGCAGGGAGCCAGCTCTCTACGGCAGGAATTTCGATAAATCTATGAAACCTTCTTTAACTTGCTCGGGAGCGGGCATTTTATTGATGCGCATCAATTCGTCAATGATGTCGATCTCGCGCTCCATGCTGTTGGCAAGGACCGCATTGATGGTTCCGTTATGGACATAGTATGCTATAAATTTTCCCGATTCCGAATCTTCGTGGATAATTACATTTTCCCATTCCGATGCGTGTCCCGCATAGCCCATATACAGACCTGCCTGGTTCGTCCAGAAAAAAGGTACTCCTTTAAAGGGAATTCGTTCGCCTAACATATTTCGGGCAGCGATAGCGCCCTGCTGTTCGGCTGTGCGCCAATGTTCGATCCTCAACTCCTCTCCGCTTCGCCAGTATGGAAAGCTGGCGATATCACCGGCGGCGAAGATATCATCAGTCACTTCAAAAAACTCGTCTACTTTAATCGATCCATCGTCGCCTTTATCCACTGCATCGATAAATTCCGCAGCAGGTTCCACGCCAATCCCGATTACGACCAAATCGGCGTTCAACTCGTCGCCGTCATCAAGAACGACCTTTTCAACTGCGTTCTCGCCTTTAAATTCTTTGACGGTTTTACCGAGCTTAAAATTGACACCCTTTTTCTCGTGGGCGTTTCGAATTAACTTTCCCACGTCCTCGCCCAGCACATATTCGAAAGGGACCGATTCCGGGGCGACAACAGTAACATCAATGTGGCGGTCGCGCAAACTGCTTGCCATCTCCATGCCGATAAAACTGGCGCCGACTACAACAGCCTTTTTTGCCGAATCCGCTTTGCCTAAAATATTATCCGCATCGTCATAACTCCTGAGCGTGAAAACACCTTCGGGACTGACGCCATCAGCATTTAGTTTTCTGGGGCTGCCGCCGGTAGCGATGAGTAGTTTGTCGAATTTGATTTTATCAGCATTCCTCATGCTCACGGTTTTCTCGCCGATACTAACACTCATAGCTTCAACGCCCAATTTAAGCTCAATACCTTTTTCATCATAGAAATCCTCGGAGTGCAGCGGCATCCAGCTTTCTTCGGCGATCCCCTGCATATATTCCTTACTCAGGTTCGGTCGGTCATACGGAAGCCTTTCTTCCTTGGAGATCATCACGATTTTCCCTTTAAAACCGTTTTTACGCAGTGTTTCTGCGGCGGATGTACCTGCGGCTCCTGCGCCTAAGATCACAAATGTTCTATCATCCGATTCCGGATCATATTCGGTCATCTCGCATTCACGCGATCCGGAAAACTCAGAGGGTATCCTGACAATTATCTCGTCCTCACGGAGCTCGAGCTCGAATATTTCGAGGCAATCCCTGGATGGCGGTTCAATAACATCTCCGCTCTCCAGCTCGAATGCGGCGTGATGCCAGGGGCAGATAATTTTGCCTTCATGCAGCAGCCCCTCGCTGAGCGAAGCGCCATAATGAGGGCATTTGGCGCCCAGTGCGTAAAATTTGCCGTTCGACTTACATAGTAGAATTTCGTTCCCCTTAACGTCTACTTTTTTCATCTCATTATTGGCTAAATCGCCGTGTTTACCGATATTTATTTCTTGGTAATCCAACATGTCTCCTTTCGAGTTGATTCAACCGGGAATTTGCGTTACAAACAGCCGCAACGGTGTTATAAGCCATCACTAAAACCGGAATATGGCAGCAGCTTTTGTTCCTTCCGGTAATTTGTCCTCAGCAACCGTATGGATATCGCCGTTATGCATAATAGTTTCCAGAACGATCGCTTCGATTAGATCCTCCGAATCGGGCTCATTCGTGTCCGTAACGGACACTTGATTATTATCGCGTACAAATGTTCCGCGGACTTCTGCGGTAGGATCGAGCAGTAGGGTATCGACGCGATTCATATAAGCCTGCTTGAGTATCGTGCCTGCATCGCCGGAAGCCATGCCGGAGCCGATAAGTTCATTAAACTTGGAGATCAAGGAGTCAATAATTTCCTGTGAATCCCCGGAGAGGATGTTGAGGGCTTCCTGCAGAAGTTCCTCTTCGGTCAGATCATCGGGATTCCTCTCGATAGCCGCTGAATGCAGATTGCTGTAACTGTTGGCCTTTCTGTAAATCGGAATATAATATTCTATACCGGAAATAATAAGCGGCAGGTTACTGCCTGAAATGATCCCGCTGATACTTTTGTCCAGAGCGTAGAGATAATTTGTAATCATCTTCTTTCTCTCGCTCTCATCGGATCCGGCGCCGTGTCCGTGAAATACGGCGGCTCTTCCTGCCGAAGCTTTACCAGCGCCGGTGTGGAATTGCAGTTGCCTTTCCGGGTCTTCATGCTTCATAAACTCCTCCATGTTATCAATCATGTCACCGGTATCTGTTTCGATCAACTCGTGCCTGTTTCCGCGGAAGAGCTGCGCCTTATCCTGGCTAAGGGTAAGCAGGTAGAATTCCGGGGCTTCATTATACAGAGGCGTTAACGGTTTTATCCTAAATCTATTACCAACTGCCGCCATTTCATTAACCGTCACCGGCAGGGTATAATAACGGAAATAATCGGGAGTCATGAATACGGCTAATCCATCCTCCTGATGCTCCCAGAAATCGCGGTTGTTCAGCAAATCATTTGCGGGGGCGATTATTCTATCGATCTCCTTTTTCCTCAACCCGGAATCATCGAGTCGATTTATCGTCTCCGAGAGGAGGTTTTTAAATCTGATTTGGTTTTGCTGTACCTCGGCTCCTCGGCGATGAGTGGGTAAGTAAATAGAAACCATAGTACTACCTTCTCTGGATGCCAATTCCCTTATTTCATCGTGATTTACTCTATTCATAAATACATCTCTCCAGTTTCTGATTCGAATTAACCATCAAGGACGCTTTTGTGATTATTCCATAGAGGTATCGGATCCGCTTCGCGTTCCGGGTTTGTCCACAATCTGCACGGTGGTTGCTTGGGGACCTTTATCGCCATCGGTTTCCACGAATCTAACGCCGGTCCCGATCTCCAATCTATCGAAATCATTGTTCAAAACGGCATTCTCATGAAAATATATATCCCTATTATCCAGCGTCTTCAAGAATCCATAGCCCTCATCATTGAATATCTTACTCACAATTGCATCGGTTTGCTGCACCGGATGAGCCTTTACCTCGGCGCGTCGGCGATCTTTAATCTCCTTAAGCTGTCGAGTCGCTGCATCGAAAGCATCCTTTACTACCGATATCAATGGCGTATGCATTTCGAAGTCGCCGGGATCACGGCTGATTACTATCTCCTTTTCGGGAGGAATTCTGATATTCAGCCTTAAACGATAAGGATTCCCTGATTTTTGATGCTTCTGTGGTTTCTCGATAACTACCCGGCAGCTAATAATATCATCCGAAATCCTTTCCAATTTATCCAGCTTTTTTATAATATATTCTTCCGTTTTAATATCTTTTTCTATTCCTCTAAAAGTTAATTCTAACGGTACTTGCATTCAACGCCTCCGGTCTTTGTAGGTTGGATGTTAGATTACGGCATCCAGCGATATTTACGCTTATTTTTATACTACTTAATATCATATAGCAATATAAATGCCGAAATAATTCGCGACATTTACCTTACGGTTGCCGACGAATATGGATTTATAAATAGAACAATCTCTAAATATCATAGAGATATATCTAAGGCGGCGATAGAATTGAAAAGGCAGTCGGGTGGAGCGTCCTGACATCGGGTTTGAACTGAAAAAAGCGGGACATGAATGTCCCGCCTACCAATCGTGAGGGAAGGGATTGCTTCGCTTTGCTCGCAATGACGAGTGGGGGCAGCCGATAGCACATTGGATGTACCCGCCGATACGCGGCAGACCGGGATGTTCGTCATGCACAAACATGGAGCCGGATTGCTTCGCTTTGCTCGCAATGACGAGTGGGGGCAGCCGATAGCACATTGGATGTACCCGCCGATACGCGGTTGACCGGGATGTTCGTCATGCACAAACATGGAGCCGGATTGCCTCGCTTTGCTCGCAATGACGAGTGCAGCGACCCGACAGCAAGCGTGTGGGGTTTCTCCATTCGGCTATCGCCGAATTCCGGAACCCGACCTGCGGATGAAATGCGTGAGGGTATCATGGTCAAGGCCGTCGGGTGATCCCGATGCAATCGGGGGGCCGCACTTTCACGCAGCAAACGGGCTTGCCGCCTTTGGCGGGGACGTCTGCCGACAACGCATTTTTATGAGGTTGTGAGATTGATCGTAAATCCCTAATCCGTTTCTAAGTCGAGTTTGAGGGAAAGGAATTCCAGCATATCTTTCAACGAAACCACTCCGACTAAGTTGCCATTGTCCACCACCATCAACCTGCTGTTGCCGCGCTGCTTCATTTTAGACAGGGCTTCCATGGCGTCAGCATCGGCTCTTATAGTATTCTCATCATTGCAGGCATTTGATACCGAACCGACGGTTTTGGTTTCCCATTCATCCTTTGGTATATCTTTAATCTGTTTGATATCGATGCAGCCCGCAAGATATGAATCCTTGGTCACCGGGAACATCTTATGATGATGCTTATAAACGTAATCCTCAACAAACTCCCTTAGAGTTATATAATCCGCCACCGTTATCGGATTCTCCTTGGTGAATCTGCGAATCGGTTCGCCCTTCAATTCATCCCGCAGAAGAACCTGTTCATATCCTCGCTGGGATGCGGTTTTGAGGAACATACCGATTAGCGCCATCCATAATCCTCCTATAAAATTACCTGCAATTAATCTGAATATTCCCAGCAGTATTAGAAAGATACCGAAACCGGCGCCGATATTCGATGATATCCTGGTTGCCTTTCTCAGACTTTTCTTCCAAGACCATAAAGCAGATCGAAGAATCCTTCCCCCATCAAGGGGAAAAGCCGGGATGAGATTGAATCCGGCAAGGATAATATTGATCAGCGCCAGATAATCCATGACTCCGGTAAGCGGTTCAGGTACTATATCTCTGCTGATATTGGACAACCCGAAAAAAACTCCTCCGATTACAATACTTGCTATCGGTCCCGCGATAGCCATATAGAATTCCGCTTTGGGACTCTGGGGTTCATCGGGCATTTCAGCGACTCCGCCGAAAATAAACAAGGTTATCCCCTTCATGTTCAGTCCGTACTTTCTTGCAACCAGGGAGTGGGAAAACTCATGAATAATAATCGATAAAAATAAGCCCGTTGCTCCCGCAATGCCCATCCATATATAGGTTGCAGTGGAGAGATCCTGGTAATATGCGGGGAAGAGGCTGCCGGCAAGCGACCATGTGATTAGAATCGCGATAATCAGCCAGCTTAGATCGATTTTCACATCGAATCCAAAAAGGGTGAATAGTTTTATCCCTTTGCCAAACATCAAATATCAACTCCAGTATTTGTTAATTCGAATGCGTTCAAATTAGTTGTTAAGATAATACATTATAATCATAGCGGCAAGTTTAGCCGTTCTATTATCAACATCATATTCCGGATTAAGCTCGGTGATTTCCAGTATCCTGCTTCGTTTATCCGAGCCTGCGATTTCGGCGATAGCGCATATCTCCTCGGCTGTTAATCCAATCGGATAGGGAGCGCTGACGCCCGGAGCGTCATCGGCGCGCACGGCATCCAGATCGAATCCCCAGAATATCGAGTCAGCTTCATTATGATGCAATACTGTTTTCAGGTAGCTATCAATCCCGCGCCCCCGCAGATGTTCAAGCGAAGCTACGTTTACTCCCTTCTTCTTGAGGTAATATTGGTATTCAGGGGAGTTTACAATTTGCTTGTTAGCAAGCTCATAAAACTTCGGCGGTTGTATGAATTCGCCTTCGAGCAGCTGCCGGTACGGCGTTCCGCTGGTCGATTGTTCATCATCCCGTACATCAAAGTGGCTATCGATATTGAATACCAGCAGTTCGCCTGAAAGTTCCGAAAGCGCTCTACAGTCAGGATATGATATATCATTACCTCCCCCCAGAACTATCAATCTCTTTTCGTTTTCAAGCAGATTGTAAACCACCGTATATAGGAGCTTATGCGTACCCTCCAGGGTGTCGGCTACTCTCACGTCGCCGATATCCAAAATAACCTTATTTCTCATCGGCTCCGGTACCGGGAATTTATACAGAGCTCGACGGATTGAAATAGGACCTCCTTTGGCTCCCTCGCGACCGTTGTTTCTTTTAACTCCCATATCCTGGGGGCAACCGACTATAACATAATCGGCTTTGGGATAATATTCCCTATCACGAAAAACGAACTCGCCCATCCTCGGGTCGTTCTTATCATTACGCGAGTAAAACAGCTCGTTATCCGGTTCGATTATTTTATTATCAATATTTTTGTTAACCATATCAGTGTTATAGCTTGTATGATGTCAGCTTAGAATTGAGCGTTACGAACTTAACTCATCCGGTGACCGAGTTATTCTGCACTTCGGATTTTTCTCTATTTTTCTTTTCCTTCCTGTTCTGCTCACGTTTAGTTTTCCTATGTTCATTAACCGCCTGTTGATGTGCTTGTTCCCCTTCCTTATCGCTCCTTCGTATATCCAGGTTCCTGATCGCTTTGCTCTTACCGTAAAGCAGGAGAATATCTCTCGGGTAAACTGACGTATTACCCGAAGGAGCGCCGATATACTCGCCGCTTTTACGCTGGATACCGAGAACTATAATTCCCTCCGCAATAAGATTGCAGGTTTTAAGGTCTTTTTCTTCCAACCAATCTCCGTGCTTTACCTGCAGTTCAGTTACAACATACTCATCGGAGAGATGCAGTAAATTTGCGTAGTCCCTGGTGTCGATATCGGTCCATCTTTCGAGAAGTCGGCTGATGAGTTTTTTAAGAAATCGGTCGACAACCCGGCTTCTCGCCAGGAAACCAACAATAATTACGCCGCCAATCAGTATTGCTAATCGAGTCGCCAGCGTCACTTGATCTGCCGTATTGGCAAAGGATAATATAAGTGATATCACGATTGTCACCAGTCCGGCGCTGCGAAGTATCATCAGAATCATGACGATTCGCCTTCTTACCGGGTGATTTACGATATTTTCCGCTTCCGAGGTGGTAAAACCGGTACCGGTAAACGCCGACCTTGCTTGAAACTTCGCTGCTTCGTATGAAAGCCCTGTTAATGATAGGGCGGTTGATGCGATTCTTGTAATGACCAACGATAGTCCTAAGACTATCAGAAGGGCAAGTATTCCGACTAATCCCAGCATAAATTATTAATTCCTAAATTTCATTATGTATTTCTAACTGACATACCTGATAATTATGGCAACAACTAAAGCTATAATGAATAACCAGAAGAAAGCTCCCAGCACAGCTTCGGTCTCCTCCACACTACGCGATTCTTCTTCCAGCTTAACGGAGCTGGTGCGTCTCGGCGGGATTAGAGCCATTAGAAACAGAGCTGCAATGATCGCCACGAACACAAATGATAACCAATATACACCGCCGAGTGTCGGTCCCATCGGCGTGATCCATACGCCGCCTGCCCATGAAGCCAGAAAGATTATAAGGAATATAAACAGCATGGCCGGCCAGAAACCTGTTCTACCGGGCCTTTGCCATCCGAATACCGATACTAAAAACACGCTTAAGATAATCGCTATGAAAAAGGCTATAAACAAATCTAAAATGAACATCATACTCTCCTTTAGTTTCTCAGGCTTTAAATAGATGGAAGGATATAGGATCCTGATTTTGTAAATCGTCGCGTGCTCCGACGGTCAGCCCTTTGTGCTGACGCACTCATACCGTCGGCGCATGAGCGCTGACCGGCGGAAACTATGATAACTTTTATATTACCATATATCCTTACTCGGCAGATCACTTATAATTTACTTATTGTAATAATCGGGTCCTTTCTCTACTTTGACATCATTATCAACCGCTACAGCTCCTCCCTCGAAAGCATTCCGGGTAGCGGTTGATCGCTCAAGCCAGGTGTCCACTTCTCCTTTCAATCACCGCTTTTAATTTCTTGTCTAAACCATGAATTGAGCAATATCGATGCCGGAATTGCGCCACCGCTCAATCTCAATCGGATTCATGCAATTGCGTATACTGATTTTATCTTCCAGTTAGGGCTTAATAATTATAGACTTGGACGCTTCTAACTTAGCCTAAATTATTCATAAAAAGCATTAGTCGGTAGCCGAAGGCCTGTCCTTCGGGAGTTGAATGGAAGTGGATCATTTACGGATTGGAATCGAAGATTACAGAGAAATGCCGGAAGCGCAGGGCTTCCGCTACCGATAAATAAATTCGTGAATAATACAAATTATGTCTACGGCTTCCGTTTGGAACGTCGAATGCCGTTAACTTTGGCGCTAAATTGCAAATACTCAACAGCTAATTCGAAATTATTAGAATAAATCGGCTATGAAATATGAAGGCTCCCTTTATTTCCTTGGATGCGTCGGCTTTAATAGGGATTTTAAGCCGCACTGATTTATTGGCACACCTATTGCACTATGCAATTTGAAACTTAAATTACGAGGTGTAGTGTGATAGCCAACAAAGATAATTCCACGGATATAGATAGCTATCTGTTTGTTGTCCTTCCCTGGCTGGAGAAGATGTATTCCATATCCGTGAGTATTTGTCGCGATAAAAAGGATGCTGAGAAATTGGTGTCCGATACTTATGTTGAGGGTTTTAAAAAGTTTAGAAACCATGGTGTCTGGGACGAACCGGGCGTTTGGCTCTTCAGGATTTATTATAACAAACTCATCGAAACCAATGGCGGAGATGGAGATAATCTGAACTTTGGCGCGCCCGCGGATCTCCCTGAGACAACCGGGACAACACCTTCGGGTTTTGAATGGAAGGAAGTGAAAACTGCGACAATAGAGCAAGTCGATGTTAACGACCTGATGTTGTCTATTCCCCTTGAGGAACGTTTACCTTTACTTCTATCACTCATTGGAGGTTTCAATTACGGGCAAATCTGCTCCATAGTACAAGAAGACCGGAATTCGGTAAGAAAGGCGATACGGAAGGCTAATATTACACTAAGCAGATCAATAGTTGATTCCGCAGCTTTGGAGAATTAGTACTATGTTTTTCGTGGCGGATTCCTGCTGTTTATTTCCGCTAAATGTTGACTACAATCTCACCTTCAATTAAACTATAATCAAATATCGCAAAACTGATATGAAATACTCTATTATAGGAGAATATGATGTCATCGGAAACATTACACGAACAACTCAGTGAATTATCGGAAAAAGCGGTTAATATGCATCGCGCTATTGTATCTCTGATAGAAGAACTTGAGGCGGTGGATTGGTACAATCAAAGATATGATGTTGTCAACGACGAAGAACTCAAGGCGATACTGGCGCATAACCGCGATGAGGAAAAAGAGCATGCGGCGATGCTTCTGGAGTGGATCCGCAGGCAGGATTCCACATTTTCTGATGAATTGAAGGAATACTTATTTACCGAGAAGCCTATCCACGAACTGGAAGAATAAAAGCTCCTTGAAACATCAATCGAGGATTTAATCTATTTCAAATAGAATTATTCCAAGCGGACAGCTTCGCCGGATTTACTTTCGGGCTAAAACTTCAGCAAAAACGTGATAATGGGGTTCCCCGTGCGTTTCATCTTTTGTTTGCTTTTCACTGTAGTTGACGACCCTGAGGTATTTACCGGCTAAAATTAAAAGCTCATTTGGAGGAAAATAGCGTTTGATCATATCGGCAAGTCCGCTGGATTTTCCGTTAATTTTACAACCGGGATCGTCAGTTGTATGGACTTTGGCGAAAAGATAACTGTTTGCCGACATTGCGCCAACTGTCTTTTCAAAAATGGGGATAACATGTTCAGGCTGAAGATGATCGAAAATGGTAACAGCGATAACCAACCCGAACCTGGATTGAGGAAACTCCCATTCTACGACATCCGCGCAGATTGGTTCAATCTTATCGCCAAGTCCCATTTCTTCGGCAACTTCCATCATTTTCTTTAAGCCGACATCAGAAACATCGACTGCGGTTACATTAAAATCCTTCTTAGCCATATAGAGAGCGTTGCGGCCATCCCCGCAGCCTAAATCCAGCACTTCTCCATTAATATTATCCAATTCAACGTAATTTTTTAGCGCCGGGGTCGGTTTATCGCCGAATGATAAACCTTTGCCTCGGTAGAACCTGTTAAATCTACTCTTAGAGTCCATACTGTATTATGCGGATTTGAACATAATTATCAAGAACTTCTTTAATTCGGCAAGCGGAGATTCATTAGAATATCTTCAATCGGTATTTGAAGTTCCTCAAAGGAAACCGGTAATTATTGGTTAATACTCAATATGTAACCGACTTGGAGTTCTGGCACAGCAATTGCAGTATACGCTATGAAGATATGTTCGTAGGTCTGATGAAGCGTTAGTCCTGAATTCTGGGAGAACCAGGCGAGTTACAAAAAGGAGATAGAAGGCATGTTAAAGAGATTTAGGAGCTTATCCGGAAAAAGTATGATGAATGGTATTCTATTATTCGGGACAGCGCTGCTGTTTGTGCTGCTTAATGGCTGTGGAGATAACCAAACCACTCGGGAAGAGCTTAGAGATGAGGATATTAGCTATGCTATTCAATCAGAACTTGTAATTGACAATTCGGTCCCCGCTGATGAGATAGGAGTTAATGTCGAGGAAGGCGTAGCGATTCTTTCCGGCACGGTGGACAATATCCTCGCAAAGAGAAAAGCACTGGAGCTTGCGGAAACAATTCGCGGAGTCCGTTCCGTAGTCAACAATATACAGGTTTTGCCGATTGAGGTTTCTGATGATCAAATCAAGCACAATGTCGAAACATTATTGCTTGGTGATCCGGTAACGGATTCTTACGATATTGAAGTGGCGGTTAATGATGGAATTGCTGATTTGAAAGGGGAAGTTGACTCATGGCATGAAAGGGAACTCGCAAGTGAGATTGCTATGGGTGTCATAGGGATCCGGGAAATTAATAATGAATTAGTAGTTGATTACAAGGAGGAACGAATCGACGCCGAAATTAAGGAAGATATAAAAAGTCGCCTGGCAAATGATCCCTGGGTAGATGAGTATCTGATCAGTGTTAGCGTTAATGACGGGAACGTGAAGCTTGATGGAACCGTCGGCAGCGTCGCAGAGAAACGATACGCCATGTCGGATTCATGGGTTGTAGGCACGAATTCAGTGGATGCCGAGGAATTAGAGGTCAATGCTTGGGCGAATGAAGACTTAAAACGCAGCGATCGCTATTATCGCGAATCGGATGAGGAAATAAAAGCGGCGGTAATGGATGCCTTTTACTATGATCCCCGGGTGGCTGCGTTCGATATCGATGTATCGGTGGAAAACGGCTCGGCAACTCTGAGCGGTACTGTGGATAATCTTCAGGCAAAGATGTCGGCAGAGAAAGATGCCCAAAACACGCTGGGTGTGTGGGAAGTTGAAAACAATATAAATGTTGAACCGCAGAACGTGCCGCGTGATTCCGAACTGAAACAACGGGTGAAAGAAGCATTGCAGCGAGATCCCTACGTTCAGTTCTTTGACCTTAACGTTAGAGCCGAGAGCGGAATTGTTTATTTAAGCGGCGATGTGAATACGAAATTCGAAAAGGAGCAAGCGGAACATATTGCCTGGAAAACCAAAGGCGTAATCGAAGTTATTAATAATATAGAATACGACTATACTGCCGCGGATAAAAGCGATGACGAATTAAAGGAGGATGTTCAGGACCATCTATACTGGAGTCCGTTTGTCAATCATAACGATGTCCAGGTCTCGGTAGAAAATGGAGTTGTTGAGTTGACCGGCGAGGTTTACTTCCGAAGCGAAAAGGAGGCTGCTGAGGAGAACGCTTACGAAGCAGGGGCGAAAGATGTAATCAATAATATAGAAGCACAAACACTCTATTGATTTTGGTATGGTTAAATTAACGAAAACACTCACTTTATTAAACCGCTAAAGGAGCTGATATAGATGTTACGCAGTGTAAATGAAATCAAAGGTTATAAAATCCTGGCAGAGGATGAGAAGTTTGGGGATGCGAAAGACTTTCTGTTCGATGACCATGAATGGATAGTGCGTTATCTGGTGGTTGATACCGGTAAATGGCTTCCGGGCAGGAAAGTAACAATACCGCCCACCGAACTGGAAAAACCGGATTGGGTGAGCCAAGCTCTGCCGGTGAAATTGACTAAAAAGCAGATCGAAGAAGGACCGCCGCTCAATGAGGACGAGCCGGTATCACGGCAATATCAAAAAAGGCTGCAGTCGTTTTTTGGCTGGAGCCCGTACTGGGTGGCAGGTGTACCTGAGAGCGCAGTGATTGCCGAGATGACACAGGCTGAGAAAGAAAGGGGTGAGAAAAAGGAGGTTGAACCGGAAGGTGATCCGCATCTGCGAAGCTGCGAAGAGATCATAGATTATCATATAAATGCTGCGGACGGTGAAATGGGACATGTTGAGGATTTCATTTTAGATGATGAGCTGTGGCAGATTCGTTACCTGGTAGTTGACACCAGGAATTGGCTTCCCGGCAAGAAAGTGCTGGTCGCCATTCCCTGGATAAAAGATATAAGCTGGGCTAACAATCAGGTCGATGTAGAATTAACAAAAAAGGCGATAAAAGAAAGCCCTGAATTCGACCCATCGGCGGCAGTTAATCGCGAATATGAAGAAAGACTGTATGATTATTACGGCAGGCCGAAATACTGGCTGTAGTTTAATCTAATATAAAGGTACCTCCTGTTAGTAGGAGAATAAATGAGTGGACATAATAGACTATAATGAAACGGCTAAGGACAGGTACAGAATCCAGGTAGAGCAATGGGGAATCTTATTGGAAGCCATTAAGAGTAAATCAATTTCGGAAAAACAAAGGAGCAGAATGATGAGCAAGAATGATCCGCAAACTGAAAAATATGAAGCTCAAATCAGAGAATGGAAAGCGGAGCTGGATAAATTGAAGGCAAAAGCGGATAAACAGAGCGCGGAAAGTAGAATCGAATATGACAAGAAAATCAATGATCTGGAGCTCAAGCTGACGGAACTGAGGGAAAAGGTGAAACAAACTCAGAATACTTTTGGTGAAGTTCGAGAGAAACTCGGTAAAGGCGTTGAGAAGGCTTATAGCGAGCTGAGCAAAGCGTTCTCTGAAGCTATCAAAAAATTTAAGTAAACAACTAACGAGTTGGGAGCAAAAGTGACATTCCAATTCGGGCAAGTTCTAACCTTGAAACAGAGAGGTGATAGAAATGGTTGAGACAAAACGAGACAATGTTAACCAAGAAGACCTTAAGGTACTGCGCGAGGATGTGCGCAATTTACGCGGCGAATTGAAAGGGCTGGTGGATGCCGCTAAGGATGCCGGAATAATAGGAGAGGACAATACAATGGCTAAGATAAAAAAGGCGATGTCGAATCTGGACGAAAAAGCTAAAGGCAAATTAGAAGATGCTTACAGTAATGTAAGTGAACAAGGAGAGAAAGTTTATAAGGCTGGCGTCAGCCAAGTTGAAGAACGACCGCTGGCGATTGTGTTGGCATCTTTCCTCGCAGGTATAGTTATAGGGAAGCTAATACTTAAATAGCCCGAATTATTCATAAACAGATGATTCGGTAGCCGAAGTCTTGTCGTTCGAGAGTTTTAAAATATCAGACCATTTCCGGAATGGAATTGGAGATTTACAAAAAGCGCCGGAAGCATAAGGCTTCCGCTACCGTTAACGATATTTGTGAATAAAACAGGATAGAAGTGGAGTTTTTGATCATGACATTAAATGGGAGAAATATAGCAATCCTGGTGGCGGATTATTATGAGGATATGGAGTTTTGGTATCCATATTACAGGCTAAAGGAAGAAGGCGCCGAGGTTACGGTTATCGGCGCCGAACAATCGACCTTTTCGAGCAAACACGGATTGCCGGCCAAAACGGATATTGCTGTTACGGATGCGAATATTGATGATTTTCAGGCGTTGATCATACCGGGAGGATATGCTCCCGACCATATGCGCAGATCTCCCAGTTTAATAGAATTCGTAAGGGAGATGTTCGTCGGAACCAAAGTTATTGCGGCGATATGCCATGCCGGTTGGGTACTGGCTTCCGCCGGTATAGTCAATGGAAAAAGGATCACCAGTTTTTATTCGATTAAGGATGATCTGGTCAATGCAGGAGGAAACTGGGTCGATGAGGAGGTTGTTCGGGATGGGACTTTGATCACATCGCGAAATCCGAATGATCTTCCGGCATTCTGCAAGACCATAATTGAAACCATTAACGAGTTATTCGATTAGATGCAGACAAGCTGTCGGGAAGGGAATCATTAGTTAGTGAGTCAAGGAAACCTGAAAAAATACCAGGAAAAACGGGATTTCAAAAAGACGAAGGAACCTAAAGGTGCCGCAAAAGGCTCTTCGAAACAGCCGATTTTTGTTGTTCAGAAACACGATGCCCGAAATCTCCATTATGACTTTCGACTTGAGATCGACGGTGCTTTGAAATCCTGGGCTGTGCCCAAGGGACCATCGACCGATCCGTCCGAGAAGCGACTGGCGGTTCTGACCGAGGACCATCCGATTGAATATGCCGATTTCGAAGGCAGTATACCTGAAGGCGAATACGGCGCAGGTACGGTCATGGTTTGGGATAAAGGCGCATACCGCAATTTGAAGGAGGAAAGCGGGGATGAGTCGATATCGATGGAAGAGGCTTTCGATTCCGGCCATCTCACAGTTTATCTGGAAGGGGAGAAGCTGCGTGGCGGCTATGCGCTCATTGAAACCAAGCGCGGTAAGAAAGACCAGTGGTTATTAATAAAAATCGATGATGATCAGGCTGATGCCAGGCGCAATCCGGTAAGTACCGAACCTGATTCGGTTGTAACCGGAAGAAGTATGAAACAGATTGAGAAGGAAGAAACGAAAGACTAACAGCGAATGACCGGTATTTTCGAAAAGATTTCCGAAAAGCAAAGGGATAAGATCAAAGAATCCGAACAGCCAGACTTGATAGCCCTTATGTTAACCGAGCTGACTCACAATCATTTTTCCGACGAGAATTGGATGTATGAGAGAAAATTCGATGGCGAGAGGTGTTTGGTCTTCAAAAAAGGCGACAGGATTCGTTTGATGTCTCGCAATAAGAAGATAATCAACGATACTTATCCCGAACTGGTAGATGAAGTTTAGAAGCAGGAGTTCGATTTTATCGCTGATGGGGAGATTGTTGCTTTCGATGGCAATGTCACGAGTTTTTCCAGGCTTCAGGAGCGGATGAAGCTGAGCGATCCCGAGGAAGCGAAAAGTTCGAATGTTTGTGTCTACTTTTACCTTTTCGATATTCTTCATCTCAATGGCTACGATGTAACCAAGGTTGATCTGCGTTCGCGCAAAAAACTCCTCAGGAATGCACTCGAATTTATCAATAAGATAAGATTCACTGCACACAGGAATACTGAGGGGGAAAAACACCACAGGGAAGCCTGTCGGAAAGGATGGGAGGGAATAATAGCCAAGGATGCCGAAAGCTCCTATGTTCATAGCAGGTCAGGCAAATGGCTCAAATTTAAGTGCGTCAATCAACAGGAGTTCGTTATCGGCGGATATACCGAACCACAGGGCGAAAGAGTCGGTTTCGGCGCTATTCTTATCGGTTATTACGACAATGGCGATTTGAAATATGCCGGAAAGGTCGGTACAGGATATGATAATGAAACGCTTCATCGATTAAAGGAGTTGTTCAAGGAACGCAAAAGAAATAAGCCTCCTTTTAGTCAGGAGGTAAAGGAAAAGAATTCACACTGGATAAAGCCGGATTTGGTTTGCGAAATCGCCTTCGCCGAATGGACCGATGATAATAAGCTCCGCCATCCCCGGTATTTGGGTCTGCGCCGAGATAAAAAAGCGAAGGATGTTGTGAAGGAGTCTTAATAGTATGAGAATCGGCAAGTATGAAATCGAGATATCCAATTTTGATAAGGTCTTTTTCCCCGATGATGGAATAACAAAAGGCGACCTGGTCAATTATTATGCCGAGATTGGTGATATCATGCTCAGGTATATGAAAGATAGAGCAATCGCCATGCTAAGGTTTCCCGATGGTATCGAGGGCGGGGGATTTTACCAGAAGGACGCTTCGGATTATTTCCCCGACTGGATAGAGACCGAAAGTATCAGCAAAAAAGGCGGGACGGTAAACCATGTTCTGTGTAACAATGCCGCTGCATTGGTTTATATCGCCAATCAGGGCTGTATCACTCCGCATATCTGGTTGAGCAAAGTGGAGAAGCTCGATAATCCGGACAGGCTTATTTTTGATCTCGATCCCTCCGAAGGAGGTTTCAAGCAGGTTCGCGAAGCGGCGGCGATAATTCGCGATTTTCTTACGGATGAATTGGACTTGATTGCCTATGTTATGACAACCGGTTCAAAGGGGCTTCATGTTGTCACACCATTGAAACCTGAATTGGATTTCGATAAGGTGAGAGGATTCGCCGGAAATGTTGCGGATATCCTTGCTAATCGTCATCCCGATAAATTAACGGCGCAAATCCGTAAGGAGAAACGCAGGGGGAGGCTGTTTCTGGATACGGCGAGGAACGCGTACGCGCAAACGGCGGTTGCGCCGTATTCGGTAAGGCCTAAGGCGGGCGCGCCGGTGGCGACGCCTATTGAATGGGATGAACTCAAGAAAAGCGGCCTTAATCCTCAAAGCTATACTATCAAAAACATATTCAGACGACTTTCTCAGAAAGATGATCCCTGGGCAAAAATGGATAGTCATGCCCGATCCCTGAAAAAATCAATCAATATGATTGATAGCAAACAAAATAGGCACTTTACGAGTTAAATATAAGTTAACTAAAAACAAGCAATTCTTTAAAAGGATTAAAAACAAAAGGAGATAAATATGCCAGTACGCAACGCGAAAGCCGAATGGAAGGGTAACCTCAAGAGTGGACATGGTACCATGGAGCTTGGAAGCGGGGCTTTCAAGGGCGATTATTCCGCCGCATCCCGTTTCGAGAACGCTGAAGGCACCAATCCGGACGAACTTATAGGCGCAGCACACGCCGGCTGCTTCTCAATGGCTCTCGCAGGCCAGATCGCCAAAGCCGGTTTCGATCCAAAGAGTATCGAAACCAAAGCCGAGGTTACAATCGAGCAGGAGGGAGAAGGTTTCTCCATAAAAAAAGTGCTCTTGAAGACCGAAGCGGACATACCGGGTATTGATGAGGATAAATTCAATGAGCTCGCTAATAAAGCCAAGGAAGGTTGTCCGGTATCCAAGGCATTAGCCGGCACTCAGATAGAATTGGAAGCGAAACTACTTGCTTCCGCCTGAACAATGGCTATCCACGCGACGGTTCTTATTTCCGGAGTTCTCAACCGGGGATTGTCTCACTCCGGAGTCTAAAATCGTAAATCGATTTCGTTGATAACTATGAAACTTTTAGAAATCCATATCGAATCCACCGACGTCAGTAAGTCGGTGGAATTCTACAAAAAGCTCTTTGATTATGACAGGATTCTCAAGCTCAACGATGGGAAACAAGTGATGTTTGTCCTGCGTAACGGTTGTGCCTTCGGTATATGGGAAAAAGGATTCAAGGGGCTTTATGATGGACGCGGCGCTATTCATCTGCACTATGCTTTCCAAATTACTCCGGAAAAATATGATACCTACAAGTCCGGGTTACAATCCAACGGAACTCAGGTTTATGAACATGATTGGGGCGATGGTTCCAGGAGTTTGTACTTTGTTGATCCCGATGATAATCAGGGCGAGTTTATGACCAAAGACTGGTTAGGCAACAAGAATATCATTTGGTAGGTTAAATTTTTCCTCCTTCCAGCAGAATCAAGAGTATCCATTTTAGAAATTATTCTATACTGCATATCTGAATACCTCTAATAACTATTCGCATATCTACTTTTTGGGCAGCTTTTTAGCCGGGACAATTCAAAAAATGCATTAATCCGCAGCCGAAGGCTTGTCCCTCTCGGGAGTTTAATAGAAGTAGAGCAATTACGAATTGGAATTGAGGATTACAAGGAAACGCCGGATGCGCAAGGCTTCTTCTGCCGGCGTCGAAATTTGTGAATAATACAGGATAGAATACTGTGCTGTCGGGTGAAGTTATTCACCCGACAGCAATTTTACGCGGCATTCGAGGGTTAATGCCGCGCACGGTGATTAAGGGAGGCGGTCGGATGAAGGCGAGGCTGTCTCAAAACCTCAAAAGGATTGCTTCGTCGCCTTGCTCCGCGCCGTGTCCCGATGCAATCGGGGCAATGACAGCATTAGAAGTCATTGCCAGCCCGAGGCTTGCCGAGGGCGCGGCAATCTCTTATTACCATGCAGCGTCTTAAATCAGGATTTTGAGACAGTTTCGAAGGCGCCTGACGGCACATAGTTTCGATCATAAAAATCGCATAGAATAGTACTTTCGATCATTGAGCCTATCCGTAATTTTCCTTTACCTTTGATTCCCATAGATATTTATATTAGGACATGACTATTGATTTATGATGGCTTGATGTTTTACCGGAAAGTATTCCAAAACCGAAACTTAACTTATCTCTGGATGGGGCAGGTGATTTCTCAAGTCGGGGATTCGGTTTATCAGATAGGTCTGATATGGCTCACATTGGAACTCTCCGGCTCGGAATCGATTACCGGGTTGGTGGCGATGTCGGCATATCTTCCGGCTGTATTCCTGTCGATCTTTGCTGGCGTTGTCTCGGATCGTTACGATCGCCGCAAAATCATGATAAGCTCCGATTTATTCCGATGTGTCTTTATCCTACTGATACCATTGTCATTTTTCGTTGGCGTTCTCAACCCGTTATTTTTGGGCATAAACGCTTTTGCCATAGCGATCGCAGCTACCTTTTTCAATCCGGCAAGGGATTCCATTATCCCGACTATCGTCGAGCGGAAAGGCCTTCTGAGAGCAAATTCCCTTATACAAACCTCCTGGCAATTCTCGCTGCTGATAGGTCCGGCGATTGCCGGAGGTTTGCTGCATTATGTAGGGAATGTGCACCTCTTTACGGTGGATTCCTTTGCATATCTTTTGTCATTTCTATTCGTGTTTCTTATCCGACCTTCAGCCCCCGAGATTGACCTTCCCGGAAAACGTCCCGGCTTCAGCGAGGTGAAAGAGGGTTTAATATATGCTGTCAAACATCCCGTTATATTACCGTTACTTCTAATAACGATTGCTGATAACATTTTTATCATGGGACCTGCCATCGTCGGAACTCCGGTTTTTGTCAAACAGGTTCTGGGGTTAGGCGCTGGATCTTATGCCTTAATACAAGCCTGCTATGCGGTCGGTATGCTTATTGGCACAGCGGGCTTGTTGATTTTCGGCAAACGTTTTAAAAAGGGACGAATTTTACTTTTGGGTATGTTCTTGGATGGCATCACATTCGTTCCTCTATACTTCGTTGATTCACTGCTGACAATGGAGGTAACTATCATAGTGCACTCATTGGCTATTCCGATGCTGACAGTAGTCAGGGCATCCATTATACAGGAAATAATCCCAATCAAAATGACTGGCAGGATTTTCGCGCTGGTGAATCTGGCGGTGGTGGGGATGTCGGCGGTTTCCTCCGGATTAAGCGGCTTTTTGCTGGAGATAATCGGCGCTCCGACTCTGTTTTTGCTAATCGGTTGCGGCGGCGCTGCTTGCGGTATCCTGGGCTGGATTTTTGCTCGGGATTTGAGGGAACAGACCTGATGTAAGATTTCCCCCCTCTTTTCTCCTGTCAAATATCGCGCAAATCCGCCAGAACACAATCCCTTGCCGGATAATAGGTTATAATACTAATCTAAGGCGGGGGGTTCTACAGCAATGCTTTCCATATTGTTTTTTTTACCTTTCTTGTTGACATATATTACAGAATTTGGTATAGAAGATGCAGATTTGTGAAAGTTGGCGCAATTCTGTTCAAGTATTGAGCAATGTTCATTTTTTCTACAGCAGCCATTTCGGATATAAGGATTTATTGTAAGGTGTTGCGGTAGAATCGATAATACTACTGGTTATCAGTGTTTTAGATAGATCCCGGTCATATCTCATTCCTCATACAGCTCAAAATTTGAACAAAATTCTCACAAACGAAAAAGTCGGATTTCCTAATCCTCTGATATTCAGATGATTAGAGGGAACCTGTTTTTTGAATTTATTGGTGTGTAAATTGCTGTAAAACCAGATACAACCGCTTTTAGCAGGTAGTTAGGAGGATTTCCATGTATCTCAAGGAGAATGGAATTCGTGCTGCGAGAGTTCTATTAATCGGATTGGTTATCTTGTTTTCTTATAGTTCATTACAAGCAGAGGGAGGCGGAAGCTGCGCAATGGAGTTTTTAAACATCGGCCTGGGAGCGCGGGCATTGGGAATGGCGGGAGCTTACAGTTCCCTTGTTGACGATCCCAGCGCTTGCTACTGGAATCCCGCAGCTCTTGCCAGAATTAGAAGCAATTCTTTGATGCTGCAGCATACGCAGCATTATATGGACATCGAATTGGAATACGCCGCTTTTTCCCGCCAATTATTCGATGGGGGCACTATCGGACTATCTATTGCTTATCTTCACATGGGGACTATAGCAGGTTATGATGCCGATGATGTTCCGATTGGCGATTTTAAAGCCTATGATCTTGCATACGGTTTGTCCTTTGGATATCAGCTCTCGCAGCATGCGAGTATCGGAATCGGCGTAAAGAGGATAAATCAGTTATTAGGGGATTTCAAAGCGCAGGGATGGGCATTTGATGCCGGTCTGCAGTTTGTTAAAGAGAATTGGAGTACATCGGTTGTTGCGGCAAACTGGGGACCTAAGGTAAAATATGAACTGGAATCGGCTGAGCTTCCTTCCGAAGTCCGCTTTGGATTTGGATACTCTCCATTGTTTTTCCCGGTTACTTTCGGCGCGGAATATGGCTATGGAAGGGACGGCGCTTCCGGATTAGCATTCGGCGCAGAGTATGCGTTATCGGGGCATTTTATGGTGCGCAGCGGGTATCGTCCGATGGGTTATAATTATGAAGAAAGTGCTTTCTCATTCGGATGCGGATTGAGAGTCTGGAATCAGCAGGTGGATTACGCCTACTTGCCTGACAAGGAATGGGGGGATTCGCACCGGTTCTCGATTTTATTCTCATTATCAGGGGAGTAGGCTCATAAAGGAATAGGATTGAGAGGCAATCTCCTGTAATTGAGTTCGACAAAACAACTATAAAATAAAGGGGGACAAAATGTTACTATTCACGCCGGGAACACAGTTTAACCATAAGTATTCCTTTATCTTGCCTACGGGCAAGAAGAACAAGAAGGGGGATCTCAAGCCGGGCGATACGGTGAAGATACCTGTAATAAAGGGGAGTAAGGTCACCTGTAAGACTTCAAAGGACGGCAAGGAGATGATCGTAAACGTCGGATTTTAATCGTATCCTCATCACCCCAGTTACGATAGGAGCGTGGCGCCAGAAGTAGAAGTCCTCGGTTGCCGCGTTTCACATGTAAGCCGCATCCCTTGCGGTTTCGGCACATTATTATGCGCCAGGTCATCTGATCTGGCGCAGCATACACCGCCAGCCAGCCAGCCGCTTTCAGGTAATCTCTTTCCCGCCCCCTGGTAGTAAATTATATATCGTTACATACCGGCGGTCAGCCCTCCGGGCTGAGACAGGGTTTGCCGATTTAAAGCGGATGCTCATCACTTCAGTTATGCATTAAACATAACGTTCCCGATACAATCGGGAGAACGCTGACAACGGACAATGAAGTTAAGGTATCTTATATACTGCCATGTATCGGGAAAGGCAGCTTGATATTGCCTCGAATGTCCCCGTTTGACACCTTCAGCCAGACGAAGCTGCGCAATCTCTTATTCTTATACGATGCCGTAAGTTAGGATTGTGAGACGGTTCGCAAACCATCGGCTGCGGATTAATGGTTTTTGTGAATTATCCGGGTTAATAGTCTTCATGATTTTCTCGATTAAGCAGGGAATCATTGAGAATTAAAATTGCATTTCTCGTAATTTGTGCTCCTTCCCTCAATAAACCCAAAGCCCTGTCTGTTGAATAAATTCCAAGGTTTGCTAATTATGAGGAACTTTCGGGATGTTATTAACTACAAAATAAAATAAGTGATAGTCTATATTCAGTGTCTTTTCTATGATAGTTACTTGCAAGCGTTTCGCATTTATATTATTTTGAGCGGATGGATAGATGCAATGCCGCCGAGCTGTTACGGCTTAAAAATGTTAAGGTTACTAAGAACCGTATCGCTATATTAAACGAAATCATATCATCGAATAATCCCGTTAATGCGATTGATTTGCACAACGGATTGCCCGAGCAACTCACAGTCAATCTGGCGACTGTTTACAGGATGCTGAAGTTGTTCGTCGATGTTGGTATTCTCAGAGAAGCTATTGCCGATAATGGCACTCAGTATTTCGAGATGGCATGTGTTCATAATCCGGCGCACGCTCATTTTCAATGCAGCCAATGTAAACGGATAATCTGTCTTAGTCCGTTGACTTTCGAAGATACCATCCTTTTTTCGGAAGCATCGAAGATCGGAGAGATAAACGAAATAAATATAAAACTTAAAGGTATATGTCAAAAATGTAGGAGTACAGCATGAGAACTGTTATTTCAGCCCTTGTATTATTGGTTTTCTTAAGTCAGGCAGCCTTTCCGGCTGATGAAGAGGTTACAAAACTTGATGTGATGGTCAGTATCGCACCACAGAAATACTTCCTTAATCAGCTTGCTTCGGAATTCCTGAACATTCATCTTATGATCCCCCCGGGAGCGAATCCAGCCACCTATGAACCGAAACCATCGCAAATGGAGGCGATAAACGATATGAAAGCCTACTTTGCCATAGGCGTTCCGTTCGATATCGCCTGGGCAGGCAAAATCGGTACAACCAACGTCAACATGCCGGTTGTATTCACAGATCATGAAGTGGAAAAAATGTCGATATCCGATGAGACGATCGTTAAGACCGTGATGGGAGGAAAGGATCTGGATCCGACACTTGATCCCCATATCTGGTTATCTCCGAGATTGGTGAAAAAGCAGATGGAAAATTATCTGCGCGCCATGAAAATTATCTATAACAGCCAGCATGAGTTATTTACGCAGAGATACCAGGAATTCCTGAAAGAATTGCATGAAATAGATGTTGAGCTTAAGCTAATGTTCAAGGAGAGCGGTTTATCCCGACGTTTCATGACCTATCATCCATCCTGGAGCTATTTCGCCAGGGATTATGATCTGCTCCAGGTAGCCATCGAACAAGGAGGCAAAGAGCCGAGTCCGGCAAGGATGAAGGAGTTGATCGAGTATGCTAAGAAGCATGATATCAACACCATTTTCGTGGAACCGCAATTTTCAACCAAGAAAGCCGAAGCGATCGCAGAGTCTATCGGAGCCAAAATCGTAGTTATCGATCCTCTGGCTGAAAATTGGAAGGATAATCTACTGTCTGTAGCCGCCAGGATCAAGGAATCGATGAAATAAAATGAATTATGCATTTGAGATGCGGGATGTGAGTTTCAGTTATAACAGCGTCCCGGTTCTGGAAGGTATCAGTTTCGAATTACCAGAAAGGGAGTATCTGGCGGTTATAGGTCCCAACGGCGGCGGTAAAACCACGTTGGCTAAATTAATGTTGGGGCTGCTGCAGCCGGATACGGGTGAAATAAAAGTTTTCGGAAAGCCACCGTTGGAATCAAAATCCCGGATCGGTTATGTGCCGCAGTATATCGATATGGGGAAAGGATTCCCTATCTCGGTTTACGATGTGGTGATGATGGGGCGGTTAGGGCGTATGAATCGTCTGAAAGGACCGTCCGACGAGGACAAGACGGTAGTGGACAGCAAACTGGAACTGTTAGGGCTTCAAGACTGCCGTACAAGCAGGATGGGCGAGTTGTCCGGCGGGCAGAGGCAGCGAGTTTTGATAGCTCGCGCTCTCGCTGTGGAGCCGGATATACTGATATTGGATGAGCCAACCTCCGGCGCGGATAGCCCCATGCAAGTTAAGCTTCTGGATGTTTTGGGCGAGTTAAATAAGACAATGACGATTGTGCTGGTGACCCATGATTTCAGCGTAATCTCCAAAAATGTGACCAGCGTAGCCTGTGTTAATCGCAACATTCATTTACATAAATCGCCGGAAATCACCCAGGACATGCTTGATGCGGCGTACGGCAAGGGAATTGATGGCCAGTGTCCCGTGGAGCTGATCGCGCACGGAATTCCTCACAGGGTCTTCCCCGAGCATAAGAGCAAGGAAAGCGATGTTTGAGGTTTTGCAATTACAGTTTTTCCAGCATGCGCTTATTGCCGGTTTTTTCGTCAGCATTGCCTGCGGTATAATCGGACCTCTGGTTGTTATCAACCGAATGACATTCATCAGCGGCGGTATCGCTCACGCCGCCTACGGCGGTATCGGACTGGCATTCTTCCTCGGTATTTCGCCGATTTTAGGCGCTATTGGTTTCACGCTTGTGATCGCCTTCATACTCGCAGCTATATCTATTAAAAGAAAAGAACGGACAGATACTTTTATAGGAGTGATCTGGGCTGTCGGAATGGCGTTCGGGGTGATACTGATAGACCTATCGCCGGGCTACAATATGGACCTGATGAGTTTCCTATTCGGAAGTATCCTGGTTATCCCCACCTCAGACCTGTACATCATGCTGGGGCTTGATATTTTGATATTGCTGTTTATAGGATTTAACTACCGGGAGCTTCTGGCGATGTCATACGATGACGAGTTCGCAATTACCATGGGGGTACCGGTTAATATCCTTTATTTTATTCTTATTGCATTAATTGCACTAACCGTGATAGTGACCATCCGTCTGGTCGGATTAATATTGGTAATTGCATTGCTGACCATCCCTCCGTACATCGCCGAAAACTACTCTCGTTCACTCACAAAAATGATGAGTCTTTCGATAATCTTCAACCTCACCTTTATTATAGCCGGTTTATATTTCGCTTATGCGCTGGATATAACTTCCGGCGCTGCCATTATTGCCGCAGCTTCAGTTGGATTCTTCCTAAACTTCTTCTGGAATTGGGCAAGGCAGCGGATTTAGTCCGGGTAATTCATAAATGCCATTGATCCGGATAATTCATAAAAAACATTAATCCGTAGCCGAAGGCTTGTCCTTCGGGCGGCTATAAACAACAGCTCATTTACGGATTGGAATTGAGTATCTCAAAGAATCGCCGGAAGCACAAGGCTTCCGCTGCCGATGACGAAATTTGTGAATAATACAGGTTGGTCGGCTGGGTGATTACAGCAATTGCAGCGTGCTCAAACGGGCTTGAGTATGACACCTGTCGGGTGCGGCGCCGATGAAATCGGGGACGATATGGAGACCGAACGCGGCATTCAAGGATGAATACCGCGCACGGATTGTCGAATTTAACGCTCGCTACGCGATCTATCGGGGGATCCCGACCAATATTTTGCCCCGATCTATCGCGAGCGAGGTTATCTTACTCTTGGATCTTTGAGCTTATCCATTCTTTCAATTTATTCAGCGGAAGCGCTCCTACATGAATATCCTGAGGCCTGCCGTTTTTAAATGCGATAATAGTCGGGACACTGCGAATTTGATACAAACGGGCAACCTCGGGATCCCAGTCGATGTTCAGCTTTGCGAACTTGATTTTATCCTTATATTGAGGAGCGACTTCCCTGAGTAATCCGCTCATTACTTTACAGGGACTGCAGGTTGATGACCAGAAGTCAACGATCACCGGAATCTCCGAACAGCGTACTTCTTCTTCGAAGTTTGCCTCATTGACTTCGATTATATCTTTATCTTTTGGATCCGAACCGCCGAAAAGCTTTTTGAATATTCCCATTTGTCGCTATCCCGATAGTTTGTGATTAGCTTTACTCTATTTCCTTTTTCTGCAAGTCAACAATCGGCCGGATTATCTCCTCAAAGACTTTCGCTGTATCGCTCTTTGAATAATGTTCCACAAACGACGTTCCCAAATCCGAAGCCTGTACGATTTTTGCATCCATAGGAATACTCCCGAGGAATGGAACTCCCATCTCCTCAGCCATTCTTCTGCCGCCTCCGGTCTTAAATATCTCGGTAACCTCGCCGCACCTGGGGCAGACGAAACCGCTCATATTTTCAACTACGCCCAGGATTTTCATGTTTACCTGTCTGCAGAACGATATCGATTTCCGCACATCTTCCACCGCCAGGTCTTGCGGTGTAGTAACCAGTATGGCGCCATCCAAATCCGGCAGCAATTGAGAAATCGTAAGCGGTTCATCGCCGGTGCCGGGGGGTGAGTCAATAACCAGAAAGTCAAGCGCTCCCCATTCCACATCTTTAAGGAATTGCCTTATCAAGCTGAACTTTAATGGTCCGCGCCAGATGATAGCATCATCGCGGCGTTGAGTCAGGAAACCTACCGACATTACATTCAGCTTATCACCCTTTTTCACCGGATACAGGGTGCTGTCCGTACCATCCAAAGGATGGCCTTCTAATCCCATCAACTTGGGTATGCTGGGACCGTGGACATCGATATCTAATAAACCGACCTTATACCCTTTGTGAGCCAGGGAAGCAGCTATATTAACCGCAACGGTGCTTTTACCTACGCCGCCTTTGCCTGAAAGCACCATTATCTTGTGCTTTACTTCCGAGAGACGCTGCTGAATAAGATGACGGTCTTTGAATGTTTGCCCCATGCTGGCACGTTTTTGTTCTGCTGCCTTTTCTTCATTAGTCTGATCTTTATTAGAATCTTTATCCTCAAACATTTTATCACCTGCTTTTTATGGTTGCATTTGGTTGAGCCTATAAACTTAATAGCTTAATCATAATAATTGTTTCGCCTTTTACAACAAAAATATTTTAATCGAATGGATTTTGAGCTTGTTAATGTCGCCGAACTGCCTATTTTAGATGAAGCACCACTCCGCCGAATCTGTGTCCTGATGAAGCCTGTGTTTGCTATTTGCTTCTATTAATTATTCCCATTTCGGGAGAAAACTATGAGTTATAAGAAAAACTTATCGCGACGTAAATTCATGGAGGCGGGCGCCGCTGCTCTAACCTTTCTATACGTTCCGGGCGTCGGGAAAGTTAAGGCGTCGAATCCCTCTCTATTCAGGGGAAAGGACGATTATACAGGTAGACTGTGTTACAATGAGAATCCTCTGGGGCCATCCCCGCTGGCGATGGAAGCTATGCGGGATTCTGCTGATATGTCACATCGCTATCCCGATTGGTTCAACCAGGAGCTTGAAAGCAGGATTGCAGGGGAATTCGGATTAAGCGCCTCCAATATCTGCGCCGGAGCGGGAGCAACGGAGGTAATCAGGTTAATCGCCGATGCGTTCCTTACCGCGGGTGATGAAGTTATCACCGCCGCGCCGACATATTCTCAGATGGCAACCGAAGCGATCAGCAATGGCGCATCGGTCGTACATGTCCCTTTAGACCCGAATTGTATCATTGACTTGAATGCTATCTATAATGCCATTGGAACTGATACTAAAATGATATCCCTGGTTAATCCCAACAATCCGGTGGCGACGATTTTCAACAAAAACGATATGCAGGATTTTCTGGGTCAACTTCCGGAAGGAATAGTGGTCGTGGTCGATGAGGCGTACCATCACTATGTTCAATCCCCGGAGTACGAGAGCTGCGTGCGGTTTGTGGAAGAGGGATACCGGGTAGTTGTTGTTCGGACATTTTCCAAGATTTATGGTTTAGCCGGAGCCAGGATAGGGTATGCAGTCGCTCGCCAGTCATTTACAGATCTGATCGCATCCTCCCAGAATTTCGGTATGATAAGCAATGTCAGCCAGGCGGCTGCGTTTGCCGCTCTCGACGATTCCGAACATGTCTCCAACACGCTGACTCTCAATGACTCCGCCAGGCAGATATTGATAGATGGATTCAATGACATGAATCTGGATTATATACCTTCGGAGACCAATTACATGATGTTCGATACCGGAATGAATGCATCCACAATCGTCAGCCAACTGGCTGAACGTGGTTACCAGGTTCGCACCGGTTGGGGGATGCCTGAGCACATAAGGGTCTCAACCGCTAAGATTGAAGAAATGAATGGTTTCATTCAGGCGCTTCGCGAAATTCTTGAACTCGGTGTTGACGATGATATCCACGTTCCCGCTGAATTCGGGCTGTCTTCGATCTACCCCAATCCATTTAACAGCAAATGCCATATAGGCTTCTCGGTACATTGCCCCGATAAGGTTAAAATAACGGTCTACGATACCGCCGGACGGCGTGTCCGGTCGCTTATAAACCGAAGCCTGGATGCCGGAAGACACCGGATTGAGTGGGACGGCAGGAACTATAACGGAAAAAAGGCAGCTTCGGGAACATACATCATACGACTGACGCAAGGCGAAATGGCTGACAGCAGATCGATTACTTTGGTTAAATAGAACCTTTAGCCGCTAATCCAACTATTAACCAAATTTATCTTGATAATTTCAGCAATCGAACCTAAAATCATATATGGCTTTTATCGAATTTAATAACCTGTCGAAGATATATGACGGTGAGGTTACCGGCATTACGGATTTTAACCTGGAGATCGAAAAGGGTGAGTTTATCATCCTGCTCGGTCCTTCAGGTTGCGGGAAATCCACGTTGTTAAGGCTGGTCGCTGGCCTGGAGAAACCAACTACCGGCACAATCGTAATCGATAACGCGACCATGAACAATATTGAACCCAAAAACCGTGATGTCGCCATGGTATTCCAGGAATATGCGCTTTATCCGCATCTGACCGTACGGGATAATCTGGCGTTTCCGCTTAAGATGAAGAAGGTGAGGAGAGAAAAGATAGAACGGGCGGTTAAAGACACGGCTGCTTTAGTGGATTTGAGTGGTTTACTCGATCGAAAACCGAAGCAGTTGTCCGGTGGACAGCGTCAGAGGGTAGCGCTTGGTCGGGCTCTGATACGGCAGCCAAAAGTATTTCTTTTCGATGAACCTTTATCCAACCTCGACTTCAACCTTCGCGTAAATTTGCGTCGCGAAATTACCGAACTTCACAAAAAAACCGGCATAACCACAGTTTATGTCACGCATGACCAGCAGGAAGCCTTAGCGCTTGGGGACAGGATTGGTATCTTGAATGAAGGAAAGATGATTCAATGCGATGAACCGGAGATATTATTCTCTCGCCCAAAAAACCTCTTTGTTGCGACTTTTATCGGGAATCCACGGATAAATATCATCGAAGGCAGGTTAGAGCGTAATGAAGGATTGCTGATAAGCGATGAGGTCAATGGAATCTTTATTTCTGGATTGACTGAGCAACTTGCGGATAAGCCCTGCTTGGTGGGGATAAGGGCTCATCAGATAGAAATTACGAATATTCCGTCGCAATCCGCTGATGAGGTCATTATAATTGAAGCGGTGGTAAAGAGAACGGAGAACCAGGGGGATTATTACCTGGTTGACTGTCAATGGAATGAGCGAATAATCGTGGTGAAAACCTCCGTTAAAAACACTCCCTCCATTGGTCAACCCTGCAAACTGAGTTTTAAGGTGTCTGATCTGCTGATATTTGATTCGGATACCGGCAAGCGGATATTTCCGCAGCTAATCTGCGATGATTTGTGGATTTAAAATATTTGCATTACACTTATTGATTTGATAAATTTGCCGTTTATCCATTCACCATAAACAGGAAAGTAGTTTGAAAGTCAGCAAAGCTGAAATAAGAAGATTGTTAGCAAATGCCGCCGGGAAGAAGATAATGGTTCTGGGCGATGTGATGCTTGACTGCTATCTGTGGGGAGAGGTTTCTCGAATCAGTCCGGAAGCTCCGGTGCCGGTAGTTGCTGTAAAACGGGAAACTTATACGCTTGGTGGAGCCGGTAATGTCGCTAAAAACCTCGCGGACCTCGGAGCGCAGCCTATTTTGGTTGGAGCCAGAGGGGAAGATGAAAACGGTAAATGGTTATTGCGCATACTCAAAGAGAACAGAATAGACGCCCGAGGCGTGAAACCGGAGGAAGGCCGTAATACTACCATGAAAACCAGGATTGTCGCCCATAGTCAGCAGGTGGTGCGTGCGGACCTTGAGGATGAAAATGAAGTCTCCGAGGAACTGCAGGAGAAATTACTCAGGTTTATCAAACGGAATACTAAGGATGTTCAGGGACTGATTATCTCTGACTATGGAAAAGGCGTAATCAGCCAGAGATTGATCACCGAAGTAATTGATCTGATGAACCGGCGCGGGATATTTATAGCGGTTGATCCCAAAGAATCGAATTTCATGAATTACCAGCGCGTGTCGGTAATTACTCCGAATCATCATGAAGCCGGAGTAGCTCTCCGCAAGAAGATTGTCGATGACGAGAGTCTGCATCAAGTTGGTTTCGGTTTGGTTGATCTTTTAGAAGCGCGTGCGGTTTTAATAACACGCGGCGAAAAGGGTATGTCGCTCTTCCAGCCGGATTCCAGAGTAACTCATATCCCCACGGTGGCGCGCCAGGTTTATGATGTTACCGGCGCCGGCGATACGGTAATCGCTGCGCTGGTGGCTATGAAGGCTGCCGGAGCTTCAATTCGGAAGGCGGCTTATATCGCTAATTTCGCCGCAGGCATTGTGGTTGGAGAGATCGGCACCTCAACCATCACCGTTGATAAGATGCTTGAAGCTCTCAAGAACGGAATACGAGCCGCGGCGGGATCAACGCTGCCTCCGAAGTTTAAGATATAATGGTTGTTTCGCTGAGGAAATTCCTTGGGCTCAGAGAGGAGTTCGGAAAAACAGACAAGACGGTTGTCTTTACAAACGGTTGTTTTGACATACTTCATTTAGGGCATCTGCGTTATTTGAAAAAGGCAAAAGAATTGGGCGACATACTGGTTGTTGCCGTTAATACCGATTCATCAGTCAGAGAGTTTAAGGAACCGGGCCGCCCGATAATAAACGAGAAGGAACGAGCGCAGTTAGTTGATGGTTTAAAACCGGTCGATTATGTGATATTGTTTAAAGAGGATACGCCGAAAAGGATTATAGAGAAAATAAAACCGGATATATTGGTAAAAGGCGCGGATTACGAAATTGACCAAATCGTTGGCGCAGAATTCGTAAAAAGTATCGGCGGTGATGTAAAACGCATCAAATTAACCCCCGGTATTTCAACCACTAAGATTATTGAAAAAATCAAAAAGTTGAATTAACAGTCAGATGACAAATGAACTTTGCAGGATAGCATGCGTTTAAAAGAATTAGAATTTAGAAAAGTCGGAAAATATCCAAATCTGCTATTTCCGAAACGAAAGAGGTCATATCGCAAACAGCAAAAGATTATTAAAACTAATAGCAACTTACTTCCTGTGAGCGATATGATTCATTTATCCCGATTTCATACTAAAATCCCATCCTTTATTAACTTTGGGGGAAATATATGCTGAAAAATCTTTTCTATCTTTGTGTTATGATGGCGCTTTCGGCATTGATACTCACCAATTGCTCCGAGGATACCGCTAATTTCATCCCCGAGATATTCTCTCCCGTCTATCCCGATACCCTTTATAGGAATACCGGCGCATTTTATATAGAGATAAGCGCGATGGATCCCCAGGGACTGCAGGATATAGCGGCGGTCGAATATCGATTGGAGCATCCCGGCACCGGAGAGATGAGCCAATGGTCGAGTTTGTTCGATACCGGAAGCGGCGGTGATGAAGCCGCAGGCGATGGACGTTACTCCAAATTGGTCACAGGATTTGACCACAGCGATTCCACCGGTCAATATATAATCAGGTTCGTTGCTTATGATACGGATAATCATCAGTCGAATGAGATAGAGGTGACATTCAACGTTTCCGCTAATAACGTACCCCGGGTAAGCGATCCAAAGATACTCGACGCGTACTACGAGGAAACCGATACGGTATACCAGGATCTGCTGGATAGCATCTATGTAACAGTGGATGTTGAGGAACCGGATGGGTACGGCGAAATAGCGAACGTTTGGTTTGAGATTTATCGACCGGACGGTTCCAGCAATGACTATGACTATTTCATGTTCGATGACGGCATTACAAATGGTGATACGACCGAAGCCGACGGCATCTTCACAACGAAGATATCTTCTGCGGAGCTGGACGTGTATTCTGGCAATTTTGCCTTAAAGTTCAAAGCTGAGGATATCCGAGGAGCTGCTTCGCAAACGGTTACGAAATATGTATTTGTAGGAGTACTGAATAACGAACCGCCCGTTCTGGCGAATGTAACCGGTCCTGATACCTTAAGCGCCAGCTCGGACGATACTTCTATATTTACGGTCGAGGTCTCCGATCCGCAGGGTGCAGCGGATGTCGATTCGGTTTGGTTTCAGTCTTACCGTCCCGACGGGTCGTCCAATGAAAATCAATTTTACTTGAATGACGATGGCGAGTATGGCGATGAAACTGCCGGTGACGGCGTATACACTATCGGTATCACCTCGTACGGCGCCGACCCATTGGGGCAGTGGCGATTCGAATTCTGGGCTAAGGATATCCACGGAGCGCTATCCGATTCACTTGATAAATATATTCAAATAGTGGAGTGACGGGATTATGATTCAACGAATAGTTTTCACGTTAGCATTGAGTTTACTGATTGCTTCTCCGATTTATGCCTATATGAACTTCGAACTCTCGGATAGTTCCTACAGCCTTCCGGCGAACAGCGTTATTGATTTGCTCCATGATGGAAGCGCTGTCTGGATCGCTTCGTCAGGAGGAGTTGGCAAGAGTGTCGACGGAGGCCTCACCTGGGTGAAATACGGCGCCGACGACAGTCTCGGTTCGGAATCCTCCTCGGGATTAGCGGTAACTCCGGATTTTGTCTGGGCGGCGACATCGACTTCGGAAGTGCAGGAAGGCGAATCGATACCTATCGGCACCGGTCTGAGCAAAACATCGGACTCCGGCGCCAATTGGTCGCTTTACACTCCCAACCAGGCAAGTTATTATGGGAAGATAGCCTATGACCTCGCTATCACCGATAGCACCGTTTGGGCGGCATGCTTCTACGGCGGATTAATCAGGAATTTCGGCAGCGATTCCACTTTTTACAATGTATTCCCGGACTCATCAACCCGCGCGCATTTCGTCTCCACCGCGCAGGAAAACCCGAACTCGGGAGGTTTCGCCACCACCTTGGGCGGTCGTTTCTTCTCGGTAAAAGCAGATACGTCCCACGCCGACACCACGGTGATATTCGGAGGTTCCGCCGCCGGTGTTTATCGATTCATTTTCACCGCCTATGATACCATACCGGATACGGTTTACCAGGCTGCGTATAGTGATCCGCTGCTGAATGTGGAGCAATGGCTTCCGGGTAATTTCGTGATATCTTTGGGAGTGCAATACGTTGATGACGGTTCGGTAATATGGGCGGGTTGTAAACCTGCATCTGCAGGGGGCTATATTGCAATATCACGCAGCGATGATAACGGATTAACCTGGGGAACCAGTGAAGCGTCCTACGGATTCGAATGCTGGAATTTCGCATTCGACGATACTATCGTCTATGCGGCGACATCTGACGGTTTGATACGCAGCTTCGATCACGGTAGAAGCTGGAATAATATGCGGCCGACCGGCGGATATGTCGATTCGAATAACAGTCACCTGTACTTGTCTGATACGTTTTATGCGGCTGCTATTGTCGGCGATACGATCTGGGCAGGAGGTCCCGGGGGAGTTATACGAAGTACCGATGATGGTTTAACCTGGCGAGTTTTTCGTTCTTATCCCGGCGGCGATGAGGGGGCTGAATACAGCGAAGCCGGAGATTCTTATGCATATCCGGTGCCTTTCCGCCCGCGGGAGGGAGCAAGTTTCGTTCGTATTCATTATCGTTCTCCGGCTACAACCAAAGCCACGATTAAGATATACGATTTCGGTTTGAATCTGGTTAAGACCGTAACCCAGAATAAATCGGTTATGGCGGGAACCGAGTATGATAACGATATCTGGAACGGCAGGAACGGCGAAGGTGAGTTGGCCGCCAACGGAGTTTATTTCTACCGGATAGAGTTTGCGGATGGTACCGACTGGTGGGGCAAATTGGCGGTGGTAAAATAGCACGGTATGGAGAAAAATAAGATGAATAAAAGTAACATCATTATATGCTTGATACTATTAACGATATTCTGCGCAGCTCAAAGCTGGGCTGAGGAAGAAAGCGGAGGATATGCCGGAGCGTTCCTTAATTATGACCTTTCTGCGCGAGCTATGGGCATGGGCGGCGCCTTTACCGGTGTTGCTGAAGGTTCCGCTGGTATCCGATACAATCCGGCGGGAATATGTGCCGCTAAACATCTTCACGCAGCTTTTACCTATAGTAAACTGACCCTTGACCGCCGCTTGAATTATGCGGAAGTACTTTTCCCCTTGCCGAAGCAGGCTGTTATTGGAATCAGCTGGATCAACGCCGGCGTCAGCGATGTTAAGATGCGGGATACAAATGGAAATGTAGTCGGCGATCTGGAAAACAATCAGAATTCCTTTAACCTCACCTTCGGCAGACGCGTTAACGATTACGCAGCGATCGGCGTTAATGTCCGATATGTTCAGTTTAATTATGCGGAGATGATGACCAACGCTATCGGAATAGATTTCGGCGCCATGGGTTATCTTCTGAATGATGATCTAACAGCCGGATTCAAAGTTGCCAACTTCTCATCCAAGTACAATTGGGATTCCGGGGATTTTTACGAAACTTCAGGTACTTCTTATGAAGAGGATTTTCCAATCGTTTATCGTTTCGGAGCGGCTTACAGATTTTTAGAAAAGGCGATTACTGTATCCGGAGATTACGAATATGTGGAGGATGCAGACAGCAAAACCCATTTCGGCGCCGAGTACTGGATGTATAAGAATGCTGAAGAGTCTTATATCGATGAATATACTGATGAGGTCAAGACGCGTCCGGTAAAATTGAAATTCCTGTCGGGAAGGATTGGACTTAATCACGACCGTATGACATTCGGATTCGGTATTAGGTATAAGATTGATAAGATGTTCGCCAAGCTCGATTACGCCTTCGCTGCCGGGGCGGTTGACGGGCTGTCTCCGGATCATCTGATAACTTTCGGATTAGGATATTTCTAAGTTAAGGTGATATATGAATAAGATAATCATACCATTAATATTTCTTGTATTGACAGCTTTCCCGATTGACCGTGCATCGGGATACTCGATACCGGCTTCTGCTGGCGGAAGCGGATTGGCTTTCCTGAAGGTTGGAATTGGCGGACGAAATTTGGCGATGGCGGATGCCGGCGCGGCGTCGGCTTATGATGCCACAGCGGTGTATTATAATCCGGCGCTTCTCCCGGCAGTGGAATCCAGGGGATTGTTTTTCTCGTATCACAATTTCATACAGGATATCAACCAACAGTATGTAGGCGGTAATTTCCAGTGGTTGGGGAAAAACTACTTCGGATTCGGGATAAACCTCTTCACCGTACCTGATATAGAAAGGCGCACCTCTCCCACTGTACAACCTCTTTCGCAGTTCGATTCCCGTGATTTTTCCATCGGACTTTCCTGGGGCAGATATCTTACCGATAAACTGTCGATCGGTTTGGGCGCGAAAATGGTTTATGAGAAGATTGATGTTGAGGATCTAACCGGCTACGCCGCCGATATCGGCGTAACTTATGATATTATGCATAATTTCCGCGCCGCAGCGGTTGCGAAAAACGTTGGTCCTCAGGTTAAGTTTATCGAAGAGGAGTTTGACCTGCCTCGTGAATATCGTTTCGGTTTTGCTTACTTCCCTGATATGGAGATTTTGTCCGGACATTGGATGGCAGTATTCGATCTATCCAAATCAATCGATAGCGATCTCAGGGGGCATCTTGGAGCAGAGTATTCATATAATGACATCCTTTTCCCGCGCATCGGTTATGCCTTCAATTACAGCGACAAAAATATATCCGCGGGATTTGGATTGCGCTATCAGCTTTATTCCTTCGATTATGCTTTTACGCCATATTCCTCCGATCTGGGAAACTCCCATCATCTCACGGTAGGTGTCTGGTTTAAATAAGAATTGGTTAATATTACTTACGAAGGTCGACGATAGTCGCTCCCCATGATCCGCCGCCGCTCTCGTGACGGAATGAAATAACCTCGGGATGTTTTTCCAGTATCGAATGAGTTATCTTCCGCAGCGTACCGGTACCCTTTCCGTGGATTATTCGGATTTGCGTGATACCCTTTTCCAGGCAGGCATCGATATAATCCGGAATGAGGGTCTTGATTTCCCCGGGTGAGAAAGTATGTAAATCTAAAACGCCATCTATAGGAAACTCGACGGCGCCGTTATCATCTGCTGACATCTTTTTATTTCAGTAGAACCAGTTTCTTGGTGAAGGTATTTTCATTCGCTTCAAACCTGTAGAAATAGATGCCGGAGGAATAATCCGATGCATCCCATTCAATGACATGATTACCGGATTCGCGTTGTCCCTCCGCAAGAGTGCACACCTTCTGACCTATCAAATTATATACTCCTATTTCGACATGAGACGGTTCCGACAACTCGAACCGGATGCTGGTGGTTGCATTAAACGGATTCGGATATGCTTCCGTTAAATCGGTAACCTCTATTTGCCGACCGTTCCCGATAAAGTCACCTTCGGTAATCCATTCCTTCCTTCCACCCGCATATTGTTCATTGGTCACGGTGAACTCGAACGAGAAGGAATCATTTTTGATGTCTGGTCTATCCCCACAAAATGCTATATACTCATACTCACCTGCCGGCGCATACATGGGAACATGTTGATGAAAATGTCCTTGAATGAACTGCCCGGGATCGAGCGGGATATTATTGAAGTGTCCTTGTTCAAAGAAATCACCGAACGCTTTGACCCCGTACCAAACATCGGTGGTCATGAAATCGTCACAAGGATTGGTAATTAGACCGGTCACACCGAAGTTTCCTCCTCTCGGTACTATTATCGGATCATCATCGGGAATCATGCTGACATCGCAGTGGCATTCGGCGAGTTCAAAGCGTTCGAAGTAAACATCGTGATCATCCGGATAACTTATAGCATGCGCCCACACCAGGTAGAGATGATTCTCCTCGCTGAAAAAGTGAGGCTGCGTATTATTAACCGCATCCGATGTTACTTGCTCTTCGGGTCCCCAGTTGATACCATCGTACGAAAGCCTGCGATGAAGATTATACGCCGGTGACTGATACTTGGCATAATAAACCATGTACCCACCATCCGGCATCTGGTTGGGGAACGGATCGTGGGAATTTCGGTTTGTGGTTAGTTGAACTTCCGGCGTCCAGTTTATCCTATCCGTCGATGTTCGGGTAAAAACGTCGTAATCGTACCCGCCGCCGGTTCTGCGATGATAAGCATACAGATATGTACCGTTAGTATGCTTCATCAGCCTGGGCCTGTAACCGGATGAGGATACTTGAGTCTTATCGGTATCCCAGCTCCCGCCCGCAGGTTGATGTGCGATGTATACGCCATAACCTGACACCACGTAACTCATAGTCAGCGAACCGTCCGGTTCCAGAATAACGGTCGGATCGTAATGCATGGTATTACCCCAGCCTAAATCGATAGCGCCAGTTTTTGTCCAGCTCAATCCGTCCAGCGACCAGGCTTCATAGATTTTATATATCCCGCTTTCGTTCGAGGCGTACCATAACATTAGCGTATCGCCGGGGAGTTGGACGAAACTCAATGTCGCCTGATCCCCGGGATCGGTAATGATCGCCTGAGGAGCGCTCCAGGTGTACCCATCATCCGAAGAAAAGGTAACGTACAGGTCGCCTGATGCCCAATCCGGATTTCTATCGAAGATAACCATCAACCGATCGTCATGCATCCTGATAATCCACGATTCATAATCATTATCCGGACCTCCGGAAACCACCACCGGTTCCGCATAAGCGGGTACCGAAATAAAGACTGCAAGCAGGCAAGCTGTGACCACAACTACTTGTAAAAGGGAATGGCGCAATCTAACCGTCATAACTTCTCCTATTGGCTTTGAAACTATTTTCAATCTAAATTTTATGAAGAATTCCTCGAGTCGGCGAAATATACTCAATTTCTAATATAGTATTAAATGCAGGTTTTCCAAAGGAATATATTAACTCGTTTTGTGAAGGTAGTTGGGTAGCTTGCTGCCGACAGGCATTCTGACGCATCTTTACTCCGCCGGTCGGCGCTCCAGAAAAATGTAGGTCGGGTTCCGGAATTCGGCGATAGCCGAATGGAGAAACCCGACATTGCATCTTTTTACGTGGCGTCAAACGTCCCCGTTTGACGCCTTCTGTGAGACGGGGACGTCTGACCGCACCGAAGAGTACTGTCCCCCGAAGTCATTGCGAGGAGCATGGCGACGAAGCAATCTTTTGATGTCATGGTGGTAGGCGCCCGGATTCCATCGGGGATGCCCCGCGTATCTTGGGATATTTACACATGAAAACCGCAGACAAGAATGGCTGCCCTACCCAAATTCCCCTCTCTATAAGGTTTGAGGTTGTGTCGTTGCTTTCCCGATGAAATCAGATTAAAGACAATACCGAAGGGCAAGCCTTCGATTACCACTAAACGGATTGCTTCGCTTCGCTCGCAATTACGGGTGCGGCGACCCGACGGCACATTGGATGTACCCGCCGATACGCGGCAGAAGGGGATGTCCGCCGTGCAGGAACGGGGACATGGATTGCTTCGCTTCGCATTCGCCGCGTCCCGATGTGATCGGGGCAATGACGGTTTTGAGACAATGTCGGGTTTCTCACTTCGTTCGGAACCCGACCTACGGCGCTCTTTTATACCATAGTATCTACCCCCTGACCCACCTATGGAACACCTGGGCTGGTAGAAATATGGTCGAAACCGTAAAGGCTTCGACCTCCTGCGGAATATATTTTTATAAGCTATCGGTTGGCGACAAGGTCTTCACGAAACGGATGACACTGCTCAGGTAATATATCATGCTGTCGGTGCTGTCCCCGATGAATTCGGGGACAGAATGATCTTGCAAAGCCGGAACGAAGACCAACGGAAGGATGCGCGAATGACATCCATTAGGCTCCACCGGTGTTATCCTCTATCTGCGAGTCCTTTCTGCAGATGCCAAAACCTCATAAGCAGTAATCTATCAAGAACTTGCAATTATGGGATTGTCTTATTTATATTGATGTGATTTTTTTCACGTAATATCTCTTGCATGCCTATTTCAAATTTAATATATTAGCATCTTATTTTTATGGCGGATTCGGCATTTGTCGAATCTTTGTTATTATGGGCGCTGCCCTGATGTAGTTCGTAAAAAAAACTGTTTTTATAAAGGAGTCCAAGATGTCTCTTTTAGGTTGGATTATATTAATCGTAGTCGTCATCGCTATTATCGGCGTGACGGCTTTTGCGTTTGCAAAACAATATCGCAAGGTTGGTCCCAATGAAGTTCTGATCATATCGGGAGGTAAGCAAAAGACGGTTACCGAGCCGGATGGCACCACCCGAATGATCGGATACCGTATGCGGATCGGTGGCGGTACTTTCGTCAAACCGTTTATTGAATCCACGCAAATCCTACCCATCGATATACTTACAGTTAACATAAAGACCCCGGACGTACTCAGTAAAACCGGCGTGAGTCTGAGCTGCGAAGCGCAGGCGCAGATTAAAGTAGGGAGTGAGGAATGGATGATCCGCAGAGCCGCAGAGCAGTTTTTAGGTAAGGGCTCCGAAGGAATGAAAGAAGTCTCGCGGCAGGTTGTCGAGGGATATATGCGGGGTTTAATCGGTTCGATGAGCGTGGAAGAAGTTTACCAGAATCGAGATGATTTCGCCAAACGGCTCAAAGAAGACTCAAAGGAGGATTTCGCTCGCATCGGACTCGAAGTGGTCGCATTCGCTCTTACCGATATCGCCGATACCCAGGGCTATATCGAAGCGATGGGACAGCCGCGAATCGCCCAGGTGAAGATGGAAGCCGCTGTCGCTCAAGCCGAAGCCGACCGAGATGCCGCTATCCGCGCCGCCGAAGCACGCAAGGAAGGCGACATCGCCAAGTTCCGCGCTGAGGAGGAAGTCGCCGCCGCTAATCGTGATTACGAAACCAAGCGTTCCGAATATGCAGCTGCGGTCAATCAGAAAAAGGCGCAGGCTGATTTGGCGTATGACCTTGAGAGACACAAGCAGACTCAGGACCTCAAGCGGGAAGAACTTGCGGTTCGACTGGTCGAAAAAGAGTCCGGAATTAAGATCGAAGAAGCTGAAATCAGGCGCAAAGAGAAGGAACTGGAAGCAACTGTTCACAAAATCGCCGATGCCGATAAGTATCGTTCCCAGGCTGAAGCCGAGGCTGCCAGTTTCAAATTACTTCAGGAGGCAAAGGCAAAATCCGAGTCTATCCGGCTGCAGGGTGAAGCCGAAGCCGATGCTCTCCGGAAGCGTGCTGAGGCATTCAAAGAGTACAACGACGCTGCGGTTTACAAGATGTTTATTGATGTGCTTCCTGAAATGGCGAAATCAGTCTCCGAACCGCTGGCGAAAGTGGAGAAGATCGTCATGGTTGGCGATGGCGCCGATGGCGCATCCAAGCTCACCAGTCAGGTCGGCAGCATAATGGCGCAGGTGCCGGAGGTTTTGGAAAACCTCAGTGGAGTGGATATCAAGAAGATTCTCAAGCGGCTTGAGGGAAGCAAAAATAAAGAGAGCAATGAAAGTTAGAGCCGGGAGTTAAGTTATTATGCTTTCTAAAAGAGTACAAAGAATAGGCTTATCTCCTACCCTTAAAATAAGCGGTAAGGCGAAAACGATGAAAGCCGAAGGGATCGATGTAATCGATCTCTCCGTGGGCGAACCGGATTTTCCCACACCGCTCAATGTCAAGCAAGCCGGTAAGCGAGCGATTGATGAGGACTTCACCAAATACACAGCCAATGCCGGAATACCTGCATTAAAGCAGGCGATCATAAAGAAGCTTCAGGATGATAACGGACTGGTCTACGAACCTGAACAGGTGATTGTCTCATCGGGCGCCAAGCAAAGCCTATACAACCTTTGTCTGGCATTATTCAACAAGGGCGAAGAGGCGATTATTCCTGCCCCTTACTGGGTCAGTTATCCCGAAATGGTCAGGATTGCAGATGGCGAACCGGTATATGTCCAGACCAAGGAGGAGAACGAATTTCGCATTACGCCGGCTGAACTCACTGCAGCCATTTCGCCGGCTACCAAGGCGATTTTCATAAACAATCCCAGCAACCCCACCGGCTCCGCTTATTCCCGCGATGAACTTGAGGAATTAGTCGAGATATGCCTGGAGGAGGGGATTTTCATCATCGCCGATGAGATATACGAAAAGCTCGTTTATGATTCTTATCATTTTGTTTCGGTCGCATCTCTCAGCCATGCTGCTTATCAGAACAGCGTGGTAGTCAACGGTGTCAGTAAGTCGTATTCCATGACCGGATGGAGACTCGGTTATGCTGCAGGTCCTCCCGATGTGATATCCGCTATGAGCAGGATACAGTCCCACAGCACTTCCAATGCCAGCTCGATATCTCAAAAGGCTGCGTTGGAAGCGCTAAGCGGTCCGCAATCGGAGATATACCGTATGAACATGGAGTTCCAGAAACGTCGTGATTACATGCTGCACAAACTTCGCAGTATGCACGGGGTATCCTGCACTCAGCCGCAGGGAGCGTTCTATCTTTTCCCCAATTTTGCCAATTACTACAACAAAGAGTACAAGGGAATGCAGATTCGGAATTCATACGGATTGGCATACTACCTTTTGAAGCAGGCGCATGTTGCGGTGGTTCCCGGAGATGCTTTCGGCGATGATAGATTTATTCGGCTTTCATACGCAACCTCCATGGAAAATATCCGCGAAGCTATGGACAGGATAATCGAAGCCATGTCCAAGCTGCAGCCTACGAAGAAAGCCAAAGCGATTACGCTTAACAACTGGAAAACCGTCCGCAAGGAATTCGTTGAGACCGAACGCAATGTTTCCATAGAGCAGCGTGAAGCATTGGTAGCAGAATGCGAAAATTATCTCAGTCACGACAATTATTACGAATGGAACGCCAACGTGAACGGCGTTATTGTCCAGCTTCGCACCAATCACCAGCATCTTTATGATTATTTTATAGAGAATTTCTATCCGGCGCAGATCGAAGCGGACCTGGAACCGCACGGAATCATATATGCCGTCGGTTGGATTCCCGGACGTGAACCGCGCGCCTATTACAACTCTGAATCGCGAACAGCCTTCCTGCTGAAATCGGCGCTCTACGGGCAGGTTCGCTCATTAGCAATTGGATTGGTTTCAGACCTGAGCGAGCGTTTGTACGATACCTGTTCGGTGCGGGCGTTCTGTTTCGATTATGACGGACATGGCGTTTTGATAATGGCGCCGGAGGGAACCGGGAAATCGAAGTTCTTAGCGGAATTCCTGCGGACTCCCGGATTCAAATTGGTATCCACCGATGTAGTGTTCGTCCGTTTCGCGGGAGGTTTACCCACCGCCGATTCGCCCGAAAGGAAATTATATTTCCGCACCGATTTTGTCAAGCTCTACCCCGATTTCATCCCTCTTTTTGAACGCAGCAAGTGTGAAAACGTGGTCACATCGCCGGAAGAAGCCGAAAATGAGGAGAGCGCTAACGAAATGGAAATGGGCATGCCTTACAGCTTCACCGGTTCCAAGCGTTCTTTTGCCATGCTGGACCCCTACTGGATCGACGGTCCTAAAAAGCACACCAAGCGCACCAACATCAGCAGCGTGATATTGCTCCGCAAAGACGGCGCCGCCGCGCTTGATGAACAACTGAATACCGAAGATGCTATCCGGGTATTAGAGGACGCCGCCAATGCTCGCGGCTACAATACCGATCCATTTCTTAATCCGCATATCCTGACTCGTAATACCGACCGCTACGAACTGCAGAAGCGTTTCTTCAAACGTCTCTTCGATGCGGTGCCGGTGCACAGGATAAACGTAGGTATCGAAAAAACCGATGTGGCGCTGGATAGGATAAAGGAGATATTGACCGGGAAGAAGGAGAAAGTGAGGTAGTAGTCCCTTGATTCCTACAAAGGTTTACGGAGAAGGAGAGCGAGAAGTTGACCGAACTTAATGATCAGTACTTGGGAAAATTAATCTATGACTGGCGGCAGGATCCTTTGAATTTGTACCTTGCTGAAGAGGTAAGAAAGAGATCCATACCGTTCTTTCGAGATTCTCTCAAAATTCGGGAAGACGTTTATAGGCACGAACAACATACAAATTATTTCGAATTAATCGGGGGAGGTTGGGAGGATGTTCTCCGGTCTGGTAGGCATGTTTTCGCTGTTGGTCTGATAGATTTCTTTATTGATGCTGCTCTTGATGTGGAAAACAAATCAGGAAAACAGATACATAAGGGCACTCCTTATTATTTCCGCGGTGTTTCCCGCATTTTAGCCGGGGATCTATTAAATGGTTTTATGGATATGCACTTAGCATTGGAGGAGGATAAGAGGGTAACAGGGGAATGGGATTTTAATCTTCCAGCTGGTCGCTTTGTAACTCTCCAGTTGCATAGAGGAGACTACTTTTACACCAAGGTACTGGAACTGAAGCAATTTCTTGAGGCGCGCCTTAGCCATTATCAGAACCACAGGAACGGACAACTGCAAATGGGTGATTTTAGATCCAGTTTCATGGAGTATGAAGATTTGTATGAAACGGTGTTTCTCTTCGTTTATAACCTGTTTTGTGCGAATTCGATAATAAACAGAGCAGGATTTCATGAGCAGAAATCTCAGTTCAGCTCTATATATGCGGCGCA
>CAZLVS010000007.1:0-40895 GCA_964563085.1 uncultured Ignavibacteria bacterium | reverse complement strand
GTTCTCCTCCAAAGGGATTGAGAATATCGAGAAATGCCGGGCGATTATAACCGATATGGTAGAATCCGGCATGGCAATTTACGGCGTTACTACCGGCATCGGTGAATTCGCCCGTATTCGCATATCGCCGGAACAAAGCGCCGAACTGCAGCGCAGAATCGTATATTCCCACGCCGCCGGAACCGGAAATCCCTTTCCGATAGAAGTAGTTCGCGGCGCCATGGTCTGCCGCGCCAATACTCTTGCCAAAGGCTATTCGGGGGTACGTATGAAAATAGCCAACATCTTTCTGGAGTTACTGAATAAAGGCGTGACTCCGGTCGTATTCGAGAAAGGTTCGGTGGGGACATCCGGCGACCTTTCTCCACTGGCGCAGTTAGCGGAGGTTTGCCTGGGCGAAGGCGAGGCTTTTTACAAGGGTGAACGCATGCCCGGCGCCGAAGCGCTCAAGCAGGCAGGTATCGAACCGGTTGATTTGAGTTATAAGGATGGGCTCGGTTTGATCAACGGTTCCCAAATGGCGACCGCAGGCGCTGCCCTTAATCTTAACGATGCGCGAAACCTGCTGAAAAATGCCTTCATCGCCTCCGCCATGACAATTGATGCTCTAAAGGGAGTCGCTAAAGCTTATGATGCCCGTTATCATCAAGTACGTCCCTTCAAGGGGCAAAACACGGTCGCCCGTAATCTACGAATCCTGATGGATAGCTCTGCAATCATGGCGGAGAAATCCGGCAAAGTTCAGGATGGTTATTCCATGCGCTGTACTCCGCAAGTTCTCGGTCCCTCCGTCGACACCTGGTTTTATGTCCGCGAACAGGTGGAGACCGAAATGAATTCCGCCGCCGATAATCCCCTGTTTTTCCCTGAGGATAATGTCTATATAGCGGGCGGGAATTTCCACGGGCAGAATATCGGTATGGTCATGGATTTCCTCTGTATCGCCATGAGCGAAGTCGCCAATCTCTCCGAGCGACATACTAACCGCCTTTTAAATCCAACTCTTTCCGGCTTACCCGATTTCCTCGTTGAGGGGAGAGGGTTGAACTCCGGACTGATGGTGGCGCAATATACTGCCGCCGCGCTTGTATCCGAGAATAAGGTGCTATCGCATCCTTCAACAGTTGATTCCATCTCCGTAAGCGCAGATCAGGAAGACCATGTCGCTATGACTCCCATAGCGGTGCGTAAGTGTAAGGAGATCATTCAAAATGTAGGCGCGGTATTAGCGATTGAAATGATGTCCGCGGCTCAAGCGTTTGATTTCCGCAAACCTTTACGCCCGGGCAGAGGAACATCGATTGCTTATGATCTAATTAGAAAGCATGTTGACCATCTTGAGAATGATCGGGTTTTGCATCCCGATATCAACAAAATTGCGGAGTTGATCAGGGACGGATCGATTGTTAAAGCGGTGGAGGATGAAATCGGCGATCTCCCTCTGCGGTTGGAGGGTTGAGAAAATTGTCTATTCGGGGGATCTTCCCGTAGGTCGAAACCTTTATGGTTTCGACCATATCTCTACCAGCTCAGGTATTCCATGGGTAGATAAAGGGATTGTTTCGTCACCCCCATTCTGAGGGTTCCTCGCAATGACAGTTGTAAATCGTGTCGGGTTTCTCACTTCGTTCGGAACCCGACCTACGGCGCTATCGCCGAATTCCGGAACCCGACCTGCATTTTTCTGGAGCGCTGACCGGTTGTCTTTATCGTCTGGTGAGGGTACCCGACCCCACAAAGTTATGGCTCCTTTACACGGCGGACGGGGAAGGCTTGTTGAAAAAGTCATTGTCCCGATTGTATCGGAATGGCAATCTCTAACACCTTGCATGATAACAGAAACAGATCGCTTCGTCGCCCTGCCCCGATATAGTCGGGGCAATGACTTCTCCAGCAATCCCCGCCGACCTACCCTCGCCGGTTACCGTGAACTAAAACCATACAGAATCGCACGCTTCAGGTTTCTCGCCGGCGTAATCCATATGAATATAGGTTCCCGTAGGCGCAAAATCCGGGGACAAATTGCATCAGATGAGCCGAAATCTCCTGACCCGGATCAAGCGGTTTGTTACCGAAATCCCGGAGTTGGAAGAAATCTTCGAGATAGATAACACCAAGACAAAATTCTATCCGCTGAAATCAGCGGTTCTTATCAACAGCTTTACTCGAACATTATCCATACTCGGTTTCCGCTATTTAGAAAAGGGATTGAAATTTAATTAACGGACATGCTAACTGAAGTGAACTCAAGTAACGTAACAAACTGCGAAGCTGTTCTCACCAAAGCAGACCATCCTTCTATTGTAATATCCCACTTCAGCAATACCCTCTGTTATATGAATCTCTTTTCGCCATCGCCTGATTTACCGCCATCCATAAAATCGCCGAAACTTTCTTGCGGAAAATCGGAGTGATTAACCAAACTATGAATGACCTTTCCTGTGCGCGCAGTTTTGACGATATGGTCAATGTGTCGTCAATCGCTATGCTGTTAGGCTGGAAATTTAATGGCGATGATAAAGTGGGAACCTTGTGGGATGCTTATTTTTTATTTATATGGAGGTACCAAGGATGAATAATTCTGAAGCAATGAATTTGACTGGCGAGTGGATAGACTCCTGGAAAGCCAATCTCCGCTATGTCGGCTATACGTGTTATGATAAATATTTTATGCTGATGGCAAGTTACGCTTTTGGCTTGCTTCAGTCTTTTGAACCCGGAATGAAAATTCTCGATATCGGATGCAACTTCGGAGATAAAACAGCCTCATTTAGTCAACTTGGTTACAAATCCTTCGGAGTTGACATCAATCGTAAGTCAATTGAAAACGCTGCCGCCGAATTTCCTACTTGTGATTTTTTCGTGGGCAATATCGAACAACTGCCGCTTGATTCTGGCATGTTCGATTTAGTGTTTTCCGCAAATGTTCTGCAATATGTTCATCACCAAAAGGTGTTGAGGGAATGCAATCGCGTTCTCAAAGGTGAAGGTTCCGTAATATTCATAGAAAATCTAAAAAACAACCCTTTCCCTACGATCTACCGATTTATTCAGAAACATCTGGGAGCAAGTTACCCTACTTTCCAAACCCCCAAAAAATACCTTAAATGGAGAGAGCTTAGATTATTGAATAAATATTTCGAGGATGTCGAATTAAAGCCCTTTTTTCTGATCAGCCCATTGATGTTAATGGTTCCCGCTATAAGGAAATACCTGCTTGGTCAGACTGACGTGAATCTTGTGGAGCGTTCTAAGCCCGATTTTGGCGGGCGCGCTTTTAAAGTTATGCATTCACTGGATAATTGGCTTTTGAGGCGGTTCCCGTTTCTGGCAAATTTAAGCTGGATGGTGGTTATAAAGGCAACAAAAGGGTCAAAAGCATGATACCTGAGCTTAGTAATTCCTAAATTTACTTCCAAAACAGTCTCTTAAGATATGAGAAGATAAAATCTCTTCGTTTAACGGCCATACGGACCAAATCCAGCACACGCCCGTTATACATATAATTGTAGAGATAAAACTTGACCTGAAGTTGCTGCATTTTTCTGTATGATAGATTATCCAATTCCACCGATGCGTTCAGATATTTGTCAAATCTACTCCAATTTGAGGTCAGCATTCGGTAACCTCCCTCGTTTTTAATAGCCATATCGTATATATCGCTACCTGGATACGGTACGATAATCGCCACCGACAACCTGTCGGGATTCAGCTTTGCCGCAAGTTTTATGGAGCGCCACACGCTTTCCTCGCTATCTCCCGGCAAACCGATAATAAAGTTGAGCCAAGTACTAATACCCTCTTTCTTTATTATATTAACAGCATTTTCAACCCTATCCAGATTAAGGTTTTTACCGGATTTTTGCATAACATCCGGATCGCCTGTTTCAATACCCAGTTCGATGAGATTAAAACCGGCTCTTTTCATCTTCTTTATAATCTCCGGCTTGACCCGGTCGGCTCGGGTTTGGGCTTTAAACTTGAGTTTGCCGTTTTCGTTGAACCTGATAATGGCATCCAGTAGTTTGGATGTTCTCTTAGTGTTAATTCCGAAAGTTTCATCCTCTATATCTATTCTCCATGGGGAAAATGATTTTTGGACCCATTCTATCTCGCCCATAACACTCTCCGGAGATCGCGCTCTGATCCTTTTGGACATGTTATGACTGCAAAACACGCAATTATATGGACACCCTCTTTCCGTCATTAATGGATAGCATTCCAGTCGTGGGAAAAGGTCCCATGCCGGAAATACGATTTCACTAATATCATTGCTATAGGAAGGCGGCGCTGAGCATATTATCTCAGATGCTCCATTTCTACCGTAAAGCCCGGGAAATGAATCTCCGACTGTTTCCTTCTTTTCATATCCGAGAATAAAATCGGGCAGGACGAATTCTGCTTCACCGCCTATTATGTAGTCGATTGCTTCACATTCGCGCATAGACTGTTCCGGCAAAGCGTTCGCATGTGCACCGCCGAGAAAAGTAGCAATGGAACTGTCGAAATATTTTAGCCCCATTAGCAAATTCGTTGCCAGCGGATAATCGTAGGTCATCGCCGAGACTCCCACGAAACGGGGTCTATGTTTAGTGATTTCACCTATGGTGTCATCGGGATTAAGATGATGCGCGAGTTTACCATCAACGATAGATACTTCAATTCCCATTTTTCGGCAATACGCAGCGAGGTATCCGAGCCCCAACGGGAGAAAATCGCTCCATCTTTGTTCCGCCGCACTGTAGATTCCAGGTCGAACCAGTACTAAATCACTCATAATAATACCTCTAATTTTCAGGTATAGCAGATTTACCTATAAAATTAACAATTACTTTTAAGAAATGTTTCTTCTTTTATCAGCGATTTAAGGCGGAATAATACAGGCTAAATCAATCCAATGAAGTACATAAGGGGTTATATTTCAATAAGTTAAATCAATGGTCTGTCTTAATTGTATCAACTGATTGGGAAGATAGGGAATCTTGCCCTTCGTATATTAAGGCGCCCTGCTTGATCGGTTTGGCTTTCTCAGGATACAAGCGGCCGCGCTCCATGGTGTCAAACATTGTGAAAATTATGAGGATCGCTAAGAATCCTATGGCGGTAATAAGAATAGTGAGATATATCTTATTATCATAGAGTAGATGCATAAAAAAGAGTGCTACCAGGGACGCTTTAACCGACGCAACAAGCAAGGCGACAGCGACATTCCATCCGCCGAGGTCAATAAAGGAAACCGCCACGGTAATTCCGGTCAGTATGAACAATGCAAAACCTACTCCAAGGTAGATTTTCAGAGGAAGTATATGCGCGCTGTGTTCCGGAGCTTTAGCTTTCATAATTATCCGACTCTTATACTTCCTTCATCCAATCAGGTACAGTAACGGGAAAAGAAAAATCCATATTAAATCAACCAGGTGCCAGTACAGACCAACCATTTCGATAGGCGTGTAGTACTGCGCTGAGAAATTATTCTTCACTGTCTTGAAAAGAATCCATACAATGGCGGACATTCCTGCGAGTACATGAAGTCCGTGCAGGCCGGTCATGCCGAAGTATATACCGAAAAAGATGTGGGGATTAGCGCCTTTAATGCCGGTATATGAATAATACTTACCGGGTAACTGCCCCAGATGAAATTTATGTGAATATTCGAAATACTTGATTACCAAAAACACAGCGGCTAAAGCCAAGGTTGCAATAAGGAATCCGATAGTCTGCTTCCTTTTGTCCAATTGCATGCTTCGTATCGACAGAGCCATGGTTACCGAGCTTGTTATCAGAACGAGGGTATTAGCAGTTCCCATGTAGATATTCAGCGCTTTGTGGGCATTGTAAAACATATCGGGATTCCATGACCGATAAATGGCATACGCCATGAACAACCCGCCGAACAGCAGTATCTCGGTAAGGAGGAAAACCCACATACCTAACTTGGCGGATTCCTGCTGCTGCTCGACATCGCTGAAGTGATGGGCTAAATGCGCCGGCTGTGCCTGGGATTCACTCATCGGATTATAACTCTTCCTTAATAATCTGTTTGTTCAACCAATACTTTGTCATAATCGTAAGGACCATGGGTCATTTTCGGAGTCACCTTGAAATTGTGATGCGGCGGCGGTGAACTGGTCGCCCATTCAAATGTCAGACCTCCCCAGGGATTGTCGCTTGCTTTCTTACCCTTGAACAGGGAATGTATCAAGTACACAGCCATAATTATAAAGCCGGCTCCCAATATCCATGAACCGACCGTGGAGAATGCGTGCAGCGGCTGGAACTGGTCAAGGTAGTTATAATATCTTCTCGGCATCCCCTGGGATCCGAGAATGAACTGCGAGAAGAAAGTAACATTGAATCCCGCAAAAACCAGTATCATCGCGATAACCGACCAGAAATGGTTATACATTCTACCGAACATCTTAGGCCACCAATAGTGCAAACCTCCGAGGAACGCCATCACAGTGCCTCCCATCATCACGTAATGAAAGTGCGCAACCACGAAATAGGTATCATGCAGATGCACATCGGTCGCCAGGGCTCCCAGGAATATACCGGTTAATCCCCCGATAGTGAAAAGGAAAAGAAATGACAGCGCATACAACATAGGGGTGTCGAAGTGAATCTGCCCTTTGTAGAGCGTTGTCACCCAGTTGAATACTTTAATCCCCGATGGAATACCGACCAGGAAGGTTAAAAAAGAGAAGATCATCGCAGCCAGTTCTGACTGACCGCTGACGAACATATGATGCCCCCACACCAGGAAACTGATAAAGGCGATTCCCAGGCTGGCGAATGCTATCGCTTTGTACCCGAATATTCTCTTATGGGAAAATGTGGCGATTAACTCGCTTATAATCCCCATTCCCGGCAGAATCATGATATAAACCGCGGGATGAGAATAGAACCAGAAAAAGTGCTGGAAAAGCACCGGATCGCCGCCCATATCCGGGTTGAAAATGCCGACGCTGAAAACCCTCTCGAAGATAAGCAGCAATAAGGTTATTCCCAGCACCGGCGTGGCAACTACCTGTATAATAGCGGTGGCATATAGCGCCCATACGAAAAGAGGCAGTTTATACCAGGTCATTCCCGGTATGCGCATCTTATGGATAGTAACTATGAAATTCAAACCTGTAAATATGGAGGAGAACCCCAGTATAAACGCCCCCAGAGTCATAGGAATTACGGAAGTCTGAGTCTCCGTGCTATATGGGGTGTAGAATGTCCAGCCGGTATCGACCGCTCCTGTAAAAATTGAGTAAACCGCAAATATGGACCCAAAGACGTAGATGTAGTAGCTGGCGAGGTTTAGTCTGGGAAACGCCACATCTTTGGCTCCGATTAGCAGGGGCAGAAAGAAATTACCAAGCGCTGCCGGTATGGATGGTATAATAAACAGGAATATCATCACCGCGCCATGCAGCGTAAATATCTGGTTATAGGTATCGGGTCCCATCAAATCCTGTCCGGGATTCAGTAATTCCAGACGGATGAGTACAGCAAAGATACCACCCAGGAAAAATGCTGCCGTAATCGATGCAAGGTAGAGAATCCCAATTCGCTTATGGTCCAGCGTGAACACCCAGGACTTCCAGCCTTTAGGATCATTCAGATAATTTTTTTCCGCTGCTGCTTCCATAATAATCTCAGATGACTACTCCAGTGTTTTGAGATAAGCTATCAGGGCGTCAACCTCTCGCTCTTTTAGAAGCCCTTGAAAAGTGGGCATTATATTTTGATAACCGGCTACTATTTTGGTTTGCGGATTTAATATCGACTCTCTAATGTAGTTTTCATCGACCATAGCCTGAGAACCATCATCGTGCATAACTTGTTTCCCGAAAATTCCTTTAAATGTAGGTCCGTTACTTGCTGAACCGTCAATGCTATGACATGTGTTGCAGGCTTTGGAGATATACAGTTTAGCGCCAAAGTCTGACAGCGACATCCCCTCGCCGGACATGCTGCTCTCCTCCAGCCAGTTCTCGAATTCTTGTTCCGATACCACTTTTACCTTGCCGATCATCTCGGAATGTTTGGTGCCGCAATATTCAGCGCAGAAAAGATCATACTCACCGGTCTTGGTCGCTTCGAACCAGATCATGGTGTAACGATTGGGGATCACGTCCTGTTTTATCCGAAATCCGGGTACGAAGAAGCTATGGATAACATCCTGTGACGACATCAGCAGCTTAACCGGCTTGTCGATAGGAACGACAAGTTCATTCACGGTCGTCGCTCCAGCCTCAGGATACTCAAACGACCAGAACCACTTCTGCCCGGTCACTTTTATCTCCATGGCATCCTTCGGGACCACGCTCATTTTTAGATAAGTGTTAAAACCCATAAAGAAGACAATAACCACCAGAATCGTAGGTATCACCGTCCAGATAATCTCCAGCTTGGTGTTATGGGATATACTGGGGGTCAATGCTAACTTGCCCCTTCTCCGGTACCTAATCGAGAAAAATACTATCCCGAATACCACCAGGGCGAAGATGATGGTGGATGTATATAATATGAAATTAAAAACTGTATCTACGTCGCCGGCGATAGTGGATCCGCCGAACGGCATAAACAGTGATCCGGTAGTGTCTTCCATTCAATTCTCTTACTCAAACGCTACGTCTGTTTCTTGCTCTTCAATCTCTCTCTTGTCCATAACGATCCAAGCAGCAACACCAGCAAAACTGCCGTAATCCCCCCGCCTATCCTCATCAGATTACCGGCGAATATCACATAACTGCTGGCATTGGGATCATAATGGTAGCAATACAATATGATCCTGTCCAGTGTGGAACCGATTTTCCCCTCGGATGCTTCCAGCAATCCGAATTTCAGATCATTCCCTTTATACTCGATTCCATACAGATAACGGGAAATCTTTCCTTCCGGAGATAAAATGAAAATAACTGCGGGATGAGCGTACTCCTCCTTATCATCGATATAGAAATATTGGAAGCCGACAGCATTCGCAAGTTTACCGATTTGCTCTTCTTCGCCGGTCAAAAACAACCAGCCGTCATCCGGTATAGGTTTGCCGAAATCCTCCATGTATCTGTAACGTTTCGCTTTCGCCAATTCGCTGGTTTCGGTTGGGTCTATACTGACGGTGAGTACGCGATACTCCTCGCCGGGCGTCCAATCCAGATTACGCAAACCATTACTCAGTCCATTCCAGACCAGGTTACATAACATAGGGCATTGATAATACCCCAAAGTTAACACCACCGGTTTGTCGTCTTGGAAATATTCGCGCAGCCAAACGGTATCCCCGGCGCTGTTTACAAACTGAAGATCAAGCGGAATATGCTCTCCGAGGTGTTCGATAACATCAATCTTCTTTAAATCATCAGGTTGTTTATCCGATTGCCCAACGGTGGGGGTCGGCAAAGAATATATCCCGACCAACAGAATAACCGATACGTGTAGACATCTATAGTTCATAATAACAAAGAATCACCTGGTCCTTCCTTCATGTTATTTTTGAGCATCATAAGCTTCTTCAGCCATAAGCTTCATAGCTCTGACTATCGGGATTCGGTATCGGCCCTTTTCCTCATCGAGCAAAGCGTAGCTGTTTAATTCTTCATCTTCTCGAGCACGCAGTTCCCTTAGCTCCACGGACTCGGGTTTCAGCACCGCTTCATAGACCATTTTCTCCTGTGCGGAGATAAAATATTCATACATCAATACAATAACCACTACGATAACAATAACACTCGCAACCGCATAACCGATAATATTACGCAGGTCAACATCGGTCTTTTCATATCCTGCATCATCCGAATGATCGGATGATTGTATTTTCTCTTCTTCACTCATAGTCGCTTGTTATCTCGAAAACCTTCCTACGCATTGATGAACTTCATCGACCTTTTCAGATTCGGATCGCTTACCGGAACTATCGGATGCTTTGCCAACCGACGAACAAACATCGACAAGAATAGCCCTCCGATTCCGATAAAAGCGGTTAAATCCATCCAGCTAAAATCCGCTCCATGATGATGCAAACTCGGGAATACTATCCAGTATAAATCCACCCAGTGCAGAACCAATAACCATGCCGCCATAAATGTCAATGCTTTTAAATTCCGTTTGGTTCCCCTTACGATTAGAATGAAAAAAGGGATTACAAAATGCCCCAGTACGAGCAGCATTGTAATCGCTTTCCATGAACCCTCCCATCGATGCATAAACCAGATAGTCTCTTCAGGTATATTACCGTACCATATCAGGAAATACTGTGAGAAAGCCATATATGCCCAAAAAACCATGAAGGCAAAAAGCAGTTTTCCCAGATCGTGATAATGCTCATAAGTCACTTCGGCGTCAAGGATGCCGAACCTACGGAATACCGCAGCAAGAATTATGAGAACCGAAATAATTGCCACCAGGGCGCCGGCGAATACATACACTCCGAATATTGTTGAATACCAATGAGCATCCAATGACATCAACCAATCAAAAGCGGCGAATGTAACCGAGATGGCGAAAAGCACCATCCCCAAGGCGCTGACCCATCGCATCTTTTTTACCTGCCCGTAATCGTATCCCTCATCCTGACGAAGCGAAACTATGTAAAGCCCGCGCGCCAGCAGTATCCAGATCGTGAAATAAACAACCGCTCGGATGATAAAAAACGTGGTATTAAGATAGGGCGATTTGTGAGCTAAAAGCTCGTCGGCTGCTGCCGCTTCGCCGTGAGACCAGTGATACAAATTATGGATCCCGAAGATAATCGGTATAAAGAGAATCGCCATGACCGGGGTTGTAATCATTATTATTTCGGCAATCCTTCGCAGCACGACACTCCATACCGCGCCGGTCAAGTGGTGCATCATCGTAAAGAATAATCCGCCCAGCGAAACCGTAAGCCAGAAAACATAAGCGGTAAGATAAGAATGAAAAAACTGATCCGGATTAACGAATAGTCCAAGCAGCGTCAGTACAAACGCTGCGATACCGGCAATCTGCAAAAATTTCTGCGTAGCGCCGATATCGGTTAGCCTGTATGTTTGCGTATCCAGCCGCATAATCACTTAACTTTCTCTCTCATTTCCACCGGTATATCTTCGATTGTGGCGTCCTGGCTCCGCTGCAGCGCGCGAACATAGTTCACGATCGCCCACCTGTCCGACACCGGTATCTGCCCGGCATAGGGCGGCATGTTACGGATACCATTAGTTATAACATTGAAAATCTCGCCATCAGGCAGCTGACGTATTCTGTCAGTGTGAAACGAAGTTGGCGGAACGTACCCGCGTTTCAGCATGATCCCCTTCCCATCGCCCAATCTGCTATGACAGGGAGAGCAGAAAATATCATACCTCTGCCGTCCACGTTTCAGGGTTTGCATGTTAACCTGCAATGGCGATTTATGGACCGGCGCTCCGTTTCTATCTACACCCCTGAACCATACATCATCATCGTGAAGCTTACCTCGTGCCACCGTGCCAGCTACCGGATGACGCATAGCGGAACCATCGGCGAAAAATTCGCTTTCTTCCTGGGCTTCATACTTAGGCTGAGAATCCATGTTAGGATTGAGATGAATGGGCGGATCATCAGATGGTCTTCCCCGGAAACATCCCGAAAATATGGCAGAAACAAGTATCAAAGAAATAATAATACCAAGGGCTTTCTTTTGCTTCATTTCTATTCGATAACCTCCATATTATATCCGCCGCTGGATTCCAATAACTCTTGGGTTTTGTCAATATCAAACTGAGGATCGCTCGATTCCACTGAAATAAAAAATCCACCTTCGGAAAATTTACCGAAATTCTCCGAATAGAAAACCGGATGATGAAGCCTGGGAAGTTTATTAAGCCCAAGCATTCCAACCACCGATGCTATTGCCCCGAAAAGAACCGCTAATCCGAATGTAACAGGGACGAATGCCTGGTAACTGAAGAACGGTTTGCCTGCCGCAACGATAGGATAATCCACGGCGCTTGTCCACCACTGCAATACCAATGCCCCTCCTCCTCCGATCAACGCCATCAAACCTACTATCCATCCCAATGGGGAGCGCTTTAAACCCATAGCTTCATCCATGCCGTGAATCGGAAACGGCGAATGGCAATCGAATCGTTTGTATCCTGCATCGCGAACCTTTTCAGCCGCTCTCAGCAACGCACCGGATGATTCGTATTCCGCCAATATCAGTTTCGATTTTTTTCCGTTCACCTTATTTAACTTCTCCTTTGAAATCGATCTGATGTTCGTGATGGGGATCAGCTTGCGGCAGAATCCCTTTAACTTCCGAAATCGCAACTATGGGAACGAATCGTAAGAACAGCAAAAATAGGGAAAGGAACAGCCCGAACGAGCCGACGAATATTCCGATATCGAAAACAGTCGGAGTATAATAATCCCAGCTTGAAGGTAAAAAGTCGCGCGATAAAGAACTCACTACAATCACAAATCTCTCGAACCACATCCCTACATTGACCAGTATAGAAGCTGTGAAAAGCGTCGGGACACTTCTTCGCAGTTTCTTAAACCAGAACAATTGCGGTACGAGCACATTACAGGAAATCATAATCCAGTATGCCCACGCATACGGTCCGAATGCCCGGTTTAAAAATGTGAACGCCTCGTAGGGATTGCCGCTATACCAAGCCATGAAAAACTCAATACTGTATGCATATCCCACCATCATGCCGGTAAGAAGCATTATCTTAGCCATCTTCTCCAGGTGATTGATGGTTATAAAATCCTCCAGTGAATAAATCTTCCTGACGATTATACCGAGAGTCATCACCATAGCGAAACCGGAGAAAATTGCGCCGGCGACAAAATATGGCGGGAATATCGTAGTATGCCAGCCCGGTAGAATACTCGTAGCGAAGTCTGTACTTACCACACTGTGAACAGACAAGACCAATGGCGTGGAAAGCCCCGCAAGAAGCAGGTATGCGATTTCGTAATGCTTCCATTGCCGATTTCCGCCCCTCCACCCCAAAGAAAGCGCTCCCAAGACATATCTTTTAAGCTTGGTTTTAGCGCGATCTCGCAATGTTGCCAGGTCGGGTATTAAACCTACATACCAGAATAGCAGGGATACAGTAAAATAAGTCGAAACCGCAAAAACGTCCCATAATAACGGACTTCGGAAATTAGGCCACATAGCCATCTGGTTAGGAATTGGAAACATCCAGTATGCCACCCAGATTCTGCCCACATGAATTCCAGGAAATATCAGCGCACAAATGACGGCAAAAAGCGTCATAGCCTCGGCGAAGCGGTTAATGGAGGTGCGCCATTTCTGCCTTAGCAAGAACAGTATTGCCGAAATCAGCGTACCCGCATGACCTATGCCGACCCAGAAAACGAAGTTTACAATCGCCCAGCCCCAGCCAACCGGAATATTCAATCCCCAAATTCCTATGCCTTCGCAAACGAGGCAGCCTATCATTGCGAACAGTATGATAGCCAGGGAGCTGGAAATGGCAAAAGCCGGATACCACATCCGCGGTGTCTTGCTCTCGACAATGCTGCTTATAGTATCGGAGACCGTTGCGAAATTCTGGTTACCGGTTATTAGCGGTTGTTTTGATACGGCTGTATTCATTTAATCACTTTTCGCTATTGCCGCAAAATCAATAATTGGCATATTGGTTAAGATTCGATTAACATCGTTTTCAATCATCAGGTTCCAATTCCGGATTGGGATTTCTAATTCTCGCCAGATATGTAGTACGCGGTTTGACATTCAATTCTTCCAACATCGCGTAATTGCGATTAGACTGCTTAAGCTTCGCTGCCGTACTCTTCGAATCACGAATACTCCCGAATGTAATGGCATTCACCGGGCAAGCCTGCTGGCATGCAGTAACAATCTCACCATCTCTAACCTCCCTGCTTTCTCTCTTCGCATCGATCTTCGCCCGGTTAATACGCTGGATACAATATGTACACTTCTCCATCACGCCTCGGGAACGCACCGTTACATCCGGATTATTCGCCATCTTCATAGATTCCGGCGTATCCGATGTGTAATTAAAGAAGTTAAATCTTCGCACTTTGTATGGGCAGTTGTTTGAGCAATACCGGGTACCGATGCATCGGTTATATGTCATCACGTTCAGCCCTTCATCATCATGCACCGTAGCATTAACCGGACAAACCGTCTCGCAGGGTGCGTTCTCACAGTGCATACACGGCACAGGCTGACAAACCATATCCGGTTTCTCTATTTTCCCGGAGAAGTAGCGGTCAACCCGAATCCAGTGCATCTCCCGCCCATTGCGAACCTGTTCCTTGCCTACTATCGGGATATTGTTCTCGCTCTGGCAGGCGATGCTGCAGGCTCCGCATCCGATACAAGCATTCAGGTCTATAACCATTCCCCATTGATATCCCTCATCATACTTATGCTCTTCCCACAGGCTTTTAAGAGGCGGATGCTCCACCATTTCCTGAGCGAATTCCGGATGCTGGCGATAGTACTGCAGCGCTGCTTCGCGTATTATAGGCCTGCCCTCCATACTCCAATGGTCTTGAGTATTCGCAAGCTTATATTTTCTTCCAATGTTCGTTATGGTCGCCCCGATGCCGATATCAACTGGATCCATGGCGCGGATCTTATATGCATTATAACCGACTCCATTGCCGACTTTACCGGCGGATTTCCTTCCATATCCGAATGCAACCGATATCGAATAATCAGCCCAGCCCGGTACGATCCACACGGGAGCCTTAACTTTATGTTCCCCGTAATTTAACCAGACTAAATCCTCATTTTCCAGGCTTAAGTCCGATGCAGTTTTTGGACTGATTACCGCAACATTATCCCACGATATTTTAGTAACCGGATCCGGCAGCTCCTGCAGCCAACCATTGTTCGCGAAGCGACCATCGAAGATATTCGATGATGGGAAGAAAGTGATCTCAAGATTCTGGGAATCCGCCTGGTCATCGGGGAACGAATTGTCATGAAGAGAGTCAGAGATGCTGCGATGATTCAATTTCACAACGGCTTCCTCTTCCTTTTGCCCGGTTAGGATTCCATCGTGTAAAACTCGCTGCCACTTCTGTTGGAAATTGCTCCCTCCCAAGAGAACATTCCAATTTTCACGAACTATATCATAGCCTTTATCATCCCTACCCGTGACTATGAGATTTAAAAACTCCAGATTGCTATGTCCATCATATAGTGGTTCTATCAAAGGCTGAATCACGCTCGGTGTTCCGTCGACGGCTTGCGCATCGCCCCAGCTTTCAAGAAAATGCGCTTCCGGGATATGCCATTGAGATAGTTTGGCGGTTTCATCATAATGCGATCCGAGATGAATAATCTGAGGGATATTCTTTAACACATCCTCTATGTTTGCATCGGAGGGAGTATTGTAGACGGGATTACCGCTCAGTATAATCAATGTGGAAACTTCGCCGCGTTTCGAAGATTCCATCAGTGCTCGGTATTCCTGCGTACTCGAAATTGTGGAATTGGTTATGTTGCGGTAAGTCACCGTCTCACCGATATTCCCGAGAGCCTCGTTGACCGCGAGAACCAGAGCATGAACCTCGGGGGGTTGATTTCTACCCGCAATAACCAAGCTGTTCCCCCTGGCGCTAATCAGGTCTTTAGCAGCAGCTCTGCTCCAATTTGGGGGGAGATGGCCAGCATCGAATTGACTAAGATTATCGCCAACGGGAATCGAAAGCCCGTCCGCATTCAACTCGAGAATCAACATCGACAAAAAAGCTCCGATTCGCCTGCTTTGAATACGCAAACGATGATCAGCCATTCCACCGGTTAAGCTGAAACGGCTTTCCACAACATACAGCCGGTTCATTTCATCGTTTTCAGAAATTAGGTGACGTCCAGCCGCAAATCCTTTAGCGGCGCAGAGACTCTCGCTTTCGGCAGCAAGAAAATCGGAATCGAGGGAAAGAATAACTCTGGCATTTTCGAAATGATAAATCGGTTGATAAGCCCTACCGGAAGCGATTTTAATTCCCCGGTATTTATTTTCATCACTTATCGGAGCATACGTAATCCACTGCGCCTGCGGAAAGGTCTGATGAAAACTTTCCTTCAATTTACTCAGCGAATAAGAAGAGAACGGTTCCGTGAGTATCGCCAATCCCCTTCCGCCGTTAGCTCTATATCGGTCCCGTTCGGAACGCCAGAACGATATGAAATCATACCAGCTTTTCCTTACTTCTTTCTCCAGCAGTATCTTAGATCTATCCGGATCATATAGGCCCAGAATAGCAGCTTGCATGAAGCTGTTGGACGCTCCGCGTGTCGATGGGTGAAGTTCATTGCCTTCAATCTTGGTGGGCCGTCCCTCGCGGCTTTCGACGACCACTCCGTATGCGCTGTTTAAAAACGGCATGGTGGTCGCATATTTCTCCGGAACACCGGGAACTAACTCTTCCGGTGTTTTGACATACGGTACTATTTTCTCTTCAGGCTTTCTGCATGATACCAATCCCGCCAGAGCGATAGAGGCTCCCATCAACGATATAAATTTCCGTCTTGACCATGAATTGTCAATCTCGGATGCGCTTTCCGGGAATTCTCTCTTTATTAATTCACGGAATTCGGGAGTATCCGCAAGCTGATTCAAACTGCGCCAATATTCTTTTTTGTTTGATCTGTCTTTTTCTCTCATCTATGACACCCCGAACAATCCTCAGGAGGATCGATATTTTTCTCAATTTTCAACCGTTTTACGAACTCTTCGTGATCCGACGGCGGTATCCACTTCATTTTAGTAACCTCGTCCAATGGTCTTAAATGAGCATCGGGATTGCGATGGCAATCCAAACACCATGACATACTCAACGGCTCCACCAGAGTTACAACTTCCATCTCCGCAACATTCCCATGACAACTGATACAGCCGACGCCGGCATTGATATGTGCGCTATGATCGAAATATGCATAATCGGGGATGTTGTGAACCCGCGTCCATTTGATCGGTTCGCCGCTTGCCCAACTTTCCCTCACCGGTAGTAACTTTTCGCTCTCCGGTAAAATCAACTCGTGACAATTCATACAAATCTGAGTGGGGGGGATATTAGCCGCCGGGGAGATTTCAACTGAAATATGGCAATAGCGGCAATCCAATCCCAGATCGCCTGCGTGCAGTTTGTGACTGTACGGCACCGGTTGCTTCGGGCGATAACCTACATCGGTATACTCCGGAGACCCATAGTACCAAAAAATTCCGATCACGGAGAGACTCGCGATTATTATAAAGATGAGGATGTATGTCGGTAATTTATTAGTCCACTCAGGGAATATCTGTGCCAATTGCCGCTATAAACCTCTCAGCAAATACTATCCATTAAAAAGAATAAACCTTATCACAAATCCGGTTATTGGTCTACAAAAAAGCATCCAGAATCACCGCTGAAAACAAGATAAAAAGGTACAACAAAGAATATTTGAATAACTTCATATCAACAGTCCTCGATTTCAATTTGAACGCCAGATAAGAGTTTGACAGAAGCATTGCGCCCAGAATAATCGCAGCCACCATGTATATCCAGCCGATTCCCGGGATCGCCAGCAGAAGCAGGCTGGTAATGAATAAAAAGATCGAGTAAATCAGTATCTGGCTATAAGTGGCATTATCCCCCTTAACTACAGGTAACATCGGCAGCCGCACAGCTTTATAGTCATCCTTACAATACAAAGCCAGAGCCCAGAAATGAGGAGGGGTCCAGAGAAAAATTATCAATGACAATAAAACCGGCGCCAATGCGATCGTTCCGGTAGCAGCCGCCCAAATCCCCACCGGAGCCATCGCTCCGGCGATACCGCCGATAACTATGTTTAAAGAAGTCCTGGGTTTGAGCCATAATGTATAAAAGAAACCATAAAATACTATTGTTGCTAATGATAAAAATGCGGTTAAGAGATTGAATACCGATCCGAAGATGGCGACGCCCAAAACCCCGATAGCAATGGAGAAAATTAAAGCGTTAACCGGTGAGATCTGCTTAAGCGGCAACGGACGGCGATTACTGGTGCGAGACATCCTCCCATCCAATTCACGTTCAAAATACTGGTTTAGTGCGTTTGCGGAACCACCTGTCAAATATAGAGCCAATAGAGCCAGAACTGCATTAGCCGGCTGCCTGATTAAACTCCCTTCCAAGAGTAACGCGGTTAGTCCGGAAAACATGACCAGAGACATAACTCTCGGCTTGGTAAGTTGAAGGAATATAGATAAATTGCGCATTATTTATATCAACATAAGATCAAAAACCAAGAATATCAGATTAGTAACTGAAACTTGATAAAAAGGTTCTCAGTTTTTTTAAAAATATTCTCGCCGCTATAATTCTTCAACAATAATGTTTTCGTTGGTGAACACGCATATCGATGCTGCTACCTCTAATGATCTCCGTACGATATCCGCAGCAGATAATCGGGAATTCTTAATCAAAGCGCGTGCCGCTGCCAGTGCGTAATTCCCGCCGGAACCGATAGCAGTTATCCCATCATCCGGCTCTATAACATCTCCATTACCAGAGATAATCAGATTCGATTCACCATCCGTACAAATCAGCAATGCTTCCAATCGCCGGAGATATTTATCGGTTCTCCAATCCTTAGCCAATTCAACCGCCGCCCGGGATAAATTACCATTGAATTCGGAAAGCTTGGATTCGAATCTCTCCGAAAGCGTAAACGCATCCGCCGCTGCTCCTGCAAATCCCGCAAGAACCGTATTATCGTGAAGCCTGCGTATCTTGGAAGCGGTAGCCTTTACGATAGTATCATCTATCGTAACCTGACCATCCCCCCCCATGGCGGTCTTACCCTTATATGTTACTCCGACGATTGTAGTGCCATGATATATCAAATGAAAACTCTCCTTTTCACTCGGACTTATCTCCTTCTTCGAGTTCTATAAGCACACCGCCTAAAGTTTTCGGATGTACGAAAGCAATCGGGCATCCAGCGGCGCCTTTACGGGGTTTTTTATCGATCATCTCTCCATTCTCGGATTCGATATGCTCTATCCATTCGATAGCGTTATCGACTTCCAGTGATATATGATGCATACCGGGACCCCGTTTATCCAGGAACTTGCGGATGGATGCATTCCCCTCTAAAGGTCGTATAAATTCCAGCGCCGAATCCCCGATTTCGACCACGGCTAATTCCACCTTATGCTCGGGCAATGTTTCTCTATGTGTAGGATCCAATCCAAGCCTTTCCTTGAACAGCTTTAAAATAGCGTCAAGATCGGAAACAGCGATTCCGATATGAGATATCTTCTTTATCTTCAATTTCCCCCTCCTCGGTATTCGCCCCAGACTTTACGAAGTTCGTCGCATATCTCGCCGATGGTTGCCTGTTCCCGGACACAATCCAAAATAGGATACATCAAATTACCTTTTCCCTTAGCTACCGTACTCAGTTTCCTCAAAGCCCCGGTGCAGGTCTTATTATTACGACTGGCATACAGTTTCTTCAACTTCTCAATTTCCTGATTTCGAATTTCATCATCCACCTTGAGCATCTCGATCTCCGGTTCGTCGTCGATCTCAAAAGAATTAACGCCGATCACTTTTGTCTCTCCCGATTCGACTTTCTTCTGATATTCATAAGCGGATTTATGAATCTCGTCAGAATAAAAACCGGTTTCCACCGCCTTTAGCGCTCCCCCCATGTCATCGATTTTATCTAAATACCCCCATACTTTTTCGGCGATCTGGTCGGTAAGCGATTCGATGTAGTAGGACCCTCCCAGAGGGTCCGCAGTGTCCACAACCCCGCTTTCGCATCCGATAACCTGCTGCGTCCTCAATGCTATGGTTGCCGCTTGCTTGGTCGGCAGTCCAATCGCCTCATCGTAAGAGTTGGTGTGCAGCGATTGCGTTCCCCCCAGTACCGCCGCCAGCGCCTGCAGTGTTACCCGCGGGATGTTCACCATTGGTTGACGCGCAGTTAAAGTGGAACCGCCTGTCTGAGTGTGAAATCGAAGCATCATCGATTTGTCGTTCTTAGCTTTGAATCTCTCCTTCAAAATCCGGGCATAAATACGACGCGCTGCCCTGAATTTGGCGATCTCCTCGAACAGGTTGTTATGTGCATTAAAGAAAAATGATAACCGTGATGCGAATCCGTCGATGTCCATCCCCCTTTCGATAGCCGCCTCTATATAGCAGATAGCATCCGCCAATGTGAAGGCTATTTCCTGCACCGCGGTAGCTCCGGCTTCACGTATGTGATAACCCGAAATCGAGATGGAATTATATTTGGGAACATTATCCCTGCAATACTCGAAAATATCGACAACCAATCTAAGGGAGGGCTCCGGAGGGAAAATATAGGTGCCGCGCGCAATGTATTCTTTTAGAATATCATTTTGAACCGTTCCGGCTAAAGAAGCGGTTTCCACTCCCTGTTTCTCTCCCGTGACAACATACATTGCCAGAAGAATTGCGGCGGTGGAGTTGATGGTCATTGATGTTGAAACCTCATTCAAAGGAATCCCATCGAACAATCTCTCCATATCATCGATACTATCGATCGCCACTCCGGTTTTACCGACTTCGCCTTCGGCAATCGGATGATCGGAATTAAATCCTATCTGGGTTGGTAAATCGAATGCGACGGATAATCCGGTCTGCCCCTTCTCCAGCAGGTATCGATATCGCTTATTGGATTCCTCGGCGGTGGCGTAACCGGCATATTGACGCATAGTCCACAATCTTCCCCTGTACATATTCCGATAGATACCCCGTGTAAATGGGTATTCTCCCGGCTGCCCTCGATCCTTCGCCTCGACATCTTCCGGATAATAGCATCTCTTCACCTCAATGCCCGATGATGTCATTCTCCTCTTTTTTGATTTATTATCAGCCATAATTACTCGAAAACCATTAATACTTGTTCTTTTTCAACCGCCTGTCCGGCAGTCGCTTTAATCTCCTTAACCTTCCCCTTGTCAGCCGCCTTAAGCTCATTCTCCATCTTCATAGCTTCCACTATTATCAATCCCTGCCCCCTCTCAAACTCCTGTCCTTCTTCAACCAAGACATCCACAATTAATCCGGGCATCGGGGCTTTCAGGTTTGTTAATTTCCCCTTTCCCGCTATTGAGCCGCTGAACTTGCGGATCATCTTTTCTCGCTCATCCAGAATAGTCGCTTCCAAACGGCTCAGGCTGGTCTCCACGATTGCTTCCGCGCTGTTGCCGGAGATGTGAAAATCGTAATGCTTTCCATCAGCGATCACCGAAACGTATCCGTTGCCGAGTTCCGCTACGTCAATCCGGCTTTCGGTATCGCCAGACATTACTTTCCACACGTTCCCATCTTCAGCAATATCTAACGGTATCTCTTTCTCTTGTATCTGCACATAATATTTCATGACTATTTCCTCGCGGGCTTAAAAGAGTTCTTCCACGCGGAACCTGAGCTGCGGGATGGCGCGGCGCCGATTGTCAGTTGCGCATCCTGCTTCATTCTGCGGTATGATACCGCGCCGGCAACTGCGATCATATCATCCTTTGTCACCTCCGGTTCCACGGAAATATCCCCAAGCACCTCCTGAATGTAGTGAGTTGATATATTCCCATCCCTGAAATTTGCTTCCTGCAGCACCGTTTTGTGAAATCCTATTGTGCTTTCAACTCCTATTATCTTGTACTCGCTCAACGCGCGTAACATCCGGTCAATCGCTTCTTGCCTGTCCATACCCCACGCAATCAACTTGGAAACCATAGGATCGTAAAATATCGGGATGGTGAATCCTTCATAGACGCCGGAATCAACTCGAACACCAGGACCGGCCGGCTCTCTGTAAATCACCAGTTTACCGACCGATGGCATAAAATTGTTCCTGGGATCTTCGGCGTATATCCGACATTCGATGGCATTCCCCTTGGGGATTATATCCTCCTGCTTAATTGTCAGTTCCTTGCCGGATGCTGTCTTGATCTGCTCTTTAACCAGATCATACCCCGTAATCATCTCCGTAACCGGATGCTCTACCTGGAGACGCGTATTAACTTCAAGGAAGTAAAACCGTTTATTCTTATCAACCAAAAACTCTACGGTACCGGCATTCACATAACCGGAGGCTTTAGCCGCTGCCACGGCAGCCTCTCCCATCTTCTTCCTCATCTCTGGATCCACCAGAGGCGATGGCGATTCCTCGATCACCTTCTGATGACGGCGTTGAATCGAGCATTCTCTCTCGGGGAAATACAGGTAGTTCCCGTGCGAATCGCAGAGTATCTGAATCTCGATATGGCGAGGTTGCTCCAGGTATTTCTCTATATAGACTCGTCCATCGCCAAATGCGGAAAGCGCTTCGGATGCCGCGCCGCGCACCGCCGATTTGATTTCATCCTCCGCATGCACAATCCTCATCCCTTTACCGCCGCCTCCCGCTGCTGCCTTGATAAGAACCGGAAGTCCGATTTCATTCGCCAAGCGAACCGCCTGCGCCTCATCCTCGATCCCGCCTTCGCTGCCCGGCACTACCGGAACACCGGAATTCATCATGGTTTTTCGAGCCGACATCTTATCGCCCAGATGTTCTATGACATCTCCTGAAGGTCCTATAAATACCAATCCGGCATTGGTCACATCACGCGAAAATGTCGGGTTCTCGGCAAGGAAGCCATAGCCGGGATGGATTGCTTCCGCCCCGCATTTTTTTGCGATCTCAATAATTTTATCGCCCCGCAAATATGATTCGCTGGAGGGGGGCGGACCGACACAATAAGCTTCATCAGCGATCCGCACATGCAATGCCGTCCTGTCCACTTCGGAATAAACAGCAACTGCTTCGATTCCCATCTCCTTGCAGGCGCGTATTACACGAACCGCAATTTCTCCTCTATTCGCTACTAAAATCTTTTTGAACATATTCATCTAACTATTTATAACTCTATGTTTTGCCGCCAATCCCGGGTAGTTTGCCAAAGCCGCATTGATTGCGACCTTATAAAAGAGATTAGTTTAATCTTTTCTCATATTCTCTTGCCTTCTCCGCATGTCCCTGCTTGCGATAAAAGGCAGCTACTTCCCTTAACATGTCCTGAAGGACGACATGATCCGAATCCCATCCGCTTTCTGCTAAAGATAACGCTTCCAGATATGTCTCTTCGGCTTTACCGTATTTACCGGCATCTTCGTAAGTTTTTGCCAGCCTCATTATGGTCTGAGAAATCCTGGGATTGTTGCCGGTATGCTTGCGTGCGACATCAATCGACCTGACGAAAAGCGATTCTGCCTTTTCATACTCCTTTTGCCTGTAATACGATACGCCGAGATTGCTGCACAACTTGGCGACCTCGTAATGATCTTTGCCGAGAAGCTCCTCCTTAATCCTGATTGAACGAATGAACATGGAATCGGCATCTTTATATCTACCGGTATTCCGATAGAGCATCGCCAGGTTATTCAAAGATGCCGCCACATTGATATGCACCGGTCCGAAATATTCCTCCGCCATCTCCAAAACGCTCTCAGCTAATGGAATTGTCTCTTCATAATTCCCTTGTTGAAAATTCATCAGCACCGTCATATTCTTCTGTTTCCATTCAGCCTCTTCCGGACTCAGCCCCTGCAGTCCCCTGGTTGCTTTCGGCTGTGTTTTCGATTCAGCATCATTTTCGGAATCCGATGCTTCGTAATTCTCATTAACCGCCTGTCGTTCATTAGAGTTCTCTTTGGAAGCAGAATTCTCATTATTACCACAGGAGAAGACTATACTAAACAGCAAAAATACATATAGTATCCGTCTCATTACCATACTCGCTAACTTAACCATTGTTAATTCCTTCATTTGTAACTGATGCAACGCTCTCATCAAAACCATTCTCAAACCATCATACGCCCTAAGCTAACCGCCGGTTAGCTTTCGTAGGTCGGAACCCCTGCGGTTCCGACAATTCAGCCTCCGCCGGTCAGCGCTTCGGCGCTGACCAGCGGGAAAAAACGGTATCGTTTTCTGCTTCTGTGTCAGATGAGGACGTCTGACACCACGATTTACGATCCTTTTCCAGGTGCCGTCAGACATCCCCGTCTGACCGAATCATTACAGCGGTATATTCCCATGCTTCTTCGGCGGGTTGCTGTCCCGCTTGGTGTCCAGCATCCGTAACGCTTTTATCAACCTCGGGCGGGTGTTCTTCGGTTCTATTATATCATCAACATATCCGCGGGCAGCCGCACCGAATGGATCGGCGAATTTCCGCCGATATTCCTCTTCTTTCTCCTTTAGCGCTCCCTCGGGATCATCCGATGCCGCAATCTCCCGCCTGAATATAATCTCCGCCGCCCCTTTGGGACCCATCACGGCAATCTCCGCCGAGGGCCAGGCATAGTTGATATCGCCGCGCACATGTTTGGAATTCAAGACACAATATGCGCCGCCGTAAGATTTCCTGGTTATAACCGTCATCTTAGGCACCGTTGCTTCGCAATATGCATAAAGCATCTTGGCGCCATGTTTGATTATCCCGCCATACTCCTGGTTTGTCCCCGGCAAAAATCCCGGCACATCTTCGAAAGTGATAATCGGGATATTAAAACAGTCACAGAACCGAATGAACCTGGCGCCTTTCGTGGATGAATCGATATCCAGCACTCCGGCTAAAACCGCCGGCTGATTTGCCACTATTCCTATCGGTTGTCCTCCCAATCGAGCGAAACCCACGATGAGATTCTGAGCATATTCCGCATGCACATCCATAAAATCGTTATCATCAACCACCAGCTCTATTATTTCCTTCATATTATACGGTTTGTTCGGATTATCCGGAATTATCTCATTGAGCCTGGTATCCGCCCTGTCCAATGGATCGGTGCATTCCTTAAGCGGAGGATCCTCCATATTGTTTAGCGGGATAAAATCCATCAAACGGCGAACCTGCATCAATGTTTCCGCCTCGTTGTCGCAACGGAAATGAGCCACGCCGGATTTCGATGCATGAGTTTCCGCACCGCCTAACTGCTCGTGAGTTACCTCTTCATGGGTCACCGTTTTCACCACGTTAGGACCGGTCACAAACATGTACGAAGTTTTATCCACCATGAAAATGAAATCGGTAATTGCCGGGGAATAAACCGCCCCTCCGGCGCACGGCCCCATAATAACCGATATCTGCGGGACGACCCCCGATGCCAGTGTATTCCTTAAGAATATGTCCGCGTAACCGCCTAACGATACAACTCCCTCCTGGATACGCGCTCCGCCCGAATCATTAAGGCCGATAACCGGAGCGCCAACCTTCATCGCCATATCCATAATCTTGCATACCTTCTCGGCAAACGCCTCGGAGAGAGTCCCCCCGAATACCGTGAAATCCTGACTGAATACGAACACCTTGCGTCCATTGATAGTCCCATAGCCCGTGGCGATTCCATCGCCCAGAATTTTCTGTTTCTCCATCCCGAAATCATGGCAGCGATGAGTAACGAACATATCGAATTCTTCGTAACTTCCCTTATCAAGCAATATATCCAAACGCTCGCGCGCCGTCAGTTTATTCTTCTTATGCTGCTTTTCGATACGCTGCTTTCCCCCGCCCATAGCAGCCTGTTTACGCATCTCCTGCAGCCTATCTAATTTTTCTTTGAGATCCATTTTATCTCCGACTGCTTTACTTCTAAATAAACTTAGTAAATAAGTATTTATGACCGGAAAGTCAAATGTTTTCCGGTGAGTTCAAATCGCATGCGATTTCTCAAATCGATTCTTGACGATGGCTCCGAATGAACGTATAATTATTACTTTAATCTAAATTCGGAGAATCTATATGCCCGACATAATAGTCGCCCCCTCACTACTCTCGTGTGATTTCGCCAGAATCGCCGACGAGATACAAGCTGTAGAAGAAGCGGGAGCCGATTGGCTCCATATAGATGTAATGGATGGTCATTACGTACCCAATATTACTATAGGTCCGCCGGTGGTTTCAGCGATTAAAAGGGTTGCCAGCAAGCCTCTGGATGTTCATCTGATGATTTCGGATCCTGATAGGTTCATCCCCCGGTTCATCGATGCCGGGGCAGATTACCTGACAGTGCATCAGGAAGCATGTATCCATCTGCACCGGACACTATCGCATATTATAGAACAAGGCGCAGAACCGGGGATTTCTTTGAATCCGGCAACACCAGCGGAATCAATTGTGCCTGTTTTGAACCACGTTTCACAAGTATTGTTTATGACTGTCAATCCCGGATTCGGGGGACAGAAATTTATACCTGAGGTGATGGATAAAATAGATATTGTCAGGAATGCATCCGGAAAATTAAACCGTGATATTCTGCTGTCGGTGGACGGAGGGATTAACTCAAAAACATGTAAAATCGCTAAGGATAAAGGAGTCCGTGTACTGGTGGCGGGGAGTTATATATTCGGCTCTCAGGACTATAAAAAAGCAATTCAATCTTTAAGATAAAAATGGATAATGATATGATAAGGCTTTCAATCATTTTTGCAGTTTCGTTGTTAATGATAATCTCCTGCGGCGGGACTTCGGATAACGGAAAAACGAAGTTAATATTCAAGCATGGAAAGATCGCCGGACAATCGGAATACCTCACCCGTCTTGTGGAGCAATTCGAAACCGAATATCCTGATATCGATGTTGTCGAAGAAGTGCTGCCGTCTATCACCGACCAGCAAAGGCAATTCTATATAACCAGCCTGGAAGGCGGCTCCTCGGATTTCGATGTGATGTCTCTGGATGTAATCTGGATTCCCGAATTCGCACAGGCCGGATGGTTGGAAGACCTGTCCGGCAAATTCACCAAAGAAGAATTGTCTTTATTTTTCCCCGGACCGCTAAAGGCAGACACTTATAGGGGCAAGCTCTATGCAGCGCCGTGGTATGTTGATGGAGGTATGCTCTATTATAGAAAGGACTTATTACAGAAATATAACCTATCCCCTCCCGAGACTTTCGGCGAGCTTGTAACATGCGCAAACACCATTCTGGAAAATGAAAATAATGATAGGTTAGCCGCTTTCATCTGGCAGGGGAAACAGTATGAAGGCTTGGTCTGCGCGGCGCTGGAATTCGTCGAAGGGAACTGCGCTCAAGTACTGGATGAAAACGGACATCCGGTCATCGACAGCAAAAACGCAATTGAAGCCCTGAGTTTCATGCGCCACCTTATCGAAACCGGCATCGCCCCTGAATATGTCACCACCACAGACGAGGAAGCTACCAGACATTCCTTTGGTAACGGCAACGCCGTTTTCATGCGCAACTGGCCCTATGCCTACAACATCTTCAATGCCGAAGGCTCTAAAATTAAAGGCAAGGCGGGGGTAAAAGTAATGCCGCATTTTGATGGTTGTGAATCGGCATCCACGCTGGGTGGATGGCAATTGGGGATTAACAAATATTCAGAACATAAGGAGGAAGCCTGGCAGTTCATTGAGTTCATGTCGCGTTACGAGTCCCAGAAATTCCTTGCGCTAAATATCGGACTTAAACCGTCCAGGCAGGATTTATATACCGATGAGGATATTGAAAAAGAACAACCATTTATAACGGAACTTTATGATGTTCTCATGCATGCGGTGCCCAGACCGGTCTCGCCCTACTATTCCCGTATTTCACTTGTCCTGCAATCAAAATTCTCTGCCGTATTAAGCGGAACTAAAACGGCGGAAACCGCCTTGAAAGAAGCTCGGCGCGAAATCGAGCAGATACTTCCGGAGAGCAGTTAGGGGTGGAAAAACGTCTTGGATACTGGTTAATCGCTCCGGCAGCGATAACCATACTGCTTGTCGCTATTTATCCCATCATCAGCGTTTATATCCTTAGTCTGTCGGAACGGCAGTTGTCATTGGGGATAGACCGGTTCATCTGGCTGCAGAATTACGGTAAGCTGCTAACCGATCCCCGCTTTTGGAATGCCTTCGCCAATACCTGCGTCTTCACCGGTATTTCAGTCAGTCTGGAACTACTCCTCGGTTTAGCCATAGCGCTTTTTATCAATCGACCCTTTTCCCTGCGGGGACTGATACGCGCCGCTGTTCTGCTCCCGTGGGCGATTCCTACCGTTGTTTCTGCTAAAATGTGGGCATGGATATTCAATACCGACTTAGGGATACTGAATTACGCGCTCCAATATTTTGGCGTTATGTCATCGAATCTCAACTGGTTAGGTGAACCCGCACTGGCGTTGAGTTCGGCGATTATCGTGGATGTATGGAAAACCACACCATTTGCGGCTTTGCTCTTACTTGCCGGACTTCAAATCATCCCGGATGATCTCTACAAGGCGGCCAGCGTGGATGGAGCTTCCAGCTGGCAGAAATTCCGGCACATCACTCTCCCTCACCTCAAACCGATTATGCTGATAGTGCTGCTTTTCAGGACACTGGACGCATTCAGAATTTTCGATTCCATTTACATTCTTACCGGTGGTGGTCCCGCAAATTCCACTGAGACCTTGAGTATATACGCCTACAAAATCCTGTTTCAGACCCTGGATTTTGGTTATGGTTCCACCATCGCCGTTTCGGTTTTCATATTCGTGGTACTTATAAGCCTTTTATACATCTTCGTATTGAGAAAACAGGGGAGTCTACTCAATGAATAGCTGGATACGAAGGTCAGGATTCTATCTGGGATTATCAATACTATGTTTCTGGTTAGCCGGTCCTGTTATCTGGCAGTTTATAACATCCCTGAAATCAAACGCCATATTAACATCACTACCGCCGGTGTTGCCGGACAAAATAGTATTCTCACATTATACGAACGTTTTTATCGAAAGACCCTTTGTGCGCATCATTCTGAATAGCTTCATAGTCGCATCCTGCACAACTCTATACTGCCTGGCAATAGGACTGCTGGCTGGCACATCCCTATCCATACTGAAATTCAAATGGCGCAAAACCTTTCTGGCTATAGTCTTATCGGTTTCCATGTTTCCTCCGATTGCGACCGTCAGTCCATTGTACCTTATAATCAGGGCAATCGGACTGCGGGACACATACTTAGCTCTGATTTTCCCGTATGCTGCTTTCGCTTTACCGCTATCTATATGGATGTTAACTAATTTTATCGCCGAGATTCCGTCCGAGCTTTACAAGGCGGCTCGAGTTGACGGATGTTCGCCAATGCAAGCGCTGTTTAAGATTATATTTCCCTTAGCCGCCCCGGGGGTTTTCACCTGCGCCATACTGGTTTTCATTTTTGCCTGGAATGAGTTTCTATACGCTTTGACCTTTACCACAACTACGGATTCCAGAACAATACCTGTTGCTATAGCGTTATTCCCGGGTTTGCACGAGGTTCCCTGGGGTGAGATTGCGGCGGCATCGATTATTGTAACACTTCCACTGGTTGTTTTAGTATTTTTCGCACAAAAAAGGATAATATCCGGTTTAACTGCCGGATCGATAAAAGGATAATGGCTGAGATAAAACTAAAATCCCTGAGTAAGAAATTCGGAAAAACCGATGCATTGCATCCGCTTGACCTGCAAATCAAGGATGGAGAGTTTATGACCATTCTCGGTCCCTCAGGCTGCGGAAAATCGACATTGCTGAATCTCTTAGCGGGACTGGAGGCTCCAACTACCGGCGATATACTATTCGATGGTGAATCGGTCATCGAGCTGTCCCCCAAACAACGGGATGTCGCTTTCGTGTTTCAAAGCTATGCGCTTTATCCCCACAAATCTGTTTACGATAATATTGCATTCCCATTAGCTATTGCTAAGACTGATAGATTAGAAATCGACCGCCAGGTTCGCGAGGTTTCAAGTTTGTTGGAAATAGATAATCTTCTGGACAGGAAGCCGAAGGAACTATCGGGTGGACAGCGCCAGAGGGTGGCATTGGGAAGAGCAATCATCCGCAGACCGCGAGTATTTCTATTTGATGAACCACTGTCTAATCTGGATGCACAATTACGCACGCAGATGAGAACCGAACTTAAAAAGCTGCACCGCAAATTGAAAACAACTTTCATCTATGTAACACATGATCAAACCGAAGCGATGAGTTTGGCGGATACTATTGCCATCTTAAGGGACGGGAATCTTTTGCAAACCGGTACCCCGGAGCAAATATACAAGGAGCCTGCGAACATGTTCATCGGCTCCTTTATCGGGAATCCGGGGATGAATTTCCTGGATGCGGAAATCATAAAGGATGGTGCTCAAGTTAATGTGGAAAACAAAATATATGATTTGCCATCGAAGGTCGATCGACCCGGTGATATTATTGTGGGTTTACGACCTGAGTTTATACATGTTGCGGATACAATGGATTCGGATAATATAGATGCTAAAGTTGAAGTAGTGGAACATCTTGGTTCGGAAACACTGATTGAAGTCAAAACAAGAAACAATACCGCTTTAATTATTCGAACCTCCGAGAAGCAAAATCTTTCGGCGAATGATGAAATTAAGTTAAAACTTGATATTAACAAAGCGAGTTTATTCGAGAAGGAAACATGCGAGAATCTATTATCATTAGTCAGAAATTAACTCTTATGAGTTCTTTGAATAATCATGAATAACACCTCACTTACCATATATTACTTGACTTTAATGCTCTCAATTATTTATAATCAGTAATTTTTGGATTGGGATTATGACATCTAAACTTATAAATCAGAAATTCGTAGATGGTTTCATGCTGGTCATTCAGCCTTTGATTGACCTCATGATAAGCTGGAAAGTCCATCCTCACACCGTCACAGTCATCGGGCTGCTGTTTTCGATTTTCTCCGGATATCAGTTTTACCTGGGTAATTTCGTGTGGGGCGGAGTTCTTTTGGTTTTATCAGGTATATGTGACGTATTAGACGGTAAGTTAGCTCGCACCGCTAACTTAGCCACCAAATACGGCGCTTTGTTTGACTCATCAATGGATAGGTTTGCGGAAATATTTGTTTTTATGGGTTTAGTCGCTTATTATGATGAAGCTTTAATCGATGCGCTTCTGATCCTAACACTCGGTGGCTCTTTAATGACAAGCTATGTTCGCGCCAGAGCGGAAGGATTGGGTATTTCCTGCAAGGTTGGTATAATGCAGAGGCCGGAAAGGCTCACCTACCTTTCCGCAGGAGCGATTTTTAGCTTTTTGTGGAACGGAACCATGATTTTAGCTATTATCTTTGTAGCTGTATTTTCTAATGTAACGGCGATCCAGAGGATTGCTCATACATACAGGAAATCAAATGATATAGCGTCGAAGTAAATATTTTTTAAAAATACGGAGGATTAAAAATGGGGTCAGTACGAGTTGCTATTATTGGGGTAGGTAATTGCGCCTCATCATTCGTCCAGGGTGTGCATTATTACAAAAATGCAAAAGATACCGACTTTGTCCCCGGTCTTATGCATGTTAATCTTGGCGGATACCATATCAGCGATATAGAGTTCACCGCGGCATTCGACGTCGATAAGAATAAGGTCGGCAAAGACTTATCCGAGGCGATTTATACAAAACCAAATAATACTTATAAATTTTGTGATGTGCCCCATCTCGGGGTGCCGGTTTATCGCGGTATGACACACGACGGTTTGGGCAAGTATCTCTCGGAGATAATCGAAAAAGCCCCGGGACCTACTGATGATATCATAGACATCTTAAAGGAAACCAAAACCGATGTTGTGGTAAGTTACCTTCCGGTCGGTTCCGAGCAGGCAACAAAATGGTATGTGGAGCAGATTTTGGAAGCGGGCTGCGGATTCGTTAATTGCATTCCGGTATTCATCGCCCGCGAAGATTACTGGCAACGGCGATTTAAGAAGAAAAATCTACCTATGATCGGCGATGATATAAAATCGCAGGTCGGCGCTACTATCACCCACAGGATATTAACTCGACTGTTTCGGGATAGGGGCGTTAAGCTTCTGCGCACCAGCCAGTTAAATGTTGGCGGAAACACCGACTTTTTAAATATGCTGGAAAGGGAGAGGCTTGAATCTAAAAAGGTATCCAAAACCAATGCCGTAACTTCCCAGCTTGATTATGATTTAGGCGCAGGCAATGTCCATATAGGACCTTCCGACTATGTTGAGTGGTTATCCGATCGCAAATGGGCTTATATCCGTATGGAAGGGCAGACTTTCGGCGATGTTCCGCTCAACGTGGAATTCAAATTGGAGGTCTGGGATTCCCCGAATTCAGCGGGCGTAGTTATCGATGCGGTTCGATGCTGTAAGCTTGCAATGAATAACGGCTTATCAGGCACCCTTCCCGGACCGTCTGCCTATTTCATGAAATCGCCTCCAATACAGTACACCGATGACGTTGCGCACAGGATGACAGAGGAATTTATCACTCAACATGCGAAGAATGCTAACCAGATAGAAAAGACGGATAATACCGAACAATCCTCTTCTGAAGACGAAGAGGAAACAATTGAGGTTGAGCCAAAAGAGTAATTTCGCGTAATGATACAACAGCAAGAGCGGCAATGAGCCGCTCTTTTTCCAGCTAAATCCTGTAATCGGAATGAAGAGGAAGATTCTGGTCAGCGCCTGTCTGCTCGGAGAAAACTGCCGATATGATGGTCGCACCAAGAGGAATGAACGAATAATCAGAATAGCTGATAATTACAATACCATCCCCGTTTGCCCGGAAGTATTGGGAGGTTTGCCGGTCCCCAGGGAAGCATGCGAAATAAGCAACGGAGCTGGAAAGTCGGTTATTGAGGGAAATACCCGAGTCATACAAGTAAACTCTGGAAGGGATATCACGTATAATCTAATGAAGGGAGCCGAGAGAGTTCTGGAAATCATTGGCAGCAAGGAGATTGAATTCGTTATTTTCAAAGAAAAATCACCTTCATGCGGCGTCAATAGGATTGTACGCAAAGGTAAAATAGTCAGCGGAATGGGAGTAACCACGGCGGTTCTCAGGCGAGAAGGAATTACAATTTACTCTGAGGAGTCGGTAGGAGATGAAGCGAGTTTTCAATAGCGTGCTGCAGGTTATAGGCAACACCCCGATGATTAAGATAAATAACCTCGTTGAAGCGAATTATGCCCAGGTTTGGGTAAAAGCCGAGCATCTGAATCCCGGCGGCTCTGTCAAGGACAGAATGGCGCTGTTTATAGTAAATGAGGCGGAGAAACGCGGTCTGCTGAAACCGGGAGGAACCATAGTAGAAAACACATCAGGTAATACCGGAGTCGGCTTGGCAATGATAGCGGCATTGCGAGGTTACAAAATGATATTTACTATCCCCGATAAAATGTCTCAGGAAAAGATTAACTTCCTGAAAGCTTTCGGAGCGAAAGTTGTGGTCACCCCGACCGATGTTCCGGCGGATTCTCCCGAAAGCTATTACGAAACCGCAAAGCGGATAGCCGAAGAAACGCCGAATTCCTTCTATGTGAATCAGTATAACAATCCAATGAATATTAAGGCTCACTACGAAACCACAGGACCGGAGATTTTGGAACAGATGGAAGGAAAACTCGACTATTTCGTGGCAGGTATCGGCACCGGTGGAACCATGTCCGGAGCGGGAAAGTACCTGAAAGAAAAACTCCCGTCCATCAAGAATATTGCGGTGGATCCCGAAGGTTCGGTTTTTTACGATTATTTCAAATATGGCAAACTTATCGAGCCGCACGTTTACAAAGTGGAGGGTATCGGGGAGGATATGATCGTGAACGCCATGGATTTCTCGGTTGTTGATGATATTTATCAGGTTACCGACCAGGAGTGCTTTGAAATGACCAGAAGATTAGCGCGCGAAGAGGGTATTTTTGCAGGCGGCTCCTCAGGCGGAGCCGTGCAGGCTGCGCTTAAGTTGGCAAGGGAGGTCGGTAACGATAAAAGGATTGTGGCGCTGCTCCCGGATTCCGGGGATAGATATCTTTCGAAAGTCTACTCCGATGAATGGATGGCTGAAAATAACTTTATTACATCGGATATTGTAGAAGTTGAGAACTAACGCCGGATATGGCTAACTTCATTCAAACAGGAGAATTGAGGAGTTATTTAATATGACGAAAAGAGCTGCCATTTATTTTTCAATAGTATTCATAGCAGTAATCCTGGGGATGTATGCCGGATACAATCTGCTGCCCGACACCGAATTATTCTCTCAATCGAATAATCAGAGCGATTCAATGGACCAGCAGATAGATGCCGCTATCATCCCGGCTCAACATACCGATGTTTCCAAACGTATTCGCCGGATCTCTGACGAGAGAAGAAATGCAATAGTTAAAGCGGCTGAGAAAGTTAGCCCGGCGGTAGTTTCATTGAGCGTTACGCAGGAACGTATCCTCAGAAGGCATCGCTCCATTCTCGATGAATTCTACTCCGATTTTTGGGGATGGTACAACCCGCCGCGCAACTACATTCAGAAATACACAACTTTAGGCTCAGGGGTTATTTTCGATCCGGGTGGTTACATTTTGACCAATGCCCACGTGGTTCAGGATGCTAAAACTATCAGGGTTATCATTCCTCGCGGAGACGAATATGACGGCGTCGTCATAGGTATGGACAACACTATGGATGTAGCGGTAGTAAAAATCGAAGGCGATAATCTCCCGTACGCTAAATTGGGGGATTCCGACGATTTGATAATAGGGGAATGGGCAATCGCTTTCGGAAATCCGTTCGGGTATATGCTGGAGGACACCGAACCGACCGTCACGGCAGGCGTTATCTCAGCCCTGCATCGGGATATCAAACGCGATCCCAACCAGGTTCAGATTTTTCGTGATATGATACAAACGGACGCCGCTATCAACCCCGGAAATTCGGGAGGACCTCTGGTTAATGCTGTTGGCGAGGTTATAGGGATCAACACCTTCATTTTCACATCCGGTAGAGGTTCTGAAGGAGTCGGGTTTGCAATCCCCATCAACCGCGCTAAGGCTATCGCGCGTGATATTATAGAACATGGCGAAGTAGTGAAAGCCTGGATCGGCGTTTATGTGCAAACCGTTACGCCAATGCTTGCTCAAAGCCTTGATCTGTCGACTCAAAAAGGTGTGATTGTTACAGCGGTCGATGACGACAGTCCAGCCGCCGAAGCCGGCTTAAGAAGAGGTGATGTGATTTTAAAAGCCGACGATGAAACTATCCTGAATGATACTGACTGGGAGGAATTCGAGACATTAAGCCGACCCGGAGAGTCAATTGATCTGTCCATTATTCGCGATGGAAAGGAACGCTCCGTATCATTAACACCAAAGCAATCCCATTCTCTTCTCGCAGACGCAGAACTCGATAAATTCGGTTTGCATATTGCTGAGATAACATCCGCAGTAGCCCGCCAGTTAAAGATTCGAAACAAAGATGGGGTAGTAGTTGCCGGTAAGGATCCAGAGTCCATAGCGGCGTCATGGGATCTGCAGCCGGAGGATATTATCAGGCAGATAGGAAGTTTCAATATTACCGATAGCAAACGGTACTTCGATCTGATCAGCCGGATAGACAAAGGCGACAGGTTTACGCTGGTGATAGAGCGTGGCGGACTATTGTTTTATCACACTGTAAGATACTAATTCCGGAAGCCCATTTTCTTTGGTCAATTGAGACTATATTACAAAAAAGCCTGTTTAGTTTACATCCTTTTTATCAGTATCCTTATCTCAGGATGCGGAACTGCACCAACCCCCACCTCGCTCCGGAATCGAGAATTCACACCGGAGATTAAGAGAAAAATCTTCAAACGCATGGAAGTTGAAATTCAGTCCTACTTGGGATCTCCCTACAGATACGGAGGAACTACTAAAGCCGGCATGGACTGTTCCGGATTGATCTGGAGAGTCTATAAAGATGCCGCCGGTATCGCTCTTCCGCGCAAAGCATCAGATATGTTCCGTTTCGGTTATTTAATTAATAACGGAAAATGGACATTCGGTGACTTGCTGTTTTTCTCGACCAAGGGCGCAGCGATAAGCCATGTCGGTATATACATAGGCGCAAGGCGATTTGTGCATGTTTCGGAATCTTCGGGGGCAATCGTGTCCTCTTTAGAAGAGGAGTACTATCGCCGTCGTTATAGGGGCGCTCGGAGAATTATAAGGTAGAACCATACCTGAATGGAATTAGTTGCGAGACTTTCTATCCCTGAAAATCCCGGATAAAATCAAGTTCCTGATCGTAAGAAAAATGGGGGCAAGGATGCCGCCGGCAAGGAAAAAATTCGGCTGAAAAACAAAGATCCCAAAAAAAAGCAAAGCAATGGTAAAAATCTGTACAGCGGACTGCCGCAACGAATAGCGACTGCCGATAATAACCTCTCCGTCCAAATCCATATAATTAATATCCTTGGAATCGTCCCGGGTGAGATTATAGAGTAAGATATTCTGCAGATGACGTAAGTTAATTATCAGATAATTAAAAAATGCGAATCCGGCGAACATCTGGTATATATCCATGCTGGCTCGATCTTCCGATAACTCAGCTAAATTGTAAATAAGCACCAGCATGACCGGAATTAATAAACGGATACCCCACTTGGCCCACCAGCTCCCCGCATAAAATGAAATATTAACGCCAAGATAGACGAAAAATTTGTTATGCCCGCGATGATATAGTTCGCGTGAGATTTTCGGCAGGAAGTCATCAAAAATGGACATAAAAAAAACAATGGTTGCGAATATGTAAGGCTTACCTAAGATACCGATTTCAATCGATTCCATCGGTATCTTCCAGATTGAGGATTAATTGTGAGACATTATTGAATCCCCGGCGATGGATGGGGCATGGGCCGTATTCCAGAAGCGCCCTTATATGTTCGGGAGTGGCATATCCCTTATTGCGCTCGAACCCATAATTATTGTACTGGCGCGAATAATTTTCCATTATCTCATCCCTGGTCACTTTGGCGATAATCGAAGCCGCCATGATAGCCGGTTCTGTGCAATCTCCCTTAATTATGCATTTTTGCTTATGCAGCAAGTCAGGGATCTCCATATGTCCATCCACATAAACATATTCAGGAATACAGCTTAGCTTCTCCACTGCGGCTTTCATAGCCTTAAGGGCGGCATAAAGGATATTTATTCTCTCTATCTCGTCGATGTCCACGATTCCGACGCCGACCGATACAGCCTGTTCGGTTATCAAAGCAAAAAGCGTCTTTCGAACCTTTTCGGAAAGACGCTTGGAATCGTTTAATCCATCAATCGGGAAATCAGGATCCAAGACCACTGCCGCAGCAACTACAGGCCCTGCCAATGGTCCCCGTCCCGCTTCATCGACACCCGCTATGATGACTTCCTTTTGCAGGGCGGCAACCTCCTTTATTTTTTCGTTTCCTTCACCTGACGGCTTTGCGTAACATCATATTTTTTCTCATCGATTCTCGCCGACTTGCCTCTTAATCCTCTAAGGTAGAATAGCTTACCTCTTCTAACCCTACCCTCTCTCACGGTCTCTATCTTAACCACGGTCGGCGAATGCAGTGGAAACACTCTCTCCACGCCAATCCCTGCGGAAATCTTGCGAACCGTAAAGGTTTCATTGATTCCGCCGCCTTTTCGCTGGATTACGGTGCCCTGAAAAATCTGGATTCGCTCTTTATCGCCCTCTTTAATTTTAACATGAACTTTGACGGTATCACCGGGTTTAAACTCCGGTACTTCCGCCTTCATGAATTTACTTTCTGTTTGCCTGATAATATCCATTTCTTACCTCGTCTATCTTAATACTTTTTTCGCATTTTTATATTTTCGATAAAGATCCGGTCTCAATTTCCGGGTCCTTTTTAAAGCTTGCTCCTGTCTCCATTTTTCGATATGCGCATGGTTGCCGGATAGCAGTTCTTCCGGAACAGCTAATCCCTTATATTCGGCAGGCCTGGTATAAACCGGTGAAGACAGCAGTCCGTCGAAAAACGAATCAGCGGACGCCGACTCCATGTCACCCAGTACTCCCGGAAGCAGCCTGACTACAGCTTCCGTAATCACCAACGAAGCCAACTCGCCGCCGGATATAACGTAGTCGCCGATGGAAACCGGAATAATATCGTATAATTCTTTTATCCGCTCGTCAACACCTTTGTAACGACCGCAAATAATGCACAAATTCGGATTTTCCGCCAATTCCTTCGCCATTTCTTGGGTGAAGATAACACCGGCAGCATCCGTTAATAGTATGGTAGTATTCTCCCTTTCCGCTAAGATACTGTCGAGAGCGTTGTCAATCGGTTCCGCTTTCATCACCATCCCGGCTTCTCCGCCGAATGGTTTATCATCAACTACCTTGTGTTTATCGGATATGAAATCCCTGATATCATGGTACCGATATTCCACCGCGCCTTTTTCCCGGGCGCGCGCCAGTATCGATGTATTCAACACCACAGAAAACATTTCCGGGAAAATCGTAAGGTAGTCAATTCTCATTTTATTTCAACGTATTCCAGCGGTTCTACTACAATTTTTTTATCGGTTAAGTTAATCTCCTTAACTATTTCTTTGGAAGCCGGAATTAGTATCTCCTCTTTTTCCTCGCTCTCAATCACAATTAGGTCGTTAGCGGGAATGTTGATAACATCCGTTACCTTTCCCAGCAAATCGCCATCCAGTTGGTAAACCTCAAATCCCTCAATCTCAAAGGCATAAAACTCATCTTCAGGCAATTCCGGTAGTGATTCTACTGGTATCTTCAATTCGGCGCCGCGATACAGCGAAGCGGTTTCGGGATTATCTATGCCGATAAATTTTATTTTAAGTTTTCCGCCGGATTCCCTGATTCTCTCTATCGACAGCGTCGATTGCGCATTATTTAAATGCGCGGTAACTTCGCTGACTTCGTAAAAAGGTTGGTACCAGTGTGAGCGGTTTATGATAATAACCTCACCCTTAACGCCGTGGGTCTTGCTGATTGTTCCGATTATTATCTGCCGATCTGTCACAATATTCTTCAATTGGTAAACCGGTAACACTTGAGGTTCAGGGAATTCTATTTGCGAAATCAAGCTGCACGTTATCAGACAGAGATAAACACAGAATTATAAAACAGAATTAAACTATCAACCACCCAGGGTTATCCACCTGTAAACGAGGCTGAAGCTATTCCTCTTTTTTCTCCTCTTCAGGAGGTTTTTCCTCAGCCGCTGTTTCTTCCGGCGCTTCCGCTTCGACAGGCTTTTCCTCTTCGACCGGCTTTTCCTCTGCAGGCTTCTCAGCCCTGGCTTTCGCAGCCGCTTTAGCTTTACCCTTTAGTTTCTTTTTCCCGACTAATTCCGTCTTGATCGTGACATCAGATACATCCTCGCCCTTCTTCATCAAGCTCCATTTCCTGAGCAGTCCGATCCGCCGGAAAAGCGAGCTAACGGTTTCGGTGGGTTGAGCTCCATTGCCCAGCCATTGATAAATCTTCTCTTCCTCAAGATTTATTATAGCCGGATTGTAAATCGGCTGATAATAACCGAGATCTTCGATAAACCGCCCGTCGCGAGGCGCACGGGAATCAGCGACTACCACACGATAGAAAGGACGCTTTTTCGCTCCCATCCTGCGTAATCTTATCTTTACTGCCATTTTTCTCCTTTATAAATACTATACATGTTTTTTTCTACATTCCAAACGGCGGAAAGCCTTTCGGTAAACCCTTCATCTTCTTACCTGAAAATTTCTTCAGCATTTTCTGCATCTGGTAAAACTGCTTCAATAAACTGTTGACCGCCTGAACACTATTACCGGAACCACGAGCGATCCTCTTGCGCCGGCTGCCATTTATGATTTGCGGATTCCGCTTTTCCTCCATTGTCATTGAATTTAGTATCGCTTCAATTCGGTTAAGTTCATCCCCTTCCATCTTAACGCCTTTTAAGGATTTGCCCATTCCCGGTATCATCTCAACCAGCGATTCCAGCGGTCCCATCTTTTTCAATTGCTGAAGCTGATTATAGAAATCCTCCAGCGTAAACGCTTCCTTTTCCAGACGTTTAGCGAGTTTTTCGGCTTCCTTAAGGTCAACCGCCTGCTGAGCCTTTTCCACCAAACCGACAATATCGCCCATGCCGAGAATGCGGGATGCCATCCGATCGGGATGGAATTTCTCCAAAGCATCCGGTTTTTCGCCCACGCCGGCGACCTTAATAGGCTTACCCACCACCGACCTTATGGAAAGCGCGGCGCCGCCGCGAGCATCGCCGTCGAGCTTGGTTAATGCAACCCCGGTAATCCCCAAACGGTTCTCGAATTCTTCGGCGATATTAACCGCATCCTGACCGGTCATGCAATCGGCTACTAATAGAATTTCGGTCGGAGATGTTTTCTTCTTAATCTCCGCCAGTTCGTTCATTAACTGCTCATCGATATGCAAACGCCCGGCGGTATCGAAAATCACCACGGTGTCGCCTTTTTTCTCCGCCTCTTTTACCGCTTCGCTGCAGATCTCCGGAGGCTTCTTGTCGATACTGAAAACGTCTATATCAAGCTGCTTGCCCAAAGTTTTCAACTGGTCTATTGCAGCGGGCCTGTAGATATCGGCGGCGACCATCAACGGCTTTTTTCCGTTCTTCCTGTAATGCAGCGCCAGCTTGGATGCTAAGGTAGTTTTGCCCGATCCCTGTAAGCCGCAGAGCATGATGATAGTTGGCGGCGACGGAGAAATATTGATCTCGGCAGCCTCTCCGCCCAGTAATTCGATAAGTTCGTTGTGAACCACTTTAATAACCTGCTGACCCGGAGTCAACGAGGTAAGTACTTCCCGCCCGACAGCCTTTTCCTCCACTGATTTTACGAAATCCTTGGCGACCTTGAAATTTACATCGGCTTCCAGCAGAGTTCGGCGGACTTCCCGCAGGGAATCCTTGATATTCTTCTCGGTCAGTTTGCCTGCGCCGCGAAGGTTCTTAAACACCCGTTCTAATTTTTCGTTAAGTTCTTCAAACATAGCTAATTCAAAATGGCTGTTTCAGGCAGCATTTCTCCAAAATAAACTTTTATTATATCAAATTTCAGATAATTTGCAAGAGAAATTT
>CAZLVS010000006.1:0-104496 GCA_964563085.1 uncultured Ignavibacteria bacterium | reverse complement strand
TACCAGTCACCCAATTCCATTCCAGGACTGTACAGGCAGGTCATGCAGTATAGCCTGCCCTGTGGCTTCAGAAGGCGCTTCAGCAGTTGAAACTCTTTGTCCGGCGAGTGAAAATGTTCAAGCACTTCACAGCAAACGATATAATCGTAGCTGTCTTTGAGCAAAGCCGTATGGTTGTGAAAAAAGGGGTCGTATTGCACGATGTGGAAGCCCTTTTCACGCAAAAGCCTCGAGATTACCGGCCCGGTACCGGCTCCGAAATCCAGTCCCGAGTGATTCGGTGTAAAATCTCTCAAAACGGCTGAAACGATGGGCGAAACGAACGCCTGGTACCCGGGATCATTCACATCATTGTTATGGGTTTCATACCGCGCCTTTTCCTGTGCAAGGCTTGGCAAATACCGGACGTGACGAAAGAACCCCCGACACTCACTGCATAGGAGGAATTCAGTTCCCGAAACCCAATTACCCGCACTGCGGCACAAAGGGCATGCCATATCGTTTATGCGCATATCGCAATCAGCTTGTGATCTCACTGCACTCGTTCGATTCCCTATTTTCAGGTTTTCTTTTCGAGGGTTTTTTCATGAATTTCCAAATCTTTCCGGCTATACAACACGAACCGTACCCTCTTGACGGAGTTTAGTTTTGGAATGGCTTCCATAATGGTTCCGAATGCCGCTTCGGCCGCGTCTTCCATGGGATACCCGAATGCGCCGGTGGAGATTGCCGGAAACGCGATCGATTCTATCTTATGCTCTTCGGCGAGACGTAATGCATTGCGATAGCAATTCGCCAACAGTTCATCTTCCGGTTTGTCCGCCCCGTAGACAGGCCCCAGACAGTGAATGACATACTGGTTGGGCAGATTATGTCCTGTCGTGATAACCGCCTCCCCTGGATCAATGGGCGCTAATGGGCGGCATTCCTCCGCAAGCCCGGGACCCGCGGCACGGTGAATAGCGCCGGCCACACCTCCACCCATCACGAGTTGAGCGTTTGCGGCATTGACAACGGCGGTAATCCCCGTTTGCGAAGCTATATCTCCTCTGACACACTCGATTTCGACGCGCGATATCTTTTTCACCATAATAAGAATACCTCCTTTGTCATTTTTTTATCAGTGTTTTCGCCGATTGCGCCGCAAGACAGCCGCAAGTGCCGTGAATATCAGTCATCGGGACCCCGATGGGCGGTTGCGTCTTCGTCGATCCAGTCTTCCTCGGTGTAAGACATGCTCCTTCGCCCCGGCACCTTTCTTTTGGAACCGGCGCGGAAACGGTGCTTCGCTTGTGCAGCCTTTCCAATGGCGATTATGAATTCGCCGGGTTCATCACCGACTGCCCCTTCAACCCCAAGCACATATCCCGGGAAGCTGTGGCTCCGCTCGTCGAAAGACCGCATAAGCCGGTGCGGGGCCGGATGGATACAATCCTCCCGGACCAGGCAACCTTTTCCCTGAGGCCCAGCAGAGAATAAGGTCAACGTTCTTAACCTTGCCGCCGGAGAGGCTCTTGCGTTTTTCGAGCACCTTGTCTTTGGTCGGCTCCAAAACGCAGTCGAGCCGACGCAGAACCGTGAGCGGCAGCATGACATCTCCGTATTGGTTGGGCAGGCAGGGTCGGTGCAGGAGATCCGCTACGGACCAGATAAAACTGACCTTTTCGCCGGAGTTATTCACAATCATTCTTCAATGTCTTTGCGTCTTCCGTCCATGCCTTTCGGTGTTTACCTACCTGTCAGGGCAGTTTCAAGCTGCCTTGTTTGATCCTTCTGGCGCAGAACGCATCAAGCTGAGCCTTCGCCGGCTTGGAGCGCACGGACAGGCCGTTCTCTCATCAATTAACGGTAGCGATGCTGACGCCCGGTTCATGTGCCAGGTCTTCTTGGCTGAGGTCGAGTTGATTGCGAACCTCTTTCACCAGCGTGTGATAATCTTTTTGTTCAGGCGCCATCGACTCATCCTCGCACCAGCGCTTTTCATCATTATTGCGAACGCTATAACATTTGGAAACCAAAATCAAGAAAAAAACAGATTGGTGTTTGAAGCGCGGCGAACCGGCTGTTTCAGCCAGACCTATTCAGAGTGCGGTATCGCCTTGGTGAGAGCGTGGCATATTCCGACGATTCCGAGATATCGAGATCAGCTCCGTTTCCACTCGGTTCCGGTGTGTTTCTCCCGCTTTCAGCCGATGGTTATCCTTTTTGGAAAATACTTATTCTTCTCTGTCAGCGATTGATTCCCCCGGGATAAAGCCTTACAAATCAAAATACAACTGATATCGGGAAGCAAGAACAACAGCGGTGAGCCATACCCACAATTACTCACAACTACCGCGTTGTCGCACAATAATCAAACAATATCCTGTTAAATGCCCAAAATCCAAACAACTTTTCTTGCTCAACAACCTATCCCCGCACTTTCAACTCTCATCTCCCCCAATATCACCACTTATGGATATTTTATGAACAACGCGGGTTAAGATTACCGTCACCAACATCGGAATTCATGAATAGCCCAGGCTAACCATATTCTGCAGTCTCCGTATGGTTGAGGGAGCATGTCCGGCATAATGGTTGTTGGCATACACATAGATTTGAGCTCGGAATCGATCGCTGAGTTCTCCAATTAATCTCGCCCACCGCTGGAGGCTGTCTTCATTATTGATTACTTCTTTGTCCCATGTTTTTGTAATCTCTTCGATTTTCTTTCGGTCTCCGAGTAATCGGATATATGAGAAGTCAGTAGTAACCGGAGTGACCATTTGGGCGACCTCATCTCCATGCGGCATCCAACCTTGATCTACAAGCGCCAAAGCCGTGTTATGCCTCTTGCATAGTTCCGCGAAATCCGGTTTCAACCAATTGCGATTTCGGATTTCAACTGCATACCTGAAGTCATCCGGAAGGTCTGTGAGGAATTTATCCAACCTATCGAGGAACTGTTTTCTTCCGGAGAAAACACGCTTTGGCAAATATGGGAACTGAATTAGCAGGGGACCCAGCTTATCACGCAGGCGAGCCATCACGCCAAGAAACTTATCCCTCTCCTCGTAAGTCGCGTCCGGCTGCAAGATGATGTCGGGATTCGGTTCCCTGCCTTCGCCGCCGTGTACTATCGCACGTGGGAATTTAGCCGCGAATGTAAAATTATCGGGTGTTTTCGCAAACCAGCCATCAAGGGTGGAAGCTGACGGTATCCTGTAATAAGTGGCATCGACCTCTACCGTTTCGAACTGCGTGGAATAATATGCAAGGAAATCCTTCGGAGCGGTTCCTTCGGGATAAAAGGCTCCTACCCAATCCTTCGATGAAAATGATGATGTACCATAGTGAATTTTGTATTTCTTCATATTACTAATTGTTGCTGATTAATCTAACCGGAAACTACCCATAAATCAATCTTGTTCCGATTGCTTCTGCTATTGGTGAATACTCATCATCATAAATTACGCTTGCAGACGAGGAATTTAGGCGATATTTTATTCTTGAACAAGTTTATGATAAGCTAAGGAGAATTTTATGGATTACCAACCGATTAAAGCTCCCCGCGGGGATAGAATAAGCTGTAAGAGCTGGCAGACTGAAGCTGCCATGAGAATGCTGATGAATAACCTCGATGAGGAGGTGGGTGAAAATCCTCGCGAGCTGATTGTTTACGGGGGAATAGGCAAGGCGGCGCGTAATTGGGAATGTTATCACGCCATTGTCAAAGCGTTGAAGAATCTTGAGAATGACGAGACATTGCTGGTGCAATCCGGAAAACCTGTTGGGATCTTCAAAACGCATGAGTACAGCCCGCGCGTATTGATCGCTAATTCCAATCTGGTTCCGCAATGGGCAACCTGGGAGCATTTCCGTGAACTGGACAGGCGCGGTTTAATCATGTTCGGTCAGATGACCGCCGGATCATGGATTTATATCGGCACCCAGGGGATACTGCAGGGCACGTATGAAACTTTTGCGGCGGTTGCCAAAGAACATTTTGGCGGCGATCTCGCCGGCAGGTTCATTCTCACCGGCGGTATGGGCGGAATGGGTGGAGCTCAACCTCTTTCCGGGACAATGAACAACGCGGTTATCCTCACAGTCGAGGTTGACAAAACCCGAATCGATAAACGGCTGAAGACCGGTTACAATGATGAGATAACCTATGATCTCGATGAAGCCCTGGCGCGTATCGAGAAATACAAGGCGGAAAAAAAGGCGGTTTCCATCGGTTTGGTGGGCAACTGCGCCGATATCTTCCCGGAGATTTTGCGGCGCGGCGTCATACCGGATATCGTTACCGATCAAACTTCCGCGCATGATGAATTGAACGGCTATGTGCCAAATGGTATGAGTTACGAAGAAGCTCTCGATTTGAGAAAAAGCGATCCGGATAAATATATCGATCTGTCTTTCAAGGCGATGGCGGAGCATTGCCGGGCGATGGTTGATTTCCGGAAAAAAGGCGCAATTGTTTTCGATTACGGAAATAACCTGCGCGGTCAGGCTCAGAAAGCCGGTGTTAAAGATGCATTTGCTTATCCCGGATTCGTTCCCGCTTATATTCGTCCGCTCTTCTGCGAGGGCAAGGGACCGTTCCGCTGGTGCGCTCTTTCCGGCGATCCCGAAGATATTTACAAAACTGACCAAAAGGTTCTGGAACTGTTCCCCGAAGATAAGGCTCTGGCGCGCTGGATTGAAAAGGCGCAGGATAAGGTTCATTTTCAGGGACTGCCCTGCCGAATCTGCTGGCTGGGTTATGGCGAACGTGACAAATTCGCGGTGGCTTTAAATGATATGGTGAAATCCGGCGAACTCTCGGCTCCGATTGTTTTAGGGCGGGACCATCTGGATACCGGTTCGGTGGCGTCGCCGTACCGGGAAACCGAAGCGATGAAGGATGGTTCCGATGCTGTTGCCGACTGGCCGCTGCTCAACGCCATGCTGAACACGGCGTCGGGAGCGTCATGGGTATCGATTCACCATGGCGGCGGCGTCGGGATGGGACTGGCGATCCATGCCGGGCAGGTTTGCTGCGCCGACGGCAGCGATATGATGCGTTCCCGTTTGCAGCGAGTCCTGACTAACGATCCCGGAATCGGCGTCGCCCGTCACGCGGACGCCGGCTACGATGAAGCGATCGAAATCGCCAAACAACGCGGTGTACGGATTCCGATGCGGGAATAAGACGCAGGTCGGGTCCCGAGCGAGTGAAACGAGCGAAAAACCCGACATTGCATCAAAATAGTCATTGCGAGCGAAGCGAAGCAATCCGTGTCTCTGTGCCGCCGGTCGGCGCTCCAGAAATATGTAGTCGGGTTCCGAATCCCGCTAAGAGCGGGATGAGAAACCCGACACCTAATACAATACCTGTAACCGTAACCTTGCGCTTCGGTTTTGAAAATACTTTATGGTAGAAAAGCGTGTCCAAACCCCATCCCATCCCCACATAAACCCCAAGTTTGAGCATGCCACCTATGCATGATACGCGGGTGGCATGGTCAAGGCGAAGCCTTTGCCATGTATAGCTTCCACAAATCCCTTGACAAAATCAGTAAACATTTCCATATTCCCCGCCGGTTGCAGAAGTCTATTTTAAATTAAATTTAAGGAGTATCGATGAAAACCAAGTTAATCGTATTGGTTGGGGTGATTGCGGTTGTTTTATCCGGGATATATATTGTTGCCTGCAGCGATGAAGCGCCTATGACCGAGGAAGAGATGATGGCGCTTTGGGCAAAATATGGTCAACCAGGGGAACAGCATGAAAAGATGGCGGGCTTGGCCGGGAAATGGGATTTCACCTCAAAATGGCGGCAGGATCCATCCGCGCCAGCCGGCGAATCCAAGGGCACGGCTGAAGTTCAGACTATTCTGAACGGCAGATTCATTCGGGAAGATATCAATGGTGATATGCAGGGCGCACCATTCCATGGGATCAATATCATGGGCTACGACAATTTCAAAGAAAAGTATGTCATGACCTGGATGGATGACATGTCAACTTCAATCATGATCAGCTACGGCACCCCCAATTCGTCCGGCGATGAAATCCGGTTCGAAGGAACCTACGATGACATCATGACCGGTGAGAAGAATAAGATCGGGAAATCTGTGCTCCGTTTTGTCAGCGATGATAAGCATGTGTACGAGATGTATGAGACGGATTCCGAGGGTAATGAATTTAAATCGTTTGAGGTAATATATACCCGCCAGAAGTAAATTGGATTCAACGCTGTCGGGTGGGGGCACCCAACAGCGCCGATAGTAATTCGAGGGTGGGGTTCCCGATACAACCGGAACCGGCACCTGACGCCGACTTCGGGCACGGCACCCAGACCGTACAGGAGGCGCCTTAATTAAAAGAATGACATTGCTAAATTGGGGATAATGGTGCATTTTAACTTTGGTTCTTGTGTTATTATAGCGTTGAACGATAATTACTCAAGAGAATAAAGATGAAATTCAAGGTGGTTTTAGAACCGAGTGACGAAGGCGGATATACTGCTTACGTTCCGGCGCATCCTGGCTGTATAAGTGAAGGGGATTCTATTGACGATGCTCCGGCTAATATTAAGGAAGCTATTGAGTTGTATCTGGAGACGGTTGAAGATGATTGGGTCGGGGGAGAATACTCGCTCACCAGGCAAATGGCTCTATGACCAAAGTTCCAAGTCTTCGTTATGATAAAGTTATTCATGCACTCCAGAGGGATGGTTGGGCTGTGGTTAGGAAACGAGGAAGCCACATTCGTCTGCAAATTAACACCTTGTTTTTGTTCTCGAAATTCTTATATTTCGGGGTGAAACCACTCTTTTTAAGGAGATAGAATCATGCCGCTTCGTACCCCGGAACAATATAAACAATCCTTGAACGAAATGAGACCGAACATCTATAAGTTCGGGAAATTAATCGATGATGTAACTACCCATCCCGCTACGAAAAGAACTGTCGAGAGTCATGCGCGGATTTTCGCTAAGGCGCTTGATCCCGAGACGCAGGATATCGTCTCAAAAATGTCTCCGCTTATCGGCGAACGGGTAAGTCGTTATTTGTCATTGATCGAATCACCGGAGGATATGTATGCCAATTCAATAATGAAACGGAAGATGTTTCATTGGACCGGAACCTGCACCGGCGGAAGATGCGCCGGATGGAATGCGCTTAATTCCATGTGGGCTGTGACCTATGATATGGATAATGCTCTCGGCGCCGATTACCATAAGAGATTGGAGGACTGGCTTAAAGATGCTCAGAAACGCGATATCACCATCGCCGGCGCGTTAACGGATCCCAAGGGAGACCGAACCAAACCGCCTTCACAGCAAGACGATCCCGATATGAATCTTAGAATGGTGGAGAAGCGCGACGACGGCATAGTTGTCCGCGGCGCCAAAACCATGATTTGCGGCGTGGCTGCCGCTAACGAACTGTTTATCTTACCCGGCTCCGCCTATAGGGAACCGGATCAGGATTATTGCATCAGCTTCGTGATACCGCGTGACATTGAGGGGTTGACAATCGTCGAAACTCGTCGTCCTTCGGACACGCGCGAGGAGGAGGAAAATGTCGGTTACGATTTACCCGAAGGAGCCGGAGGAATCACGCAGGCTTATCTGTTTTTCGAGGATGTATTTATCCCAAACGAACGATTATTCATGTGCGGCGAGTATAAGTACACTTTGAATGCTGTTATGAACTTTATTATGCCTTATCGTTCGGCAATAGGGGGATGCGTTGCGGGCCAGGGTGATATCAAGATCGGCTCGGCGGTGCTGGTGGCTCGCGCCAACGGTCTTTCGTCGAAGGTGTTTAACGACAAAATCGTACAGATGCATATCAATAACGAAACCACCTTCGGCATGGGCATAGCAGCCTCGGCAATGGGCAAAAAGCATCCATCGGGAACATGGATACCTGACCCACTGCTTGCAAATGTCAACAAGGTGTATGTTGCCAGTTTGCCTTATGAGACTTCCCGATTGGCTATGGATATCGGCGGGGGTATCGCTGAAACCGGATGCATCCCATCGTATGTCGATTTCACCAACGAACAGTATGGGCATCTGGTTCGGAAATATCTCAAAGCCGCAGCGGATGGCGAAACCCGCGCCAAAGCCGCGAGATTGGTGGAATGGTGTACAAATGGTCCGGGCGTACCGGGATGTCTGCATGGCGGAGGTTCGCCGGACGGCGCCAGGCTGGTTATCAGATCAATCGCTAATCTGGAGGAAAAAGTCAACGTGGCGCGTGAGTTAGCGGGAATTGAGCAGGATATGCCCGATCCCGTTAAGAAAAAGTGATCCCCTTGAGAATTATAGAGAGTAATAAATACACAGTTTTGAATAATGTCATTATTCGATGATTTAAACGGTAGGCTTGGATATACCGAGACCGATCCCGAGATTACCATACCCGAAGCATTGGAGCGAGCCGAGGAATTGGAATTATCAGGAGTTGAGATGAACTTCAATTTCAGGTCTCTTTTCCCGGAACGGTTTGATCAATCAAAGATAGAAGAGTGGGGGCAAGCGACGAGTGATTCCAATATGCAGCTCTCCTTTCATGCGCCCGTGGATATATCTCTTATGTCCCGCCATGAACATATCAGGAAGGCTTCCACCGAACGACTTTGCGAGTTTGTAGAATTAGCCTGCAATCTCAATGGAAAGCGATTTACTTTTCATCCCGGAAGGGCGGCTTTTCTAAAGCCATCTCAAAATGCGGTGATGTTTTTCACCAAAAAATATCCCGGTTACCTGGTAAACTCGTTCCTGAAATCGCTAACAGAGATAATAACATTCGCAAACCGGAGAATTGCTCTACTTATCGAGAACACGCACCTTTTTGACAAACCTGTCGCTAACATAATCAAGCAGTTTGCAGAAGAAAGCTTGATAGAGTTAGCTTATGACCCGGCTCATGGGCTATGCGAAAGTTTTTTGAATGACTATCTGAAATTTATAAAGGTCTGCCATCTCAACGATAGGAAAGGTAATCGATCTCATCTCGCCTTGGGCGACGGTGAAATTGACATAAGTCGAACTATTAGATCGCTTATGGACGCCGATTGCTTTTTCGTAATCGAAAGTAAGAATATCGACGAAGTAAAGAAGTCTATCCTTTATCTGAGAAGCAGGGATTAAACCGCGGATGACTTACAGTTCAAATCGAACTTAAACCGTTTTCGCGCTATTGATATTACATTGTCTGCTAATAGCTTAAGCAATAGCAGGCAATGCGGAGTCATAAGAGCTTGACAAGGTTCGTATTTTTACTATATTTAATAAAATAGTGCACCATCTCTTTTCTATTTATGTGCTGTTCTTCTAACAACTTTGATTAAATTAATATTATTATTTCAATTTTCAATCCCAAACCTAAAAATTGGAGGAGTTTTGAGGGAAGTAACCATTAAGAATCGTACGGGCAACGGAAGGGTTTTGCTAAAGCTCGGTTATCACTGCCTTCTAATGGGGCTAATCTTTGCTATGCTGTGGAATACAGGATTAGGACAGCTTTCTGACGAGGAATTTAAAGCCCTGCAGGAACGCGGTAAAGCCGAAGGGTGGTCCTTTACCATTAGTAAAGAGGCCGGCGGAGATTTTCCCGATCCACATTTGATGCCTGCTCCGGAACCAACGGAAGAACAGCTCAAGAATGCGATTTTTGATCCATGCACACCGCGCGGTGATCTACCCGATGCTTTTGACTGGCGTGATTACGGTGTATGTACTCCCATAAGGGATATGTATTACGGAGGAATTTTCTGCGCAAGTTGTTGGGCATTCGGGGTTTTGGCTGCGATGGAATCTCAAATTGCCATTCATGACGGAATTCATGTGGATTTATCCGAGCAATGGTTGGTTAGCTGCACCGACGCGGGAGACTGCGGCTGGTGGTGGGGCTGGTATGGTCATTGCTATGATTATCTTGTCCTGGATGAAGATGTCGATTATTGCGGCGATGCCGGTGCCGTCCTTGAAGAGGATTTCCCCTATCGAGCGGAAAATCTCCCCTGCGAATGTCCCTATGAACATCCGTACTGGCTTGATGGATGGGCATTTGTGGGTGATCAATATACAATCCCCCCAACCGAGAATTTAAAGCAGGCGATTTATGACCATGGTCCGGTGGCAAGCTTGATTGTTTGGGATTCCGCTTTCCGCTACTATTCCGGCGGTATCTTTGATGAGTGCAGTCCTTATAATGTTAATCATACCGTAACATTGGTAGGTTGGGATGATAATCAAGGACCTAATGGTGTCTGGATACTGAGGAACGAGTTGGGCACCGATTGGGGTGAAGATGGATACATGAGAATATTATATGAATGCTCAAGTGTTGGCATGGGAGCTACGTATCAGATGTATTCGCCTCAAACCGGTATGTCGGTGCTGCCCTTAGCCGATTTCGAATCGGAAGGTCCGGTTGGAGGTCCCTTCGATCCTTCGGGCATTACATACCTGATTAAAAATCTGGATTCGACCGGAATAGATTTTAGCGTATCCTGCGATGCGGAATGGATAACTCTATCCACATCAGGCGGATACATTCCTCCGGATGATAGTGTGGAATTATTGGTGACTATCAATGCTCAGGCTAACGATTTGCCCGTCGGGGAACACCAGACTATTATAGACTTCGTAAATGAGACCGATCACGATGGTGATACACAGCGCGAAGCTCTCCTTACTGTCGGTATGGGCATTGTCTATGAATGGAATATGGATGAGGATCCAGGATGGAGCGCCGAAGGCGATTGGGGATTCGGACAGCCTACAGGTCAGGGCGGCAGCGAACATGGTAATCCCGATCCGACCAGTGGACATACCGGTGACAATGTATATGGATATAATCTCAACGGAGATTATACTAACAATATGCCGGAGACTCACCTAACCAGCCAGGCTATCGACTGCCGGGACATAACCGGCGCTCAATTGAGGTTCTGGCGCTGGCTCAACGTGGAGCAACCCGCTTACGACCATGCTTATCTACGAATCAGCAACGATGGAAACACCTGGACTGAGCTCTGGAGCAATGATTCGGAGATAACTGACAATCAATGGCAGGAATTCGAGTTCGATATATCCCAATACGCTGATAATCAGCAGACGGTGTATTTACGCTGGACCATGGGACCCACAGATGGTTCCTGGTTATACAGCGGTTGGAATATCGACGATGTCCGCATCTATGGAATCGACAATTCTCCCTTCGTCTCTATTGATATGATTCCTGATGATCCGCCTATCGAAGTTCCTCCGGGCGGTCAATTCACATTCACCGGTATACTCGAAAACAACACAGTTGACCAGCATACTGTGGATGTATGGATTATGCTTGATGTGCCGGGCTACGGCATATACGGTCCGCTGGAGCGTTTCAACAGCATCGAGATGCTTCCTTATCAGACAAGAACCCAACCGAATATTCGTCAGCGTATACCTGGTTATGCTCCTCTGGGCGATTATGAGTATATAGCCTATTGCGGTGACTATCCGGGCGATGTCATGGATTCATCCTCATTCCCGTTTGGGGTGGTGCAGGGGAGAGGCGGCTCCAATGATAACTGGGCGCTGGAGGGATGGTTCAGTAAGGACGACCAAAGCCTGCCTGAGGTAACCGCTCTTCACAGCAATTATCCCAATCCATTTAATCCGGTAACCACCATCTCTTATGACCTCGCTGCTGATTCCCATGTAAAATTAAAAGTGTATAACCTGATGGGTGAGGAAGTAGCTGATCTGGTCGATGGCTATCAAACAGCCGGCTGCAAAAAGTTAACCTGGAACGCTGCTGAATATGCATCGGGCGTTTATTTCTACTCGCTAAATGTCGGTGATCAACGCTTTGTGAAGCGTATGACCTTGATTAAATAAGATTATTTCATAACGGAAGAATAAACATACGGGAGAAGCTAACTCTGCTTCTCCCTGTTTAATTTGCTGTGTCCGCAGACGCAGCATCGAGATTATCCGGATAGAGCACTTTTCGCATCTTATTAATAAACTGCTCCGTTCGCACCTGCCGTCCTTTTGCATTCGGATGATAAGGGGAATCGTAAAAGTAATCCAGGGGGAAAACCTGGTCATTGGGTTTATTGATTATGGGAATTATCAACTGCCTTTTAAGCTGTTGATAAATGCTCTCTATCTCATTTAAATTCCTTTCGTAATGGAGAATCGGAATAGACGGGAAGTAAAAGTATGCCCGGGCATTTTGCTTGCGAGCATGTTCAAATATATCGTTGATCGCTTCAATCGCTTCCGGGTCTATTAGATCAGTTGTGCCTTTGGAGAAGATCGACATCTGGCTGATATCTTCCGACTCTTTACCCAGATGGTATATAAAATCGCCGAATTCATTAAACCCCCCCCTGCCTCCCCTCCTATGAGATCCCTGTCTCCCCATCATATCTCTTAAGATGAAGCGGAGTCGCCTGTTCAAAAACATAGGAAGGTTCTCAAATGTCCTTACGTACTGCTTGTAAGAAGTAAAGTTCTTGATTCCTGCGGGATAAACATCTAAAAGGTAGAGCAATCCCGCGCCTCCATTAAAGTATTCATTGAATTGATAATACTCCGGACAGACAATAAGAACATCGCCTTCTCTAATAGTACCATTCACTTCTTCAAGCATATAGCGCAAACCGATATCAGCTGCCGCTCCCATATTGACGACGTTTATACCAAGGCTTTCTTTAATTCGCCGACTATCAAGTCCGAAACCGACATTTGAACCTCCCACCAATATCAAACGCGGCGAATCGGTCCTCATAAGCATATTGTGCTTATCAACGATTGCGTAGTAATAGAAATCTTCGTCAAAATGACCTAACTTTGCTATTACCGCCAGGCTCAGCAAGACCATCAGTATCAGGAGACTCGATTTAATTATAAGTTTCGCCACCATAACTCACTTAGAATTGAAAATATATGAATTCTTGCTCGGTAAATTTTCCGAAGAGTATGATCCACATTAACGCTCCGTAATAAAGCGCCCAACGAATATATATTGGTTTTTGAGATAACAATTCTCTAACAGGTTGCTTCCGCTGCAGAAAATGCGCCATTTCCATTATTAATATCGAGATTATCGAAATAAACCAACTGAATGTACGTACCGAAGGTATAGTTTTGATTTGCGATAAATCAATCGAAAATATGCTTTGTATGATATAGAATGCATCTGATAATGTATTTGCCCTGAAGAAAATCCAGGCAAAGACAACCAGGTGGAATGTAATAACGATTTTAATAAATTTTACAGCTTGCGGGTGACGGTACAAGCCGGATACTCTGTAAAAAACTTCGCGGATCTTATGTGTCCAGATAGAGATAAGCAAATAAGAGCCATGTAATGCTCCCCAAATGATAAATGTCCAGTTTGCGCCATGCCAGAGCCCGCTGATTACGAAAACCGCCATTAAGTTGAAATACCAGCGCCACTTAACCACCTGATTGCCGCCCAGAGGTATATAAAGATAATCCCGAAACCAGGTGGAGAGCGATATATGCCACCTCTTCCAGAACTCGGATATGGACCGGGAATAATACGGCTGTCTGAAATTTATCATCAACCGATAACCCATCATCTGCGCGGTTCCTATCGCGATATCAGAATACCCGGAAAAATCGCAAAATATTTGAAATGCAAAGAGGTATGTTCCCAATGCCAATGACAGCCCGGAGTAATCGTGCGGACTATTATATACCGTGTTAACAAAAAGCGCCAGATTATCCGCAATTACAAGTTTCTTGAAAAAACCCCATACCATGAGTTTCATGCCGTCGGTAACTTGATTATAGTCGAACCTGTTCTTCCTGAAAAACTGAGGAAGCAAACTTGTGGATCTCTCTATAGGTCCCGCCACAAGCTGCGGGAAAAACGCCACGTAAACTGCGAATATGCCCAAATGTTTTTCGGGACTCTTTTTCCCTCGGTAAACATCAATTGAGTAACTTAAAGTTTGAAAAGTGTAGAATGAAATCCCGACCGGGAGGAGTACTTTCAGAGTAGGCGCTTCGTAAAAAATGTTGAACTGTCCTAAAACCTCGTTTAGAGCTGCGCTAAAGAAATTGAAATATTTGAATGAGAAGAGCAATCCGAGATTAACGAATAAACTGAGTATAAGAAATTTGGTCCGCTTGCGACGCTCCTTTCTCTTACCCATCTGAATGCCGGCATAATAATCAACCATTGTAGAGAGCATGATCAGCAGAGCGTATTCCACTCGCCAGCACATATAGAAATAATAGCTGGCTATTAGAAGTAACATCCATCGAAAGCGATGCGGAACACTGAAGTATAGCGCAACAACGATGGGTAGAAAGACAATAAAGTGAAATGAATTAAAGAGCATTTACAAAACGTCGTAAGAGCTTGTACCATCCAAATATACTATGAATTCCGCCAAAGTGCAAGCATTTTAGTGCTTTGCCGCCGGTCGCAGCTCGGAATTGTAGAATACGTAAAACGATGGACCATTCAGGGATTATAACTATAAATGGTTCCTATGTTTTAATCGGGATTAATTTACGGATTCTTTATCTCCAAAAGGTATTCTTCTCTCAGCATTCGCAACCGAATTTCTATTAGTAGCCCGGATGTTTCCCTGAGCCTATTAGTCGGTAGCCGAAGGCTTGCCCTTTGGGAGTTCAAAGAAGCAGGTCATTTACAGATTGGAATTGAGTATCTCCAAGAAACGCCGGAAGCGCAGGGCTTCCGCTGCCGGTGATAGGATTTATGAATAATACAGGCTAATTTAGTGCGGAGATAACGCAGAAAAAGGAGTTAGCTTATGAACTTCTTAACCAGCCAGCTTTTCTTCAGATATATAGCTTCGTTCGGGCATAACTCGTGGCAGCACATGCAATCAATGCATTTTGAGTAGTCATAAACCAGTTTGTCCCCATCTTCGCTAATAGCTTTCACAGGACAACTATCTCTGCAGATATGGCAGTTTATGCATTTGTCATAATCGATAGCCGGATGCGCCCAAACATAAGGGCTAATCATTTTTATCAGGAAATCCGGTATTAATTTCAGTTTTGTATTGGACGGAAGCGTAAATTCGGCAGGTTTACAGCTGATTATATCTTCGCCTGCAATATCGATTTGTTCCAATTCTGCACGTCCCAGTCCTTGTTGGGCTGCAATTTTGAGATAGTCTATTTTCATAGGATCAAAACCGATGATTGAAGCGGCAGCCGTATCCAGAGCAATGGCATCGGTTGAGGCAAGTAAGAGATTGAGTTTCTTGGGATTACCCGACGAAGGACCGTCCCCCTCCATAGCTAAGATAGCATCCATTATAAATAAATCCGGTTTGGTGGCGGCATACAGGTCTACCAGCATCTCGGAGAATTCGTACGGTTTTGGTAATTCCTTGTGATATAAGCTCTTGCGGAATCCGGGAATAAAACCAAAGCAGTTTTTTAATGCCCCCGTCATAAGCGTTAATACATGGGTCTTAAGCTTAGGCAATCCGATAACAAAATCACAGCGATTCCTGATTTCGGTAATCATAAATTGTCTTCCATTGTGCTGAACCGGCGTAACCGCATGACCCTCAAAAGAGAATAAATAAGCCTTGGAACTCTTCATCGATTCCAATAATCCGGTGTTTCGCCAGATTCTCTTTACTCCACGATCTGCGCCACCGGGAGAGTCACCCACAAATACCTTCGTATCGTTGGTGCAAAACATATCCGCAACTACTCTTACAAGGTGGGGATGGGTCGTAATTGCGCGATCCGGTCCCTTTGCCGATAAAAGGTTGGGATTTAGCAGGATATTTTCTCGAGGCAAGTCGAGCTTAATATCCAGTAATTCCAGAAGCTTATAAACAGCGCCTTTTAAGTTCTGCGGATGGTAGTTGTCACATTTAACTATCGCAACTCTGGCTTTTGACATGTTGAATTCGGCTGTATAGGCAATTTACAATTGTATATAAGTTCGGATAACTCTATAATCAAAGAAAAGTTTCTGTTGACTGCCCAAAATATATGATTTAATTACTATTTTCGTTTGGAGAATATATGGCATTTGAAGACAAACTCAGAAAGTTGAAGCTTCTGGTTTTTGATGTAGATGGAATCCTAACCGATAATTCCGTATATATGGGGGCTGATGGGGCGGAATTCAAGCGGTTTTATATCGCTGATGGATTTGCCTTCTATCTGGCGCAACAAGCAGGTTTAAAGGTGGCTCTGGTTTCCGGAAGGTTCTCCGCCGCAACTGATTCACGGGCTAAAGAACTCAGCGTTGAAGATGTATATCAGGGGTATGGCGAGAAATCTGAGGTGGTGGCGGATTTGCTCAGAAAATATGAAATCGGTTTGGAAGAAACGATGTTTATGGGGGATGATCTGGTTGATATCGCGGTTATGAAAAAGACCGAAGTGAGTGTGACTGTGCCGGACTCCGCTCCGCAGGTAAGGGCGGTTGCTGATTACACGACCTCTTGCCCCGGCGGGCGGGGCGCTGTGAGGGAGATTGTGAATATGATACTGGAAGCGAAGGGGATTGATGTAGTTGAACTATGGGATAGCAAATATGCTTGATATCGCTCGGCAGGTGATAAAGCATGAATCACAAGCGATCGCCGCCCTTGTGGATAAACTTGATAGCTCCTTTGAAAGGGCTATTGAGTTGATGCGGAATTGCCAGGGGAGGATAATCGTAACCGGTATGGGCAAGTCAGGTTTGATAGGCAGGAAAATTGCCGCAACTCTCAATTCCACCGGCACTCCCGCGTTTTTCCTTCATCCCGCGGAAAGCGTTCATGGTGATTTTGGTTTGGTTCGCCGCGGAGATGTAGCCCTTGCGCTATCCAAATCAGGCGATACTGCGGAATTGGCGCAGGTTTTAATCATGTTTAAGCGGTTGGGAGTGCCCATTATATCGATGACCGGCAATTTATCCTCACCGCTTGCTCGGAAATCCGATGCAGTACTGGATGTTTCCACCAATGGTGAAGCAGGACCCAATGATCTGATCCCAACATCAAGCGCAGCCGCAGCTATGGTAATGGGTGATGCGCTTGCGATTGTTCTTCTTAATCTGCGGGGCTTCGACAATGATGATCTGGCGTTCCTACATCCCGGTGGTGAGATAGGCAAGCGTTTATTGAAGGTGGCGGATATAATGCATACCGGCAGTGATATCCCGGTTGTTGCCGATCGAACGCCGATATCACAGACTATATTGGAGATTACTTTGAAGAGGCTGGGATTCACCACGATTGTTGATTCCGACGGTAAGTTAGTGGGAGTGTATACTGACGGGGACTTGCGGAGAACGATTGAGCAGGCAAAGGATATGCGGAATACTCCGATATGTGATGTAATGACCCGGAATCCAAAAACCATCAGCAAGAATTCGATAGCGGAGAAAGCGGTGCATGTTATGGAAACGCATAAAATCACATCCTTGGTTATTGTTGATGGTGAGAATAAACCGGAGGGTGTGATTCATCTTCATGATTTACTCGCCGCCAAAGTAGTTTGAGCTTATTTATATGAGAAAAACTATCAAAGGGATCAGGAATTTCCTTATATATACTTTCCTGAGGTCGGTCTTCATCCTGGCGAATGTTGTTCCGTTGAAGATAGCATACGGATTCGCCGGTTTTCTTAGCAGGTTATCCTATCATATCTTCCCTTCTGACCGAAGAACGGCATTAGGAAACCTGAAGACAGCATTTCCCGACAAGGATCCGGAACATTTGGATTCCATCTACCGGAAGTCATTGTTAAATATGGGATTATGCGCTATTGATGTGCTGCGGTTTAAAAGGCTCGGAAAGGAGGAAATCCTGAGGATTGTTGAAGTTGAAGGCTTGGATGATTTTGACCGAGCTTATCAAAAGGGAAGAGGGATAGCAGCGGTTACCGGACATATATCCAATTTCGAACTAATCGCCGCCTGGTTCGGGCAGGCAGGTTATAAAGCCTCGGCAGTGGGGCGCAGAGTATATGATCAGCGGTTGAACAAGTTGTTAATAAAAAACAGAAAATCGACCAATGTGAAAAACATAGATAGCGAAGAGCCGGCGAGCGTATTTATGAAAACTCTCAGGGAAGGATATGCCATTGGAGTGTTAATCGATCAGGATAGCAGGCGTTATCGCGGGGAATTCATCGATTTCTTCGGTAAACCGGCTTATACGCCGATAGGACCTATTCTACTTGCGCGGACGGTGAAGGCTGCGGTGGTTCCTCTGATTATCCTGAGAAAACCGGATGGCAATTATTCCCTCAAAGTTTTCCCTGAGGTCGAATTCGATTACACCGCGGAAAGAATGAATGATGTAAAGAGAGTCTTAGCTGAAGCTACGAAAGTACTTGAACAAGTTATCCGGGATAATCCGGAGCAATGGGTATGGATGCATAAAAGATGGAATACCCGCCCGGAGGATATAAAGGCAAAATCGGAAGCTGTATAGTTGAAAACTTCCCCGAACTGTAATGATATTCTTGCTTATAATCGTAGTGAAAGTTAAATTTAGGAAATTTCAGGATTTGGACGGAGTTTATACATCGTGAGTAATTATGCCCGCCTTTTAATACTATTATGCTTTGTTGCCCTGCACAGCATCAATTGTGCTGAGACTGATAAACCGCCTGAGGGCAATAGCGAAATGGAAGTACCGGAGTCGGAGCTATACAACTCAACCATCGTGTTTACAGCCAAGGGGGTTCGTAATACGGTTATACACGCTGAGTACATAGCTAAATACAGCGACAAGAAAGAAACATTCGGTAAGGGTATCCGAGCTGATTTTTATGGCGAGGATGGGGAGCATGCGTCCGATATGGTCGCCGATTCCGGGTGGTTCGACGAGGACGGACAGAAGATGGAAGTAATGGGGGATGTGGTGGTTATCAACGAGGACGGCACCAGGCTTGAAACCGAAAGCCTCAGGTGGGACCCGAGTACGAATAAAATTGTGACTGAAGATTTCGTGAAGGTTACACGTGGCGAGGATATATTAACCGGATACGGTTTGAGAACCGATCAGAAGATGGAAAATATCGAAATTCTAAAAGATGTTAAGGGTACCGTGAAGGATATTCCCGAGGATGAACCGGAATAATAACTGAATACAATGAAATTAGCAGCTCAAAAACTGGTTAAAATATATCGTAAGCGCACCGTTGTTAAGGGTATCGATATCGAGGTACATGATGGGGAGATAGTTGGGCTGCTCGGTCCCAACGGAGCCGGTAAAACCACCACCTTTTACATGATAACCGGATTTATCAAGCCAAATTCCGGCGATGTTCTTCTTGATTCGAATGAGATAACCGATCTGCCCATGTATAAGCGTGCCAGATCGGGAATCGGTTATCTTCCGCAGGAGCAATCGGTATTCAGGAAACTGACGGTTGAACAGAATGTGCTGGCGATTTTGGAGATGCAAAAGTTGAACCGCGCTGAGCGCCGAGAGCGATGTAGAGAATTGCTGGAGGAGCTGGATATCAGCCATCTCGCCAAGAACAAAGCCTACACGCTCTCCGGAGGGGAGAGGAGACGAGTGGAAATCGCTCGGGCGATGGTTACCAATCCGCGATTTTTGCTCCTCGACGAGCCGTTTTCCGGAATCGACCCTATCACGGTAGAAGAAATCCAGAAGATAATCGCTCGGTTGAAGGATAAAGGTTTGGGTGTTCTTATTACCGATCATAATGTCAGGGAGACTCTTTCGATTACCGACCGGGCGTACATAATATATGAAGGACAGATACTTAAGTCCGGCAATGCGGAATTTTTAGCAAACGATCCCGAAGCGCGGAAAATTTATCTTGGAGAGAAGTTTCGACTTAATTAGAATAGTCATGATATAAAAGAGATTTGTTAGTGAGGATTTAGATGGATAGAATTGATAGAGATAATCGAGATTGGATCGCTGTTTTTGCGACCGCAGCCGTGTTTATAAACGCCTTTATCACCTACTTGTTAACCATGACGCCCTCCATACCCTTTTGGGATTGCGGTGAGTTCATCGCTTGCTCGTATACTCTGGGCGTAGCCCATCCTCCCGGTACTCCCCTATTCTTGCTCCTGGGAAGAGTATTCATTCTGATAAATCCGTTTTTCGAGGATATAGCGGCGCGAATGAACTTCATATCGGTCTTAGTTTCTGCGGCAGCCGTAGCATTAAGCTGTTTAATAATCATAAAACTACTGAAAAATTGGTTTAAAGGAAAAGTATCCCAATTCCCATACAACGCTCTTATCTATCTCGGCGCAATAACCGGCGCATTAGCCTTCACCTATTCATCGACCTTCTGGTTTTCGGCGATTGAAGCGGAAGTCTATGGAATGGCGATGTTTCTAATGCAGCTTCTGGTCTATGTTACCTTGTTATGGTTTGAGCGACGGGGTAAGGAGGGTTCATGGAAGTATCTACTTCTTGTTTTCTATATCGCTGTGCTCTCTATTGCAATTCACATGACCGTGTTTCTGGTGATGCCGGCGATAGTATTGTTTATACTTTACTCCGATAGAAATCTACTGCGGGACTGGCGTTTTTGGGCGTTAGCGGTCGCCCTCCTTTCTGCGGCAATCGGTTTTAGGTGGTTTTTAGCGGCTTCGATCGCGCTGGCAATCATATCTATTATTGCGCTCTATACCGCCAGTGAGAAAAGAATATGGCGTTTCGTATTGACAGGAAGTCTACTCGCTATCCTCGGTTTCTCCGTCCATTTGTATGTACCTCTAAGATCGATGAACGATCCCTATATCGACATGAACGATCCGGAGACCTTCGAGTCATTCAGTTATTTCATGGAACGTAAGCAATATGGTGATGAGTCAATGATAACCCGTATGTTCGATCGCCGGGGAAGCTGGGAAAACCAATTCGGGAATTTTCATAACCTGGGATTCTGGTTTTACTTCAAGGATCAGTTCTCAAAACCGAATATCGTTTTCATCCCTTTCCTACTGGGATTGCTTGGCTTGGTTGATGCTATCAGGAGGGATACCAGACGGGGATTGCTCCTTGGATTGCTTGTGCTGTTGTGTACCGTCGGTTTGGTTTTATATATGAATTTTTCCGATGGTTTACATGGGGAGCGAATGGAAGTGCGCGACCGCGATTATTTCTTTACTCCGGGTTTCATGTTCTTCGCAATGCTCATCGGACTGGGAGTTTCAGCGCTGGGGGCGGAATGGTATGAACTTCCTGCGAAAAGCGGGGGGATTACTAAGATCCTGAGCATTGTACCGGCGGTTATAATGCTGGTTATTCTAATTTTCCAGACCGCGCCGGCGCACTGGACCCACCTGGACAGAACGGGGGTTTACGTGCCGGGGGAATATGCTTATAATATTCTAAATTCATGCGAGAAAAATGCCATATTATTCACCAACGGCGATAATGATACTTATCCATTATGGTGTTTGCAGGCTATTGACAGCGTACGAGCTGACATAAATGTTATGAATTTATCTTTGCTGAATACCGATTGGTACATTCTTCAGCATAAACACCAGCATGATGTTCCCATTCCGCTGGAAGACGACCAGATCGAATGGGAATTCGGTGAGGATAGATATGGCAATCTTTTGATGAAGCCCCAAAAACCATATATAGATCCAATAACCAAGCAGAAAAAGTATCTTAGTCCGAATCAGGTTAACGTTAAGGCGGAAATGGTCAAGATGATAATTATCAACAACAACTGGAAACGACCCATTTATCTCGCCGCTACCGTATCTGATGATATTAAGGAAGTTGCCCGAAGGTACTTGTACAGGAAGGGCATGGTTTATAAGGTAACTTCCGAGGAACATAACGGCAAATTCGATGTTGAAGCTACCGACTCCTTATTGAACAGCGTATACAAATACACTAACCTCGACGAGCCTGATGTCGGATTTTTCAGCACCGAATTATCCATGTCTATCACTTACCCGGAAACCTATATTGCGTTAGCCGACCAGGTCTATGCTGATGGCGACACTACTAAGGCGATCGACCTTTTACTTACAGCTAAAGAGAAGTTCCCGTATTATTTCCGGACTCCTTTAAAGCTGAAGGAAATCTACCTGAAGACTGGTAGCGTCGAGCAGGTTGAGGGTTTACTTGCCGAAGCGATAAGCAGGCTTGAATATAAAGCGGAGAAATATCCTGAGGAAAAATTCTGGTGGATGTTTCTCGGTCCTCTTTATCTCGAACACAATCAAACGGAAGACGCTATTTGGGCATTCGAAAACGCTCTGGAGATCGACCCGGATGAACGGATGGCGCTGTCGAATTTACTGCGCGCATATCGAATAGCGGGGGAGGATAAGAAGGCGATAAAACTGCTCGAGCGTTGGAAAGAGGACTATCCTTCCGATAAAGAGATTCAGCAGCTTTATTCTTACTTCCGAAAGATGTTTAGATAAGAGAAGCATTGATAATATGCTGCCTGAATTATAGCCAGTTGATATGCATTTAATCGTCAGACGATGGATGCTCCAAATCATAAATTTCCTTTCTAACCTGCCGAAAAAAGTAATAAATGGTTACGTTTTGTTTTAATTTTATTTAATCATAAATGTTGTTAAATCTGATTTTTAGGTGGGGCGAATTTGCGTTAGCCGTTTTTCCGCTGGCGATTATTAATAATTGCGCAATGATTTGGGCTTTTAGGGCTAAGTCCATATCCTGCGGCATTGGGTTTGCATCAGCCCCGATTATAAGGAGGGTACGATGGGGAAACGTTTAATTTCTGAGACATGTTTCTGTGGTGTGCTATTTTTGGGCCGAAATCCTAACCATAGGGTTATAATCCCGGGGCTGCTGATTTCGGTTATCGTTATACTTGCATTGCTAACGAATGGAGGATTCTGTAACGATATTCCGCTAAACCTTGCCGACTTGGACTTAGAATATCTTATGAATATCGAGGTTGTCTCGGTATCGAAACAGGAGGAGAAATTATCGGAAACGGCGGCGGCAATTTTCGTAATTACGGCTGATGATATCAGACGATCCGGCTATACCAACATAGCCGAAGTATTACGCTTAGCGCCCGGTTTACATGTCGCCAGAGTCGATGCCAACAAATGGGCGATTTCCTCCAGAGGTTTCAACAGCATATTTGCCAACAAGTTATTGGTTCTGATCGACGGCAGGACGGTGTATAATCCTTTGTTTTCGGGCGTTTACTGGGATGTGCAGGACCTGTTGCTGGAGGATGTAGAGAGAATCGAAGTGATTCGCGGTCCGGGAGCGACTATTTGGGGAGCCAATGCTGTAAACGGCGTTATAAACATAATTACCAGGAACTCTAAATATACCAAAGGATTGTACTTCGGAGGCAGCGCCGGAACAATTGGATATGGATTCGCAGGAATGCGCTATGGCGCAGAGCTGCGGAAGAACCTTCACTATCGCGTTTATGCCAAATATATCAACTACGATAATTTTACCAATCGTACCGGTATGGATTTCCATGATGACTGGGGAATATCGCGGGCAGGTTTTAGACTTGATTGGGATAAATCGGATAAGAACCGGATTACGGCACAAGGTGATATCTATGAGGGCGAAGCGGGAGGTATATATAATGACCCGTCGCTTACAGAGCCATATCAAGAGCTGGGGATTGATGAGTCTTTGGTTTCGGGCGGTAATATTCAACTTGGGTGGTCGCATTCTTTCACCCCCGTTTCTACTTTAGAGTTGAATACCTATTTCAGCGCTTCGGAAAGGGATTATTATTTGGGTCGACAAAAGCTGAATTCGTTTGATTTTGATATGATGCATAGTTTTAAGGTCAGAAGTAATTCCAGGGTTATCTGGGGTTTGGGATTTCGATATAATAGAGATAGAGTGGATTCCACGGAATTTTCATGGGCGATAGGCGGAAAAGATGATAAGGGGGATGAACTATATACGGGATTCCTGCAGTACTCCAAATTCGTATTTAATCGTAAAATGGAGATAATCCTCGGCTCCAAATTCGAACACAATAACTACACCGGCTACGAAATTCAGCCTTCCGGGAGAATCGTTTGGAATCCCAATCGAGCACACACAATCTGGGGTGCGGTATCGAGAGCTGTGCGTACGCCTTCACGATTCGAACATGATGGTATGTTCATGGCTTTGCTTCAACCGCCGAATACCGATTACAATCCTACTCCATATCCGGCGCTGGTGTACTTCCAGGCGGATTCGAATAGATTCGGCAGCGAGGAACTCATAGCTTATGAACTGGGATACAGATTTCAATCGAGAGACAACTATTTTCTCGACATTTGCGGTTTTTACAATTTTTATGATCGGATTCGTTCAGCCGAAATCGTATCAACAGACCTGAAATTCGCAACCGATGTACCCCATATAGTCAGCATTCTCTCTCCGAGAAATCAGGATTATGCTGAGACTTACGGATTGGAGTTGGTTTTTGAATGGTGGATGAGGGAGTGGTTTCGGCTGCGTTCCGTTTACACCCACCTTCAGATGGATTATGATATAAATGAGGAGGTGGGCATAACCTATGGCGGTGATTTCGACGGCACAACGCCGGAAAATCAGATAGCCGCTTACGGTTCGGTCGATTTGTTGGAGAATGTGGAAGCGGATATCGGAATCCGTTATATAGACCGGTTGTCTTTTCTGGATGTCGATGATTATCTCACACTTGATTTAAGATTAGGATGGCAACCATACGAGTTCCTTGAGCTGTCGCTGACCGGTCACAATTTGTTAGAAAGATGGCATACTGAATTCCTTTATGAGATGAGCAGCTACCGAGCGCAGGTTGAACGCAGTCTGTTTGGATCGGTAAGCTGGAGATTTTAGGATGACCCGGTTCTTAACCGCATCGTTCCTGTTTTTCATTATATTCCTTATATCGGTAAATTCCGGGCGCTGTCAGAATCCGCGGTTAACGGAATATCAGGTGAAAGCGGCAGTGGTGTTCAATCTCGCCAAATTTACCGCTTGGCCTGAAACTGCATTCAATCGCAGCACGGATTCAATGATTATTGGAGTCGTGGGCGTTAGTAGAGTAATTGAGTTATTGGAGGAAAGCGTAGATGGAAATCGCATTCATGGAAGAAAGGTCGCTATAGAACACATTAATGAGGGTGCGGATGTTCCTGATTGTCATATCTTGTTTATAGGTTCATTGACCGATGAGTCAATAACTGATATCATCGATTCGCTTTCCGGAAAAAGTATCCTAACGATCAGTGACGGCAGCGGATTTGCCAACAACGGAGGTATGATTGAGTTGACTGTTAAGAACAGCAAAGTCAGGTTCATTATTAACCTGAGAAGTATTAAGGAATCCGGTTTAGCCGTCAGTTCCCAGGTAATAAAACTGGCAGAGATTATTGAGGAGCAAAGATAATTGCGGCTGCGCTTAAGGGATTTATCAATTAAATTCAAGTTGACATTGATTGTTATGGTTGTCAGCACTATTGCTCTATTGTTGGCATCACTGACTATCATCGCTTATGACTATTATTCTTTTAAGCAAAAGCTGATAGACGATTCCGAGATATTAGCGGAGGTGATAGGTAATAATAGCGCCGCCGCTCTGGTTTTTAGAAACAGCAATGACGCCAATGAGACGCTGCAGGCGTTACAGGCTCAAGCGAACATTCTTTCAGCCTGCGTATATGATAATTCCGGAGTCGTATTTGCTAAGTACGATCGCGGTGGTTCCATACAGATCGAAATCCCTAATGTTTCCGAACATGACACATTCCATTTGCATAACGATCATTATGATATTTTTAGAACGATTACCCTCGATGGCGAAAGGATCGGCACGGTTTGGCTTGCTGTCAGTTTGGCGGAACTGGTTGAACGTGAAAAAAGATATGCGGGCATACTGATACTGGTGATATTCGCTTCGTCATTGGTTGCCTTTGTGATAACTTCGCGCTTGCAAGGCATTGTTTCTAATCCGATTCTGGACTTGACTCAGCACGCAAATGAGATCTCCGCAAATGAGGATTACTCCATACGAGCTGTGAAGCAAAATAACGACGAAGTGGGATTGTTGGTCGACAGCTTCAATGAGATGTTATCCCAAATTCAAATGCGCGACAGGGCTCTGCAGAGCAATCGAGATGAACTGGAACAGAGGGTAAAAGACCGTACTCTGGATCTGGAAAATGAGATAATTGAGCGGAAGCGGTTCGAGGAAGCGCTGCGTGAGAGCCAGGAGAGGTATAAGAGTATTGTTGAGAACACCAATGAAGTTATCATGCTAACCGATGTCAATAGCGTGATCGTTTACATAAGTCCGGCATGTGAGAGGGTATTCGGTTATGCGCATGAAGAGTTGGTGGGCACGCAGTTGCGGTTAGTACACCCGGACGATATCCATACCGTCCAGCAGATGCATTCTCGGATTAGGGACGGGAAACATGGCTCCAATGTTGAATATCGTATTATTCAGAAATCGGGCGACTCCAAATGGGTATCGCATTCCTGGTCAACTATTATGAAGAACGGACATGTGCGCATGATTGTCAGCGTAGTCCGAGACATTCAGGAAAGGAAGAAAGCGGTAGAAGCGCTTAGGGCTTCTGAATTGCTCAATCGCACCACCATCGATGCGATGGACTACGCAATTCATGTCGTCGATCCCGATTTGAAAATAACATTAGCCAACAAAGCTATGTGTTTGCTGTGTGAAGATATCGGTCTTCGCGGTGAAATCATAGGTTCCAAACTTCCCCGGATGCTCCCGTTTCTATCCCAAAGCTTAATAAATGAATACGTCTTGATCCTCGAAACAGGGCAATCCTTCTATAACGAGGAATCATATAATTTCAACGGGCGTGAGCTCATAGCATCCATCCAGCGCATTCCTGTTGTTGAGGATGGCAGGGTAGTGAGAGTTGTTACCGTTCTGCAGGATATAACCGAAAGAAGGAAGGCGGAGCAGGAATTGAGAAAAGCCAAGGAAGCCGCAGAAGGGGCGAGCAAAGCTAAAAGCGAATTCCTTGCTAATATGAGCCATGAGATACGCACGCCGATGAACGGTATAATCGGTATGACGGATTTGGCTCTGGATACACGCCTGACTTCCGAACAAAGAGAATATCTGGAATTGGTTAAAGCTTCGGCTGATAATCTGCTTTTAATAATCAATGACATCCTGGATTTTTCGAAGGTGGAAGCTGGTTTGCTGGAATTGGAGTCGATCCGCTTTTCCCTGAGATCAGCAGTGGAATCGGCGGTCGATACCCTGGTCTTTAAAGCTCAGGACAAAGGTTTAGAGCTCATCAACTATATCGATCCGGAAGTGCCCGATTCGGTTATCGGCGATCCTACTCGATTGCGGCAGGTTATCATTAACCTTGTCGGCAATGCCATAAAATTCACCGAGGAAGGGGAGGTGGTTTTCAAGGTTGAGTCTGAATTTCAAAAGCCTGACCGATATAGTTATCATTTCTCCGTTGCCGATACCGGTATGGGCATCCCCAAAGATCGCTTTGACGAGATATTTGAAAGCTTCATGCAAGCAGATGGTTCGACAACACGGAAGTACGGCGGTACCGGATTGGGCACCACAATCTCAAAACAGTTGGTTGAGCTGATGGGTGGGGAGATATGGATCGAAAGTCCTTCGAATAGCTCCGATAGCGGCGGTCCCGGCACGACATTCCATTTCAAAGTCGAATTCGAAGTCCAACCGCCGACTACGGAAAACACAGCGCTTAATTCATGCAATTTCGGCGGTAATAAGGCGCTGATCGTTGACGATAATGAAACTAATAGGAGGTTTTTGTCTGTGCTTTTAGCTAATTGGGGATTTACGACCACATCAGTTTCCAGCGGGGAGACAGCGTTAAAGACATTATCGGAGTCGGTAATGGACGAGCAGCCGTATAGTCTGGTCATACTCGATATGCTGATGCCGGGAATGGATGGATTCACAGTCGCGCGGAAAATACGATCGCAGCCGCAATATGGCGATATTAGAATAATGGTGTTGACCTCCGCCGGACAGAGGGGGGACGGCGACCGCTGTAAGGAAATCGGAATTGAAGCCTATTTAACCAAGCCGGTTAAGCAAGGGATTTTGCGAAATGCGCTGTACAGGGCGCTTTCCTCAGGGAGCGCGAAGAATAATAACCGGAATGAACTGATAACCAGGCATTCATTGGCAGATGGAAAACCGCGTCTTAATATCCTTCTTGCGGAGGATAATCTGGTTAATCAGCGATTGGCATTGAAACTTCTGGAGAAACGTGGGCATTCGGTTACGGTGGTCGATGATGGAGAGCAAGCGGTTAAAATGTATAAAATGGAGCCTTTCGATCTGATTCTGATGGATGTTCAAATGCCGAATATGGATGGTCTAAGCGCTACTCAAGCTATAAGAGAGCTGGAAAAGGACACGAATAAGCGAATTACCATTATAGCTATGACGGCACATGCCATGAAAGGCGATAGGGAAAAATGTTTGGATGCCGGTATGGATGAGTATATATCCAAGCCGATAAAACCCAGAGAGTTATTCTTAACCATAGAGAAATTCGCACAATTAAGCAGTGGAAGGACCGGACAAACTGGAGGGGATACAGTGAGTTATGATACGCAGGACGGTCGGATTTTCGATAAAAAGGCTGCGCTGGAGAGGGTCGATGGAGATGAGGAAATTCTACATGAAGTTGTGAATCTCTTTCTAAGCGATTGCGGAAATCTCCTGTCCAAAATCCGTCAGGCGGTTGAAAGCGACGATTTTGATGCTTTGAGGCGGACGGCGCATACATTAAAAGGGGCGGCAGGTAATATCGGCGCCGAATCAGTATATTCAACTGCCTATCAGTTAGAGAACATTAGCGAAAACAGGAATGCGAAAGAGGCTGATAAAACCGTTTCGACACTGCAGGAGGAATTAAACAAGTTAGTTCCGCTTCTCAAATCCATGGCGAGGGAAGGAACCGATGCGCATATTGATAGCTGAAGATGATCCGGTATCACGCAAGATACTCGAAGCCAATTTAACCAAATGGGATTATGATGTGCTTGTTACCTCTGACGGAAACGAAGCCTGGGAGGTTTTGACAGCCGAGGATGCTCCCAATATCGCAGTATTGGATTGGATGATGCCCGGGATGGATGGAGTCAAGATATGTGATGAGCTTCGGAAAGCAGAAAAGAAAGAGTATATCTATATCATCCTCCTTACCGCAAAAGGTAATAAGGAAGATATCGTTAGAGGTTTGGAATCCGGCGCCGATGATTACATTATCAAACCGTTCGATAAATCGGAACTGAAGGCGCGAGTTAGAGTTGGCGTTAAAACTATCGAGCTGAAACTCTCGCTGCGGGCAAAGATATCGGAGTTGAAAGAAGCTTTGGACAACATTAACAAGCTGCAGGGAATTGTTCCCATCTGCGCTTGGTGCAAGAGGATTCGGGACGACAGCCAATACTGGCATCAGGTGGAAGATTATATTGCCGAGCATTCTCTGGCGGAATTCAGCCATTCGATCTGTCCGGAATGCAGCGAAAAATATTATAGTAAGGAATCAGCGCCGGAGCAGTCCGAACAGGATTCAGAAGAATCGAGCCAAGAGATATCGAGCAATCCGCAGTAACAGACCGAATTATCTAATTCAAAACCGCTGACGCTGCGGATTAGCCCGGACAGTGCGTGAAAAAAACTTACTCGCAGCCGAAGGCTCGCCCTTCGGGAGTTTAATTTAAGTCGGTCATTTACGGATTAGAATTGGGGATTTTGAAAAAATGTCGGAAGCGCAAGGCTTACGCTGCCATCGGCAAAACTTATGAATAATGCGGATTAGGCGATATGATTCGGGATACGGACAAGGACAGATAGATGAAATATGAAGAGAACTAATACTGCCAACACCGGCAAACCCTCAACCTCATCCCTCGAGCCGAAGCCAAGTTTTTACAGCGATGGTTACTCAGGGTTCCGGGAGGACATCCGCTACCGTCTGGAGTTCGAGCAATTAATAGCGAGAGTATCCAGTAAGCTGGTTAATCTGAAATCCTGCCAGGTCGATAACCGTCTCAATGAATCATTGGGACAGATAGGCTCTTTCGTTAACGTAGAACGGGCTTACATATTTCGTTTCCATGATAATGACACGAAGTTCAGCAACACCCATGAATGGTGTGCTGAAGGTGTGCAGCCGCAGATAACAAATCTTCAAAATTTACCGGTTGACAGCTTTGCATACGCTGCCTCCACCTTGCTTAACGGAGAGATCCTGTATTGTCAGAATGTTTCGGAACTCGGCGATGAAGCTAAAGCCGAGAAGGAGGAGTGGATACGGCAGGATACTGAATCACTTATCTGCATCCCGATGACAGCGCAGGAGCGAGTTGTCGGTTTTGTAGGATTTGATTCGGTTGGAGAGAAAAGGAATTGGACAGCCGATGAGCAACTACTCCTTCAGATTGCCGGAGAGGCGTTCGCCTCTATAATTGAGAGAAAGCAGATGGAAGAAGCGCTGCGGAGGTCGGAGAGTAAATATCGTTATCTGGTTGAGAATGCGATTGAAGGAATCCTTGTTATTCAAGATGGCTGGGTCAAATTCGTCAATCCTCGGGTCGAGGAATTCTCGGACTACACGGTTGGGGAATTAACATCAAAACCATTTCTTGATTTTATTCATCCGGATGACCGAGATATGGCTGCGGAAAATCATAGAAAGAGGTTGAACGAGGAGGATGTGCCTCCTGCCTATAGTATAAGAATGATAAAGAAGTCGGGAGAAAATGCTTGGGTTGAGGTGCGGGGAGTCCGAATTAACTGGGAGGGGAAGCCTGCCGCATTAAATTTCGTGCATGATATAACAGATAGAAAGAAAGCTGAAGAGGCTCTTTGCACATCGGAAGAGAAATATCGCAATATTGTTCAAAATACGCTCGATATCATCTATTCCGTATCTACCGACGGAATCATAACCTTTATTAGTCCTCAGGTTTCGCGGTATGGCTACACTATAGATGAATTAATCGGTCATAGTATATTCGAGTTCATTCATCCCGACGATTTAGAGATAGTCAAATCGGAATATGCAAGAACAATGGAAACCGAAGAGGAATTTCCGACGGAATTCAGAATTTACGGCAAAGACGGAAAGTGCTACTACGTTGAGGAGAACGGAAAGGTCATTAAGGAGGATGAGCGAATCGTTCAAATCGCAGGGATAATTCGTGATATAACGGATAGGAAACTATATGAGCAAAAGATCAGAGAACAGCTCAATTTTATGGGGATTCTGCTGGACACTATTCCTAATCCGGTATTCTATAAGGATATAAATGGAGTATATCTTGGCTGTAATCAGGCGTTCTTAAAACTGATGGGTAAAACCGAGGAAGAGGTGGTTGGCAAGACGGTTTACGATTTGGGTCCTGATGATATAGCCAGTGGATATTACGAAAAAGACCGGGAACTATTCGAGAATCCCGGCACACAGGTTTACGAATGGAGACTAAAGAATTCGGACGGAGATATCAGAGACGTAATTTTTAACAAAGCGACCTTTGCAAATTCGGAAGGTGAGGTTGCAGGACTCATCGGAGTGATTCTGGATATCACTGAGCGTAAAAAAGCGATGGAGGAAATCAGTAAATTTAAGACGATTTCGGAACAAGCCAATTATGGAACGGTTATTGCAGACCCTCAAGGGACAATTCTCTATACGAATCAGAACTTTGCAGAAATGCATGGCTATTCGCGGGAGGAGTTGATCGGTAAACAGTTGAAGATACTTTCTGCAGACGAAAATTTATCGCTTCTTAAGCAGCTCAAGGATACGGTATTGGAAGAGGGCAGTTTCGAGCATAAGGAGGTCTATCGTAAGAAAAAGGATGGTTCGAGATTCCCCGCGCTTGTTAATGGGATACTTATAAAAGATGAGGACGATAATCCATGGTATATGGCGGCGACAGTGATTGATATTACAGACAAGAAAAGAATGGAGACCGAACTGTTAAAGTCAGAGAAGCTGGAATCGGTTGGCGTGCTTGCCGGCGGAATTGCCCATGATTTTAATAATATCTTAACCGCTATTTTAGGAAACATTACATTAGCCAGGCTGGAGCTGGATCCTTATCACGAATTACAGCAGGCGTTAGAGTCGGCGGAGAAAGCGAGTTTCCAAGCACAGAATCTCACTCGCCAGCTTCTGACATTCTCAAAAGGAGGTTCGCCGATCAAGGAGACTGCATCTATTTCCGAAATAATCCTCGAAACCACTAACTTCGCCCTGCGAGGTTCTAACACAAAATGCAATTTCGAGATAGATAACGGTTTGCTTCCTGCCGAAGTTGACAAAGGGCAACTTAGCCAGGTGATTCATAATTTAGTAATCAATGCCGATCAGGCAATGCCGGAAGGCGGTAGTATTGATGTTCATGTTCAAAATATATTCATCAATTCCAATGCTGATATCCCGCTAAATGAAGGAATGTATATAAAGATATCGATTAAAGACCGCGGAGTTGGGATTTCCGAGAAATACCTTCCCAAGATTTTCGATCCGTATTTTACCACCAAGCAAAAAGGCAACGGGCTGGGCTTGGCTTCGGCATACTCGATCATTAAGAAGCATGAAGGTCATATAGATATACGATCTGAATTAGGAGTGGGAACAGAATTCATCCTTTATATTCCCGCATCGGAAAAACAGGTGGAGACCAAGAGTGAGGCGGATTTAAAAGTTGAAGGCGACGTTGGTGGTCGGATATTGGTGGTTGATGATGAGGCGATTGTCAGAGACATGCTGAAAAAGCTATTAGATAAGTTTGGGTTTGATGCGGCTGCGGTTTCCGATGGTGAATCCGCAATCGAACTTTATCGGGAACACATAGAGAAAGGGAAGAGGTTCGATGCGGTAATTACGGATCTGACCATCCCCGGAGCTATGGGCGGGTTGGAACTTGTTTCTCACCTCAAAGAGATAGATCCCGAAGCTAAAATCCTTGTCTCCAGCGGTTATTCCAATGATCCGATTATGGCGCATCACGAGCAATACGGATTCTGCGGCATGATTCCAAAGCCCTATAATTCCGAGAGACTATGCCAGGTATTAAAATCCGTAGTCGGGGCATCTGTGCAATCAACGATATAAGTTAATTTTCCCTTTCCGGATTAAAGAAACATCGTTATATTGCTTCAAATGTTATCGCAGTATTGGGTCCGAAGCGATAACATCCGTTAATTTTTTAAGGAGCATATATGAAAATAGGATATATTTGCGTACTCCTGGCTTTATCTGCAGCGCTGTTATCACCGGTATCGTTGTTTGCAGATGAAACCGGTATCGAGTTCATAAGAGTACATCCGAAATTAATCAGGGCGGGCGATGAAGTAACCGTTAATATTAAGCTAAAGGGGGAGTTTCTCAAAGAAAACCCTAAGGTCGAAGTCTTTGTAGGCAACAGCCGCGTAGCTGATAACTTCGCATTGGCGGAGCAAGATATAGCTATCTCTCCCGGAATCAGCCTGAAATTCCGCGCAAGCGAGAATATCGACTGGCAAGGGGGATATGAGATAAAAGTAGTTATGTATTATGATAACAATAAATATTCTCGCGCCTATTATCCGGACAGCCAGTATAAGGATTTCTGCGCCGATGCGCCCTGGAGGGTAGAGGGAGCCAATTCGATTGTTCCCATCGAGGCTATCATATTGGATGGCGATGCCTGGTCATGCAATCTGGATTGGGTGCGGATTAAGGATGTGAATAATGGATATGCTGCAGTCGCCGAATTCGATGCCGGAGGTATGGAGATAAACACAGCGCGGTGGTCTCATCTCTTTTCAAACCTGCGCGCCAATCAATTCGAGGTTGTTGATGATCATATCGATATTTTGGTTCATATACATTATAGAGAGCTCATAATCATTCCTTATGATTTTCGTCAATTTCTGAGGGTGAAGATTGCAGCTCGGCAATTCCCCGATGCTCCCGGCTGGTATTACGGCGACACACATTATCATACATCATTTACGGACAACTACTACGAATCGGGCGGCTCTTTTGGGATGATAAGCTCTTGCGGTCAAGTGTTGGGTCTCGACTGGATGGTTACTACTGACCACGCCTCCAATAATTCCGGTGATCAGTTCCCGATAGGTGAATTCGCCAACGACCTTGAAGAGCACGAATGGGGACCGCTGGGTGATAGCTGCAGCATTTATTCAACCCCCGATTTCAAAATCATCAGGGGGGAAGAGGTGACCATAAAAAATGACGCCGCATATCCCGGCGATGATGGAGCCAACGATAACACAGCTCACATGCTTACTATCGGCAATACCGACTATATCGAAGGTCCCATCGGACCGGACGCCTATTTCGAAGATGACGATCATTCCAATCTGACATCGCTTACTTCGAGGCTGGAGTTGCTGGAGCCGATGCCGTCGGGAATAGCTTTTGCCGCCCATCCGCTGGATGCCTGGCCTGTTCCGGTATTTGAGGATATTATCCCCTGGTCATCGGCGATGTATGATACCGCTTTCGGTTTTTCTTCCTTTATTGGGCTGCAATTTTATAATGAAAGAAACGCATATTTCACCGACGATCCGGAATATGTCAATCCGGACGAGTATATCAATCCATTTCCCGTCTGGCAGCCGCAAGCGGCATGGGACAGCAGTTTTATCAAGGGGCTGGTTCAGTGGGATAGTCTGCTTTGCGCCAATCTTAATCCGATCAGAAAGATTTTTGCTGCCGGAGGTTCCGATGCGCACGGGGATTTCAATTATAGATATACCGGAATGACCTTACTTTTCTTTAGTTTTCTTCAGATTACCGATGACGCTTACGGTAAGGTCCGAACCGCTGTCTATTGTCCCGATGGTATGGGGAATAACGGGGAGAATATACTGGATGCACTGGCGAATGGCGTGAGCATTGTCACCGATGGTCCCTTTATTATATTTGGAATCGACAGCGATGGAAACGGTTCGGTATTCGATCCGAATGACGCCATCATCGGGGGAACTGCGCATCCTCCGGGTATTTCAGGAAATCCCAAATTGGTTTCATACTGGAAATCCACGCCGGAATTCGGCGCTATAGAATATGTAAAACTGGTAGTTGGCACATCAGATGGCATATCGGAGTACTACCAAAACCTCAACAATTACGGCGGATATATCTCACTGAATTTACTGCCATTAGTCCCGCAGGGATACCAGAGGTTTTACATCCGGCTCGAAGCCTGGTGTTCGGATAACGATGGTATTCCGGGTTACCGATGCATTACAAATCCGATATGGATTGACCTAAGTGGATCCGGTATTGCAGAAAAGGATCGAAGTAAACCGAATAAAACTGACCAAGTAATCAACAAACTGCTTTTTGGCATGTAATAAAATCCCTCCGGCAGGGGGAATTATTTAGGATTGCTGTTTGGGGCATAGATTAAAACTGAACTTATGAACCAAGCAACAGTCATTTGAAAATTCTCCTTGACAAGCAATCCTTAAAAGATTATAATATACATGTACTCAAAAAGCGGAGATATTATGAATCCCAAATCAATTTTAACTCTCTGTGTTCTTTTCTGCATGTTCGTTACCGTTCCTCAGATAGCTTTCGGTTTAAGACCGGGCGAGGTGATACGAGATGAGCTGGGTAAACCCATTGATGTACCCCCCCCCCGGTAGAGCTGGCGTTGATTTCAAGGAAGATCAATTAATCGTCCGTCTAAAACATGGCTGCCTCGATTATCCTCACGGGCAAACCAATGTTCCCTTATACCAATGTGATATAGAAGATTCGCTGTGGAACCTGCTAACCAATAGCAGAGTGGTTTCGGTGAATAGAGTATTCCGGGATTGTTTTCCGGGGGATACCGTACGCACCGTTCATGGTGAAACCTGCCGCGTCCCCGACCTATCGCAAGTCTATGTCCTCTATCTCCAAAACAATGTCGATGTGCTGGAAACCATTGAAAAGATGTATGAACATAAGGCGGTGTTGTATGCTGAGCCGAATCATATAGGCGCCATCTTGTGCAGTGAGCCCAATGACTCACTATGGGATGACCAGTGGAATTTACATACTCCCGATGATGACAGCGCTTTCGGCATAGGATGTCCAACTGCTTGGGATTATACTACAGGGGACTCAGATATCAGGATTGCCATACTCGATGACGATTTCGATTACTACCATGATGATCTTGGCGGTGGATTCGGGGAAGGTTATAAAGTAGAAGGTGGTTGGGATTATGGAGATGATGACGATGATCCGTATGGAACAAAAGGTCACGGGACTAAATGCGCTGGTATCGCCGCAGCATTAACAAACAATGATTCCGTCGGGGTTGCAGGCATAGCGGGGGGTTGGGGGGGAGCTAACATAGGTGCGAAGCTTTACGCAATGAAGCTTTCAGGAATCCCATTCGGAGCTTTCCCCCCTATCGATACCGTCGCGATGGCCATAAGAGAATCATCTGACCCAAACGTTTTTGGGTGCGACATCCTAAGTTGTAGTTGGATAGTGTTAGACTACAACGAAACTTTAAGAGCAGCAGTTGTATTTGCATATCGTGTGGGGGCTAATATAGTAGCGGCAAAATCCAACGATGGGTTGAATACAATCCGTTACCCTGCTGACTTTAACGATCAGAATTGGGTAACTAGTGTCGGAGGTTACGGTCCCAACGGCGCCCGCTGCGTATTTAATGACAATTGTGATTACGGCTCTAATTATGGTGGAAATATCGACCTTCTCGCACCTGGCACAGGTACATATACTACGAAACCTAACAATTCCTACGAACCTAATTTTGGTGGTACTTCCGGAGCAACTCCACATGTCGCCGGAGCAATTGCGTTGCTAAGGAGTGTCAATGATACGCTCTATAATGAAGATTATGAATGGATGTTGAAATTCTCCACATGGGATGAATTGTCCGACTCAAATGAATGGACCTGGGATGAAGAGTATGGGCATGGCGATCTGAGAATTTCAACCGCTGTCGAGCGCTTAGCTTCATTATTCGATTTATCCTCATATACGACAACGGGTGGTGATATTGCCGATTCAAGTACTCTCGACACGCTATACTTTTATAATTTAACTGGTGACACATGTGTATCATCCGGCGAGTATCCTGCAAAGAGATTTACGATTAGCAAAGATATAACATATTCTCAGTCGTACATTGACACTCCTTATGTATGGGGTGTAGGTTTTGGTAGCAGAGGTTGGTCAGATTCGGACATTAATTATTGTACTGGATACTGTGAGGTGGTGGAATTATCAGCAAATGAAGAGGGTTGTAGGCTTCAGACTTATATTTACAAGTTATACGATCCGGTTACTCTTAAATTCCTCGGATGGTTTCCCTGTGAAGCGGATTCAGTCATAATGAAATATAGGGTGTGGGGTGATCTGAGCGGTGAACGGGGGTGGTCTCAGAGTTCCACACAAATAGATTTTTCAAATCAATTTCGTGTTTTGGGAAACCGACCTAATCCTTTTAATTCCACCACCACAATTGAATTTGAAATACCTCAAGACTCAAGGGTAAATTTGACGATCTATGACATGTTAGGCAGAGAAGTTAAGATTCTGATTAATGAGAATTTGAACAGGGGCCTTCACTCCATTGAATGGTGTGGTAACGATAACAATGACAGGATTGTCTCATCAGGTATATATTTCCTTAAAATAAAAGCTGATGGGATTAGTAGACTATCAAAATTATCCTTTATAAAGTGACTGTATTATTGGAGAGAATAATTATGAACAAAATACTGTTAAAGCTCATTTTACCGATGTTTTTGTTTTTAATATTAAAACAGGTTAATTTCTGTGAGATAACTGCTGGCGCGGAACTCAATGTTAGATATAATCTTGGTATCTTTTCTGCTCGGCAAGGTGGAGATACCATCGAAGACCCTTTATGGATTGATAGTATTCCATTTAGCGATTCAGGTACAACAGAAGGCTACAATGACGATTATCAGGAAACCTGTCCCTATCCGGATGGGCTTTCTCCTGATGTGGTTTATGCATATTTACCGGACACTAATCGAAATGTTGATATAACCCTATGCGGTGGATCCGATTTTGATACCAAATTATACATTTATGAAAACGAATACAGTCCGGGCGATTACTTCGCATGCACAGATGATGATTGCTACTCCCCATACTACCCATATCCATATGTATCTAAGTTGGAGGGCATGACCTTGAGCGGAGGTAACATCTACTACATTATCGTAGATGGTTTCGGCGGTGATTATGGCAATTATACCATTGACATATACATTCCAGGATGCTGTGACGTGAATATGATCCCCGACGATGATCCTGTCATTGTTGACCCGGGCGGACGTTTCGGTTTAACCGGCTATATCGGCAATCCCACACCAGATCCGATTATCACCGATGTCTGGGGCGGTGTGCTGTATCAAGGTAATTTCTATCGTCAGTTTACGTTTAACAACATCCCGCTTGATCCGGGTGAATCGCTGACTGCTCACACCACGCAGAATGTGCCGAATTGGGCGCCCCTGGGAACTTATGGATATATCGCCTACTGCGGCGATAGACCCAACACAAAATGCGATTCCGCGTCCTTCCCATTCACAGTAACCGGCGCTCGCAGCGGTGATGCCACCGAATGGGCTATTGAAGGCAATTTCTTCGGAAGCGAGTTAGTACCGACCGAATTGGCTCTGGACAATGCCTATCCCAATCCCTTCAACGCAACCACTACAATATCATATCAATTACCGGCAGCGAGCAGGGTGAATTTGGACATTTATAATGTTCTGGGTCAGCGGGTAACGACTTTGGTTAACGGTAACATAGAAGCCGGATATCATAGCGTCAACTGGGATGCATCTAATTATTCCAGTGGAATATATTTCTATAAATTGTCTGTCGGTAATAGAGTATTCACTAAACGGATGACATTGCTGAAGTAGGTTTAGAGAGCGGCATGCTTAGCTCGAAGAGATAAGCATGTTAAAAGCCGCCCATTAAATTATTAACCTGCAGTACCTCATATAAAAAAGCCCCCTTGCGAGGGGCTTTGGCTGGCCGCCGGATGGTTTATCGAGCATTTTGCTCGTGACGGGATATTCCCGAATTCCCTTTACCATCAATTCAATAACAGATTACCGCCCCAAAAATTTCCATTTATTTTCACAATTTTCTGATTTATAATATTCGTATGCAAATGCGGTCTGTTGCTACAAGGATACTGGAGTCGAAATATCTCATTCCAACCTGTTTTATCGGATCAACACTGCTTCGGCTGATATGGATATTGATTTTCGATCCTGCCCCGAAAGCCGATAGCTACTATTTCTACTCCAGCGCCGTATCCATAGCCGAAGGTAATGGATACATGATGTTCGGGAGACAGACAGCCTATTGGCCTGTTGGTTATCCGGCCGTGTTGGGAATAACATTTTACCTGTTCGGTAAATCGCTTTTTGCAGCGAAAATCCTCAATATTATCCTTAATTTAGGGATTCTATTCACATCATATCGTTTGGCGAAATTACTTTTCGGTTCCAAACAAGTTGCACGCTCAGCGCTTTTGATACTCGCTTTTTATCCCAATCATATCCCGTATGCGGCTGTGCTGCTAACCGAGCCTCTTTTCACATTTTTATTACTATCCGCTATGATATTCATTATCAACGATACTGCGAAGTGGAATATATTTTTAGGAGGCTTATTTTTTGGATTGGCAATCCTAATCAAGCCGCAGGTGATTTTTCTCCCTTTATACTTAATCCTGATCGGAATAAGAGGCTATTGGAGGAAAGGTCTGCCTGGGAAGCAAATTATACGTTACGGCTTGATCTATTTATTGAGCTTCGTCACACTAATGCCGTGGCTGATAAGGAATTATAACTTGTTCGGGGCTTTTCCTGTTTTGGCGAACAATGGCGGGGTTAATCTGCTTATCGGGAATAATCCGGATACTCACGGCGGATTTATGGATGTCAGGGGCGCCGGCTATGCCGAACTTGAGAAATTCTATGGCGGTACAGCTCGGGAGGAGTATGAACAGGACGTAGTTAATCGCAGTCGGGCAATCAACTATATACTGGAAAATCCGGGGAAAACGCTTTTACGAATGCCGGTGAAGTTTTGGAAGCTTTACGCTGCGGGAGCAGAAGGAGCCGGTACGAATCTGGTTGGAATGGATGAAAGAGAAACCACCAAACGGTCCTTCCTGAAGGTTTACCAATATTTCTCCCAATTGCCGTATATGGTTTTGATGATATTATTTGTGCTCTCAATTATCTCCTGTTTGAGAAAGCTCAAGGTGCATCAGAAAATAGAATTTAAACAGCAGGTTGGATTCGGGATAATCGTTTATTTTACTATAATTGCTTTGATCTTTTTCGCAGGCTCACGTTTTCATTTCCCCGTTATTCCATTCATTGCCATGTACGCAAGTAAATATCTCGTGGACAAGATTTACAGGGAGAAGGGGCAATGACGGTCGGGTGCGGCGACCCGGCGGCACCAGCACGCCGTCGGGTGAAGGTACGCTGCAGCACTTTTACGCCGCAGACGAGGAGATCCGCCGCGCACGGGTGGAAAAGCTTACCCGTCTCGGGAGCCGTTTATTTCATGGACCTGCCAATTTTCATCGACCCAGATGCCGATTACTTCTACCGGAAATCCCCATCCTTTGACTATGTTAACTGCAACTTTGGTTTGAGCGAGATGCTCATCTTTGGATACCGGATAACCGGCGCAATCGTGATGTCCCACAACCGCAATGACTTTGGAACCATGACCGTTAACGGAGATGGAGGCTTTTTCCTTAAGCGATTCCAGTAATGCGGAACTGCCCTGTGTTAACGCCTTATCTGCCCCCGGTTCGGTTATCATGTCCACATAATCAAGACCGTATTTCTCTGATAGGTATTTGTAAACGGGTAGCTGTGTCCGTCCGTCCATACAGTTAAATGCGGTTCCGAATTTACCTTCTGCCATAGATGAACTCCTTATTGTTTAACAATTTCCAACAAAGTATTTTCAGTATTTGCTAAATATCTATCTCGAAGCGTAGAATGCAACTGTTTTTGTAGGTGTTTTAAAACGGTAAGGATGTTGAACGGAGCTAATATTGTTGCCAACGCCTCATTCTTGGATTATGTTCTATATCTATTGAGTTTTGACCATGATTACTATTACGATAATTTCCGTATTTCTTGCAATAGGTTACATGATTCTCGCTCTGCTGGTTATAGCAGGCAATAGGGATTTTTGTAACGACGGGAGAAACTGCCCTTTTGTCTCGGTTGTAATTGCTGCACGGAACGAACAAGACAGCATTTTGCGTTGCTTATATTCACTTGAACAACAGGATTATCCTTCCGATAAGTGCGAATTTATCATTGTTAGCGATAGGTCCGAAGACAGAACTGAGGAGATAGTCGGGAAAATCCTGTCTCAGAATCCGAATTTCAAGCTTCTATCCATTCGGGAAGATCCAGAAAATTTAACCGGCAAAGCCAATGCGATGAAAGAGGGTATAAAAGAATCACGAGGAGAGATAATACTAAGTACTGATGCCGATTGCGAAGCGCCTCCGACCTGGATATCATCTATGGTCTCATGTTTCGGTGCGGATACGGGAATGGTTGCAGGTTTTTCCTTACCCGATATCGATAACGTATTTTCAGCATTGCAGGCGCTCGACCACTTGTTTCTCATTGGCATTGCCTCCGGATTTGCCGGATTGGGGATTCCGCAAAGCTGTATCGGGAATAATATCGCTTTCAGGAGAACAGCTTATGAAGAAATCGGCGGTTACGATGGAATCGGATTTACAATCACCGAAGATGTTGGGCTTCTCAGGAAGGTTTACGAAGATACCGATTACGGGGTAAAATTTAACCGAAATAATTCTTCTCTGGTTTCAACCAGAGCCGCAGGCAATCTAAAAGAGCTGGTGAAACAGCGTATGCGTTGGTTAGTTGGCGGAGAGAAGGCTGGAGCGCTGGTAAAATCGGTGCTGATTTTGACCTTTGTTGTGGTCATCCTATCTATAATCTCTGTTGTATCCGGAATTATCACCGGCTTCAATGAGAGGGAGATAATCATTTTAGCCATGTTTCTTGGAGCCAACCTGGCGATTTTGCTGCGAAACCGTCATTTACTGAAATTGAGAACTATCCTTGAATGGTTCCTGCCCTATCAATTATTTTTCATGCTGTATGCAATTTTTTTCGGGCTATTATTCTTACTTAGTAGAAAACGGGTACGCTGGAAAGGGGATGTTTATAGTCAGAAATAATCTAATCCGGATAATTCATAAAACCGATTAATCCGTAGCCGAAGGCTTGTCCTTCGCGAGTTCAATAGAAGCAGGTTATTTACTGATTGGAATTGAGTATCTCAAAGAAACGCCGGAAGCGCAAGACTTCCGCTGCCGATAACGATATCTGTGAATAATACAGGCTAACATTTCCAAGTGGAGTATAAAGATGTCGGATGAAGCTAAACCAATTCGTACGGAACAGGACCTACCGCTGCTGGATAATCTTGCAGCAAATCGTACGATTCTGGCAAATGAACGAACCTATCTATCTTATATGCGAACCGCTTTAACCATGTTTATTGCGGGTTTGACCTTCATTAAATTCTTTGAAGGGGGACTGATAATAACGATAGGGTGGATTTTCATTCCTGTTTCCGCAGCTACCATAATTGTCGGATTTATCAGATATCAGCGGATGAAGTGCAAAATATTCATGCTTGAGGGTATAGATATCCAATGCTCGACAGTGGGAGAAAAGCTATTGTCGTTTTTCAGATAGGAGAGTATTCTGTCTAAAACCTGATTCTACGCGTGGATTCGCGCTTCTCTTTCTCCTTGAGATCCCTTTCTCTTTGAGGGATATATTCCTCGCGATGATCCAAATTGCAGGACTCTGCCGGCGCATCCTCCATGCGGAACACTTCTTCAATTACCTCCGGGCATTTCTTGTTCGGGAGAAGCCCTGATTCCGGACATACTTCTACTTCCACAATTCCTGCAGGCATTTTGAACTCCTCAACAGGAACCGTATCCAGCACCGATTTCATAAATTCCGTCCAAACCGGTAAAGCGGTCTGAGAGCCAGTCAGTCCTTTTTCCACGAAACCGATTTTAGTTTTATCATCGAATCCCACCCATACTCCGGTGGTGATTTGGGGTACAAAGCCCATAAACCAGTTATCTGTCCAGTTATCGGTGGTGCCGGTTTTACCGCCTGCGGGCTTGGTGAAACCTCGACTTCTGGCGCCGATTCCCGTTCCGGCGTTAATAACGCTTTGAAGCATGTCGGTCATGATATAAGCGGTTTGCGACGATAGCACTTCCTCCTGAACGCCTTGCGTCCGTTCCTCTATAATACCGCCGTAATTATCGACGAGCTTGGTTATATAAAACGGTTCAGTTCTGATCCCGCCGTTGGGAAAGGTGCTGTAGGCGGTTGTAAGTTCTATCAATGTCACTTCGCACGTACCGATTGCCAGGGAAGGTACCGGCAGGAGGGGAGATTTTATCCCCATCTGGTGCGCATAGAAAACCGTTTGCTGCGGTGTGACATGGGGTTCCATTATGAGTTTAATAGCAACCAGGTTCCTGGATTTACTCAAACCTTCGCGAAGAGTCATTATCCCCTTAAACGCAAAATCTATGTTGTGAGGGCGGTATTCATCGTCCCCTATTGGAATAACGATCGGAGAGTCATTGATTCTGTAGGTGGTCTGGAATCCGTTATCAATTGCCACGGTATATACGAAAGGTTTGAATGCGGATCCCGGCTGACGAGTAGCCTGCACGGCGCGGTTCCATTTGCTCTCGCTGAAATCCCTCCCGCCAACCAGAGCTAATATACCTCCGGTTCTATTATCAAGGCAAACCAGCGCCCCCTGCAGTTTCTTGTATTCCCTGATTGTATCTCCGTCCGTTGTTATCTCCTTGATTATTGTATAGTCTTCGTCGTCAGGTTCAACGCTGATTTCCAGTGTATTCTGAAGCGAATCCAGCATCGTATGCAGTATCTCTTCAGCGGTTCGCTGCATTTGATAATTCAGTGTAGTATACACCGAGTTGCCCGAATCATACAAAGCTCCCTCTCCATAATTTTTCTCCAGGTAACGGCGTATCATTTCGGTGAAATAAGCTCCCACCGATATGTTTACCTCATGTTTATATAAATTCATTGGTTCCCTTTTCAGACTATCCGCTATGACCGGCGATAACACACCATGATCGACCATTGAATTTATAACCACATTTCGCCGCTGCCTGGTTCTCTCCGGATACCTAACCGGACTGTAGCGATTTGGGGCTTTTAGAAGGGCAACTAATGTTGCCGCCTCCAGATTGTTAAGCTCACGCGTATCTTTTCCGAAGAAATATTGCGCCGCTGATTGGATCCCATAGGCGCCGCTCCCGAAATTATGCTGGTTCAAATACATCGCCATAATCTCATTTTTGGAATAAGTCCGTTCAAGCTTAATAGCTGTAAGTACTTCCTTAAGCTTTCGCGTATATATCTTTTCGGGAGTCAAGAAAAGGGTTCGCGCCAATTGCTGGGTTAAAGTCGAGCCGCCCTGAACCTTTTCGCCTTGATATATGTTTACAAACAGCGCCCTGAAAACCGAAAAAATATCGACGCCCCAGTGTTCGTAAAAACGCCGATCTTCCGTTGCCAATAAAGCACTTTTAAGGCTCTCCGGTATATCCTTATATGAAATAAGAATTCGACGCTCTCGATAGAACTCTTTGATTAATCTGCCATCGTCGGAATAAACCTTGGTTATTAATCGAGGTTGTATATTATGGAGTTGTTCGAAAGAAGGCAAATCGTCGCTATAAGCATTGTATATCAGGACAACGACCAGAATGCCGAGCAAGACCACGGACGAGAAAGCTATAGCGGTGGGAAGTATGTACTTCCGCAGTGATTTCCAATATGGCGCAAAATGCAGAACGAATGTATTTTTCATACTTGAAAATGTTGTTAATCTAATGAGTTATGTCAAGCAAAATGTAAATTCGGTTTTTTACTAACCATCCCTGTTTGCGTATCTCATCTTAAAAGAATTTTTAGTCCGAGAATAATCAACACAATACCTCCCAATGCGTTTACTCTCTGACCGATTAAATGTTTCATGTATTTGCCAAGAATCATGCCGACTATCGTCATCACGCCGGCGGTTAGTCCGATTACTATGCACACGGAGAGCAGGTTCTCCACAACCAGTCCCAATCCAAAACCGGCGCCGAGGGCATCGATACTTGTTGCTATCGATAAAAACACCAAATGCCATTTTCTGGTGCAATCAACCACCTGTCTCTCTACATCAATATCGGTAAAAGCATCAAGCAGCATTTTACCGCCGATCAGACACAGGATTATGAAGGCAATCCAGTGATTATATTTGCCGATCACGGATTCTGCCGCCGCCCCCAACTGCCAGCCTATCAACGGCATCATAAACTGGAATAATCCAAAGTGGAAACTTAAGCGAAAAACCTGCCTCGGTCCAAATACTGTTGCGCCGATCACGATTCCTATAGAGAAGGCGTCAACGCCTAAGGCAAGGGATAAAACAATTATCTCGAGTGTACTCAAATAAGCAATTCCTTCCACCAAAAAGCCTGAGTGAGATTGCAGAATCGACTCTGCAAATATCACCCGCTTTGGTCGTGACACAACGGTTATAAATTTCTTGACAACTAAGAAAATATATGTATAATAGCAAGATTATGAAAATTGATTTTCGAGAAATTGAATCTGGAAAAAACAGATACGAATTTGATGTCGAACCGGAAGAAATCGATTTCGAGAATTCTTGGGCGGATTTTAGCGAAAATATAGTGGCTGAAGTTGAAGCTCTAAGCTCCGGTGATGAGATAATAGTCAGAGGTAAAGGACGCACCGCAGCAAAAAGTGATTGTGTCCGTTGCCTGAAACCGGTTGAATTGCCGTTGGAGATTAATATTAATATCGTTATTCATCGTACGGACGGACCGATCGAGAAAGATACCGGAGACGATGATTTCGTAGTTGTTTCTCAAGCGGAAGGAGTCTACGATCTTGCACCGCATCTCAGAGAGGCGTTTTTGATAGAACTTCCAGCCAAAATCCTTTGCAGGGAAAACTGCAAGGGTCTTTGCCCATCTTGCGGCGCCGATCTGAATGTTCGCACATGCGATTGCTCGAAAGAGAAGGGTTCGGGAACCTGGGAAGCTTTCCGCGATTTATTAGGTTAATATTAATTTTAAGATATAAAGGAACATTAAATGTCACTGCCGAAGAGAAGACACTCACATACCAGGGGCGCCAAACGCAGAACTCATTGGAAATTGAATAAACCGAACTTAACGAATTGCCCCAATTGCTCACAGAAGAAACTGTCACATCATGTTTGCCCGCATTGCGGACATTACGATGGCAAACGGGTCATTTTGGAATCTAAGCTCAAAAGTTAGCATTTTAGTACCATTTTTATTTAGGTTTCTATGAAAAGGCTTGATTCTTCTCAGAAAGTCCGAATTGCTTTGGATGCAATGGGAGGCGACTATGGTCCCTCGGTTGTAGTGGAGGGCGCCATAATGGCGGCTGACGAATTCGGCAAACAGATAGAGCTGGTTCTGGTCGGCAATTCGCGCATGATCGAAAAGGAGGTGGAACGGTTTAAACTCAAAACGGCTCCCTTCGAAATAATACACTCGTCCGAAACCGTATCCATGTCCGAGAGCGCGATCCAGTCGTTCAGGAAGAAGAAAGGATCTTCTTTAGCGGTATCGCTCGATCTTCAAAAGAGGGGAGAGGTTAACGCTACCGTTTCCGCCGGTCACACCGGCGCCGTTATGACTCATGCGCTTTTCACGCTCGGCAGGCTGGAAGGAGTTTTGCGCCCGGCAATAGCGGTCGTTTTTCCGACTGAGAAGGATGTTACCGTAATCCTCGATGTCGGCGCCAATCCCAACTGTAAGGCTCAGCACCTTTATCAATTCGGTGTGATGGGTTCGGTTTACACCAATACTATTCACGAGAAAAGTAATCCTAAAGTGGGTTTACTGTCTATCGGAGAGGAATCCAGTAAGGGCAATGAACTGACTGTCAATACCAATAAATTATTCACCGGGTCGAATTTGAATTTTACCGGGAACATTGAGGGGCGAGATGTATTAACAGGCAGGTGTGACGTAGTGGTTTGCGATGGATTCGTGGGGAACATAATGCTTAAATTCGCCGAAAGCGTGGGTGGTTTTTTCCGCAGCCAGGCGAAAAGGCAGGTTGGGAAGAACATATTATCGAATGTGGGAGCCTTCCTGATGCGTCCTGCATTGAGGAGGGTTCGGGAGAAGCTGGACTATGCCGAATACGGGGGAGCGCCGCTTTTGGGCGTGGATGGTATAACTATAATCTGTCATGGCGGCTCATCGCCTAAAGCGATAAAGAATGCTATCGGAGTAGCTGCGGTCAGCGCGGCTGATGGAATTAACGAGAAGATAAAGGATAATTTAAGGATAAATGGACTGACGGACAAACGGATGAAAACCGAAGAAAATGACTTCAGTATCGATAAATAGAGGATTCTATAAATGTATGCGCATATAATGGGTATCGGAGCGTTTGTGCCTGAGGGGATTATCACTAATGCCGATTTGGAAAAAATGGTTGAAACCAATTCGGAATGGATTGAAACCAGAGCCGGCATCAAGGTTCGTCATAAGGCTTCCGATGACGAGTGGGTATCCGATCTTGCGATAAAAGCTTCGGAGGATGCTCTCGAACATGCCGGCATCGGTCCGGGCGATTTGGACCTGGTGATCTGCGCTACTGTCACCGGCGATACCACCATGCCTTCTATCGCTTCTATGGTTCAGTATTACATCGGGGCAAAAAGAGCAGGGGCGTATGATCTCGGCGCTGCCTGCCCCGGATGGATATACGGAGTAACAACCGCAAACGCTTTCATCAGAGCCGGCATATTTAAAAACATACTGGTTATCGGGGCTGAAACCACAACCAAAGTCATCGACTACACTGATCGCGGGACATGTATACTTTTCGGCGACGGAGCGGGAGCGGTGGTGGTTTCAGCGTCAAACGAAAATGGCGGAATACTTACTTCTCATATGGGAGGCGACGGCTCTTTGGGAAATCTGCTCTACTATCCCGGATTGCGCGGAAGAATTCCCGTTACGCTCGAACCGGACCCTAAGCCCGAATATGTAAAGATGCTGGGCAACGAAGTATTCAAGCATGCGGTTAAGGCAATGGCTGATTCGGCTCAAAGGGTTCTTGATGCCGCTGGATATACGGTTGATGATGTGAAGTATTTGATTCCGCATCAGGCGAATATCAGAATCATAGAAGCCACCGCAAAGAGGGTCAAAATACCGATGGAAAGGGTTCTTGTTAATATTGAACAGTATGGTAATACTTCCTCGGCAACCATCCCGCTGGCGCTCAATGAGGGCGTGAAAGATGGGATGATTCAAAAAGGCGACCTGCTTCTTGGAGTATCTTTCGGCTCAGGTTTTTCCTGGGGTGCGATGTTATTTAGATGGCAATAGTTGAAGCATATTATGGAGAATATGAAACATAAATTCGCTTATGTATTTCCCGGTCAGGCATCCCAATACATGGGAATGTGCCGGGAGTTTTTGGAGGAATATCCTCCTGCCGGAGAGATGTTTGAAACCGCATCGGAGGTTCTCGGCGTCGATTTGAAAAGGGTGTGCCTTGAAGGACCGGAAGACGTGCTGGTGCAGACTAAGTATACGCAGCCTGCGCTCTATGTTCATTCATGCATTGCTAACCGTTTTCTCTATGAGCAAGGGATAAGTCCCGGCTGCGCCGCCGGGCATAGCCTCGGTGAGATATCCGCGCTTACATCGGCAGGCTCAATCTCCTACGAGGACGGGCTCAGGATTGTGGCTGAGAGAAGCCGCGCTATGCAGGAGGATTGTGATAACAACCCGGGCGCGATGGCGGCGGTCATGGGACTTGATATCAGGAAGGTGGAAGAAATCTGCGATAGTATCGATGGAATTGTGCAGCCTGCGAATTTTAATTCCCCGATTCAAATCGTAGTTTCCGGAGAGAGAGAAGCGGTTGAGCTCTTTATGCAAAAAGCGAAAGAAGCCGGCGCCAAACGTACGGTTAAACTGGCGGTTGGCGGAGCTTATCATTCGCCGTTAATGAATAGCACTCCGAAACGTTTGAGTGCAATGCTTGAGCGGATGGAATTCAATCCTCCGAAGTTTCCGGTTATCGCCAATGTCACCGGTGAAGCCTACCAAGCTGATCATCAGATCGCGGACTACCTGGTCAGGCAGATCCAATCCCCGGTGCTTTGGAGTCCCTCCGTGGAATACATGCTGGGTTTGGGAATTGATACCTTCGTTGAGGTAGGACCCGGTCAAGTGCTGCAGGGCTTAATAAAAAGAAGTGCGAAGGGCGCGAAATTATTATCATTCGAGAAACCGGACGATTTCGCTTTTCTGCGCGAAGCATTGCAGTTAACCGAATGAATTTCGATTGAAGGAAATATTTTATGGATTTTGATGGCAAAAGAGTGTTAATTACCGGCGGCGCGAGAGGAATCGGCTTTACGATGGCACAGAGCTTCGGAAAACTCGGCGCTGAGGTTTTAATAGCGGATTATGACGCTGACGGTGTGAAACAAGCTGCCGCTAAGCTGGAAAAAGAAGGATACAAAGCAGCTTATTATGTGACTGATATTAGTGATGAACAGCAGGTTGTGGAGTTGTTTAAAGCTATCGCTAAAGGCGGTCAGCTTGATATATTGGTCAACAACGCCGGCATCATCAATGACAAATTGATGATAAGGATTACTAAGGAGGATTGGGACAGAGTCATTCACATTAATCTGACAGGAGCTTTCCTCTGCAGCCGGGAAGCCGCTAAGCTGATGCTTAAGGCTCGCAAGGGAAGGATCGTGAATATAAGCTCTATGGTTGCTATCGCCGGCAATGTCGGTCAAGCAAACTATTGCGCCTCCAAGGCGGGAATAATAGGTTTAACCAAATCCAATGCCCGTGAATTGGGGCCGAAGGGTATCACCGTTAATGCGGTAGCCCCGGGATTTATCATAACCGAAATGACCGATACGCTGCCCGAAGCGAACAAGGAAGCTTATCTGAAAAATATGTCGATAAAGAGGCCCGGTACACCAGAAGATGTCGCCAACGCCGTAATTTTCTTTGCGTCGGATAGTACCTCGTTCATTACCGGACAGGTATTGATTGTCGACGGCGGATTTACAATGTAATATAGGAATAAATCAATTAAACATTAAATTAGTGAGGTAATGCAGTGTCAATTGAACAAAAAGTAAAGGACATTATTGTGGATCAGTTGGGGGTGGATTCTGCTCAGGTGACTGATGACGCATCTTTCCTGGACGATTTGGGAGCGGATTCCCTGGACACCGTTGAGCTGGTTATGGCGCTCGAGGAAGAGTTCGGAATGTCTATTCCTGATGAGGACGCCGAGAAAATTGCCAAGGTGAAAGATGCCATCGATTACATCAAGAATAATGCCCCGGAATCTTAATAGATAAATGTAGTACACCCCGGGGAAACCCGGGGTCTCCGCAGAAGACCGTCATCGGTTTCCCGCGGAGATGAGAATATGAATATGGAAGACTGATTGAGGAATATATGAAACGACGAGTTGTTATTACCGGAATGGGTGCTGTTTCACCTTTAGCTTACAATGTTAATGATCTCTGGGAAGGACTTCTCGCCGGCAAATCCGGTGGGGGACCGATTACCAGGTTCGATACTACCGACTACTCCACAAAAATCGCGGCTGAAATCAAGGACTATGACCCCACCGACTTTTTTGAACGTAAGGAAGCGAGACGCCTCGATCTGTCGCAGCAGTTTGCATTAATTGCGAGTAAGGAAGCGATAGATGATAGCGGATTCGTTGAGAACGGCTTCGATCCGGACCTTGCCGGTACCATTATAGGTTCCGGTGTATGCGGAATCGATTCCCTGACCAAGCAGCATCAGGTGCTAATGGAAAAAGGCGTCAATCGCGTCTCACCGTTTCTGGTGCCGCTTATCATCTCCGATATGGCAGCGGGACTCGTGTCCATCAAGTATGATTTGCGGGGACCGAACTATTCAACCGTATCAGCCTGTGCGTCCGGCGCTCATGGTATGGGCGATGCGCTCCGCATTATTCAAAGGGGCGAGGCCGATATTATGGTCACCGGCGGTACGGAGGCGGCTATAGTTCCCCTGGCTATTGCCGGGTTCTGTGCTGCTAAAGCGATGACTACTCGCAATGATGAGCCGGAAAAAGCCAGCCGACCCTTCGACAAAGAACGTGATGGCTTCTTGATGGGTGAAGGAGCCGCCATAGCTGTATTCGAAGAGCTGGAACATGCTCGCAAAAGAGGAGCTAAGATTTATGCCGAAGTGGCCGGTTTCGGAATGTCGGGCGACGCCTATCATATTACCGCCCCGGAGCCTGATGGCCGCGGAGCCGCCTACGCTATGAAGATGGCGTTGGATGATGCTGGCCTGGAGCCGGACAAGGTCGATTATATCAATGCCCATGGAACAGCAACCGGTCGCGGCGACGTTGCGGAAACAATTGCCGCCAAGAAGATATTCGGTGATCATGCTCATAATCTGGTGATAAATTCCACCAAGTCATCAATAGGGCACCTTCTTGGCGCCGCCGGATCGATTGAGCTTCTGGTGACAGCCCTTTCCATTCGGGATAGCAAAATTCACCCCACGATTAATTATACAGTACCCGATCCGGAATGTGACTTAGACTACTCGCCGAATAAGGTGACGAACAAGGAGATTAAGGCTGCTGTTTCCAATTCATTCGGTTTCGGCGGTCATAATGCTTCGATTCTATTGAAGCGATTAGAAGAATAATATTTGGAGAAGCTGGGCTGCATGTATGATGCAGCCCATATCCTTTAGAATTACTAACCATGCATATATACGATGATAATAGAATTAGACCCACCCGAAGACCTATCGGAGCTCGAGGAAGAATTAGATTATACGTTTAATGACAAAGACCTTTTGATTACATCCCTTTGCCACAGGTCGATTCAGAATACCGCTGATGTAGATGATTCGGTCTCCAATGAACGACTTGAATTTCTCGGTGATTCTGTATTGGGACTGATTATTTCCGAGTTCCTGTTTCATCAGTACCCGAACCAGCGCGAAGGCGAACTAACCAAGCTTAAAGGTTTACTTGTCAGCGAAGTCGTCCTGTATAAGATAGCGCAAAATATCGATTTGGGGAAATTCGTGTTTATGAGCAAGGAAGAAGAACTCTCCGGCGGGCGCAATAGGAAAACGATTCTCTCCGACGCTTACGAAGCTGTTTTGGGCGCGATGTATCTGGATGGCAGCATGGATGATGTGCGGAATGCCGTACGGATTCATCTCCTCGAGAATTTCGAGGATTTGGTTTCTAACGATGATTACATTAATTATAAGGGTAGGCTTCTGGAGTATACCCAGGGTCAGAACATGGGCGTACCCCGGTACGAGGTGATAGATGAGAGCGGTCCGGAGCACCGGAAAATTTTCAATGTTGTCGCTAAGGTTATGGGGCATGAGATGGGATATGGAAGAGGGCATACGAAAAAACAAGCGGAACAACAGGCTGCTAAGATCGCTATGCGGAGTTTGAAACTTATAGATTAACGGTGAATATTTTATGGACTATCTCCTAACGGAAAATCAGGCTCAAATGCGCGCTGCGGCACAAAAAATCGCCGAGGAGAAAATCAAACCTGTTCGTGCGGAGTATGACGAAAAAGGTGTTTTCCCCCGGGATATAATTAAGTCATTGGCGGAAGAAGAGCTGTACGGAAGTTTCATTCCCGAAGAATACGGCGGAAGGGGAGAGGGTATTTTTTCGGTTGCATTGATAACCGAGCAACTGGCGCGCGCTTGCGGAGGTATCGCACTGGCATATTCGGTTAACGCATTCGCGACCACCCCGATTATTCTTTTCGGAAGTGAAGAGCAGAAACGCAAATATCTGCCCGATTTAGCATCCGCAAAAAAGATCGCCGCCTTCTCGATAACCGAAAAGGACGCGGGTTCCGATGCATCCGCCGTCAAAGCTACTGCTATTAAGGATGGCGACCATTATGTCCTTAATGGACGCAAACAATGGATAATCAATGCCGGTGAAGCGGAGGTTTATGTAGTAATATTTATTGTTGATCCTCAGCGCGGCGCTCGTTCGGCTACCGCCTTTGTTGTTGATAAGGACACGCCGGGATTTACTTTCGGTCCCAAGGATAACAAGATGGGTATCCGGGCTTCCACCACCCGCGATCTGATTTTTGAGGACTGTCGTATCCATGAAAGCCAAATGCTGGGAAAGGTGGGACAGGGATTTCGAGTCGCTATGAAATCATTCGATTTTGCCAGTCGTCCGGGTATGTCGGCTCAAGCCCTCGGGATCGCTCAGGGAGCGATGGACGAAGCCGTCGCTTATTCCCAGAAACGCGTTCAATTCGATAAGAAGATATCAAGTTTTCAAGCTATTCAAGTAATGCTTGCCGATAATGCCGGCCGTATCGAGGCGGCGAGGCTGCTGCTTTATCATCTTTGCAGGTTGATTGATAAGGGCGAACAGAAAGTAACTAAGTTAGCTTCGATGTCAAAAGTACTATGCTCCGATGCTGCCATGAGCGCCACCACCGATGCGGTTCAGATTTTCGGAGGGTATGGATATATGAAAGAGTTTCCGGTGGAGAAAATGATGCGCGATGCTAAGATAACTCAGATTTATGACGGCACCAATCAGATTCAGCGCTTCGTTATCGCCACCGAATTAACCAAAGAATATGCCAGAAAGAGCTCTTGATTATGGATTATTTCTTAACCGAAACCCAGCGGGAAATTCGAGATTTAGCAAACCGAATTGCCGAGGAGAAAATCAAACCCATACGCGCGGAATACGATGAAAAGGGAACCTTTCCCTGGGATATTGCCAGGGCATTAGGCGATGCCGACCTTTTCGGCAGCTATATTCCCGAAGAGTACGGCGGGCTTGGCGAAGGCCTTTTCTCCGGTATCCTGGTCACCGAGCAGTTAGCTCGTATCTGCTCCGGTATTGCACTGGTTTTCGAGGGAACTTTGCTCGGTACATACCCGCTGATACTTTTCGGAAACGAGGAGCAGAAAAAGAAATACTTGCCCCGGATTGCCCGAGCCGAGATCATCAGCGCCTTTGGTTTGACGGAATCCGGCGCCGGTTCCGATGCGACCGGAATCAAGTCAACCGCAACCGAAGACGGCGATTACTATATACTCAATGGAACCAAGCAATGGATAACCAATGCCGTTGAAGCCGAAGTCTACACGGTTGTATGCCTTACCGATAAAAAGCGCGGAATCAGATCCGCTACCGCCTTTATCGTAGAAAGAGGAACCCCGGGATTCGGATTCGGCAAGAAGGAAAATAAGATGGGGATTAGAGCATCGTCAACAGCGGAGTTGGTTTTCGAGGATTGCCGTGTCCACAAATCGGCGATACTGGGTAAGGTGGGCCAGGGATTACGCGTTGCGATGGATACCTTTGATATGACCCGTCCGGTTGTAGCCGCCCAGGCTGTCGGATTGGCGCAAGGGGCGATGGATGAAGCGGTTAAATTTTCCCAGCAGCGGATTCAGTTCGGAAGTAAAATCGCAAGCTTTCAATCCATTCAAACTATGCTGGCTGATATGGCTATGAAAATTGAATCATCACGCCTGCTCCTCTATCATTTATGCCGTCTCGCAGACCGTGGTGACAAGGATTTGACCAAGCTTTCTGCAATCGCTAAATTGATCTCATCGGATATGGCGATGCAGGTAACTGTCGATGCCGTTCAGATCTTCGGCGGATATGGTTATATGAGAGATTATCCCATTGAGAAGATGCTCAGGGATGCCAAAATTACTCAAATATATGAGGGGACGAACCAGATTCAGCGTTTGATTATTGCCAATGAACTTATCAGAGAATATAATAGGAATAAGAAATAGATCGGAGGAGTTGTAATTGTGAAGATAGTAGTATGTGTAAAAAAGGTCCCGGAGATAGATCAGATAAGGGTAGCTAATGACAGGATTGAAGCATCCGGTACCGGTATGACCAATCCTTTTGACATGTATGCCATAGAAGAAGCTATCAGGATCAAGGAAAACGCAAGCGACGAAGTGGTTGCCCTCACGGTCGGTTCCGAGGATAGTGATTTCGCCCTGCGGGAAGCATTATCGCTTGGTGTCGATTCCGCGGTCAGAGTATGGCAGGATGATATCAAAGATAGTGATATCTTGGCAACCGCGGGGATTCTCTCTGCGGCGATAAATGAAATCGGCGATGTTGGTCTGGTTATATTTGGTAAACAGGCTGTAGATGATGATGCATCGTCTGTTTCCGGCGCCGTTGGTGGTTTTCTCGGCATCCCACAGGTCCTGTTCGTGAAAAAAATCCGTGAAATCGATGATAGCAAACTGGTTGCGGAACGGGCTACCGAGGATGGTTTCGATGTCGTGGAAACTCCCCTGCCTGCGGTGATCTCCGTTGTAAAGGAGATTAATGAACCTCGGCTTCCGTCGCTCAAAGGAAAGATGAAGGCAAAGAAGGCGCCGATTGAAGTATTATCCTTGAAAGATATCGGATTCGAATCAAGCGCAGTCGGCGCCGCCTCTCCATCTCAGCAAATCAAAGCTGAAGAACCGCATCCGCGCCCCGCTGGCGAGATTTTGCAGGGATCATCTCCCGAAGAGCTCGCCGACGCATTGATAGCTAAATTGAAGGAAGAGAAGCTGATATGATGCAAGGCTCAAAAACGTCTTGACAAAATAGTAATATTAATTAAATTATTTTAGTAATTCCTTTATTTGTATTGGGATGCAAAAGGAAGAATTAGTATGTGCGATCAATTGCCCGAACGATGGTTCCTTTGATTCCCGACGCGGATATTTTCGAACGAGGATTAGTTTTTGGTTAATTTAGAATCTTAAGGATAGGAGCAAGAAGGCCTATTGCGCCGTTTGAATAATGGAAAGCAGTATTTTTGGGTTAACCCTAATTGCGGCAGCCGGATGCAGCATGCGATTTTGGGCGATTTGACGGTTCTATGACAATGAAACTTGTTTTTAGCGGCGACTGGAACCTGATTAAATCGGGATCATACTCCGGCAAATTCAATATGGATGTTGATTGTGCACTTCTTGAACAATTGAAATCCGGGAATGGCAGACCGACGTTGCGTTTCTTCAGATGGAAAACGCCTGCTATTTCCTACGGGACCAATCAGCATCGAATCGAACGGATAATTGATTTCGACAGATGCCGAGAGTCGAAAGTAGGAGTGGTTCAGAGGCCTACCGGTGGAAGGGAATTGCTGCACGGCTACGATTTGTCATATAGCGTGGTCAGCCATGTCGGTACCGACAGGCGCTCGTACAGCGGAGTCAGAGGAAGATGCAAGCTGATTCATCAGGCGATCATTGGCGGCCTGATAAATTGCGGATTGAGAGCGGACAAATTCCCGGTGGTCGCTAAATTGGATTATAGTTACGACTTAAAAGGAGTCAAACCTTGCTTTCAGTCTCTGACCGGAGATGAGATTTCCTACGATGGTCGCAAATTGGCTGGTTCTGCCCAGCGATCCGATAACCATGTTTTTCTGCAACATGGGAGTATACAATTGAGCGATGGCACAACCGGGATAGTCGATTTTCTGAAGATAGAGGATGCTGATAAGAGAATGCGATTAAAGGACTTATTGGATAATTCGGTCACCAGTATTGAAAATATTGAGAGACTTTCGGGAAATAGGAAATCTATTAAGACTGAGGAAATTGAAGAATCAATTGTTTCATCCTTTATGAGGTTATTTGGAATTAGGTTCAGGGAGAAATCGATAATGGAAATAAATAGCGAAAACACAATTAAACAAATCATTTAACGAATTCGGAGAGGTGCCATGAAAAAATTACAAATGTTAGGCATAGCCTTGTTGTGCACAATGCTGATTGCTAATTTCTCCTTTGCTGGAGAGATACACAAAATCGGCATAGAAGAAGCGCAAGCTACCGAGCAATTACCTCAGGATTATTTCCCTGAAGGCGCTCCCGGTCAACCCTCAATCCCGTATCAGGATGATACTCAGGATTCTCCCGGTTTACTCGTCGGAAAGACCTTTTATGACAACCAGACCAACGGTTCCACCGGTGACCGCATTTCCAAACACGATTGTGGAATCCACATCTGTTGGATGAACGGAATTCAAGATTGGACCGGTGAACGACAGATTTATTATAATTTCATTGATGAAAGCGGTGATCCTTTCTGGGGACAAGACGGTACGCCGGTCTCCTCCGGTCAACGCGACGGTTATACAACGATGGATGTAAAGCCGGATGATGGTATTCCGATTATCACTTTTCATTCTGCGGTTGAAGGCGAGTATATGACCGAAGTAGCGCTCGATGCGGGCTGTGGGCTGGGATTGTTCACGTCTTATAATGTTCCCAATGAATACCCGGGCTTCGGTCCTTTCATCTGGCCCTATGTAGCCTATGACAATAATGACAGGATTCACATAGTTCACTCGGAATGGACCGGTGTTGCCGGGGAACCGCATATGCAGGGACATCTTTATTCCGAGGATCTGGGTAATTCCTGGCCCCATCAGGAATCAATAGAGGATCTTATGGATCTTTCTATGATAGTAGTCGCATCCCATGTTGATGATAAGGTAGCGATTGTCTGGACTAAACCCAAGACTCTTGTGGAACCCAACCAATACGATAACGATATTGCTTATGTGGAGTCCGAAGATGGAGAAACCTGGGATTACAATAGCCAGGTTAATATCACCAACTACCAGACTGATGATACTATACGTGCGTATTGCGATGTTGACGCAACTTACGATACCAATGGAAACCTGCATATTATCTGGAATACTCCCGGTTATTGGGATGAGACTGGAATGATAACTGCCGATGCTTGTTTCCTCTGGCACTGGTCGGAAGAAACCGGAATAAACATGATCTATGACGCATGGCATGCGTCATTCCCGGGCGCCTGGAACCGTTCGGCTTCCAAAATGTCCATAGCGATTGACGCCAACAACAGCATACATGTTATCTGGACGCATTTTGATGACATTGATGTTTCGGCGGGTGGCTGGTCTAATGGCGAGCTTTACTATGCGAACTCCGATGATCTCGGCGCCAGCTGGAGCGACCCGGTAAATCTCACGCAGACGGCTACGCCAGGATGTTTGCCTGGGGATTGCGATTGTGATCATTATTCCACACTCGCCATTCAGGCTGATGAATATCTCTATATTACCTATATTGAGGACAAAGATGCCGGTGCGGTCGCCCAGACTGAAGGCGCCCAGACTCAGAATGTGGTCAGATTTTTGCAGATTGAAAATCCGCTTTGGATTTCAGGCGTCGAGGATAACGAAGCTGTACCGAGCGAATTTGGCTTAGCCCAGAATTATCCCAATCCATTTAATGCTTCGACCAACATTGAATTTGCCCTCCAGGATGCATCTAACGTAACCCTGAAGATTTATAATCTATTGGGCGAGGAAGTTGCGGAGTTAGCAAATGGGAAGATGAACGCAGGTGAACATACTGTGAAATGGAATGCAGCTGACTACACTTCTGGTGTTTATCTATACAGGTTAAAGATAAATGATGCAACCGAAACCCGTAGAATGGTATTACTTAAGTAGAAGGATGCTCAAAACCAAAAAAGCGGAACATTAATTGCGCTGAATTTGCTATATCATTGACTACGAGGCTGTATTTGCATCTCGTCGATCAAATATCCAAATAGCGTTAATTGAAGATATATGTGGATTTGTTAAAAAAGACAGCAATTGTATTGAGATAAGAAAGGAGGTTGGAGAAGTTTAAAATATCTATTCGTTGATTTTGAGAGTAATAATCTTTCATTCATTAATAGTAAACTTTAAAGGAGAAGTTCAACATGTTAAAAAAGCTCTTACCGTTTCTATTCGTTGCATTTTTGACGGTAGTGTTCACCAGCAGCCTTTATGCAGACGTAACCAAGCTTCCGATTGAGGTAGCCGCGGAAAAGGAGAAGCTGGTTGACGAAAGAAATCCCGGAGTCTACACTGGCCCCACATACCTTTTACAGGGTGATGCCATGGATTCTCCAGGAACCGTAGTAGGTAAAACCTTCTATGATTATCAAACTAACTGTTCTACCGGTGACCGTATCGTGAAGCATGATTGCGGTGTCCATATTTGCTATATGAACGGTATTCGTGACTGGACCGGTGAACGTGTAGTTTATTACAACTTCGTCGATGATGACGACCCGTTCTGGGGCGATGAAGGCACGCCTGCCTCCTCGGGTACGAGAGACGGTTACACAACCATAACCCAGCATGCAGACGAAGGCTATGCTATCATCGCTTTCCATAACGCGAATCCAGACGCTGAAGAAACCCGTCTGGCTATCGACGCAAGCTGTGGTCTGGGACTGTTTACCGAATATGGCGTTCCCAGTGAGGTTCCCGGCGAGTACACTTTCTACTGGCCTTATGTCGCTTATGATAACAATGGCAATATTCATGTTATTAATCATGAGTCTGAGCCCGGTGCCGGTAATCCGCAGGATGGCGCTCATACATATTCCAGTGACCTGGGCAATTCCTGGGAAGACCTGGTCAACTTTGAAACCCTGATGGAGATCTCAGCCATGCCGGTCGCCTCCCAGGTTGACGACAAAGTGGCTATTGTTTTCACCTGGCCCAGAACTCTTGATGAACCAAACCAGTACAACAACGATATTTGCTATATTGAGTCTGAGGATGGTGTAACCTGGGATTATGACGATATGGTCAACATCACCAATTATCAGACTGAGGATACCATTAGAGCCTACTGCGATGTAGACGCATGTTATGACTACGAGGGTAACCTTCACATAATCTGGAATACTCCCGGTTATTGGGAAGAGACCGGAATGATAACTGCCGATGCTTGTTTCCTCTGGCACTGGTCGGAAGAAACCGGAATAAACATGATCTATGACGCATGGCATGCCTCATTCCCGGGCGCCTGGAACCGTTCGGCTTCCAAGTACTCCATAGCTGCCAATCCTTACGGACCGCACCTCCATGTACTCTGGACACACTTCGATGATATCGATGTTTCCGCCGGCGGTTGGTCTAATGGCGAATTGTATTTGTCGAGTTCAACAGATAACGGTGTAACCTGGGACGATCCTACTAATCTAACGGAGACGGTAACTCCGGGATGCTTACCGGGTGACTGCGACAGTGATCATTGGTCAACTCTGGCTCCTAACGTTGATAACGAATACTTATATATCATGTATATCAACGATAAGGATGCAGGCGGTATTCCGCAGGACGAAGGCGCTCAAACGCAGAATCCGGTTATGTATCTAAAGATAGACGATCCATATCCCGTTCAGACCGGAATTGAGGATGAAGGCTCTGTTCCCTCGGCATTCAACTTGACCCAGAACTATCCTAATCCGTTCAACGCTTCCACCAACATCACTTTCTCGCTGAAGGAAGCCTCCGCTGTAAACTTAACAGTTTACAATCTTCTTGGTGAAGAAGTCGCTGAGCTGGTTAATGGTAAACTGAACGCCGGTGAACACAGCGTTACCTGGAATGCCGGTGATTATACTTCAGGCGTCTACTTCTATAAGTTAAACGCCAACGGAGAAGATCAGACCCGTCGCATGGTATTGCTGAAGTAAGCAACGATCTTATTGAATTGAATCAAATAATAAGGCGCAACCTGTGACGGTTGCGCCTTTATTTCTTTAATTTAGGATGAGGAGGATGCTATGAAAGATAAGCTATTTTTTACCTGTATTATCTTTCTAACTGTGACGGCGATGATTGCATCCAGCGCATTTGCCGTAAATAAAGCAGTACAACCACCCAATAGTGATCAACCCGACAGCAAAGCTCCGATAGCGGATAACGATCCGCTGGGCGATGTTCTTGATTCTCCTGGAATTATGGTCGGTACGACTTATTATGAATATCAAACCAACGGCGTAACCGGAAATCGCATAATAAGGGATCCGCTGGGGGGAACTCATTTTTGCTGGATGAATGGGGTCGGTCAGGTTTCGGGAAATCGACATGTATCATATAATTTCATGGATACCGATGGTCATCTGGGATTTGGCGATGTAGGAACGTATGTCAATAGCGCAGAAGGAGCAGGCTACACCAATCTGGACGCATTCGATGAGGGCAATGCCGCCGTCACATTTCATTGCGAAGCTAATCTTTTACTCACCTTAGGCGTCGATGCTTTTCAGGGCGCAGGCTTGTTTAACCTCTATGATCCGCCGGATTCTTATCCCGGCTCCCCGGATCCGTACTGGCCATATATCACCATCGATTTCCAGCAGCGGGTTCACCTTACCGCCAGAGCCAACGGCACCCCGGAATATGCATTCTACACTCGTTCGGACGATGGCGGCGAGAATTGGCTGGATCTGGAAGTTGTCGACACCCTTGGTCAGGTAGGTATTATTCCGGTTTCTTCGCATGTATCGGACCGGGTATCGATTATATATCTAAAAGGCTCTCCGGAAGAACCCACAATCGGCGATGTGATTTATATCGAATCTATGGATGGCGCCGCCTGGGATTTCTCGGAGTCCAGCAAAAATAATATTACTAATTATGGTCCGGATGATACGGTCAGAACCTGGCTTGATTACGATGGTGTTTATGACTTCGATGACAGCTTGCACATCATCTGGAATACACCCTACTATGAAGAAGGAGGAATTTACGTAAATTCGTGGATATGGCACTGGTCAAAAGCTGCCGGTATCAACCTTGTTGCATCGGGTGATTGGAATTGCTTCCCCGGAGCCGCTAACCTGACATTATCGAAACCCTCGATTGCGGTAGACCATGATAACAACCTGTTCGTACTCTGGTCTCAGTTCGATGATGTCGATGTATCCTCGGGAGGTTTCTCCAATGGCGAACTATATGCCTGCGCCTCCACCGATGGCGGAGTGAGTTGGTCAACACCTGTTAATCTTACCGAAACCCCAACGCCCGGCTGCTTACCAGGTGATTGTGAGAGCGATCACTGGTCATCGATGGCTGAGATTGTCGATGATGACTTGCTAATCCTCTATATAAACGACAAGGATGCAGGAGCGGCGGTTAGGGACGAGGGCGCCGCTACGAATAATCCGGTTTTATATCTGGCGTATCCCGGAGAGAATTTGGTTCCGGTTTCGGTAGACGAGCAAGTCGAGATACCACGGGAGACCGAGTTGCTCTTCAACTATCCCAATCCGTTCAATGCCAGCACCAATATTGAATTCAATCTACCGGAACGGGCTAAGGCACGTCTTGAGATTTATAATATTCTCGGGAAGTCTGTCGAGGTTCTGGTTGATGATCGGCTTGATGCCGGTAAGCATTCCGTTAAATGGGATGCATCGGATTATACATCCGGCGTATATTTCTACCGGCTTGAAACCGACGGATTGTCGGAAACTCGTCGGATGGTGCTGCTGAAGTAGCAGGGTTTATATCAATTATTAAACGCAGCCGAATTGGCTGCGTTTTTTTATTGCGAAGACTGGCCTTTATATTTTAGTTCTGGACATGAATCATTCAGTTCAGAAAGAAACGTTTGTGCATTTTATTGAGCGCTACGGAATCTGGATTGTTCTTGCTCTGGGAGCAATTCTTACGGTTTCCTATTATGTAAGGTTTCCGATATGTTACGATGACGCTTATATCACCTTCCGCTACGCCAAACGGATCGCTGAGGGATTCGGTTTCACTTACAATGATAGCATCCGAACCCTGGGTACGACTACTCCGCTGTTTACTCTGGTTCTGGCAGGAGTTTCCAAATTAATCGGTGTGCAGTATATCCCGGAAATTGCGCGATTCATCGGCTCTGTATGTTTCATACTCTCGGCATTGCTTATCTACCGGATAGCATTGGAGTTAATTAATCATCGATTACTTGCTATCGCGGCAGCGTTCGTCTACGCCGCTTATCCTCCATCGGTGGAATCCTCCGGCTCGGGAATGGAGATCCCTTTGTTCATAGCTTTGATCCTCCTAACCTTCCTGCTGTTCTTGAAAAATAAGTTATTTCCGGTAGGCTTGCTATGCGGCCTGACGTTAACTGTTAGGCCCGATGCGATCGTTTGGACGTGTGCGATAGGAGTAGCCCTGTTAGCCAATCCCAGAGCTCTAATTCGCTTTATAATCGGGTTCTTGATAATAGCTGTACCTGCGGTTGTAATTGTAACCCTTTATTTCGGCCATCCGCTTCCCTTGTCAATCGTGGCGAAACAGGTGAGTTACGGCTTCTTTTACCATCTTGATTTGGAAAACCTCATAAATGTGCTTGGAGTGGTTTTGCCTAACCGTTTTGCCCAACATCCGGAAATTGTAGTTATTTTCTGGATAATAATCCTTCTTGCCATAATTTATCTGAGTAAATCATTCATCAAACATCGCAATGTCAGGTTGATACCATTGATCGCTTACATAGTTTTATATCCGCTCTTCTTATGGTATGGACGGACACTGATGTTTGTCTGGTATGGATATCCCCTGTTCCCCATATTTGTGCTGATTGCGATGTTGATCGCTAATGATATTTTTGTCTATTTTAGGTCGCGTTACTTGAAATATCTGACTATACTCTTCCTGCTTGCCTGGTCATCTATGTTTATTTGGCGCATATTTATTTTCCAACCAGCTTTCGGACAGGGCGGTCCCGGTATGATTGACCTTGAACAATGGGGCATGTATTTTCGCGAGCAAACCAAAGAGGATGCGACTATTTTCACCGAGTCTATACCGCAGATCGGCTACATTTCGGGCAGACCTATTATTTGCGAGGTCGGACTTGTCAGCCCCGAGGTGGTGAAGATCAAGCAAAGATACGGCGATAGAATTTCGGAAAGTAATAACTGGTATTTCGATGTGTTAAGGGAGCTAAAACCGGACTATCTTTTGATTCATGCCCATGAATTCGATAGAAATGAGCTTTTCCCCTATGAAGATATACCATTGTTTGGCTCCACCGAGGATTCCGTCTACTTTTATAACCATTACAATTTGATAAGAAATCAGGATGTAATAGAGAGCGGCAATTATAACGGCATCCTCGCCGACCGATACTATCTATTCAGACGAATGTCCGAATAGTAAGTTGTGGTAATCATTCAAAGACATACTTCCTTAGAAAACTTCTCCATCCCTCCATATATACAGCTTCGGACTCGATAAATCCTTCATTATGATCTCCATGGATTTCAAGGAACTGCTTATCCCCTTGATATGCATGATACAGCTGCTGCCCATGCTGAAACGGTATTAAGTCGTCATTCTTACTATGGATCACTAATAAGGGGCGCTCAACATCTTTGATGTAATCCAGAGTATTGTACTTGATCCGCGCCAGTAATTTGATCGGGAAAATCGGATAATGTAACGCCCCGGCTTCCGGGATCGAGGTGAATGTCGATTCAAGTATTAGAGCCGCTGGATTATGCTCACTCGCCAACCATGCTGCAATAGCTCCTCCCAGCGATCTGCCGCCGATGATAATATTTTCAGGAATATAACCTTTCTCATTGGTGAGGTATTCCCATGCCGCTTTGGCATCGAGATAGGTTCCTTCCTCGCTCGGGCTGCCCTCGCTTTTTCCATATCCGCGATAATCAAAGATTAAGACGCTCAGCCCCAGTTGATGATATAATCTTATGGTATCCAGCCTGTGAGAGATATTGCCGGCGTTGCCATGACAAAACAGAATCACATAATCGGTTTCCGCAATCGGAATAAACCAGCCTGATAAGCTGAGCTGGTCTGGGCTTATTAATTCTACTTCTTCATATTCCAAACCGATTTGATTCGGATTAGCAGCCAACTCACGACTTGGAAAAAAGACTAACCTGGATTGAAATATGTATAACAGGATCAGGATTCCTGCATAGAGCGCCGCACTAGTAACAAAAACCGTTAAAATTGTATGCATAATTCTATTCTTTCTCATTTACGTCCCGGTAAAATAAATAACTTACGTCCTCCATCCAATTGTTATATAGAATAATGCAAGGCTTGTCAATTAATAATCCATTCCCCGACCCTTCGGGCAATGGATTGTATAGGATTATTTGATAAGGTTCAGGCGTAATACCACCGCTTCATTGCCAACCTTTAGCTTACAGAGATACAGCCCTGATGTCATGCTACTCGCATCCCACCTGATGTCATGCTGCCCGCCGTTTATATCAGCATCCACCAGAGTCGTTACTCTCTGACCGAGCAGGTTAAATATCTCAAGTTTCACCGGCGCCGCTGCGGTATTTTCCAGATAGAATGAGATAGTGGTGGTCGCATTAAATGGATTGGGATACGAACTCAACTCGAACGTGCTGCTCCCGATAGGCTTATCTTCATCCTCGAACCAACCGTTCAACTCCCAATCATCCTGGGAGTTATCAGTTGACATACCGCTTACAACAGTAAACTGAAAAGAGGCGGAGTCCATCTTATCGGATGGGTAATCACCGCAGTATGCGATATAATCATATTCTCCCAATGGCGCGTTATTGGGGATTCTTTGCCTTACCGGCGATATGCTCAGTGTCTGAAACGACGACAGCGTGATATTATTAGCTCTCTGTACCGGACCATATATTCCGACTCCGGGAACATCAAGCATGACCCATACATCTACAGTCTGCTCCGCTGCCGTATTATTGATGAGAACGCCGGTGTAAGTGAAATTTCCTCCTTGCGGGACTTCTATGGGATAATTCTCGGGTATCATATCCACAGACACATAAGGAGGAAGCTCCGGCGTACTAACCTCAAACGCTTCGGGTGTAATTGCTTGTACATCTCCGGACTGCCCGCGAACAGTTAAGCGCAGAAAGCAGCTATCAGAACTCACATCTTCCGGCAAGAGTATTTGATGAAGACCATTGTTGGGAACATCCTGGGCGAGGTAGATATAGGGCCCCTCAGCGCCGGTTTCGGAGAATTCAATATCCGCAGTTGTTGTGTCACCTTCGGGTACTGCCGATTTCCATTCGACCGTAATCGCTGATCCGGCAATCAAAAACTCATTGCCATGAGGATACTCGGGCGTGATGGTCAGTTCCGTTGGAACCGATGTTTCTTTGTAGAAGTGCATTACGTTATAGGCGGATAGCGAGTCGTTCTCATTGCTAACTACAACCACATCGCCGAAGCCATTATGATCCACATCAGCGCCGGCGCGCAGCGCTTTCGATATACCCAGAGGAGGTGTTGTCATCGAATCCGCGAGCGTCCATGAATTGCCGCCGTCGCCGAGATAAATGAACACGCGCCCTCTGCCGAATCCCACCACGTCAATGTATCCGTCCCCATTCATATCCGCAAAATCGATAGAAGCCATATCGGCTTTCTCATCGAGGTTGAAAGTCATATCAGTCCAGGTCTGTTCATCCTCGTTCAATTTCCATACTTCCATTCTCCATCGAGGAGCGACGATTCCCAGTTCATCCGTTCCGTCGTTGTCAATATCACCCATCGCAATATCCTCATAGCCCAGATATTCCGGAGGCGTTATTCCCCCGCCGATTACAGGATAAAAATTGCCGAATCGATCATTCAGATAAACTCCGCGTGCCTGGTTGCAGGATGCGATATCGGCGAAACCGTCGTTATTCAAATCGCCGAATTCGGCATAAAGGTTACTATGTCCGCCTAAGAATCCCCAGGAATGTGTCCAGCTCCCGTCTCCATTATTTTTATAAACCTGCAAACCGTATCCGGAACCGAAGGATATACTTACGATATCCAGATAACCATCCGCATTCATATCCCTCATATCTGTACCGAACATTCCGTAATTCTCGCCAGCGGTAGCCAAACCATCATCATAAGGAGTCCAGTTCAATCCGGTGCCATCCCCCAAAGCTGCTTCGATAAGCTGATCACCGAAATCGGTTTGAGAGTAGTTATGATGCATGCTGTAACCAACATCTATGAATCCGTCATTATTCACATCACCTGCTGCAATGCCTCCATATCCGAAATCCCCCACCATAGATACTGACCAGGCTCCGGTTCCATCCCCGAACCACACCATAATACCATGCTGATCGGTGCCATTATACGGAGAGCCGTAATCTCCTATGGAAATCATATCAATGTTGCCATCGTTGTTTACATCAGCAAATTCCACTTCAGTATGACCATTGTCCAGAGTTGGCGGTTCTACGCCAACGCTGAATTCCTCCCAATCTTGCGCATTTACTGCTACAGACAGAATCAGGAATACTGTAATAAGATAAATCAAACCGTTTACTAAATAATTCATTTTTCCTCCGAGGAACAGACTACTTGAAGATAATACTATTTACAAATATAATACAACTTTGTCGAAAGGCAAGTAGTTAATATTTTCGTGCAAGGTTTAAGTCCTCGTATGCCTCGTTTTTGATTAAGTCGACGGACGAGGCTGTCCGCCGACCACGGATAAAAAAACGGAGCGGTCCAAGCCGCTCCGTTTTACTATGTTATTTTAATCTCTTAAAGTCGGATTAAGAGCTATTTGACCAATAACATCTTTTTGGTCTGACTGAACTCAGGGGTTTCTAATCTGTAGTAATAGACCCCGCTCGAGAATTCGGAAGCATCCCATTTTACGTTATGTGTTCCCGCAGTGTTATATTCATCAACAAGAACAGCCGCTTTTTGCCCCATTAGGTTATATACGTCAAGCGTAACCTTACCGGCTTGGGGCAGTTGATAAGTGATTGTTGTTGTAGCGTTGAATGGATTGGGATAGCTTCCCGCCAATGCGTAATCGGTCGGCATCGGTTCGGAGATATCGTCAAACCACCCCGAAATTAACCAATCATTCGCATCGCCCCCGCGCGGATAAGTTATCCAGAAATCGAACCAGGCAGAATCCATCTTGCTGCTTGGATAGTCACCGCAATAAGCAACGTATCCATACTCAGCTCCGGGAGGAGCGCTCTGCGGTACATGCTGCGTTACGGGATAGGAGCGCGTTTGATATGCATACATGGTTACATTATTCGCCCTTTGCACCGGTCCGTACGAACCCGGTCTAAGATCGATCATCACCCAAACGTCCACTACCTGGGTTTCACCCGAATAATTGACGAGCGTGCCGGTATAACTGAAACTACCGCCCGGCGGAACGAAAACGGGATCTTCGTCAGGTACCATATCAACTCCGACATCGGAACCGCTGGTTACGCTCGCCTCGCCTTCATAAGCGATGTAGTTATGTTTGGAGGCTGTTACATACATGGTTCCGGGAGTTTCCGGAGTCGGATTAAGGGTTACATAACCCGAAGCGTTTGTGGTTCCGGTTGCGTAAACCTCATCACCCTTCCACAAGCAAACCAGCGCCTGGTATACGCCTGAACCTCCGCTGGTAACGCGCACCTGGAAAGATGACGGTCCCGTGGGAAGCGATGACGGATGTGTAGCGCTTAAAATCGATGGATTCTCAGTCCAAATAGGCATCTCGGGATCGCCCAACAGGGTCAACTCGGTATAGATGTACTTTTCGTAATCATCATACGTAGGACCATCATTCTTATGATCCGAGAAACATTCCCCAAGTATGTAATGGTCTTGATCGAACAGGGAGCGGAAGAACAACCGGTCAAACTGCATGGACAATGTGTTGTAACTTCCCTGATAGTACCAGCCATAACGGGAATTACCTACGAATGCTACACCACCGCCGTTGCTGTCGCGTATATAATGCTCCGCAATGCAGTTGCTGTAATCATAGGCGGCAGGCCAGCAGCCCATGGAGTAGAAAATCCCCTGCTTGTCACCGTTATAGAAGGCGTCAACTTCGCTCTTGTTGAGGTAATAGCCGTGATTGCTGATACCGGTTCCTATTTCATCTTCGAAACAGTGATCGGCATGATTAATCAGATTTTGCCCCGCATTGATAGCGTTTTTCACGTTTGTTTCGTGGTTTCCGCCATGACTGTCATAAACATTTGTCATTGTCCAGTCCGCCGGAATATAATAATCGTCGATATCGTCCTTACATTCCTCCGCTTCCGTATACCAGTCCAGATCGAATCCGAACATCGCCGCCTTCTTGCAATAGTTAGTCATCGGAGGGTCTTTTTCATAGGTGAGAACCTTATCGACGAAACCGGAATAATTGGTCACCGCAGCTCTTCCAACATGCACCTCGCAGGTGAAATCACTGTCGAAATCGCCATAATAAGTATCATTCGGGATATTGTCGCCGACATAATAACTCGAACCGGTGGGAACTACGCCGGTATCTCCGCCTATCAGAAAATAAGTCGCTCCCCAGGTGTTGTATGCATCCTGAACAAAAGAGCGGATTTTTTGGGTATTGGAACCGCTGTATCCGCCGTAGTTATAAATCCAGTTGGTGCTTACTATGTTAGCTCTTACGCCCTTCTTGGTCTTCCAATCGGCTAACGGCTGGAAATCATCCTCGTAGGAAGATGAAGTAATGATAACATAATCATAATCCCCCGGATCGACACCGCTGACGGTGGGGACACGGCTGACCAGGCTGACATCCTGCGGATTATTCACCATATCGCGCGCCATCTTTTCATAAGCGGCTTTCGAGGATTCAGAAATTCCGGCAGGAAGATAATCGCCGCATTCGTATCCGCTATTTCCATTAATTCTGATACTTATCGAGCTCAGCAGTCTGATCGTTCCCTCAGCCGGTATATACTCGACCGGATTTATCCTTATTACAGCCATCGCCTGACCCGCCAAGTCGGTTTGATACTGGAATTCGGCTGCGTTTTCAGGATATACCGATGATGATTGGTATATAGCCTCATTGGGCGCTACAAATTCAGATTCATGATTACGCGCGCTCAACGGTTTAGGAGGCTGCGAGGGGTAGACATTATAATCCCCGTCTATCTGAATTCGTGTAACCTCGGTTACCTCCACTCCAGTTACCGCCATTCCGTTCGGAAGCGCTACCTTTATAACTTTCGAAGGCAGCAGCGGCATACCGGGATCGGCTAATATTCCGCACTCCTCTAATTCTATCATATCGTACCCATCTCTGTTTTGGAAAGATAGGTCTGCTTGATCGAATGTCAAAGTTTGCGAAATGGTGTAGGCAGAATTGGAATTATTCGTTCCGCAAAATGCCGCTTCCACGCACATACCCATAAGCATAAAAATGCCTACAAGCGTAACTAAAATCACTTTCCGCATCTAAAGACTCCTTAGTTAAGTTGAATTGATAATTATTTATGGATTTCTAATATCGATTGAATAATCACAGATGAAAATATTATGTTTCTTATGGATTGTTTTGGATAAGAATCCGAACAAAATTAGCTTTACCTTTTTGTAGCGTACAGCAGAAAATATTCTGTTAATAATATTGAATTTAATGCTAAAATCCGAATTTGTCAACTGATAATTGGGTAAATGCTATTTGTTACTTGACAATCGATTGCAATTTAGATTAAAGTTCCATTCGAAAATCTGAAACCTTATTCACTCTTGATTGTATAAACAGAAATGAAAATCCGTGTTTTAACAAAAAGATTTTTTCTTATAATTTTTATCGTATCCCTTTCAATAATCAACACTTCCTGCAAGGAGAGAGCCCAAAGCGAGGAAAAAGAACAGAATATCGGCGGTCCCTGTTCATATTCCGAGATCCCCGGTTATGCAGTTATTCTCTCCATCGAAGACGCGGCTGCTAATCAATATAATTGCCCCAATGATCCGGTTGAAGTCAGATTTAGCTTTTTCCCGGATGACTCAACCACCGTAAAAAACTACCGTTTTCCGGATTGGTCTGATGAAAACCGTCGGATAACCATTGGCGCCGGTATGAATCCGCCGCGAGAATGGGTAGAGCGGGAAAGTTTGGTCGCTGAGCAAAGGTATGAATGTATCAGGCATGAGATTAAAGAGGGCGCTTGTACCCCCGTATATTTTGAATTCCCGGAAATCGATTTCTCCAAAGCCGGGGAATTGTGTTACTAACCGACTAATGGTTGTAAATGATACAATCTTACATGCCGGTGGTCAGTCCTCCCCCTAACAACAGGTTTGCTTATTGAAAGGGTGGTAATCGCTTTGGTTATGGCTTGAAACATAACATCAGCGCGGGAGCGCTGACCGGTGGATTATTTACTTTACTACCAATAACCGATTAATTGCCTTATCAGATTCTATCATAAATACAAAAACAAAACGGCACGAAATTCCTTTTTCGCACCACTTTTTTAAAAATTTCGGTTCTTCTCCAATGTTATCTGCTGCTGCATCATTTAAATTACTTCTTTTCCTCCCCCACGAAATCCAGAGATGCTGAATTAACGCAATAGCGCAAACCGGTCGGTTTCGGTCCATCCTCAAATACATGCCCCAGATGAGCGCCGCATTTAGCGCACATTATTTCGGTTCTGGCCATACCCATAGTTGTATCGGTTTCAGTAACTATTTTGTCCTCATCTATTGGCGCCCAATAACTTGGCCAACCCGAACCCGAGTCGTACTTTTCTTCGGAGCTGAAAAGCTCATTACCGCAGCAAACGCATTTATATACGCCATCGCCCTTGAAAGCGTAGTATTTGCCGGTGAAAGCCCTCTCGGTTCCTTTTTCACGGGCAATTCGAAATTGCTCGGGGGTCAACCGCTCTTTCCATTCCTTATCGCTTCTGCGTATTTCGAAAGCCATTCCTTCTCCTTTACCTTTATCATTTTCATCATGCGTAAATGCGTCACATGTTGCTGCCTTTTCCTCCCCGCTTGCAGGGAAAAACAGCAGGGGAGAGGCTATAAATAAAGCAAGTAATACAATTATACCGAATTTCATGTTTTCTCCGACACTCTTTGATTATGCTAATTATAGTCTTTACTATTTATACTTTTTTTGATGCGAATTGTTTCCTTGCCTGTAATTCTCACCTTTGAAGTTGACATATTGCCGTAAATATTGTATTTTAAAATTAGATTCTTCTCTTATGGTTTATGAAAACGATATTTGATTTAAAACCAAAAATTAACCAAGGGGTTTCGAAATGTTAAGATTCACTCTTCTTTTTGTTATTCTATCTTCTCTGTTATCTGTAACCGCATTCAGCCAAATCGTCTATAATACGGCGCCCGATTGGACATCTGATGAAACCAATGATTACGGTACCGGTTGCGATTTTGACGATACCAATGGCGACGGATTCCTCGACCTTGCCGTATCCAACGGTAACGATATAGTGCAGGCTCCCAATTACATTTACATTAGCGATAACGGTGTACTCCCGCATTCGGCGTCATGGCTTTCCGATGATTATGAATATTCAGGCCATTGCGAGTTGGGTGATCTGGATGGCGATGGCTTCCCCGAATTTATGAATGCCACCTTCATTACCCCGGTATGGGAACCCGGGTGGGTGCAGGTTTATTCCAATAACGATGGAGATATGGAAACTACCGCATCCTGGCTTTCCGAAGACCTTTACTCGTTCCGCGCTGCGCTGGGCGATGCCGACGGGGACGGTGATCTCGATTTGGCTATTGCAACCGGTGAGGCTTATCACGGTTATAGCCGAAGAAATATGATTTATTATAACATCGATGGTCAACTGCAGGATATGCCCGGCTGGTTATCAGCCGATTATGACCACGGGATGGATGCTCAATTCGTTGATATCGACAACGACTATGACCTGGATTTAGCGATACTGACATCGGGTTATCCCGTGAAAATCTATTATAACAACAACGGCACCATTGAAACTACTCCCGGATGGCAGTCAGCTACTTCCGATAACGGCAATTCCTTTGATTTTGCCGATTTAAACGGCGACGGCTATCTCGATCTGGGAGTTGGCAATAATACCCAATTAAACGGTTCCGGTAAGTTTAAGATCTATTTCAACGATAATGGGACTCTGCATACCGAAGCCGACTGGGTTTCGTCGCAGACCGGGTACGGCTCGGAGGCGATATTCTCCGATGTTGATAACGATGGCGACCAGGATTTCATAACCGGATACTGGTGGGGGTATATGGCAATTTATCTAAATAATGATGGCTCTTTCAACACGAGTCCCGACTGGAATTCTGCCTGGAGTTCGGTGGTGGAAAATGTCGCATTTGGCGATGTTGATAACGGCGCCGAGATATTGACATTCGAAACCTTCGATGGCGATAGCCAGCGAAAGCTGTTCTACCTATCCGATAGGCATATACAGGCGATTCAGGAAGTTGTAGTCGACGGTCAGCTGCTCCCACGAACCGAGTATTGCTACTATTTAAAAAACGGCTGGGTATCGCTTGCAGTCGCTCCGGATGAGCATGTAACCATTTATTACCGAACCTCTAACCACAAGGATATGGCGGTTTCAAACTGGGATGATGCCACCTATATTTATACTAACACAACTCCCGATCCCGATTTGATTATAGGAATGATCCCGAACAATCCGCCGATTGAGATTCCGACGGGAGGTTCGTTCCGCTACCGGGGTACTATCACCAACAAAACCGATCAGACAATTAATACTGATGTCTGGATCATGCTGGATGTTCCCGGTATCGGCATATATGGACCCATTCAGCAATTTAATAATGTCCCCCTGCAGCCGAACCAATCCTTAACCAGTCCCGCCATTACTCAGAGTGTTCCCGGATTCGCTCCGCCGGGAACCTATCAGTATATCGCTAACTGCGGAGATTATCCATCGGATATAGAACATTCATTCTCATTTGAATTCAACGTTACCGTTCCCACCGGAATCCGATCAACCGAATGGACGGTATCGAGCTGGTTAGAGGATGACCTTGCTGCCGGAATCCCTTCGGATGAAATCATATCAACCAATTATCCGAATCCCTTCAATGCCCGAACCGATATTACCTTCAGCTTGCCGACGGCAATGGATGTAAATTTAACAGTATACAATGTCATGGGGCAGGAAATTACCGCATTATATGATGGATATCTGAATGCGGGTTATCATTCCCTAAACTGGGATGCTTCAGACAGGTCAAGCGGCGTATATTTCTATAAATTGCAGGCTGGGGAGGACCAGATTACCAGGCGAATGACATTGCTGAAATGAACTATGCATAGGGGCGACCCTCGTGGTCGCTCCGGTATTAGTAAGGGGCAAGCGACAGGGGAGTATGGAATAAGTTATTGCCCGGATTTCATTCGTCATTTGCCCGATTGCATCGGGATTAGGCGAATACGAAGTGAAGCAATCCTACTCTCTCGAGTCGTAGGTCGGGTTCCGGAATTCGGCGATAGCCGAATGGAGAAACCCGACAATGAGCCTGGAGGGTCACGCTCCGTCGTGACCAAGGGACGCGACAGAGCGCGTCCCTCCGTGTAAATCATATGTGGCGTCAAACGGGGACGTTTGACGCCGCGTTTCAATTACATACGTCAACGCTGGAGCGCCGACCGGCGTTGTCACGCGGCAGACGGGGACATCCGCCGTCCACAAATATGGAGCCGGATTGCTTCGCTTCGCTCGCAATGACTTCGGGTGGGCACGATGAAATCGGGAACAGCAGATATAAAAATGCCATGATTGAATTGTGTTTATTTATCACCCCCTTCGAAATTCCATAGATAAGCGTAGAAATAATGCAGACAGGAATACACCAAAGGCTTACAAGTGTCTGCGCTATCGGCGCGAATATATCCGCAGCTTGCCGCCGCCATTAAATCTAAGCAATAGTAATCCCGATGTTAATCGCATAACCTGTTGACTATCAAGGTTGGTATAGTTATCTTGACGCTAACCAGAAAGATTGGAGGAAGAATTGGTTTCTCAGCAATTGCGAGATTTATTGAAAAAAGCGCGCAGAGTAGCTGTTTTAACCGGCGCTGGTGTCTCGGCGGAATCCGGCGTACCTACTTTTCGGGGAGAGAACGGCTTATGGAAAAAATTCCGTCCGGAGGAGTTGGCTAATTTCGATGCCTTCATGCGCAATCCCGAATTGGTCTGGGAATGGTATCAATACAGACGTTCCCTTATCTACGATATTGAGCCGAATCCCGGTCATTTCGCATTGGCTAAGATGGAAAATGCCTTCAACGAATTCTCATTGATTACCCAGAACATCGATGGGCTTCATCAGAAGGCCGGTTCCCGGAATGTAATCGAATTGCACGGTAATATTCGCAGGAACAAGTGTGCAACCTGCGGCGAATTCCATGAAGGTGAAATACCGATAACTCATAAGGAAGTAATCAAATGTCATTGCGGCGGCTTAATTCGTCCGGATGTCGTTTGGTTTGGTGAGATGCTTCCTGTTGATGCCATCAGAAGTGCATTTGAGTGGGCTGAATCCTGTGATATTTTCTTTTCTGTTGGCACTTCGGCTATTGTTCATCCAGCCGCTCAATTGCCTATTACCGCAAAGCAAGCCGGGACTTACGTTGTGGAAGTTAATCCCGACAAAACCCCGATAACCGCTTATGTTGATGAACATCTTCAGGGTCCGTCCGGCGAAATTCTCCCCGAAATGATCAAATGCCTGGAGTAGTTACAGAGTTGTCTGTCACGGAAAATGTCCGGCTTTTGGTGCATAAAGCCTATAATCTGCTAACCCCTTGCACCGTCTGTCCGCATTTCTGCGCGGTGGACCGTCTCGCTGATGAGAATTACGGGGAATGCCGTACCGGTCTGATGCCTATAGTCTCCTCGGCTAATCTTCATTTCGGCGAGGAGCCGCCCATCTCCGGGTATAGCGGTTCAGGAACCATATTTTTCGCAAACTGCAATCTCTCATGTAAATACTGCCAGAATTATCCGATTTCGCAATATGGCGAGGGCAAGCCGGTTTCTCCGGAGGAACTTGCCGGTATTATGTTGAGATTGCAGAAACGAGGCGCCCATAATATTAATTTCGTTACACCGTCCCATATTGTACCCCAGATCATAAAGGCTTTTTTCCTGGCAAAGGAACAGGATTTTTACCTGCCAATTGTCTACAATAGTTCCGGTTACGATAGCGTGGAAACTTTGAAGCTCCTGGAGGGTATAGTAGATATATATATGCCGGATATGCGATACGATGATTCTGTAAATTCGCAAGAATTCTCCGGTGTAGCTGATTATCCGAGGGTGAATAGGGCGGCAATCGAGGAAATGCACAGACAGGTTGGAGACCTTCAAATCGATAAGGACGAAATCGGTGTGAGAGGATTGTTGATACGTCATCTGGTTTTGCCGCATGGAATTTCAGGATCGGAGGGGATTTTCAAGTTTATCGCTGAAAAGATTTCAAAGAAGACCTATATTTCGCTGATGAGTCAGTATTTCCCTGCATATAAAGCAGTAAAGCATCCCGAATTGAATAGAAGGATAACAAAAAGAGAATTTAGAAAGGCAGTAGATGCTTACTATAACGCAGGATTAACAAATGGATATATTCAACCGGCGCCAATCGACTCCTTTTAGCGCTAACGTAAGGAGAGGTTTGTGAAAACGTTCATAAAGAGACTATTTGCCGAATTCTTAAATCAAATCCGGATTGCTATTCCAGCAGGACTTGCAGCGGGGTGTTTCGCAGGATTCGCCGAAAGTATGTACCGAGGATTGTCGCTTGGACATTTACAGTCATCTTTATTCGCCATGGGTTTATTTTACTATCCGATTCTGGGCATTGCGTTAGCGATCATTATTGCTTCGATAGTCTGTTTCCCTATGGCATTATTCGGGAGAGGCAAGCTAAAAATCGGCCTGGGTATTATCTATTTCTCCGGCATATCTGCTTCCCTTATAACTCCGTGGATTATACTTTACATAATTTCCGGTGGAAACCAATTTCTGCATTCAAGCACAGGTTATTTTTCGATCGCACATGGAGTAGCAATCATAACAGGGGCATTAATCCTCCTGTTCTCCTATTTGATAACTACTTTATGGAAGGCGGTCTCCATAAACGTAAGCAAGACAGTGGGACTTATTCTTTCATTAGGTATTGTTTTGGGTAGCGGAGTATACTTATCGGTACCCCCCGAGCAAGAGAAAGAGATTGAGCGCTTTAACAACGACACTAATGAGGTTGATATTACAGGCAATCCTGATATCTTTCTCATAGTTATAGATTGCCTTAGATATGATTGTATTTCGGGAACGGGGCAGGGGGTTTCCACGCCACATCTGAAGAGATTGATGGATGATGGCATTATTTATGGAAAAGCTTTTGCCCAATGTTCATGGACTAAGCCGTCAATCGCCAGCATTCTCACGTCGCTTTATGTTTCCCAGCATAATGTTCTCACCAATCTTTCAACTATTAATCCTCAGTTAACAACATTGGCGGAAGCCCTGAAAGAGAAAGGATATTATAACTGCGGTTTTCACAACAATGTCCATCTGAGGAATATCTACAATTTCGATCAGGGATTTCATTATTACGAGTATTTCGGACAAGAATATCCTATTCCTTTCGACTTCAATGCCCCGAGATTACATTTCTTTAGAATTATAGATACATTCGTAAAGAATGTAATCAGCGGTGAAGCATATGTCAGTCTGTTCTATGAAAATGCCCTCAGCTCCACCGAAAGAATTGTCGAGCATATCAATTCGAATGCAGACAGTGATATGTTTGTTTTCATTCATTACATGGATCCTCACGCGCCTTATTTTCGGCATCCTTTCGATGGCACCAAGTATGATCCGCCCCCTTCCGAGCTGACCGATATCGTTAGAGATGAGATTTTCAATACATATAAACAGGAAATTGAGTTCACGGATTCTGCGGTTGGTTTATTATTGCGGCAGTTAGATAAATTAGATATATATGATGAATCACTCATAATATTGACATCGGACCATGGGGAAGAATTTCAGGAACACGACGGATGGGAGCATGCCCGCACTTTGTATAACGAGCTTATACATGTCCCCCTGATTATTAAACTGCCGGAAAACAGGCAAGCAAAGGATGTCGATTCATCGTTGGTGCAGTTAATCGATATTGCCCCCACAATAACTTCATTGGTGGAAGCCCAAACGCCGAACGAATGGGAGGGAATTAATCTCATGGGTGATGAGAATAGAAGCTGGGTGTACGCAGAGAAGATCAATGGGAAGACGATTCTTACTCAAGATGACAAACTGTATGTTACTGATGGTTCTGATATAACCCTTCCTACGCTGGCATTTTTTGACCTGAAGGAGGATTGGAATGAATCCACGAATTTAGCAGAAGATCCGGTGTATACGGAGAGGATTCGCGAGTTAGATGATTCTTTGAGATCCATTGAATTACGTTTAGCTTCCACGAAAGTTGAGTCGTTCGAAACCGAATTGGATCTCGAAACCAGAGAGCAGCTTAAGGCGCTTGGTTACCTGGATTAAGCTTTGATGTAGGTGTTAGTATGAAGACCGTGATAAAAATATTAATTGTTCTGCTGGTTGTATCCGGATTAAATTGCGTCTACTACAACACCTTTTACAACGCAAAAAAGAAATTCAACCAAGCTCAAAAAGCGCAGCAGAAAAATGAGGACGGTGTAGCCACTCAGGCTGAAAAGTCCCTTTACGAAGAGAGTATCGAAAAAGCCTCTAAGGTGTTGACATTCCACTCTGATAGCAAATATGTTGACGATGCTCTATATCTTATCGGAAAGGCATATTACAACATGGGGGAGTGGCGTAAAGCGTCGAGAAAATTCCGTGAACTGATGGTTAATTTCCCGGAAAGCGAATATGTCAATGAGTCAGTTTATCTGTTGGGGATGTGTGAATATCATATCGAAGATTACGACCAAGCCAGGGAGTATTTTTACGAAGTGTTCGCAACCGAGAAATCCGATTATAAGGATGATGCGGCTTTTACGCTGGGTGAGATCCCGTTCGGAAACGAGGAGTATGTCGAAGCGATCGATTATTACCAGGAAATGCTTGAAAAATATCCAAAGTCGGATTTAGCCGCCAAGGCTTATTCCAGAATAGGAGAATGTTACTTCGAACTGGGGGATTATTCCAAGTCCAAAGCTAACTATGAGCTTGCCAGAAAGAAAGGTCCCGATACCGATCTAAAATATGAAATCCTGTATGCTGTAGGTGAATGCCATTACAAGTTGGATGAGTATGAAAAAGGTTTGGAAATATACAGGGACCTCAAAGGCGATCGAAAATATTTTGATAAATTAGCTCAGATCAAATTAATGATAGCGGAAGGTTTGGCGGCAACCGGCGAAATTGACGAAGCTCTGGAGAACTACGAGGAGATAACCGTGGAATCGCCCCGCACGATGGAATCTGCCGAAGCCTACTACAAAATAGGTCAGATCCGCGAAGGGCGAGGTGAGTTAGAAAAAGCCAAAGAAGCATACGATAAAGGAAAGGATGAGAATCGCGAGAGCGAGTATGCGGAATTGTCTTTGGCGAAATCATCGGAAATAAATAAGCTGGAGAGCTATAGATCAGCCCTCGATGATTCCACCGCGCAGGATCTGGTTAAGACGCAACTTCTGCTTGCAGAGGCAATGTTGTTCGAATTCTCCCAGCCGGATTCCGCCATTAAGGAGTATAAGAGGGTTTTAGTGGAATATCCCTACAGCCAGGAAGCTGCGCTGGCGTATTTCGCCCTCGGTTACATTTATAGAAGTATTAAAGCCGATACTGCCATGTCAGACAGTTTCTATATTGAGCTTGCCGGAAGGTATCCCGCTTCCAAGTATGGTTTAAGAGCCGCTGAGATATTGGGGATTCTGGAGTCTTTTTCGGATTCGTTGAATACCGAGGAAACGTTCAGGTATGCCGAGGAGTTATTATTTGAGAAGAATAATCCCGACTCTGCGCTCCTGGTCTATCAGGAGATTGAAGCTGACCATCCGGGTACAGATTACGCCGCCCGCGCTGCTTACGGCGTCTCATATATTTTAGATTTCTATATCAATCCGGCGGATTCAACCGACTCGTCGGCAGCCCATGCCTATCAACGAGTGCTCGATAAGTATCCGACCACCGAATTTGCAAGCGTAGCTAAGTTGCGCCTGGGTCTTGCTTCCAGACAGTCGGAGCGCCGAAAACTTGGCGAGCAGGCGGAAGAAGACAGCATGATGGCTTTCGATCCGGAAGATAGCCTTACCTATGAGGAAGCCGGTTTAGAGATTATTGAGCAACCCGATAATTTCGTTGAATTGGAATGGCCAGGATCACTTCGGAAGAGGGAGATGAGAGGGGAAGTGGTTCTAAAATTTTTCATCGATATTTTCGGCGCGATAACCGAGGTCGAATTACTCACTACCTCCGGTAATGAGGATATTGACGATGCTATCTATCAGTCGATGATAAATTCAAGTTACGATTCCATGCGAATGGACCCCGATGAGCTTAATCGCTATTATATTTACAAATACAGATTTATCTCCCCCGAAGAACGTAGGAAACATGGAGAGGAGGAGATGCCCGGGGAAGAAGGCCCCTGATTGACCATATATGCCAGATATCTATAGGCTCAGGATAATATCGAACTCCGAGGTGGCCGGAGATGCATACCTTTTGACATTGCATGCTCCCCGGATAGCGCGGTCTTGCCTTCCCGGCAACTTCGTTCAACTAAAAATTGACTTTCCCGGCGGCGGGTTGTGGAGAAGACCCTTTTCCATACTTGATACCGATGGAGATAATATCCGTATTCTTTATAAAGCTCTGGGCAGAGGCACTTCATATCTAACCTGTTTTACCCCGGATATGGAATTAAATGTTATCGGACCCTTGGGTAATAGTTTTTCCGAGCCGGGCAGGCTTGACAGCATTGTGCTTTCCGGAGGCGGCATTGGTGTGCCTCCTTTGTACTTTTTGGCGAAGGATTTACTCGATAAAGGATATCCGCCCAAGAATATTCATTTTTTCAACGGCGCCGCTGACGCTGGAGCTTTAGTATTTCTCGATGAAATTGCCGATCTTGGTGTGTCAACTTATGCCGTGACTGAAGACGGTTCAATGGGTATAAAGGGATTTGTTACAGAGGGCGTGATGCAGTTCTTGATGGGAATGGGGAAGATGCCTGTCAAAAAGGAAACCTCCTTGTACGCTTGCGGACCAAACCCGATGCTGCATGTTATTTCTAAATTGGCTGAGGAATATGAAATAAATTGCCAATTGGCTCTGGAATCCCTTATGCCGTGCGGTTTCGGAATATGTATGGGTTGTGCGGTGAAGGTGCGCGATAAAAGCGCTCCGGAAGGATATTCTTTCCAGCGGGTTTGTCACGAAGGTCCCGTTTTCGACGCCCGGGTCATTATATGGGAATGATGGATATGGTTGATTTATCTTTAGAGATTACCGGAAATAAATTTAAGAATCCTATCTGGTTGGCTTCCGGAACCTGCGGCTATGGTGAGGAACTCGCGGAGTTCTGTAAATTGGATGAGATCGGAGCTATTGTCACCAAGACCATCACCAAAGAGCCAAAACAGGGGCACCCGCCTCCCCGGGTTTTCGAAACCGGCTACGGGATGCTCAATGCCATAGGTTTACAGAATGTCGGCGTTGACCAATTCATTGAAACTAAACTACCATTTCTTGTGGAGCAAAATGCTAACCTCATTGTAAACATAGCCGGCCGCTCGGTAGAAGAATACTGCTCGGTGTGCGAAAAGCTCAATGACGCATCGCAGATCATCTCCGCTATAGAGCTTAATATGTCATGCCCCAATGTTACCGATGGCATGGAGTTTTCCAGAAATCCCAAATTAGCCGAAGAATTGGTTAAGCGGGTTAAATCCGCGGCAACTTATCCCGTAATAGCTAAACTCTCACCTAACGTAGCTGACATTTCTGAGTTTGCACGAGCGGTTGAACAGGGCGGAGCCGATGCGGTTTCCTTGATCAACACTCTGGTCGGGATGGCGGTGGATATAGAAACATTCAAACCGCGGTTATCCAACGTTACCGGAGGATTGTCAGGACCTCCTATCAAACCGGTAGCTATAGCGATGGTCTACAATGTTTACAAAGCCGTAACTGTTCCGGTAATCGGTATCGGCGGCATTATGGACTATCGCGATACCATCGAGTTCATGTTGTGCGGCGCTTCGGCAGTACAGATTGGGACCGCGAATTTCATTGATCCCAGGACCTCCGTTAACATTATAGAAAGCTTGAAAAGGTGGATGGAGTCCAGGGATTACGAGACTCTGAATGATATTGTAGGCAAAGTGAGAGTGTAATGGATTTTATAACTAAACTGAGAAATGCAATAAAGACCAATAATTCCCATGTTTGCGTTGGCTTGGACACCGAATTCGAGAAGCTTCCGGAACGAGTACAGTCTTTTCCTCTGGCACAGGGATTGTACAACCGCGAGATTATCGGTTCCACCAAAGACCATGCCTGCGCCTATAAAATTAACATCGCCTTTTACGAATGCAGGGGAGTGGAGGGCTGGCAGAGCCTCGAGGAGACTGTAAAGGCGATCCCCGATGATATACCGATAATTATAGACGCAAAACGAGCGGATATCGGAAATACATCAAGGATGTATGCGCAGGCGGTTTACGACCGTTTGGGCGCCGATGCTGTTACCGTGAATCCCTACTTGGGTATTGATGGCATAAAGCCCTTCCTTGAATACAAAGATAAATGCGCATTCATACTGTGTCATACATCCAATGCTTCTTCAGCCGATTTTCAACGGCTGGCTATTTCGGATGAGGAGTCCCAAACAATGTTATTCGAAGTTGTAGCCCGAAAAGCAAAAGAATGGAATGAGATCGGCGCTTGCGGTTTGGTGGTGGGAGCCAATGTTCCGGGTGATTTTACCCGCATCATCAATCTTGCTCCCGGCTTACCTCTGCTTATTCCCGGAATAGGCGCCCAGAGCGGCGATGTACGATCCGTAGCGGAAAGCGTTAAAGATGTTGATTTTATGGTCAATTCGTCGCGCGGCATCATATTCCCAGCCGGTTACGATAACTTCGCCGAAGGAGCGCAAAGGCAAGCTTCCGCCCTCAAAGATATTATCAACGATATTTTATATAGAGAAGCGTAGTTGTTTCATCTCGCTACTGATAGATTCAGCAGCAATACAATTCCCCTCTTGAGAGGGGTGATTTCCCCGCAAAGCGGGGAAATCGGGGTGTGTTATATTTATGGTGTTGTCCCCCGATACCGTGCGCGCCAGACCTCCCCGCCAGAGGCGGACAAGTCCGTCTGCCGCGTAACACCGGCGAAAGGGGGACATGCTTAGCAGCCCCGTAGGTCGGGTTCCGGAATTCGGCGATAGCCGAATGGAGAAACCCGACATTGTCTCAAAACCGTCATTGCCCCGATCACATCGGGACGCGGCGAATGCGAAGCGAAGCAATCCGTTTTCAGGGATTCAGCTCGCCCCTGTTATTCCGATCCCCTTTTATAAAGGTAATACGCCGCACACGCCCCCTCAGAAGAGACCATTGTAGCCCCCAGTGGATGCTCGGGCGTACACTCTTTGCCAAACGACAAGCACTCGAGCGGTTTCATTATTCCCTGTAATACTTTGCCGCTGATACATTCCGATTCCGGTTCATTCGGCATTGAATGAAAATCGAATCTCTCCTCGGCATCATAGCGCCGATAACGCTTTCTGAGTTTCAATCCGCTATTGGGAATCATACCGATACCGCGCCATTCCCTGTCCATTACTTCGAAAACCTCATCGCTTGCTTTTAAAGCCTCCGGATTACCTTCGTCTTTCACCGAACGGCTGTAACGGTTTTCAATACACGCTTTCTTCCGCTCCAATTGTGATACGGCATGATAGATCCCATCGAAAATATCCGCTGGTTCGAAACCTGTAACCACAATCGGGATATTGAATTGCCGGGAAATCTGTTTGTAGTCCTTCAGTCCTGTAATTGTACATACATGTCCCGGAGCTAAAATCCCATCAATTCTGCAATTCTCATCGGAAAGAAGTTTTTCAACAGCCGGAGGGATTAAAACCTGTGAAGACAATATCGAAAAATTCGAAAGTCCCATCTTCTCGCTTTGCAAAACCGCCATAGCATTAGCCGGCGCTGTGGTCTCAAATCCGATTGCGAAGAAAACTACCTCTTTGCCAGGATTCTCCTGCGCAATCCGCAGACAATCGATAGGGGAATAAACCACTCTTATATCAGCGCCATTCGCTCTGGTGTGAAAAAGGCTTTCCCTTGCTCCCGGGACCCGCATCATATCCCCGAATGTGCAGAATATAACATCATCTAATCGTGCTATTGCCAGCGCTTTATCAATTATAAATGAAGGCGTAACGCAAACAGGACAACCGGGACCGTGAATCAGCCCGATACGTTCGGGTATCAACTGATCGATCCCGAATTTCAGAATTGAGTGTGTCTGCCCGCCGCAGACCTCCATAATTGACCAGTTCCTCGTGGTTATTTCGCTGAGGCGATTGGCTAAATCCCTCACAATCCCGGGATTTCGGTATTCTTGTATGTACTTCATCTCTCTATTCCATCCCGCTTTCGATCTGTTGGAAATATGCCAAGATCCGCTCAGCTTCTTCCGTATCAATTATAGAAATAGCGAAACCGGCGTGTACGTTAACATAATCGCCGATTTTAGCGTCAGGTACATAAGCGAGAACTACATCGCGCGCCACTCCGCCGAAATCAACTTTGCCGATCGGCATAAGTTTATCATTGTCAATAAGTTCTATAATCTTCCCGGGAACCGCTAAACACATTATTTTCCATCATCCAGTCATTGCGAGCCCCAGGTTTGCCGAGGGCGCGGCAATCTGCTATTCTTATGCAATGCTCCAAATTAGGATTGCGAGACAGATTGCAGGCACGCCAGAGGCGCGTAAACCTGCGGCTATCGATTAATGTTTTTTATGAATTATCCGGTTAATTTCCATTATATTTCGCTGCCGCCATAATCTGGCCCAATGCTATCCCGCCGTCATTAGTTGGAATCCGCTGATGCCAGTAAACTTTGTAACCTTCTTTCATCAATTCGGTTACCATCTTCTCCAGCAATATCCTATTTTGAAAACATCCTCCGCTCAGCGCTACTCTTTGTTCATCCAATAACCCAACTATCTCAACCGCCGCCTTGACGATTGTATTGTGGAACCTCATCGCAATATCTTTGATGGGCGCGCTGCTTATCTCCTCAATGATCGCGCAAATAATCCGCTCCCAATCAATGACATAAGTACCCTTGTTTCGAGAGATATTATAGTTGTAATACGTATCGGTATCACTATTCATAGCTGCAAATTCCAGTTGCATAGCCGCTTGTCCCTCGTAACCATTATGACTGCAAATTCCCAGCAAAGCGGCTACCGCATCGAACAGCCTTCCCACACTTGAGGTTTTCGGTGAATTCACTTCCTTATTAAGCATATCCCTGATTATACTAAGCTCATCTTCCTTAAACTGCTTGAATATCGATAATTTCTTGTACTCAAAAAGGTTATCTCCATATTTTTCGTACAGCAATCCCATGGCAGTCTTACGCGGCTCCCTGATTGCAGCCTCTCCGCCCGGCAGCGGGAATGTTCTGAAATGCGCCGCCCGTTTGAATGAACTCTCTCCAATCCTGATAAACTCCCCTCCCCAGATCGAGCCATCGGAACCATAACCGGATCCATCCCAGCATATTCCCAAAACAGGCGGCTCCAGCTCATTTTCAGCCATACAGGATAGAATATGTGCGTAATGATGCTGCACCTTCACCTTCGGCTGTGGCTGATTCTCGGCAAACTGCGTTGATGTGTAATACGGATGCGTATCACATGCTATTTTCATGGGTTTATGATTATAAAGCGCCGATAATCGGTTAATTGTTTTTCTGTAAATGTCGAATGTCGCTTTGGATTCCAGGTCGCCAATATGCTGACTAACAATAACTTGGTTACTCATGGCTATTGCGGAGGCGCTTTTAAGGTGTGCCCCGACCGCAAGGATTTTTGGAAGCTCTTCTTTTATTGAAATCGGCAATGGCGCATAACCCCGCGCTCGGCGGATAATCATTTCCCTTCCAGCCATCACCCTGACAATCGAATCATCGACATGGTTGACTATCGGGCGGTTATGAACCAGAAAATAGTCGGCGATTCCGCTTAACCTGGTGAACGCTTCGTCGTTATCCGTGCAGATAGGTTCATTGAAGATATTGCCGCTGGTTGCAACCAGCGGCAATTTTAACTCTGCCGTTAGCAGGTGATGCACGGGCGTATATGGCGGCATTACCCCATAATACGGATTATCCGGCGCCACCGAACCCGCAATATCTGTTAGTACAGGCTTTTTCGCCCTCAATAGAACAATTGGGGCTTCAAACGAATTTAACAGGCTTCGTTCAAGATCACCAAGCTCGCAGTATTCTTTTATCATGTCGATATCAGGAAACATCATGGCAAAAGGTTTCTCATCCCTCCCCTTTAATTGTCGTAATCGCATGACAGCTTTATCGTTACGCGCATCGACAATCAGGTGGAATCCGCCTAAGCCTTTGACTGCCAATATACTCCCTGAGCGGATCAACTCGCATGCATGCAGCAACGCTTCCGACCTTAATCTCAGGATATTGCCGGATTTATCGTATAATTCAAGATACGGTCCGCATTCCGGGCAGGCATTCGGTTGAGCGTGGAATCTCCTGTCTGACGGATCTTCGTATTCAGCCGTGCATTTATCGCACATCTTAAAAGCTCTCATAGATGTATTGGCGCGGTCATAAGGAAGCGCTTCGATAATGCTGTAACGAGGTCCGCAATTGGTGCAATTGGTGAATGGATAATAATAACGGCGATTATCTCTGTCGAAAATCTCTCGAATGCAATCAGGACAGGTTGCTATATCCGGAAGAATAATTGTATTCCTCTCTCCTATATTTATGCTGTCCATTATCCGGAAATCGGCATAGCCATGAATTTCCAGAAATCGATATTCGCAATTGTCAATCGAGGATAATGGGGGATTGTCTGATTCCAATCGCTTCAGGAATTTCGTAAGCGAGTCTGTGTTTCCCTCAACTTCAATCTCCATGCCTTCGGTACAATTCCTGACCCAACCGGTAAGGCTATACTTCGATGCCAGTCTATGAACAAAAGGACGGAATCCCACGCCCTGAACAGCGCCGGAAATAAGCAGTTTCAGCCGTCGATTATCGTGTGATTCGGCGCTCTTACTTGCGGCTTTCGGTTTCATTCTGCTAACTCAACGCTCTCCAACAGAATATCCTGGGCATTCGGGTCTTCTTGATCCTCGGAAGTACTGATATCCAACTCCGCCCCTTCGGCAATCGTCCCCCTGGATGCGTGTTCGAAATGCTCGCGGAAATGAGCTGCTGAAATATGCGCCAATGCTCCGATTCGGACTTTTACTCCCACCACTTGTTTGGAGTTGTGTTCGCTGGCAATCTTTTTGATCTTTTTTAACAGGTCTTCTAATAATGAGAATTCGTGCATTGAGTCTTCCTTGGTGAGTTGAAACCTATCTCTGAGAAGCTCAAAGAATTCGGGACGGTTTCAACGATTAGTTCAATGTTTGTTCGGAATCCGACCGGCAATCCTTCCCTAATTTAGGGTGAAAACCAGATCAGCTCTTTCATTTCATACACTATAACACACTCCGGTTTCTTTCGCAAGCGAAGGAAATTACGATTCTCAGAAACATTGGATGCTTTGATGTTATGTCCCGATCAGGTCGGGGGGTCGGATGCGGCTCCGATTCATCGGGGACCGCTTAGATAAAATCTTAACCTGGCGCCAGGTGAGAACACCTGGCGCCAGGTTTTATTCCCCTCTTGAGAGGGGTGATTTCCCCGCCTGGCGGGGAAGTCGGGGTGTGTTATATTAAACACCACCGGTCAGGGCTCCAGCGCTGACGTATGTAATTGAAACGTGGCGTCAAACGTCCCCTCTCCAGAGGCGGGTAAGCCCGTTTGACGCCTTCGGTCAGACGTGGACGTCTGACCGCACCCGAGTGTGCCGTTCCCCGACTGCATCGGGGCGCAGCGACGAAGCGATCTTTTTGTAGTTTTGAGACAGTTTCCAGGGCACCCGACCGCACGTCCATGGTTAACGGTACTGCTCCTTTGGAGCCTGACGTATCTGCAATTGTGAGACAGCATGCTTATCGGCGACAACAAGTATCTTTTAGCATTGTTTACCGAGTAGCTTCTCTGCAAGAAGCCGCTTGCAAAAATCCGTCATCACTTTCGCTTTTTGGCCGGGTTTCACTGGTCCCTGATGAGCCCAGATTTCAACGCAGATTGGACGTTCGGCTTCGCAGAAACCATCCAACTTCAGGCCGCAGAGCTCGGCAGGAGATTCCCCTATATTGCATTTTAACTTCTCTTCAAGCGCCTTCCGAATCAGTTTTTCAGCTTCACGTTGAATTGAACTGTCACCCGGCATCATCTTCATACTTACTCCTTTTGTCATGTTATTTGATAAGCTCCCCCAACTATTCTGGCATTGGAGAAAATATTCAGGTGTGAATGAACTCAGCCCCTCAATAATAAAAGAATAGTCCTATATTAGTAATGATGCCAAGAAAAAAAGCGGATTATTCAATAAATCCCGCTCATCGCGGTATCAGTGTATCACAGCCGCGATTAATAGGATGGTTTGGGTTGCTATTGGTTATCTGAAGTTACTGGGTTTCCTTTTTTACGGTTGATGTACCCAGCAGCTTATACAGTCCGCAACACCTGAACATACCGGTTGCCAGAAGCACGATTCCAATCAATCCCCACCAGCTGCTGAAGATTAAACCCAACGCTACGATGACCAATCCGAGAATGATACGTATGGTTCTATCGATATTGCCTACATTACATTCCATGAAAACCTCGCTCAGCTAAAGTGTTTGTAATAATAACTCATTAATTCTATGATGGTTCCGCAGAATCGACGGAACCGCCGTGAGCGAGGGAGCCGACAAATGGATCGCTCTTACTAACAGTGGTGTAAATCTATACGACAACTTGTTTGGTCTAAAAGCTCACATAAAGCTATATATGGACAAACTATACTTGCATTCGAATTATTATATTTATATATTTTAGGTTTTGAGCCAAGATTTGGAAAATAAGGAGGATATGAAATTGGGAAAAATAATTGGTATGGATTTAGGCACTACTAATTCCTGCGTGGCGGTAATGGAGGGCGGAGAGCCGAAAGTAATACCGAATGCCGAAGGCGCGCGTACAACCCCGTCTATCGTCGCATTCACCAAAACCGGGGAGAGACTGGTAGGGCAGGTTGCGAAGCGTCAGGCAATCACTAATCCGGAGAACACGATTTTTTCGATAAAGAGATTTATGGGTAGGCGGCACAGTGAAGTTGCAGAGGAAGAAAAACTCGTTCCCTACAAGGTGGTTGGCGCAGCTTCCGATGACTGCCGGGTAGTTGCCGGAGAGAAGGAATATGCTCCGCCGGAGATCTCCGCTATGATCCTGCAGAACCTTAAACAGACAGCCGAAGATTACCTGGGTCAAAAGGTTACCGAAGCAGTGATTACGGTTCCCGCCTATTTTAATGATTCCCAGAGACAAGCGACAAAAGATGCCGGCAAGATTGCCGGACTGGACGTAAAACGTATCATTAATGAACCTACCGCGGCATCGCTTGCTTACGGTTTGGACAAGAAAAAGGATGAAAAAATCGCCGTATTCGATCTTGGCGGCGGTACTTTCGATATATCGATTTTGGAGTTGGGCGATGGTGTCTTTGAAGTTAAATCCACCAACGGTGATACGCACCTCGGCGGTGATGATTTCGATCAGAAGATAATCGATTGGATCGCCGATGAATTCAAAAAGTCGGACGGTATAGATTTGCGGAAAGATAGAATGGCTCTGCAGAGGTTGAAAGAAGCGGCGGAAAAGGCGAAATGCGAACTTTCCTCCACCATGCAGACATCGGTTAACCTGCCGTTTATTACCGCTGATGCGTCCGGTCCGAAACATCTTGATTTGACCTTGACACGCTCCAAACTGGAACAACTTTGTGAGGACTTGCTCCAACGTACGATCGGTCCATGTAAGCAGTCGGTTTCCGATGCCGGTATTTCTGCATCCGATATTGATGAAGTTGTGCTGGTCGGCGGTATGACCCGTATGCCCAGGGTTCAGGAGATTGTTAAAGAGCTGTTCGGTAAAGATCCGCATAAGGGTGTTAATCCGGATGAAGTGGTAGCGATAGGGGCGGCTATCCAGGGCGGTGTTTTATCGGGCGATGTCAAAGATGTACTGCTTCTGGATGTTACGCCGCTTTCGCTGGGAATAGAAACTCTCGGCGGGGTGATGACAAAATTAATCGAGCGTAACACAACCATCCCCACCAAGAAATCCCAGATATTTTCCACCGCTACCGACAACCAACCGGCCGTTAACATCCATGTTCTTCAGGGCGAGCGTGAGATGGCGGTTCATAATAGAACCCTTGGACGTTTCGACCTTGTCGATATTCCTCCCGCCCCCAGGGGACTTCCCCAGATAGAAGTAACCTTTGATATCGACGCTAACGGCATCATGAATGTATCAGCTAAGGATTTGGGAACCGGTAAGGCGCAGTCGATACGCATTCAGTCCTCATCGGGACTGTCCGAGGACGAGATCGATAAAATGGTTAAGGATGCTGAGGCTCATGTGGATGAGGATAAGAAGAAAAAGGAGCTGATCGAATCCCGCAATCGCGCGGATCAGGTGATATATCAAACCGAGAAAACCCTCAGAGAGCATGGCGATAAAATTTCCGATGACGAAAAGAAACAGATTGAGGAAGCCGTAGAGAAATTGAAAGGCGCGATGCAATCGGAATCAAAGGAGATAATTGACGCTAAGATTGATGAACTGATGAAAGTATCGCACAAACTTGCGGAAGAGATGTATAAGCAAGCATCGCAGGAGCAGGCGCAAACGCAGCAGCAGACAGGCGAGGAACAGAAAACAGAGAACGAACAGCAGACTGAGTCCAATGAAGGGGATAAGGGTGAAGGGACTGTCGATGCTGATTACGAAGTGATGGATGACGAAGAGGATAAGAAGGATCAATCTTAAATTAAGCTATACGAGTTGATTAACCCGGATAATTCATAAAAAGCACTTATCGGTAGCCGAAGGCTTGTCCTTCGGGAGTTCAATAGAATTGGATCATTTACCGTTTAGAAATGAAGATTACAAAGAAAGGTCGGAAGCGCAATTACGCCAGAGGCGCATATAGCATCCGCTACCGATTGCGATATATATGAATAATCCAGGTAAGCAAAAATAGGAGCGGAATAGATGTCGGATTTTGAACAGTTATCCGAACTGGCTTTAACTTATGCCAACAGACGAGGCGCAAAATATGCCGATGTGCGCTTTGTTCGCACCGATTATGAAAATATCGAGGTCGTTAACGGCATACCGGAATTGGCGGACCGGAGTTTCGATTTCGGTGTCGGCATCCGGGTGATTGCCGATGGCGCCTGGGGATTCGCTGCTACTGCCGATGTAAGCTCCAAGGCTGTCCGTGAAACAGCATCACTGGCGGTTGAAATCGCAAAGGCTTCGGCAAAGCTAAAAAAGGAACCGGTGGAGTTTCCTCCAATCTCATCATTCACCGGGCAATATACCACTCCGGTCACCGTTAATCCTTTCGATGTACCGCTGAAGGAGAAAATCGACTACATGGCGGAATTATGCATTTTAATGGCGCGCACGCAGGGTCTAACCGAAACCAGCGCCTCCATGAATTTCAAGAAAGAATTCAAGTATTTTGCTTCTTCGGAAGATATTATCACGCGGCAGAATATTATTCATTCCGGCGCCGGTATCCAATGTTCGGCAGGCAGAGGACATCATGGCCGCGCGATTCGCTCCTACCCTAACTCATCCGGTCAGTACGAGAGTAAGGGTTATGAATTGATGAAGGAACTCCGTTTTGAGGAAAACGCTCCTGTCATCGCTGAAGAAACTATCGCACTGCTATCCGCTAAAGAATGCCCCACCGGAACCAAAGATATTATCCTCGATGGTCCCATGCTGAGTCTGCAGATACACGAATCTATAGGGCATCCTCTGGAACTCGACAGGGTGATGGGGCACGAAAGGAATTTCTCCGGTACCAGTTTCGTAACGCCGGACAAGCTGGGTAAGCTTAAATATGGTTCTGATATCGTCAATGTGGTCAATGACTCCGCTGCATTTTTCGGGCTGGGTTCATTCGGCTATGATGATGACGGCGTTACTGCACATCGCACGGAGCTGATTAAAGATGGCGTGGCGGTTAATTACCTCTCCTCCCGCGCCATGGCGGCGCGCATCGGGATGGAATCCACCGGATGCAATCGCGCCGACGGCTGGGGCAACACCCCTATCAACCGCATGACCAACACCATACTACTGCCTGGCAAGGACACCCTCGATGATCTCATCTCCGGCATCGATGACGGTATTTACATGAAAACCGTCTCCAGCTGGTCTATCGATGACACCCGCGAATCATTCACCATGGGAGCGGAAATCGGCTGGGAAATCAAGAACGGCAAGTTAGGTGATATGGTAAAAAATCCCACTTACTCCGATGAAACCGTCCGCTTCTGGAACTCCTGCGACGGCATCGGTAACCAGGATATTTACTGGATATGGGGAACTCCCAACTGCGGCAAAGGACAACCGGCGCAAAACGGCAGAGTCAGCCAGGGCTGCGCCCCGGCAAGGTTTAGAGGGGTGAAGGTGGGAGTGTGAATGCGTAGAGCAAAACCACAGCTTAGGCTATGCGCCCTTAAGGACATCCAGATCATCTTTATGTCCTTAAGAAAATCGAGCGAGGTTTGAAGGACGCAAAAGACGGAAGGGTACACACGCAGGTGGAAGTTGAAAAGATGATGGCGATATGTTAACAGGTATTCATTTCCTTCTGACCCTCGAATGTAATTTCGAATGCGATCACTGCTTTCTCTTTTGCGGTCCTCATGCCGGCGCTACTTTTACTTTGAGCCAGGTAAAAGATGTCTTCAGCGAAATCGAAAAAATCGGCGCCATAGATAATGTCTATTTCGAGGGAGGCGAACCATTCATATATTATCCCATAATGCTTGAGGGGATCAAGATGGCGCGCAGGATGAATCTGGACGTGGGAATCGTAACCAATGCCTATTTTGCCACATCGGAGGAGGATGCTGAAATCTGGTTGAGACCGATTGTCGATATGGGAATCAGTTACTTAAGCCTTAGTGACGATGCCTACCACGGCGGCGAGGATACATCTCCGGCTAAGATAGCACATAAAGCGGCGGAAAAATTGGGACTGCCGGTCGGCTCTATTTGTATAGAGGAGCCCAGAGTTGAGATGGACACCGACAGGGGAGAGGATAAAGGCGAGCCTGTTATAGGCGGCGATGTCCTTTTCAAGGGACGCGCCGCAGAGAAACTGACCGAAGGACTTCCTACCAAAAACTGGAGAAAGTTCGACTGCTGTCCAGCCGAGGAATTGGAACATCCCAAACGAGTTCATATCGATGCTTTGGGAAATGTTCACATCTGCCAGGGATTGAGCATGGGGAATATGTGGAAAACACCGTTGTCTGAACTTGTCAGCAAATATGATTGTAAAAAACACCCAATTTGCAAACACCTTGTAGATGGCGGTCCCGCCAAATTATCCGAAACCTATAACGCGGGACATAGTGAAGAGCATGTAAGCGAATGCCATTTCTGTTATTATATTCGCAAATCACTGATTGAAAAATTCCCGGAATACCTTGCCCCCAAACAGGTTTATGGCTTAACTTAGCTTTTTGTATTTCAAGCCTATTTCCAGTTTTATAATCGAAAATTATTATTTCGACGCAGAATGCCGATTAAATATGTGAGCTGATGGATTTTAACAAAGCGCAAACTCTTTTCTTGCGCTAAATAACCAACTTAATTATACTATCGGCTTATTTTGAAATTAAGGATTGTGACATAAAACAGAATGGAGGATAAATTGGTTGCGACTTTAGAAAAGAAGATTAAAGATAAAAAGGCCGTGGTTGGTATAATCGGCTTAGGTTATGTCGGCTTGCCGCTGGCAGTGGAGTATGCCAAGGCAGGATTCCATGTTATTGGAATCGATATTTCCCAGCATAAAGTGGATTTGGTGAATGCCGGGCAGTCGGATATTGATGATATACCGTCGGAACAGGTTGAAATCCTGAGGGAAGCGAACCGCCTGGAAGCCACAACTGATTTTTCACAACTGGAGAAAGCCGATTGTATCCCGATCTGTGTCCCCACTCCATTGAATAAAACCAAAGACCCGGACGTTTCCTATATACTGAGCGCAGTTGAAGAGATCGCCAGGTATCTCAGAAAAGGGCAGTTGATCATTCTTGAATCGACAACTTATCCGGGTACAACAGACGAATTAATACAACCTATTCTGGAGAAAACGGAATTGGTTGCCGGAAAAGACTTCTTTCTGGCATTTTCGCCGGAACGAGTTGATCCCGGGAATCAGCAATTCAATACCGCTAATACCCCCAAGGTTGTAGGCGGAATCACTGAAGATTCAACTCATGTAGCCAGAATTTTTTACGAACAGATTATCCCACAGGTGGTTCCGGTATCTTCCACTCGCGCGGCTGAGATGGTCAAATTGCTGGAGAATACATTCCGCTCGGTGAATATCGCTTTGGTTAACGAAGTTGCCCTGATGTGCGATCGTTTGGGAATCGACGTGTGGGAAGTAATAGACGCAGCCGCAACCAAACCGTTCGGTTTCCTGAAATTCTATCCTGGTCCCGGACTGGGAGGGCATTGTATTCCGATCGATCCGCACTACCTTTCTTGGAAACTGCGCTCCTTGAATTATTATGCGCGATTTATCGAACTTGCCGGAGATATTAATTCCCACATGCCGGAATATGTTGTGGATTTGATAGCCAAATCTCTCAACAAGGATAAAAAAGCAATCAACGGTTCGCGGATCGCAGTTTTGGGAATCGCCTATAAGAAAGATATTTCCGATGTCCGTGAGTCTCCTGCTTTAGACATAATAAGAATCCTGCAATCAAGGGGCGCTAAACTCACCTACTACGATTCTTACGTTCCCAGCGTGATGCTCGATGGCGGGGAGTTGAAATCCGGTTCGTTAACTGAAAATGCTCTGAAGAAAGCTGACTGCACGGTGATAATTACCGATCACAGTAATGTTGATTATAAGTGGGTGGTTGAAAAGAGCAGACTTGTGGTCGATACTCGAAATGCTGCCCGTGATATCAAAAGCGGAAAAAGCAAGGTGACTAAACTTTAGCTCGTCTTGACTTCAGTCCTCACCACATTACAGTATTCTTAAAAACCGATTATTTCTAATTCCAAGTTTTATTTGGTTTAAAGATACTAATAACCGTTTTCAAGTAATCCATAAGTTCCAATATTAAAGCCGCTTATAATATCCATATCAGTTTGGGGATATTATTCGGAACTTGTTTTTGACAAAATATCGATGGAATATTTAATTATTGCTTGACAACCATACATATACTATGTTATAATTAGTCAAGATGGGTTGGGTAGGTTAAGGCAATTTCTGTAATATGAATTTGCCCGGGTATCATACACTTGGGAGCTTATGGGCAATGTGCGCAGTATTAATTATGAATCGGCTATTATTATGGGCAATAGTCAGGTTGTATCATGATGTATTACTGCTCATCTATTCTTTTATCCGGTATAATTCACAAACCTCATTAATCGGCAGCCGAAGGCTTGTTCTTCGGGAATTTAATAGAAGTAGAGCATTTACGGATTGGAATTGCGAGTTTCAAAGAAACGCCGGAGGCGCAAGGCTTCTGCTGCCGATGATGAAATTTGTGAATAATGCAGGTTAGCGTTGAGATAGGACCCGAGGTTCCTTAACCACAGACTTGAAGTCGGCTTAATACTGCCGACGCCTTGAAGTCTTTTTCGAAGGAGTTTGTCATAACTTTTTTAATAGGCTCAAATTAAGATAGAGTAACGTAGAAGTATTCCTAACGGAGGATCATCTTGCAGATTACAGAGGTCAGAATAACGTTGCGTGATGAGCCCAAACTGAAGGCATTTGCCAATGTAACGTTTGACAATGAATTCGTTATAAGGGGCTTGAAGGTCATAAGCGGTCGGAAAGGGTTTTTCATTTCTATGCCATCACGCAGACGTAGAGATGGATCACATCATGATATAGCCCATCCGGTCAACAATAGCGCCAGGAAGCGAATTGAGGATGCGGTATTGGAGGCTTATGAGAGGCAACTTAAGGAGCAGAGTGAAGTTCCCACAGCAGTTGCTGAGAGCGAAAGCGACTTCGTCTGATAAAACCTCACCAGTTTTGTCTCCGCCTGCCTGTTATCAGGCAGGCATTTTTTTTGTAAATCAAACAGCAAACGGCTTGTTCCGATATCTACTCCGAATTCGAGTTTCCAACACGGAAAGTATTTTGCAGATACTGCAGTTTCATCTCGAGACCCTGATTAAAGACACGATATTCGCGAGAGCCAGGCTTGAGATGCCAATCTGGTGAGAGCGCCTTTAAGCTGTCTACAAACTCCCAGGGATAAGCAAAGTATTTCCCTTTCAGCTTCTGGAGCGAAGCTTTTTGTTCTGTAGAGAACCAATCCATCGGGATTTTCGTTGCCAGCAGGAATTCATCAATATAAATGCTATCCACCTGTGCATAGTTTTTAACCAGCATTCTTTCGGTTTGCGTTAGTTCCGTATTTCTGCGTAATTCCATCTCGAAACGGGTGGGGTTTCTAAAGCGCCGTCCCTTTATATCATGAAAGCCTTCGTCAATAATGCCTTTACTTGCTAATTTCTCAATCACGGACTGATCCATGCTGTAAACCATCTCGCGGCTTACTTCCAGATAAAAAACATTCTGCAGGAAAAATAATGATATAAAGGTAATAACTCCGGCAATGATCGGCGTGGTCAGCCATCCGAGCGCAATACCGCCCAGTACATTGTACTTGATCCCTCGAATACCTTTAAAAATCGCAATACCGATGATTGCGCCTACTATTGCTTGAGAGCTGGAAACCGGAACCAACGGTAGCGGAGGTAATCCAATTGACATCAGTAGAGATGCGAGCTTCTCGGATGCGAATAGAAAAAGCACAATGGCGTGGGATAGCACGACCGCCAATGCCGTAATCGGCGAAAGCTTGAAGAGACTATTGCCGACAGTCTGCATAACCCGATGTGAATATGTAAAAACACCGACAGAAATCGCAATCCCGCCGAGCAGGAAGAGCTTTTGAGCGCCGGTTATATGGATGATTCCGCCGATATCCACATCGCTAAATGGCGCTACCGGTACGAATACGCCAATCACGTTGGCTATATTATTAGCTCCTAAGCTGTAGGATCCGAATGCTCCAACGATAATTAACGCAGCCCTGATATATGCGTCCCATCGAAGCAGATGAAACGGCGTCCTGTTAAATATCTGCCTAAAAATTAGAAATAGAATTATCGCGAAAAATGCCGCCAGAATCGGCGAGGCTACCCAGGTGGTAACGATCTTGGTGAGTGAGCCGATATCCGTTCTGGAGCCGGTGAATAGGTTCCATCCGATAATCGCTCCTACGATCGCTTGAGAAGTCGAAACAGGGATCATCCACCTGGTCATCAACCAAACCGTGATCGCGGCGGAAAGAGCCACCATAAATGCCCCTGCCATCGCATTTATCGAACCGAGATTCCCAAGGGTGTTCGTGGCGCCGGCGCCGCTGACCACCGCCCCAATGACGACAAACAAGCTGCAAATTATCGCCGCAGTCCTGAAGCGGACCATGCGAGTACCGACCGCTGTTCCGAATACATTAGCCGCATCATTCGCCCCCAGCGACCATCCCAAAAATAATCCACTCGAAAGGTAGATGAGAGGCATGCGTAAATCCCCGGACTAAACTGTTCGTTTTATAGTATAGATATTGAGTCTATCGGCGACTCCCTCCGCCACATCCGCGATTCCGCTGATGTTGAGAGCAAAACGGCTGGTATGAAGTCGTAACCCCAATTCGAGGTCCATTCTGAAGACCCTTCGATTCAGCCTTTCTTCTACGCGGTCAGCTTCCTTTTCATAAAAGAGGACTTTGTGCAAGTGGTCTTTAACGGCGCTGATATCCTTGAAAAAGGCTCTCGCGGCATTGACTATCTTATCGGTTGCCATTACGGACATCTCGGTGAGTTCGAGAAAATCCCGGTTTAGTGAAACCGGAATATCAGGAACTTCAATTGAGAAATTTACCAGAGTTTTCTTTATGGTGTCGATTACGTCGTCCAGGTTTTCCAGTAATCCCAACACGTCGCCCCGGTGTTCCGGTATCAATGAGTGAGTGTACAACTGATTCTCGATCTGTCTCCGGAGATCATCGGCTTTGTTTTCCAGCTTTTTTATTTCATTGATTCTACTTTCGAAGGTCTCATCCTCGCATTCCAGATAGCTCTTAACACCTTCTTTAAATACTAAACCGCCCTGACTGATTGCATCCAGAAAATCATCGATTTGCGATTCAAGAATCTTTGTTGATTTAAATAGTAATGGCATAGTGCGGGTTCCAACGCTTCGATTGTTACGATTAATATTATTTAAAAAGAATAAATACCAACAGAAGAATAGACCGACTGTCAATCCATCTGTTTTTACTTATTGGATACTTATTTCAAGTTTGGTCAAACAGCTAAATCATGTCAATTCCATTCAATTTAATGAACTTAAGCATGCGTTACAATAGAAATTTTAGAATTAAGGATATGTTTTAACGAATTCGCCTATCGAAGGATGCAGGTTTTGTTCCAAACGGTTTCCTTTCGGGAAAAAAATCCTTCTTTTATCTTGCCTTTAATGGATTAACGAAATAAATTGAGCGAAAATTTTTATGGGAAATTCTATGACGGACACTTATCGGGTATTCTTATTTCTTGTAGTAATCATTAGTTTTTTTCTTGTATCGGGGGCATTTGCCAGCGACGATATTCATCAGGGAGATTCGCATTCACCTTCGCACGGGGGAGGTTTGGGGGAGAAACTTCCATTGTGGAGCGTTGTACCGTTTGTCGGAATTCTTCTCTCGATAGCTGTATTCCCATTGGTAGCTCCTACATTCTGGCATCATCATTATCCTAAGATATCGTTCGCCTGGGCGTTGATTTTTGGCTTACCATTCGTATATTTTTACGGTTCCGAGGCTATTCACGAGATTATTCACATTTATGTCATAGACTATATACCATTTATAATCTTGCTTTGGGGGTTGTTCACGGCATCCGGCGGAATCGTGGTTAAGGGTTCCCTTGCCGGTACTCCCAGAATTAATGTGGTGATTTTACTGATCGGAACAATACTGGCATCCTGGATGGGCACCACCGGCGCCTCCATGGCGCTGATTCGTCCCTTGATTCGCGCAAATAGGACCCGGCGTTTCAAAGTGCATACCGTTGTCTTTTTCATATTTTTGGTTTCCAACATCGGGGGTTCGTTAACTCCGTTGGGCGATCCGCCGCTGTTTTTGGGTTTTCTTCATGGCGTACCGTTTTTCTGGACGTTTAACATTTTCCCGCATATGCTTATCACCAGCATAATCCTGCTTATATTATATTTCGCAATTGATACGATTTTATTCAAGAAAGAAGCTCGTGATATCTCAAAATTTGCCACTGATGAGGGAGAGTCAAAGGAAGAAGAGGAAGCCAGGGCAAAAGAACCGATCAGTGTCCATGGACTGCACAATATCATTTTCTTAGCGGGAATAATGGGAGCGGTTCTGCTGTCAGGTATATGGAAAGGAAGGGAGATGAACATTTTGGGGATACATGTCGGTATCCAGAGCATAACCCGGGATGTTTTGATCGTTTTGATGGGGATGTTTTCCTTGTGGACAACGAATAGAAAGCTGAGAGAGGAAAACGGATTCACCTGGTTCCCGATAACGGAAGTGGCATACCTTTTTGCCGGGATATTCATGTGTATAATACCGGCGTTGGCGATGTTGCGAGCCGGTACAGCCGGGGAATTGGCGTTTATTATAAGGGCGGTAAAGGAACCTGCACACTACTTCTGGATTACCGGAATCCTGTCTTCTTTTCTTGACAACGCCCCTACCTATTTAACTTTCTTTAACTTGTCTTTGGGAAAACTGGGAATTCCGGAGCCATTAGTTACCGGAATATTGACCGGCGCCCAGCATCCTCAGGCAGAGACCTTCATTACCTATTTGAAAGCTATTTCAGCGGGTGCGGTTTTCTTCGGCGCCATGACATATATAGGCAACGCCCCGAATTTTATGGTTCGGTCGATATCGGAGGAGTCAAGAATTAAAATGCCGTCATTTTTCGGATTTATGCTATGGTCTGTTGGTATACTTGCGCCGATATTTATATTGGTTACGTGGATTTTCTTTTAAATCGTGATGTTCATCAAATAGCGTAGCGATTTTAGCGTCTTAATAAATCGTAAATCATGTTCATCGTTTGTAGATGCGATTTTATTTTACGTATTTACTTTTATCCTTTGAAATTTCGGCTTAAGTATTGTATAATTATGCAAACTTCTGTTGACTATTTGGAGTAAATTATGTCATCGTTAAAAGTTCTTGTGGTTGATGACGAGACCTTCGTAAGGGACTTACTGGAGGAATTTTTAGAAAAGCAGGGATATAGTGTTGTATTAGCCGAAAGTGGAGAGCAAGCTGTGGAAATTGCCAGGGGGAATGATCTCGATGTTGGACTGGTCGATCTGAAAATGCCAGGCATCGATGGCTTGGAAACACTTAATCGACTTAATAAAGTTCAACCGCACATGCCGGTAATTATTATGACGGGGTATCCGACTATTGAGACGTCCATTAAAGCGCTAAGATTGGGCGCTTATGATTATGTGGTTAAGCCCTTTAAACTCAATGAGCTAAAAATTGCCGTGGAAAAAGCGCTCAAGGAGAGGAAACTGAAGGTCGAAATTGACCATCTCAGAAACAAAATCAAGGCAATCGAGGGAGAGCTTCAGAGATACGAAATGGATAAGGATATTCCGGCTTCATCAGGTACTGAAGATTCTATGATACCAATTGATGAGGCTGACAATGAACCTATATTCGAGCTTGATCGCGAGACCGTTTTTGAACAGATCAGAAAACTCGATGAATTAAAGCAAAACGGTATTTTAACCGATAAAGAATTCGAGACGAAGAAAGCGGAATTACTCGCAAGGCTATAAAAACAGCCGGTATTTTGGCGCAAAACCGATAAATTATACTTGAAATCCCCTCGAGTTTGGTTTACTCTTAACCGTAGTTAGATGGAATCTGAAGTCTTAAAACGAATTATATCGCTTCACCGTAGTTCGCTTCAAGCTCACTCGCTGTTTCTGGAGTTATCCCGAAACCTAAATCAATCACCGGATATATTTACAAACGGAGTTCAATTAGAGAGGCAACTCAGCAAAAGACGCGAAATTGCTGACAAAATGGTTTGTCTATCCGGAGAAATTTTGGCGTTGGGTAGAGAATGTTTGAAAGATGAAGCGCAGGCGTCAACTCTGATTAAACTTAATGCTGAGTTTTTAGACAAGTTGAAACCGATAATGAATGAGATAATTGTCGAAGAGGAAAGGCTTCATAAGTTAACCAGGGGCAATGGTATAGGTGTCAAAGTCAGTCTCTTTTCACGATAAAGTTTAATGGATGAATTTATCGACGTGGCCGAAAACGAACGTTTTAGCAACTCATTCCTATCATTTACCGAAATGACTCAGCAGCTTCAAGCTGCATACAAGGAGCTTGAAGACCGCTACGAAACACTTAATCGGAAACTGCAGGAAACCAATATTGAACTGCGGCAATCCTTAGGAGAAAAGGAACGTCTCAGTTCCTACCTGAATAATATATTAGAAAACTTAAACTCCGGTGTAATCGTAATAGATGTCGAGGGTAAAGTTAAGCTTTTTAACCGAGCGGCTGAACGTATTCTGAAATTTCCCGCAGCCCGTATTATAAACAAAAAATACGCGAACTACTTCGATGTCTCAGAGCAAAATCAAGGTTGTCTGGAGACCCTGGAAACCGGTAGGGTTTACACCGAGGAAGAGAAAGTTGTCACAAATGCTGATGGTTCATTGTTCAATATCGGCTTTTCAACCTCCCTGTTGCGAGCGCCTGATGGAGAGATTATCGGCGCGGTTGAGGTTTTCTATGATTTGACCAAGCTAAAGAAATTGGAAAGGGAGATGGCGAGGGTTTCCACCCTTGCGGCTCTGGGCAGGATGGCGGCGACAATTGCGCATGAGATCAGGAATCCTCTGGGGGGAATATCCGGATTCGCAGCATTGCTGTCAAAGGATATCGACGATGATGATCCCAGAAAAAGGTTGGTTTCCAAAATCACCAAAGGGGTTGCCGATCTTAACCGGATTGTCAATGGGCTGCTTGACTTTACCCGGGAGCCGAAACTCGAGCCGATCCCGACCAGCTTTCCGGAATTGATAGATGAAGTTATCGATAATGTCGCTCACGAAAGCCAGTACTCTGATATTATAATCGAGAGAGATATCGATGAGACTGTCGGGAAACACCAAGTTGACAGCGATAGCTTTAAGCAGATTCTGAGTAATCTGATTAACAATGCAATGCAGGCTTCCGCCAATGGCGGTAAGGTGAGAATCGTTTTAAAACAAAGTGATTCCCGGGTGCGACTTGAGATTATTGATACAGGTATAGGCATAACTGAGGATAACATAAATAGAATTTTCGATCCGTTTTTCACCACGCGTGAACGAGGCACAGGTTTGGGATTGGCGATCGTAAAGAAGTTGGTCAATGCCCAAGGAGGCTCCATCTTTGCCGAAAGCGGCGGATTGAACAAGGGCGCAAGGTTCGTAATTTCTTTGCCTAAAGGTTAGTTTTAGGAGAAGAATAAGGAGAGAGTAGTTTGAATAATAACGTTAAGATTCTGGTTGCCGATGATGATGATTTAATGCGGGATTTTGTCGAGGAAACCCTCGTTCGCGCCGGTTTTAATGCCACCTGCGTTTCCAACGGCAGTGAGGCTATCGATGAGCTGATGCGCCATAATTACGGCGTCATATTTACCGATATCAAAATGCCGGGCGCTGATGGCTTCAGGGTACTGGAGACCGCTCTGAAAATTAATCCGGAGTCGAAAGTGATAATGATAACGGCTTATGGTAAGATTGAGGACGCCGTAAGGGCAATGAAAGTCGGCGCTTTCGATTACCTCACGAAATCGCAGGATACATCGCCGGATGAGATCGAGATGTTGTTACGCAAGGCGTTGAATTTCCAGACCTTACAGACTGAAAACAAGCGCTTGAAATCCGAACTCACCGACAAATTCTCTTTTGCCAACATGATCGGGAAATGCCCGAGAATGCAGCAAGTATACGACCTCATTTCCACGGTTGCCGACAGCAATGCAACGGTGTTAATAACAGGTAAGTCAGGTACCGGCAAGGAATTAGTTGCCAGAGCCATACATTTCAACGGCTTTAGGAAGGATGGACCATTCGTAAAACTTAACTGCGCCGCCCTGCCGGATGGTTTAGTGGAATCCGAACTATTCGGACACGAAAAGGGGGCTTTCACCGGAGCCGTTAAGACCGTTAAGGGACGATTCGAGTTATCCAACGGAGGTACTATCCTTCTTGATGAGATATCGGAGATGTCCACGGCGCTTCAGGCTAAGCTGCTGCGGGTTATACAGGAACATGAATTTGAGAGGATCGGTTCGGGACAGACTATCAGAACCGACGTGAGGATTATCGCTACATCCAATAGGAACCTTAGAAATGACGTCCGTCAGGGCAATTTCCGCGAAGATCTCTATTACAGGTTGAATGTCATTCCGATAGATTTGCCGGAATTAACCGAAAGGCAGGAAGATATACCGCTCCTGATTGAGCATTTCGTGGAGAAATTCAGTAAGGAAAATTCCAAGGAAATCTCTTCCATCACAGATGAAGCGATGAGGGGATTGATGGAATATCATTGGCCCGGTAATGTGCGCGAATTGGAGAACTGCATTGAGCGGGCGGTTGTGATCAACAAGGATGGGGTTTTGAAGACCGACGATTTTCCCGGTCAGATCTTTACGAAAGAAGAATTCGAATTACCGGAGGGCTTGAAGCCCAGGATGACCATCCACGAAATGGAAAAATCCCTGATACTGAAAACTCTGGAAGCCAATGACGGCAACCGCACCCGCTCCGCAGAAGTATTGGGAATAACCACCAGGACTCTACGAAACAAGCTTTACGAATACGGGCTCAGTAAAAAGAATCAAAGTTAGGTTATTGCGGGGGGGGCGCGTAGATAAACGTCTACCACTGCGATTGCGAGCGAAGCGAAGCAATCAAATTCCCCTCTCGAGAGGGGAGATTTCCCCGTAAAGCGGGGAAATCGGGGTGTGTTATATTTAACACCGCCGGTCA
>CAZLVS010000005.1:101476-112323 GCA_964563085.1 uncultured Ignavibacteria bacterium | reverse complement strand
CAAAATATGTCCGATATAGCGAGGTTCATTAGCTTTGCATTTCTCGAACTGGGCATGAGTAAAAATCTCCTTGATTGTCAACTTCACTCCCGTCAATAAGGATATGCCGCTGCTATGATGCTTTTTCAAATCACGCCAGAACCTCGAGAATCCAATTATTGCTAAAGTGAATATGAGGATATTGCCGAGTACGAAGAAGGCATCCACCGTACTATGTGGTAAGAATATGTTAAAATCTATCGGAATACCTTCTTGCAGGAACAGAAATTCACCATCGGCTGTCCTCGGCGCCGAAACATTCATCAAAACGAACAATATTATCACCGGAACCGCAAAAAGAATCGGTAACGCCCAGGGTGTAGCCAATGCCTTGCCCATAAATTTCGGAACTGCATAATTCTGATATGTATAGGAACGTACCGCTGCCAGTAAATCACCCGGTTTGGCGTCTCTTGGGCAATGTACCGAGCAGTCATTGCACTGATAACAAGCCCAGACATCCAGATCAGGCATCAAGCGATCAGCTAAACCCCATTGAGCCCACAACATTTCTTTGCGAGGGAAGGGACTTTCATTGGTCGACAATTCGCAAACTACCGAACAGGTGGCGCATTGATAACATTTCTTACCTGCTATACCTCCGGTTTTTCTTATCTCTTTTATAAATTTCGGATCCGGACTAATCCTTTCGCGTTCAGCCATATATCGTACTCCGAATTTCTACCATTGTCCAACTTGTGAATTTATTAACAATCGAATTTATAAAAAATCCAGATATAATCTGGTATTAAATACTAAAACCGAATTTAATGTTTCGGTAATTTAAATCCGGCTACCCACTTAGTCAAGTCATTAAATGAAAATAATGTAATATATCTTGGAAATGAGTGGTCAGTCGCTGGGGCATTAGTAGGAAAAAGTGGAGTTCAGTCTACTCGCCGTGAAAAAATAAAATTAAAACTTGACAAAACCAGTTAAGTATATTATGGTTAGTGCTGTTGATATTAATATCCAATATCACTTGGTAGTATTTCTTCTAAACAAGTTAATTATTATTTTGAAGCAAAACGGAAAGGAGAGGATAATCATAGAATAACCCTCATTTCTTACAACTATTACTCGAATTAAATCACGAAATTAACAAACATAAGTAACCACATTTTTCATGGAGAAAATATGAATTTATCAATAACAAGAAACATAATGCTCATGTCCTTAGCGGTAATTTTACTTTCGACATCTTTTGTCGCCGCTTCCCAGGATATGTACTGGCATGACAAGGCTTTCAATCGCGATTGGCATTTAACACCGCAATCCGATGAAGTCAGTATTAAGTTCAACAACAACGTTTCTGTCGCTGACATCAATGCGTTCGCCGATGATTATGATCTATCGGTCATTCACGAAGCGGCATGGAATAATTTCGCCGTTTTCAGCCTTCAGAATGAATTCGAGGTTGATGCTATTCAGCGCTTCAAAGCTGATGACCGCGTATGGGAAGCCGCCGTACCCGGTATGGATCATGAAGGATTCCTCAAGTACTATGATCCTACCGAAGCGACAGTTCAGTTTTACCAGGACTTGACTGAAAAGACCTGTCTGCGGATTATAAATGAGATCGGTGCAGACGTGGTTAAGGAGCAATGGACTCAGAATTATTACACGATATCTACAGCAGAAGGTAAAAACGTATTCGAAACCATTTCAGAGCTTAATCAATACTCAGAAGTATGGTTCTCCGAACCTTCCATTTATGGTTTCGATGATGCGCTATGGGTTCCCAATGATCCGAATTTCGACGATCAATGGCATCTTTTAAATACAGGTCAGGAATCCGGTACTTGCGTTTGTACTCCTTACGGTGATCACGACATTAACGCTGCTCAGGCTTGGGATATGACCCGCAGCGATCGCGGGATTGTTATTGTCGTAATCGATACTGGCATGGACCTTACACATCCGGACCTTCAGGGTAACCTGCTTGATAGAGACGGCGATGATTGGGATTTCGCAGATCCCGATAATTCCCCGGATGACGAAGGCGACCATGGTACCGCCTGCTGCGGGTTAGCCGCTGCTGTTGCCAATAATAACGAAGGCGTATGCGGCTCGGCTCCGCACTCATGGTTGATGCCTCTGCGTGTTAATCTATCCTCGGGCCAGAATCAGAACCGCGCCGATGCTATCAACTACGCTCGCGGACGCGCCGCTGATTTCGACGGCATGGTTATTTCCATGAGCTGGAGAATGAGTTCCGGTAATTACAGCGCCGTTGAGATGGCTTGTAACAACGCCTATAATAGTAACGATGTAGTCGTGATGGCTGCCGCCGGTAACGGTAATTCCAGCACCGTGGATTATCCTGCCCGTTACGCCAGCGTAGCTTCGGTTGCCGCTACCAGTCCTTGCGATGAAAGAAAAAGCACTTCCAGTTGTGATGGCGAATACTGGTGGGGAACTAACTACGGGAACGACCTCGATTTCGCCGCTCCCGGCGTCTTGATGTACACCACCGACCGACAGGGCAGCGCTGGATACAGCAATGGTGATTATTATGATTCCTTTAACGGAACATCGTCCGCATGCCCGTTGGCAGCAGGCGTTGCCGCATTAGTGCGCTCCGCTAATCGCCATTTGACTAATGCCGAAGTACGCGATGTACTGGAAGAGACTGCAGACGAAGTTGGCGGATATACATACAATCCCAAGAGCTACGAGCTTGGTCATGGCAGAATCAATGCTCATCAAGCAGTGCTTGAAGCTATGAGAAGAGGGCTTAATGCTGAGAAGCCGATGGATGCCAACATGGAAGCCCTCCCGGATTCATTCCTTAACGCTAACGAAGGAATCAACATTGGCGGTTATTTCGGTGATGCTTACTTCGGTCCCGATGTCACAATCCTCGAGGAATCCGAACGCGCCAGTTATAACGAAACCGGATATCCTATGAATTCCTGGGATGCGGTTGCCTTCAGCTCCTCCGAACCTATGGTAACCTGCGTTTTCGATCAGCCGAATGATTCGGTTCAGATCGCTTATGCAGGAACTTCAAATGAATTCCATCTTGAAGCTTATAACGAAGATGGCGAAATGATCAGCTATAGTATCGGTCAGAGTGGATACGGCAACAATTCTTTCCTTACCGTTACCTCCGCCGAAGATGACATCGCTTATGTGGTTATGCACGACAGCGGCAATTTCTTTGTCCTTGACGATGTAATGTTCGCCAAGGATTATCCGGCGCGCGTGTATATGATACCGACCGAGGATAATCCGCAGATCACCATCCCGGGTGGTGGCGGTTCCTTTCAGTTCTGGGGAATTATCGAGAATAATTCGCCGAATGTCGTCTTCATAGACAACGGAATTCATCAGATAGAACCTGACGGCACCGATAACCTGATTGCGTTGTATAACAACATTCGTGTCAGACCTTATCAGCGTTTAGCCTATTTGAATACCGTCAATGTCCCTGGCGGAGCCGAAACCGGTATGTGGGCTGAAAGAGTCGAGTATGGCGATATTCCGGCGCAGGACGGCGGGTACCAGTTCGGTTTCTACAAGCAGCCGCCGGTAAGCAGCGACGATCTTGGTAGAGTCGCTGTATCGGAATGGTCCTATGACCTGTTCGGAAGGGTAATCGTCAGCGATGTTCGCGATCCGCTGGATCTTGACATGAGCAAACTGCAGGATGCTATTCCCACCGATTTCGCTCTTAATGGAAACTATCCTAATCCGTTTAACCCGGAGACCACTATCCATTATCAGCTTCCGGAAGCTTCGGATGTAACCTTGGATATCTACAACGTTCTGGGACAGAAGGTTGAGACCCTGATTAATGGTCATCAGGAAGCCGGAATGAAGACTATAAAGTGGGATGCCTCGAGCTATTCTTCGGGTGTTTACTTCGCGAAGTTAAGTGATGGCGCAAATGTTGCGACCAAGAAAATGATGCTTGTGAAGTAATCTCCGACAATTGTTAAAAAACCACCTAAGGCTGGGCAGCTTGCCCAGCCCTTTTTTTTGTAGGTCTGGGCGCGGCAGACGTCCTCGTCTGCCGCGCTTCTCGTGTAGAGCGGCACCCGCGCGGTTCCGACAGAACTTACATCGGTAGCGCAGACATCCCTGTCTGCGGATTTAATTAACGGGTTGGTCAGGGGGCTTGCCCCCTGACATGGATTCCGCAGGAAGCCGCTGGTCATTGCGAGCGAAGCGAAGCAATCCCCTTGCCACATAGCCAAAGGTTTATGTATATCTGGAGCGCTTGTCCTTCGGAACCGCAAGTCGGAATCCTGCGATTCCGATAGAATATATTAATCCGTTTGAATAAAGTAGTACATCACAGCGGGTTGAATTCAGTAAGGTATTGTTTTATAAAGGCAATATATTCATCATCTACGATTTTTACTGTAATTCTCATATCGCTCTTGTCTTCGATTCTAATGCGATTCTGCTTAAGCTCTCTTTCAACTGTTTCTAAATCCTGATAATATTTTGTAAAATGAAACAATAGTGATTTGCGATTCACAATGAAAGCAAAGGGATGCTTACGCGTTGTCCCTTCTATGTAGTACCGAAAACTGAGTTTAGTTTTCAAATCCTTTTGCTTAGCATCAAAGAATTCTAAAGTCTGTGAATGATATACGAGATAAAGGTAAATTGCTTTTAGCCTTTCACTTTTTAGTTTTTTAAGAGCTAATTTTTCTTCCTCAGTAAATTCCATAGTAATGACATTCTCCATTTATATGATTTTGAACAATCTATGGCTGCTGGGAACGACCCAACAGCAACAACTGGTTTACTAATAGAATTGATCTGCCAAACCTCAATGCTGTAACGCTATTTCCCGCTTTTGAGAAAACCTACGTTCCGATTCTCCTATTAATTGGTATCCAATTCTAATTATTGGTTCATATCCAGCATCGCGACACTCTCTTTGCCAATCAAAGACTTTTATGAGAAATGTTAACGATTTAATATCGGATAGTTTTTTAACCCGCGTTTTACGTTCTAACATGAACCAAAGACACATCCTTTTGTCCTGGTTCAGTGTGAATTGGACTTTTAATGGTTAAAAATAAGATGAAATCTGCTTGCTGTCAACTCTTTTCTTCTAAAGTATTCATCCGTGAAATCACATTTAATTCTCTGATCAACTTGCTCTTCAAGGAATTGCAGGTATTCCTGATTGAATTGATGCCACTTGCCTTCATAAAGTAAAAACCGTTCTTCATTCACATAGTCAAAGAAACATCTAATATTCACAGAATCTTCCTTGCCATCTTCAGAGAACACTGCCACAACTATATTATCCATGATATGCTTCAAAGGAATGTTATGCTCTTTAATGAATTCTTGAAAATCCTGTAAGCACAATTCGTTTTTGAGAGAACCTATTTTCCTCCTGTATTTAAGTTGAAATTCACAATTGATTGGTGCCAAAATATCCAATCCGTTCACGCCATTTTTATTAGCCGCGTCAAGTGGATTCTCGTTTCCCCTGATTTTCTCAGCAAGTTCTAAGTCAAGGTTTTTTATTTTGTTCTTATCCTTTACTTCAAGAAAACAAGGTAATATGAAATTAGGTTCTTTAACTAAAGCATCTTCAATGTCCTCTATGAGATCCGGAAGCAATTCCGGCGTCTTGTCAATGTTAAACTTAACGGAGGCTCCGAAATCAATGTGCTTCCCCCATTTTCTATCATTCACGGTTTTAGCATTCAGCATCTGAATCCCTGCTTTCCGAGAAATCCATGAAATATGTTTCATGGTCAATCCTATAAAAGTCAATATGGTATCTTCCGTATATTGCGAGATGCTCCTTAGTAATAGGTTGCCCAAAAGGAACTCCTAATCGTCTGCGGAAGTATTCTCCGATATGGCTATTGTTGCGGGGTGTGTGAATTGCCTTTCCATTAGCCTGAGCGCGTGTGCAGATTAGAACTTTATTGTCATCTGTGAGCACAGTGAAATGAATACCGCGCGGCGGAAAAAAATCGGAACGGTAAACGGATGATTCTAACCTTATATATGCTTGATTTGGCTCCCTCCTTACTTCTGGACGCTGCCCCCAATTTAAACCGGAGCGTTGGGGCAACGCGCCGTGACGGTCAAGCAAGGAAAATCGTATTGATGGTAGACCCAAAAGGTGAGTCGGCAAATTTGGATGTGCGTTTTTAGCCTTTTCTATCTCCGCAACTCTAGACCTTAAATATTCATCCTGATAAATTCTAATATAATTTTCCGCTTCATTATTTATGCATATTATTGTGCTAGAAATCAGACTACTGTAATAGTCGTTAAGCTTTACCGGATCTGCTGAAGCCATAAGCTCACGTTGAGTAAAAAAAGCATTCTGAGTGTAATTGGCTGATCCGACATATCCGATTTCTGGGGAATCACCTTTCATCCAAACGTATGATTTTGAATGAACAGCAGGAGAATCAAATAAATAGTAACATTTAAAATTAGATGGGAATTGATTCAAAACGAGTTCAGTGAATCCCCTATGATTGGAAAGAGTCACTCCATCACTGGAACACATTCCTACTATCAAATCAACATTAACCTCATTATAGCTATCCTTGATTTTGCTTAGGTGGTGAAAAGCCATGGCGGAGGATGCATAACCCGAAACGATACAGAGCCGATTCATACCGGAAACTATTGGCTCCATCAGTACTTTATCGAATAGTTTCTCATATATGATCATATTAAACTAGTCAGAAAGTTGAAATACATTTTGGTGGAATTTGCTCATGTTACAGGGAACCGCGCTGTATCGCTTCCCAGCGAAGCATCTTAAAACCGCAGTATATATTATATTAGCCATTTTGGGTGGAACCGCCATACCAATTTGCTTTCTTACGCTTTCTTTTGAACCGCAAAAAACAAAATTATCAGGAAATGTCTGGAGTCTCGCCCTTTCTCTATTAGTCAGCGCTCTATTTTCTTTCCAATGATAAACATGAGTTCCACCGCCTCCACTACCGGTTATTGTATAAGCTGGTTTTTTTGAGTCAAGTCGCCTATAAATGATGCTTAACTTAGCGCCTTTAATATTCAAGCGAAGATGCTTGGGGATGTTTGCCGTGAAGGCATTTTCCCCCGGTTTGATATACTTTAGCCTTGCAACAACTGCGTCGGATTGATTCGTAAAATCATGATTATGTGCATGCTCAGGGATCGGAGGTTTATTTAGCGCGGTGCCGCAAGATATATCTACATTTAGATACGGTTGAGGGGATGGTATCCTAAATTCCACATCTGCATCATTCCGTATTCCGATTATTATTATTCTATGCCGTGTTTGAGGGATTCCGTAATTCTCAAATTTGTAATAATGCGGATATAATTTATAGCCAGCAGTTCTAAATTCGTCTAAAATCATTGATAGGGCCGTTCCATCATTTGAGTTTTTAAGACCCCCTACATTCTCCGCTAAAAACCATATTGGTTTAAAAAACCTCAAGGCTTTTGTACAATATGTATAAAGTGGCCCATAAATCCCATCAATCCCCTTCTGCTCTCCTACAACACTAAAATCGTTGCATGGAAAGCCGAATGATAGTGCATCGACGTCCGATATACTCATTAGGTTTTCATACTTAATTTTCCGTATATCCTTGCATAGCACAGTACTAGGATTATCAGGGCAGATATTTCTGCGAAACGAGTTACACGAGTCCTTATCATAATCCGTTGCCCATGCATGCCTTATGGCAAAATCGGATCCATTGGCAGCCTCATGATAGGCTTGCTTCGCGCCCAATGCAAGTCCCCCAGGACCACAGAATAACTCCCCCATCTTGAATATCATTTTCTATTCCTTAAATTAACTAACTTACCCAGTCTTTTTTCAAGCATTGCTTCATCCTTTGTTTCGCATTCCCAGACTACTAATACGGTCCATCCACTTTTTCTAAGTTTTTTTTTACTTCCTCGAATCTTTCTTTGTTTCGCTGTAACTTAGGTAACCAATACTGCTGATTAGATTTTGGCAAAGTTGAGCGTTTGCATCCATTATGCTGATGCCAAAAACAACCGTTACAGAAAATCGCATATTTATACTTTTTAAGAACTATGTCTGGTTTGCCTGGTAAAGTTGACTGATGTAATCTGAATCTAAAACCGCGTTTATGAAGGTATGATCGAATTACCCTTTCTGGTTGAGTATCTTTGGAGCGGATTCTACTCATGTTCCAGCTCCTTTTTCTTTCTGACAGGTGATCGGTCATTAATTAAAATAAATCTATATTGGTTTACAACAATTAACTTTAATCGCTATCAATTTTCTGGTTCTATGTTATAAATTATTACATTTATGTTCATATGTCAAGATACAAAAATGTATTCATAATCCCCCCTTTACTCCCCGCCCCCACCTCCAATGGCGGTCCGATGCAGGAGGGGCAGCCGTTTTTGCAGGGGCAGTTTTGCAGGTGGCGGCGGCAGGCTTGCAGGATTTCGTCGGCGTGGTTTAGTATCTTCTCCGAGAAGCCGACCCCGCCGGGGTAATTGTCGTAGATAAAGATGGTCGGTTTTTCGGTAAAAGGCGCGCGCACCATCGCCACCGTGCGGATATCCGATGGATCGGACATTATCCAGAGCGGCGTGATGTTGTTCAGCAGGTTCGCCACCCCCTGAAGGCATCCCCCGAATTTCTCCTTGCCCATCCCCAGTATTTCCGACGTGTCTTCGGGGAGTTCGAGCCAGAATGATGTAGTCTGCATCTCCTGCTCCGGTAAGCTCAGGTCGCCCCAGCCGACATTTTCGTGGGTGAAGAATTTTATCTTCTTGAATTTCACCGTTTCGCGTCGGACAGATATGTCGCCGCGGCGGAAGGTCATTTCTTTCCGTCGGGTCAGGCGATCCGACGGCACGTTGTTGTCCGTGGGGATTGCTTCGTCATCCCGCGTTCCGCGGGACTCCTCGCAATGACGAGTTTCATCTACATTGAGTACTTCTATGTGAGTCTTGGTCATAGCGTCGGTGTAGTAATCAACGCCGGATGGTTTGGCATACGCTTTCTTGCCCTCCCAATCCAGCTCCGCGATCTGGTACTGTTCGTTCTGATGAAGGTAGATGGCATCCTTATGAATCAACTCCGGAGCCGAGAAATAATCGACCTCGCCGATAACACGATTTTCCCGGGTTTGATCCAGAATAACGGAATTCTGAGGCGTAGCGGTGCGCAATGAAATCTCCTCAGCGGGATAAATCTCCGATGCCCAGTGATACTTGCCGCCAGATTTATGCAGCACCTTGTTATCGCTCAGGAAGCGAAGCATCTCCGACGTGGAACCGGGGGAGAGGTCGCCGAAATCCTCGGAATCATCGAACGGTATTTCAAACGATGCGCACTTGAGATGCGACACCCTGATCATTAAATTCTCGGGATCAATAATGCCCGCCTCGGGTGAAGTATCAAAAAAGTATTCCGGGTGATTTATCACGAACTGGTTAAGCGGCGAACTGGTTGCGACCATAATCGCCAGCGAAGTCTCGGTAGTCCGTCCGGCGCGCCCGGCTTGCTGCCAGCTCGATGCGATATTGCCAGGGTATCCCACGATTATCGCCGACTGGAGCTGCCCGATATCGATCCCCAGCTCCAGCGCGTTGGTGGAGACCACTGCCCTAATATCGCCATTGCGCAGTCCTCGTTCAATGGCGCGGCGTTCATTTGGAAGATAACCACCGCGATAGCCCTTGATGGAATCCTGATCGATGTTCAGCTCTCTTGCTATTTTCTTAAGATAAGTAGTCAACACCTCCACCCGCAGACGCGATCGGGCAAAAACGATAGTCTGGATATTATTCCCCAGCAGAAAACGCGCGATATCGCGAGCTTCAAAAAGCGAACTCCGCCGGATACCCAACTGCTGATTGACAACCGGCGGATTATATAGCAGGAAATGTTTCTCGCCGGCGGGAGCGCCGTTATCATCGACAAGCTCGCATTTTTCGCCAATAATTTTCTCAGCCAACTCAACCGGATTGGCGATAGTCGCCGAACAGCAGACAAATTGCGGTTTGCTTCCATAAAACTTGCATATCCGCTTCAACCTCCTGATTACATTCGCCAGGTGGCTGCCAAACACACCGCGATAATGATGAATCTCATCGATCACTACCACTTCTATATTCTCAAACAGTTTTATCCAGCGTGTATGATGCGGGAGTATGCCTGTATGAAGCATATCGGGATTGGTGATTACGATATTACCGGCTGTGCGTACCGCCTTGCGTGCGGTGGCGGGAGTGTCGCCATCAAATGTATATGTTTTAATATCGATCTCGAGTTGATCCACGATATCCATCAGCCCGGCGAGTTGATCCTGTGAAAGCGCCTTAGTAGGGAAGAGGTAAAGCGCGCGGGATTCGGGATTCTTGATAATCCTGTCAAGCACCGGAAGGTTATAGCACAAAGTCTTACCGGAAGCGGTCGGCGTTACGATCACCGGGTTCTTACCTTCCAGGAAAATATCAACAGCCTGACGCTGATGGGTATAAAGTTTTTTGATCCCTTGCTGTGAAAACAGATCGGTTAATCGGGAATCGATACCGGATGGGAATTCTTCGAACCGCGCTTTCCGTGCGGGGATAGATTTCCAAAAGGTGAGTTTCGATTGGAAATCCTTATGGCTGCGTAATGAGTCTATGAGTTGGTTGATGTTCATAATCTTCTTTGCCAGTCATTGCCCCGACTCTGTCGGGACGCGGCGAATGCGAAGCGAAGCAATCTGCTGGAATCAAGGGATTGCTTCGTCGCTGCGCTCCTCGCAATGACGCAAAGACAGTCATTGCGAGCGAAGCGAAGCAATCTATAATCCCGAGAAGAGATCCTT
>CAZLVS010000005.1:5395-101376 GCA_964563085.1 uncultured Ignavibacteria bacterium | reverse complement strand
CGCTGCGCTCCTCGCAATGACGCGATAATCGACTTCAGGGATTGCTTCGTCGCTGCGCTTCTCGCAATGACGCATAACCTACTTCCCCTGCTCCCCGGCATGATACGAACTCCGCACCAGCGGTGCGCAAAATGCATTCTCAAAACCGATCGAGTATGCATATTCCTCGATCTCTTTGAACTCATCGGGATGATAATACCTTATCACCGGATGATGCTGTTTGGATGGCGCTAAATATTGTCCAACAGTGAGCATCTGACAATGGTGGTCTTTCAGATGATCCAGCGCTATCTTTATTTCCTCAAGTTCCTCGCCTAACCCCACCATCAATCCCGATTTGGTAGTAATGTCCGGACGGTACTGCGATGAGCGAAGAAGCAGCTGCAGCGACCGCCTATAATCGGCCTGCGGACGCACCTCGGGATATAACCGCTCAATAGTCTCCAGGTTATGATTTAGCACATCAGGCGAAGCATCAAGGACAGTCTTAAGGTCATCATAATCACCCTGAAAATCGGGAATAAGTACCTCAACCTTACAATCATTGTCATTCGATTTAATCGCCGTAATAGTGTCGGCATAGATAGATGCGCCCCCATCAGTAAGATCATCGCGCGTGACGGAGGTTATCACCACGTAGTTAAGCTTCATCAACGCCACCGCATCGGCCACACGCCGAGGTTCATCGATATCGAGACCACAGGGAGCGGTGGATGATACGTTGCAAAAAGTGCAACTCCGAGTGCAGGTATCGCCAAGTATCAGGAATGTAGCTGTACCGCTGCCGAAGCACTCGCCGATATTGGGGCACATCGCTTCCTGACATACCGTATGCAGTCCCTTCTCCTTAAGCATTTTGCGGATATTTTTATAATTCTCGCCCCTGAATGCTTTAACTTTCAGCCAGTCGGGGCGTTTCTGACGGTGTTTGGTTTCACTCATTTTTTAAAAAAACTCTCGGCAGCTTCCATCAATTCGAAACGGATTGATTCATCACTATCCCGATGAAATCAGGGCAATGATACTAAAACCAGTCATTGCGAGCGGTGCGAAGCAATCTGTTAGAGATTTACGGATTGCTTCATCGCTATCCCTATGGAGTCGGGACAATGACTGGGCGAAGAGTTCCCCTTTGCAAAAGGAAGTGCCGGCGTATTATGTGAAATACTCCTCGATATACTTACCGGCGGCAACTGCAGCTGTGGTTCCGTCGCCCACCGCATTGGTGATCTGTTTGCATAGCTGGCGGCGGACATCACCGATTGCGTATAATCCCGGCGTCTTGGTCTCCATTTTGAAATCTGCAAGGACATAACCGCTTTCATCTTTCAGAACCAATCCATCCAGCAAAGCGGAATTGGGAATAAATCCGATGAAGGGAAAAACGGCGCCGACTTCCAGATCGGATTCCTCTCCGGTTTTTACGTTCTTAAGACTTATCGATCTCACTTGCGTATCACCATTTATTTTGGTGACAACCGAATCCCATATAAACTCTAATTTATCGTTTTTGAAAGCATGCTCCTGAATTACCTTCGCCGCGCGAAGTTTATCTCTGCGGTGTATGATGTATACTTTGCTGCCGAATTTCGTAAGGAATGTTCCCTCTTCCACTGCGGCATCGCCGCCGCCGACAACGGCGATTTTCTCGCCCTTGAAGAAAGCGCCATCGCAGATTGCGCAGTACGAAACCCCTTTACCGTATAAATCCTTTTCACCGGGAACCTTGAGATAACGCGGGGAACCTCCCGTACCGAAAATAAGCGCCTTACACCTATACTCCTCCTTATCGGTTTTTACGATCTTATAATTGCCTTCCAGTGAAATAGAAAGCGCTTCTTCCATCCTCAACTCCATCCCGAATTGGCTGGCATGCTCAAGCATCTTGCTGGCTAGTTCCGCCCCGCCGATTGAAAGGAATCCCGGGTAGTCATCTATTCTGTCGGTGTTGGCGATCTGGCCTCCGGGAGTTAATTTCTCCAGGCAAACTGTTTTCAGCTCAGCGCGCGCGCAGTATAATCCCGCGGTTAATCCCCCGGGTCCGGCGCCAACAATTACTATATCATACTCTAACATCTAACACCTTCTTATCTATTTTTTAAAATAACTGACTAACCATTAAAATGTTTCATCCCGTGGAACTTATAAAAGCTGCAACGGATTATCAAGATTTTTGTTAGATTCAGGACTCATTTTTTTGGGGATTGTATGCGGTTATATCCTTAGGATTTTGGTGATTTGCGGTTGTGTTAGTAAGGCTAACCGTTATAGAAATCGGGATAATGTTTTCTGGCGCATTCAGGGCATATCCCATGCGTAAACTGCGCCTCCGAATGGTCTTTAATGTAGGCTTCGAGCTGATTCCAGTATCCTTCATCATCGCGTATCTTCTTACAGACTGAACATATCGGAATTATTCCTCGTAATGTTTTGACATGCTCCAACGCATCCTTCAGTTCATCGATCAATTTCTCACGCTCAACCTCGGCTCTTCTTCTTTGAGAAATATCCCGTGCTGATAGGCAAATGACCGTATCGGAAACATACTCAAGAAAAACAATTTTCACATCGACCGGAAACGACGCCCCAGTCCTTTTTCGATGCCGGGAGGTAAATTCAACATTTCCCGATTCTCCCTGAAAAACCAGCTTTTTTGCTTCCATCGGAAGCTCTTCGGCGAATACATCCTCAATCTGGCTCTCCAAAAGCTCTTCTTTGCTGTATCCCAGACTCTTACATGCTTGATTGTTGACTTCTCTGATATTTCCGTCGTAATCAAGTAAGAACAGCGCATCGGAGGATTTTTCAAATAAAGTTCTGAATCTTTGTTCGCTGCGCATCAAAGCTTCTTCCGCTTCTCGCTTTTCGGTTATATCTTCTCCCGAACAAAGCGTTCCGATGATTCTGCCCCTGTCATCCTTTAAAAGTGTATTATGCCAGGCTATCAGTCTATGCTTCTTATCTTTTCCGACAACGAATCCCTCGGTTCTCTCAAAACCGGTTAGGCTGCCTCCCATTAGATTTTTAAAGATATTCTTTATATCTTCCCTTTCATGTGAAACAAGGTAGTTATCGAACCAATTGCTGCCTAACAACTCCTCATGAGTATACCCGAGGACACTGCAGCCTTCCTCATTTATCTGGCTGATACAACCCTCGGAATCAAGAGCCACAAGTATCACTTTTGCGCTATTGAAATACGTTTGGGCTCTCTCCCTTTCTCTGCTGATATTTTCAGCCGAGATTTTTCTATCAGTAATATCTCTCACAGCTACAACCATTCGGTATTTTTCTCCGGCGTCATTTTCGATAAAAGATAACTTCGTGCTAAGCCACCGCGTACAACCGTCCGGTTGGATTATCCGGTGTTCAAAACTATTTCCCCTTTTTAGCTCCAGCGATTTTTCGAGATCAGCTACAACCCGCTCCCGATCTTCCGGATGAATAACATCTAACCAGGCCGTCTCCGAGCGATAAAGCTCCTCTGCCTTCTTCCCCAATAGTTTCTCGAGCGCCGGATTACAGTAAACTATTCGTCTGCTTCTACCGGTTTCAATAGATTCCAGCCAAAACCCGTCTTCTATATTACTCGCTATCTCGTTGAATTTAGTCTCGCTTTCCCTCAGCCTGTTTTCTACTTTCTTCCGTTCGGTAATGTCTATTCCCAATTGCAGCACCTGCGGGCGCTCATCGTCGGAAAAAGGAATATCGTGGATAATAAAGGTTTTCCCATCCTCGTTTGTCCATTCCCACAGCTTCGGAATTTCGGTTTCGAAAACCTCGAAAGTAGGGCAATACTCACACGGCTTGGACCTTCCATGAAGGATATTATAACAAAGCTTATCCTCGGGATCGCCAAATAACTCCCTGAACTTATAATTCGCATAGGATATGGTGTAATCATTCGACAGAAGATTAATATAAGCAGGTATCGCTTCAAAAAGTGAGATCAGTTTGCGCCGTTCCTTCTCGATAGCTATTTCTGCTCTTTTAGGCTTAGTGATGTTCCTGCTTATCCTGGCTACTCCGGTCACCCCTTCATTCCCATCCACAATCGGATGTATCAGTTCGGAAAACCATAAAAGCTCGCCCTCCCTGCTAATCTGGTTTTCTATCTCTATCGATTTACCGGAAGTAGCCGCTTCCTGCAGCTGCTCCAATAGACGATGTCCTGTCTCATTCCCGAATACATCAACCGGTGTCTTCCCAAGTAAGTCCTCGCTTTTCAAACCAAGTTTCCGGGGGGAATTACAATACAGATATCTGCCTTCGAGATCGTGCAGCTCTATTATATCCTCCGAACATTCCAGCAGCATATTCAACCGCTCATAATTTTCCTTTAGTGTCAGCTCGCTTTCTTTTAATCTGCTGATATTTACCAGGGAACCATTCCATATTACTCCGTTACGGTCAGACAACCTGGGGCTGGCTATAAACCTAATCCATTCAGTTTTTCCCCTTCGTCCTTTTATTCTAATATCCATATCAAACGGAGTGAGATATTCAGCCGACTCCCTCAAACCTTCTGTGAGCAGTTCCCTATCCTCTTCCTTGATACGGTCAAACATTACCGATGAATCCTCCATTATCATTGAAGAATCGATACCAGTTAGTTCTTTCAAATTTTCGCTAACGTATGTAAAACAGTAGATTTTACTCATCCGCTCGGGCGCGAATAATCTGACCGTTGCGCAGGGAGTTGCTGCGATAAGCTCCTTGATGTCTTTAACTTCCTCCAATAGCTGCCCAATTCTGTTCTCATACTCTGTTATATCATTGAAGAATCCCATCACCCCCGGATTGCCCTTCCACAAACACGGCTCCAGGGAAACCTCAGTCATTACTCCCACCCCATTTCTATGAAGCAGTTTTACTTTAAAACGCCCGCCGGGAGTATTGGTATAGGAAATCTTTCGCATATTCGCTTCCAGAATACTCCTTTCCTCTTCATTAATTATTTTGATTGAATCGTCGTTCAGCCATTGATTTGATTCATTCCCGTCATATCCCAACATCATCCCGAATGATGAATTAGCGTAGACTAAACGCTGATTATCGAATACGGTAACTCCGAGAGAAGTCCTCTCAGCGATCCGTGTTATATCATTTTCAGCCAGAGGTTGAGCGGACACATCTCGAATTCTATATAGAAATCCGATAACTTCGTCTTTAGCATCCTTGATCAGTGTTCGCGATATTGAAAGCAAAATTTCCCGATTGCGATTCTCGATTATCCGGAAAAATGAATATGATTCCGTTTTGCCTCTTTTGGCTCCGTTCGCTGATTCTGCTGGGCTATCATGCTGCCCATTCCCAAATAGCTGATTCCAATCGCGCCCCTGTATATCCTCAAACCCCAGAATATCCCCAGCCTGAACATTGCAGTATGTTATGATATTATTCAAATCGGTGACAACTATAGCTTCTGGTAGATTATTGAGTATGCCGGAAATTTGCCTGCTTTTCTGTATCGATCGCTCCAGTTCCATTTGCTGGATTTGAGCCTTGCGGGATTTGAGAATATATATCGCCAGCATCAGGAAAAAGCAGGCTGCGCCTACCGTAATCACCTCGTCAAGCTCCCACTTCTCATACTGATTCAGGGCTGTTTGCAGCACATCGGTAAAATCAAAGGCTCCGGCAAAAATAAAAAGAATAACCGCAAAAAATAAAACCGGCAGCAACTCACCTGATAGTTTTCTTAAGAAGGAAGAAACTAATTTGCTTTTATCTGATTCTATCATCACCAAATCTATTAGAAACAAACTACTTGATTGCACCTATAGCATATCACAGGGCTGCTCATTGATCGAAAAGCGGAGCATTGCAACCAGTAGAATCGGCTAAATCCATGTCGATTTCCAATTCGTTAATTTCTCGGCTAATGCAGTAAGCGGTTGTGGCTAAGAGGAAGTTCCGTCTTCCTCTATATGAAATTTACTATGAAAAAGGGCAAAATGCAAGCAAAATCATAAGGAATGAAGCTGGCTCCAGGACACTGCAGACCGAAAGGGATGTTGAAATCAGTCATTGCCCCGACTGCATCGAGACGAGGTCATTGCCCCGACTTCATTGGGACCGGCGCATGCGAGATCAACTAATCCCCCCCCCGCGACCGGCAGGCCGTACATTCTTGTCCCGCAGGTGCGGCAGTAACCGAGCGCAGACGAATAATGTCTGCGCTACCGTAGGGGATAGGTTGACGGCTTGATGCCGAAATGGGCTGCGCAGGAATCCACGATAGGAATAACACGAAATATCACTGATATTGAACGCGACCTTGCGCATTCCACCAATGGGATACAGGTCAAGCGCTCTTAGAGATTAACCCTCTTTTTATCCGGTTTTTCCCATTCTCTTAAGCTGTAAGTACGGATGCCGATATCTATTTACAAGGATAACATTACTCTTTCAGTGAGAATCATATAGAGATAATATGGATATTACCACAATTGGCGGGTTGCTTTTAGGAATCGGCTCGGTATTGATAGCTTATGGTATGGAGGGTGGTCAACTATCAGCCGTCCTTCAGGCGCCTGCAATGATATTGGTGATTTTCGGGACATTCGGCGCCGCTATTGTCACCACATCCGCTGATACTTTGAAATCCATTCCGGATTTAATAAAGATAGCTTTCCGCAAAAAGGAGCCGGATCCGCGTGATATAGTGGATCAGATTGGGGAGATGTCTGAGCGTGCGAGAAGAGACGGGATATTAGGAATTGAAGGTTATATCAAGAGAATCGAAAATCCGTTTTTCCAGCAGGCGCTGAAACTTGTGGTTGATGGAACGGAAATGACTGCGCTTAAGGGATTGCTGGAAACAGAAATAGACAATCTCACAGAGCGTCACAGAGCCGGAATACTGCTATTCCAGAAGCTGGGCGGATTTTCTCCTACAATGGGAATTATCGGTACAGTTTTGGGGCTTATACAGAGCCTTGCTAATGCCAATGATACCAGCCAGATGGCATCTTCGATAGCCACCGCTTTTATCGCAACCCTTTGGGGCGTTGCTTTGGCTAACCTGATCTATCTGCCTATCAGCGACAAATTGAAGCGTAAACATGATGCTGAGGTGCATACTCTCAGCTTGATTATGGAAGGAATGGTTTCTATTCAGTCAGGAGAGAATCCGAGAGTAATCCGCTCGAAGCTTTCATCCTTTGTTGAACCCGATAAACGTGAATATGTGTATTGATTATGAGCAGAAAACGAAAAGATGACGATGAGAATCTTGACAGATGGCTGCTGACCTATGCCGACCTTATAACTCTTCTCCTGGCATTATTTATCGTGCTTTATTCCATGTCACGCATCGATGCCCGGAAATTCGAAAAGGTTTCTACAGCGCTTAATTCCGTATTGGCGGGATCTCCCACTATACTATCGGGCAAAGCGGGCGCGCTTCCATTCTCTGAACGGATGCGATTGAGGAATTTGCATCAATTGAGAGAATTGGAACGGGCGATCTCGAAGTATGTAACTGCCAATAAACTTGAGCCTGAAATCGAAACTATATTAAATGAGAATGATTTAATACTACATATCTCCGAATCGGCGTTTTTCGAGGCGGGGAAAGCAGATATAAAACCTAAGGCTAAAGAGTTCCTGCAAGCTCTCTCGAAGATGCTCTCGGATTTGCCAAATGAGATACGTGTGGAGGGGCATACCGATAACGTTCCCATTCGCACAAAACAATTTCCATCGAATTGGGAGCTATCCGTTACACGTGCAACCAATGTTGTGAGGTTTTTTGTTGAGCAATGTGGTTATGATCCTCAAAAAATCGCTGCGCTTGGATTCGGCGAATACCGTCCCCGATTTCCAAACGACACACCGCAAAACCGTCGCCGAAACCGCCGCACTGATATTGTGATCATAAATGATTAGATGATTACTTGCAGCTTTACTTTATTCGATTTCTTAGTTCTATAGATATCAATCCACAAAACAAGCAGCAGTTCTGACTTATCAACTCCCTAAAAGAAATTCATTTACGCGTTTGACCGCTTCGTCCGCATTAACCGTAAACTGCCTCACCATCGCTACATTCACCACTCCGGCAGACTTCAATTGCTCTATATTATCCAAATTAATCCCGCCGATAGCTGCCGCCGGTACTGAGATAGCGCCGAGTACCGACTTGACGGTATCAACGCCTATCGGGGAGTAATCTTCCTTGGTCGGCGTGGCGAAGACCGGACCTATACCGATATAATCAGCGCCATCGGCTTCCGCCTTCTTTGCCTGCTCCAATGAATGAGTGGATACTCCGATTATGAAATCCTCCGGCGTGATTTTACGCGCTTCGTGGATATGGATATCATCCTGTCCAAGGTGTACGCCATCGGCATTCGCCAGCAGGGCGATGTCGACATAATCATTGACGATAAAGATCGTCGCATAATCGCTGCAGATATCACGGATGACCTTTGCGGATTCCAGCACTTTTTTTCTCGAACCGTTCTTTTCTCTGTACTGCACAATCCGCGCGCCGGCCCGGCAGGTGTTTTTGGTTATTTCGACTGCATCGCCGCTGGTGATTACATAAGCTCCCCATCTGCCGAAATCTTGGAATTTACTTAAACTCATATCTCCAGTTCCTCTCAGTTAGATTTAGCGGCGATTGCGCTCGGTGCGGATTCTTTTTCCGGGCGAAGTAGCCCGATAAGCGTATTTGCCACCTTCTCGCCGGAAAGAAGCATTCCGCCGAACACCGGACCCATCCGCGGCGCGCCCATGGTGGCGTTCGCCGCCATGCCCGTTACGAAAAGCCCGGGGAAAACCTCGCTACTGTTATCAATGGTTAGCTGTTCTCCTTCATCAGCCCACATCGACATCTCGCCCACGACTTTGCCGGTTCGGGATCTGAGCTTGGCATCCATCTTTCTGGTGATTATCTCACACACCTCGGCGGGATGTCCCGTACCCTCCACAACGTATGACGCCCGTACCGTGAGCGGATCGACATGTAAACCCAACCGGTTTACCGGCGACCATTGCAGCACCAAACCGTTGATACGCTTTTCGCCATTTTCCTCGCGGAACATCACATCCTCGACTTTAACCAGGTTAAAAATTCGAGTACCGGATTGCACGCACCTGGAGATTAGCGTTCCGCAGCTCTCCACGCTGTCGGCGGTATAGTACCCCTCCTCGTAAGCTTTGGTGCGAATACCAAATTTTTTCAAGAGATGCAATGCGCTTTCCTGAACGACAATTTCGTTAAACATCATTCCCCCGCCCCACATACCCCCGCCGGGAGCGAGTTTGGTTTCGAAAAGTACCGTTTTTATTCCGGCTTCCCCCAACAACGTACCGCAAACCAAATTCGACGGTCCTCCGCCCACCAATGCCGCTTCAACTTCCAACGAATCGGTCAGCTTGGAATAGTACCGATCGATGATTGCTTTCGAGATTTTGACATCATCTAATTTCATACAACCTCCCGTTTACATAATATTATTTCTTTCAATTTCATTTTCCGGTTCTTCGATTTGATCATGCAATTTCATAGCGCAGAACTCCCCGCACATGGAACATTCCTCGGTATCGTAATTTGTGCTTTCCTCCCGATATCGACGCGGCTTGCGGCTATCGATTGCATGTCCATACATCCATTCCCAATTGAACGCCTTCCTCATATATGAGAATTCTCTATCCTGCTCCCACGCCCTGGAATTCATCTTGGCGATATCCGCGCTATGAGCCGCAATTTTGGAGGCGATTACTCCCTCTCGCACATCCTCGATTGAAGGCAGACGTAAATGTTCCGCCGGGGTAACATAGCACAGAAACGAAGCGCCGTAGTACGCCGCTAAAGCTCCTCCGATAGCCCCCGCAATATGATCATAACCCGGGGCGATATCGGTAGTCAACGGTCCCAGTACATAGAAAGGCGCGCCCCCGCATAACTCGCGCTGAAGACGGACATTTTCCTCAATCTGATTTAACGGTACATGCCCGGGGCCCTCTACCATTACCTGCACACATGCCGCCTGCGCCCTCTGCGTTAATTCCCCCATCACTTTTAATTCATGGAGTTGCGCCTGGTCGGTTGCGTCGGCAATTGCGCCGGGACGCAATCCATCGCCTAAACTCAGCGTCATATCGTATTCGCGCGCGATGGCGAGAAGATCGTCATAATGCTCATATAATGGATTCTCTTTGCCGTGATATTTCATCCATTTAGCCGTAAATGATCCGCCTCGGGATACAATTCCCATCACTCTCTTTTCTATCAATGGCAATGCGGCGCGCGTAATTCCGCAATGAACGGTTATGAAGTCCACCCCTTGCCGTCCCTGCATTTCGATAGTTTCCAGTAGATTTCCGACCCTAACGTCCTTAACATCCCCATGATTTTCGGTCAATATTTGGTAGATGGGCACGGTACCGACCAGCATTTTAGACTCCGCTATAATAGTTTCTCTGATGGAATTCAAATCGCCCGCTATACTCAAATCCATAATCGATTCCGCCCCCAATTCCTCAACCGCCGAGAGCTTTACCAACTCATGCTCAATAGAGGCATTTTTAGGCGATGTGCCAATGTTAGCATTGACTTTAACTCGTAGCGATTCCCCGATTCCGTAAGGATGACGGTTGGTATGTCCGGGGTTGGCGGGGATTACTACTTTTCCCTCCGCCACCAATTTCCGCAGTATCTCGTAATCAATGCCCTCATCCTGCGCAACCGTTTTCATTTCCTCGGTTATCATTCCGTTTCGGGCGGCTTCTAATTGTGTCATATCTAATTTCCTCATAGAAAAATGTTAATTTCGGTTGAGCCGTCCCGGGAAAGATATTGCTGGATGGGGATTGTTTTTCTGTGATAAAAAAACCGGACATCAATATCAGGCCCGGTATGTTTCCAACGGTTTCCCTACGGCGGCATTATCCGCATCAGGTTCAAAGGGTATGATCTCAGGCCTATAAAGACCACCCCGTTTTTTTAAAATATATAATGACTTAACGTTTTTGTCAACAACTGTTTTATATTCGCAATTTGATATTTGGTCTCCTTGAAACTGAACCGACCCTTAGTACCTCTGCCGCCAGGCGCCCTCACCGGACGGTTTACAATGTGCCGTCCCCGGTTTTATCGGGGCGGAATGCGGGATGACGAAGCAATCCCCATTCACAGCAGCAATCAAAAAATGCCATGACCTAATAACCATCCTCCCGCGCCTATACACCAATACTGAAAACCAAAAATAATCTTGACATCATGATATAAATCCATATATTGTGATTGTTCTTCGAGGGGAGATTGTTTTTTCGGTGTGGATTTGTATTTTCTTCGCTGGGTGTTTTTAGGTGGAAAGTATTGCTTTTATAAACCGACTGGGAATTCATTTCAGAGGTTATGATATCTCCGGGTGGGAGTTAGTTTTGCTCGCCATTTTGTCTTTACTAACTTTTTATTTATTCCTGAAGCTTATCACCAAACTACTCTTGTTTTTCATCCAATATATCTTTATTGCCATGATTGCCCTGATTGTAATAGCATCATGGCAGGGGCAGCTTTCTACTCATGCGGTTTATATCGCATTAGTTTCCGCTTTGCTGGTTGTTTTCAGTATCAACTTTTTTCGAGTATTCTCCCGATAGCTTTTCAAACTTTCCTTTTTTCCTTTGGATAGATTAGGAAAATGTACCCTGAATGTGGTTCCCAGTCCCGGCGCTGAATCCAGTCTAACGCAGCCTCCTATATCATCAAGTATTTTCCGGGTTATCGCCAAGCCGATTCCGATACCATCGACGCCGCCGGCATTAATACGCGTAAATCTTTGAAAAATGCGATCGTGGTCGCACTTCTCAATTCCCGGTCCGTTATCTTTGATGAAAAATTCACCGTTTTGGAACCCGATTTCGATGCTGGGATTGTCCAGGTTGCGTACGAATTTAACTGCATTGACTATTATATTAGAGAAAACCTGGTAAATCCTGTTTTCGTTGCAGATGATATTCGGTAATTCCGATTCGATTTCAAAGGAGATACTCCCGGCATTGGCTATACATTGTACTTCCTGAATTATGCCCAATATTAATTTGCAGGTATCCACTTCATTGCATTCACACCCGGCGTAATTGCTTTTGGTGTCTTTCAGCAAATCACCTATCAGTTCTTCGATCCTCGATGCTGACGAGATAATCTGATTGATGTAATCGAGCCTGGTTTCATCGAGGTCTTGTGCGGAAGTTTTCAGCAGTCGGTTGGCATAACCTTTAATTGATATAACCGGAGTCTTAAGATCGTGAACGATAGAATAGAAAAACTCGATGTCGCTTTGGTCTATGCAGTTTTTCGAAGACGTTGACATTATATCGATATGCTCTCTTTAGCCTCAATTGTGATTCGCGTATAATAGGATTTACCGTCTATCATATAAAAGTACATCAATTATATTATCGGCTGGGATTTATGGTTTATAACAATTATTTCACTCAGCTATTAGCCGATTCTTTTATTAGGGTAATACTATGAATGGTAAAAAATCAAAGTTTTCACGTTTCGAAACCAAAGTAAAGCTGTCGATTATGCTTATGCTGCTGTTGATGGTGCTGAGCAACTTTATGGCATCCTATCTGTTTCAGTATACGCGAGATCTTCTTATTAGCTATAATTCAAACAAACAGCGGCAAACAGCTTTAATCTTAAAAAATTACCTGCTAAATGCGTCCGATCAACAGAAGGCGCTATACTTCATCAATAATCACCTTAATGACGATGATATGACATCGGTGGAGGTGATAAATAGAGACGATTTCGAGTCAGCCAATGTAAAACCAGGCAAACTGAGTAAATCATATATCAGGAACTGCTTCCGAAACAGGGAGTTCTATATTTATCAGCCCACCAAGGAGCTTCAACTAAGCTATATCCCATTGGAGCTTTCAACCGATGGTGAGGTCAATTCAATATTGGTGGTAAAAAATCAAATTACCTGGTTCAATCATCTAATGAAGGTTGCCAACTGGAACGACTGGCTAAGATTAGCCAGTGTAATATCTGTATTAATCTTCGGAATCCTGATTATAAGGATGATAACCAAACCATACCGGAATGTGAGGTCATTAGCCGGAGTTGTTTTTGATAAGGAAATTTCCGACGATGATGATCCCGAGTATATCGAAAAGGTTTTCGATTATGTATTAAATGAGGTTAAAAAGAAAGAATCCGAACTTCGCAACATGGTCATTAAGAATGACCATAAGGATTTGGGATTAACCGGCAGTTACGAGTATGTTTTCGGGGGGATATCATCCGGTTTGATACTCTGTGACCGTGATGGTCTGATAGTCCGCTTCAATCCGTCAGCTTCAGAAGTATTGGAAACCGATTCTGATTCTTCGATAGGGAAACATTATACGGAAGCGCTCGTAAATCTACCCGATATAAAATTTCTGATAGGAAATGCTTTAAAACATGGTAGAACCTACTCGAGGGTTGAGATAAAGCTTTCCGGGGCAAGCGGCAATGAAAAATTGATTGGCGCCACCAGTTCCATAATAAAAAATAGCCGGCAGGAAGTTATGGGAATGGCGATACTGCTTATCGATTTGACGAGGATAAAAAAGATGGAAAAAGAGGCATCATACCGTGATAAAATGGCGTCATTGGGTGAGATGTCGGCAGGTATGGCTCACGAGATAAGGAATTCAGCCGCGGCAATCGTCGGCTTTGGACGCCTTCTTAACAAGTTTGCCGAAGAACCGGAACGAGTGATAAATTTATCTAACGATATAATTCGGGAGTCGGAGGAAATGGAAGGCTTTATGAGGAAATTCTTATCCTTTGCCAGACCCCTGGAGATCGATTCTGATGAAATTAACCTAAATACGCTAATAGGCGAATGCATGGAAAGAGTACGAGTAATTTATCCGCAAGCGATTATTCGGAAAAGGGCCTCAGATGGTGATTTGCTCGTTCATGCCGATTCCAAATTGATTAAACAATGTATTTTGAATCTCCTCTACAATGCCTGCGAAGCGGTAGGCGGGGAGGGCAATATCCAGGTGAAAACATCTGCTTACACCTCCAGTTTATCACATATAATTGAAAGTCATACCGATAAATGCGTCAAAATCATGGTTGCCGACAATGGAGTAGGAATAGACGCCGAAGCAAAAAAGAAGATTTTCTACCCATTTTTCACCAATAAGGATAAAGGAAGCGGGTTAGGATTAGCTATTGTAAAGAAGATAATTGCGCATCACAACGGTATTGTTCGCGTTCACAGCAGGGAAGGACGCGGAACAATATCCACCATAATTCTCCCCGTCGGTTCTCCTGCCATTAAGGATGTAGACCCAAGACCACTGGCAGTGTCTTGAAGTCAGCTAAATTTTATATTCAATTGACATTATCATATTCTGCATCAATATTTGTGCTGTGATAGCAAAACTACAGGGTACTCCCGAGTAACTCTAAACCAATACTTTACTGGAAATAGCAGGATATTGAATATTCTCCATCTTATAAATGTATGCTGGTATAATGCCTGCGCATATTATGCGCTTGAGCTTGCCGCAGCACAATCGGCTCTCGGACACCGCGTGATTATCGCAGGCGATGCAGATACACCGGTAATGGAGAAAGCAAATCAGAGGAACCTGGAAGTGAATACAGATCTAAGGCTATCATCTTACTTCCCTCATCTATTGCAGAACATGAGAAAATTGGTTGAAATCGTGAATTCGAAGAATATTGATGCCGTCATCGCCCATAGGGGAGAGGCTCACGTTGCCGCCTTTTTGGCGAAGCGATTCATGGGATTTAATGCGCTATTGATTCGGGTTAGGGGCGATATGCGATTGCCAAGAAATGATGTTTTCAATAGATTTCTGTATTCGGGTGTAACTAATGGCATCATCTGTACCACGGAGAAACTCAAAACATCCTATAAGCGCGCATTTAGCATCGGTTCTGATAGGATAATCGTAATACCGGCGGGAATAGATTTTCACCATTTCAGCCAACCGATTGATACGCGAGTAATTAGAGAACGGCTCGGTCTGAAAAATGAGGATAAGGTAGTCACGATCCTGGGGAGATTGTCACCTGTTAAGGGCCATGAGGTTTTTATAAAGATGGCGGGAGAAATCTCGAAGACTATAGAGAATGTACATTTTCTCATAGCCGGTAAGGAATGTGAGCTTACAAGAGCTGATTTGAAGTCGATGATGGAAAGGTATGCGCAGAAAGCGCAGTTTAGTATGATAGGCGAAGTTGAAGATGTGCGTGAGATACTTAATGTCACGGATGTAGCGGTCATACCGTCGCTGGATTCGGAGATGATTGCGCGCACGGCGCTGGAACTCATGGCAGCCGGCAGACCGATAGTCGCCAGCGATATAAATGCGCTGTCCGAAACTGTTGACTCAAAGCAAGGCGGATATTTAATTAGTCCTTCAGATGCAGATGGATTCGCCGAAGCCGTATTGGTATTGCTGAAGGATGAAAAAAAACTCAATGAATTCGGCGCTTACAATAGACGGAAAGCAGAAAAAAAGTACGCATCGGAGATTTGGGCGGAATCATCGATAAATTTTATTGACCGTATTTCGAGGTTGGGTTGTCAGTAAATGAATTATGAAGTATTTAAAGACAAAGTTGTAGGGTTCGATATAAATCGCACCTTTAATAATTCTTATGATTTTCAGTCAAGTTATCCTCTCGATTTACTCAAGGAATTATTGAAAAACGATTCCGGACTTGAATTCCTGTTGTACTCGGCGCAGAAACGCAAGACCTTGAATGCCTTAAAAGAATCGTTAGGATATCCCGAACTTAGGTTCCAGGCTTACCATTCGTTCAAACGTCTTATTCAGGATCGGAAGCTGAATTTGTTTCATTCGAACAGCGAGTTTTGCCCTGACAGTAAAAAAATCAGAAAAGTTTTATCGATCACAAATATCGGGGAGCTAATAAGCGCTAATATCAATGAAGATACCGACTCCAAGCCGAAATGGGTTAATTCATTAAAGAAATTCGACCGAATCATCTGTCCCTCCAAAACTCTTGCGAAGTATTTGGTTGATTACCTGCCGGATAGAGCTCCTGACATAAGTGTAATTCGGCCGGGGGCAAGCATAAAAACAGAAGTAAAAGAAATGGACAGGGATTCCATTCTGAAGAAATTCGGTATAAACGGCGATTATTTCCTTTATGTTGGCAAACTCGCGCCGGGGCGAGGTATACCACTTCTGATTGATACATACATTAAGTATTGGGGAAGATCTGAAACAGTACCGGCGATGGTTTTTGTTTCGGATCCGCAGCCTCAAGTAAGCGATGAGCTTTTGGGCAATACTGCGTTACTTAAATCCAAAGGGAAATTTATTGTCACAGGAAAGGTAAGCCCGGACGAGTTGGCAGTATTGTATGCATCGGCGCGGATTCTACTTCATACATCTCCATCTGAGCTCTACTCGCCGCAGATAATTGAGGCAATGAAATTGGGAACTCCGGTGATATGCAGCGAGGACGGATTCGGCACAGAAATAGACCATTATGCCGTCAGATTTGTTGTGTCGCATGAAATCGATGATATATGCGGTGCAATAGAGGGAATAGAAGCCAATCCGGACTACAGAAATCAATTAATAATCGGGGGGAAAAGATTCGCATCCAAATACAGTTGGGATAATGCAGCAAACGAAACGCTGGATATCTACGCTGAATTACTAAGCCGATAGGTTAAGCTTCAATGAATAATCAAACCGGAAATAAAATATCAGCCGTATTTATTGTGCTTGATGAGGAGGAGAACCTCCCCCGGGCGCTCGGGAGTATCGATTGGGTGGATGAGATAATTATAGCCGATACCGGAAGTAATGATAACAGTTTAGCTATCGCAAAGGAATATACAAATAACGTTCATTCCATAAAATGGAAGGGATTTGGGGATGCTTATAATCAGGCGATGGGATTCGCGACCAAGGATTGGATACTTTTCATGCATGCCGACGAGGAGATGACCCCCGAATTAAAAGAGGAGATTATCAATACTGTAAATACCAAGGAGGACACCGCGACCGGATACTATGTTGCCCGCTTACCGAACTTCCTCGGATTTTGGCTGCGACATGGCGGCTGGTATCCCAGTTATGAAATGAGACTGTTTATGAGAGGGAAGGGAAAATGCAACGACCGCGCCATTCATCAGGATGTCATAATAGACGGGAAGAAAGCACACCTAAAAAACCACCTTTTACATTACACCGATCCCACCCTTGATTTTTACATCGATAAAATGAACAGATTTACTTCCCTCGCCGCCAGAGAGCTTTACGAAAAAGGGAAGAAATGCAGAATTTGGGATCTCATCTTTCGCCCTCCTATTTTCTTTTTTAAAATGTTTATCAGTAAAGGAGGTTTTCTCGATGGCATTGGCGGCTTAATCGCTGCCGTGCTTTCGTCCAATTATGTTTTCGTAAAATACCTCAAGTTACGATTGCTCCGGCAAGGGAAAAACGAAGAAAATCTTCAGGTTAACGTATAACACGATAATAGCTATGGTGCGGAAATATCGAAGCATTTTAATTGTGAGGACTGACGCTATAGGAGATTTACTGTTATCTGAGCCGGTAGCGCAGGCATTAAAAGCGAACCAGCCGGATTGCAGAATCACATATATGGTTTCCGACTATACCGCACCCCTTTTGCAGGGAAATCCAAACATCGATTCTATTCTTGAATTTGCGAAATCCGATCTGACCATGAACGCATCAAATGTGAAGAATGCCGTGGATAGAATCAAGAGCGAAACCTTTGATGCTGCTATTATTCTCCGCCCGACCTGGTTTAATGCCGCTGTAATTTATCTTTCAAAGATTCCGATACGAATCGGAACAGCATACCGGGCATACAGTGTTTTATTTAATAGAAGGATTGTCGAACACCGCAGCAAAAACCTTAAACATGAAATGATGTACAATTTATCGATGTTAAAACCTCTGGGAGTAGATTCGAAGGATTATAACGGTGATTTGATGCCGAAAATATACATGAGCGAGAAGATGAGGGAGAAAACCATTAATTTTCTGGAACAAGTCGGGTTGATTGATAATATCGACGAAGAGTCGTCGGGAAAATATGCTGAGGGAGCGTTTATCATAATTCACCCCGGCGGAAGAGGTTCGGCTCCGCGTTGGCAGCTAAGGAAATTCCTTGAACTAACAGAGAATATTTTGGAAAGATCCCAGCACAGAATTCTTATAACCGGTGTATTTTCCGAATTTGATAGGGGAGAGGTTGAAAAAATAGAAAGTTTCGTTACAAAATGGCAGCCGAGGATTATATATTTGATAGGGAAATTAGATTTGTTGCTTTTTGTGGGAGTCATATCTCGGTCGGCAATGGTGGTTGCCAATTCGACAGGTACGGCACATATTGCCGCTGCGCTGGAGGTTCCTTTGGTTGCGATTTATCCTGATAATCCATCCTATGTCCTTAGACGATGGAGACCGGTAGGGAAGGAGGAGAAAATCGTAATAGCCAGCGATGAAAACATAGAAGAAATTCCGGTGGGTGAAGTCTACGAAAGTTGCGTTAAGATTTTAGATTAATACGAGAAACTCATGAATCTTGCCGAATTCATAATAAATGTAGAAGCATTGAATGCGAACATTGATATACGCTTAGTTCGCAAGGCATACGAGTTTGCCGAAAATGCGCACAGCAAGCAGAAGCGCGAGTCCGGCGATCCTTTCCTGAGCCATTGCCTTGAAGCGGCATTCATTCTCGCTGAGCAGCACATGGATTCCACCACTATCGCCGCCGGATTGCTCCATGATGTAATTGAAGACACTCCCGCAACTCCCGAGCAGATTAAAAGTAAATTCGGTAATGAGATTGCCTATCTTCTTGACGGGCTAACCAAAATCAAGGGGATACGTTATACAAATTACCTGGAGAGCCAGGCGAATTATTATCGCAAGATGATTCTGGCAATGGCTGAGGATATCCGCGTGGTGATCATCAAGCTTGCCGACAGGCTTCATAATATGAGAACTCTGGAATACCTGCCCGACGAAAAGAGATTGCTGATTGCAAAGGAGACCCGCGAAGTTTATGCCCCTCTGGCACACCGCCTGGGTATGTCTCGTGTGAAAATCGAGCTGGAAGACCTCGTTCTTAAATATCTGGAGCCGGATGTGTATAGCGAATTGGAGAAAAACTTTAATCTTAGTAAGCGCGGCAGGGAAGCATATATCAGGCAGGTTGTTAATCCCTTATATCGGGAGTTATACAAAGCGGGGATAAATGCTGAAATTACCGGAAGAGCTAAGCATTATGACTCAATTTATAGAAAGATGAAAAAGCGGCACCTCCCTTTCGAGGAGATTTATGACCTTCTGGCGATTCGTATACTTGTTGACACTATCGAGGATTGTTATCATGCGCTCGGGATAGTGCACAAAATGTGGCAGCCGGTTGCCGAGAGATTGCATGATTATATCGCAGCCCCCAAATCCAACATGTATCAGTCTATCCACACCACCGTTTTTGGTCCGGAAAACCGGCGGGTTGAAATACAGATACGCACCCACATGATGCACCGCACCGCCGAGTATGGAATAGCTGCGCATTGGTTGTACAAAGAGGGGAAAAAAGCCCCCGATGAACATGACAAAAGGATGGCGTGGATAAGGGAAATTCTCGAATGGCAGAAAGAGATGACCAATCCCGAGGAATTCCTGGAATATCTAAAAATCGATCTCTTCACCGATGATATTTTCGTTTATACCCCGATGGGCGATATAAAACAGCTTCCCAAGGGAGCAAACGCAATCGATTTCGCCTTTGCGATTCATACTGATATCGGATATAGATGCGCCGGAGTTAAAATCAACGGCAAGGTTAAATCGCTCTCAACCGAGCTGAAAAACGGCGACGAAGTGGAAATTATTACCTCTCAGCAGGCACACCCTACTAACGATTGGTTGAATATAGTTAGGACCACCAAGGCGAAAAATAAAATCCGCAGATGGCTTTTTCTGCGGGGATTTGATCAGTCGGTTGAGATCGGAAAGCGGATATTGGAACGGGAACTGAAAAAATCGTATCGCGAGTTTCCGCCCGAAAATGAGCTGCTGGATATAGCCATGTCCTTCAGCCTTCAGGATGTACCGTCGCTTTTCGCCGCTATCGCCAATGGAAAGATCTCCTATCAATCGGTAATCACAAAAATCAGCCCTCCGGAAAAAACCAAGCAGAAACAGGCTCCGGTGGTTTCCGATTTCGTGGAGCATGCCCGTAAGGCAAGCAAGGGGATAAAGGTACAAGGGATGGATTCCATGGTTTTCCATTTCGCCAAATGCTGCCAACCTGTCCCCGGGGATATGATAATCGGATACATAACGCGAGGGAGAGGTATTTCGGTTCATCGCTCCGATTGCCATAATGTGGCGAATCTTCTAAACGACACGGAACGGAGGATCGAAGTCGAATGGGATGTTAACAAGGATATGGCATTCATGGTCAAGCTGAATCTTCTGGTTGAAGACAGGAAGAATATTATTAAGGATATCACCGAAGCGGTTGCGTCGGTGGATGTTAACGTTCGCGGTGCCGAACTGCAGTCCCTGGAACCTCATGCCAAATGCAGCATGGTGATAGAAGTCCAAAATATCAACCAGATGAATAAAGCCATCAAAAGGCTGAAAAATATTAGGGGCGTTATCGAAGTGGAACGCGCCAGCAGCCTGCATTTCGATGATTTCGATGTCAATAAGATATAAGGCTTTGCAGATATTTGAGCATTCAAAGATTTTTTACTCCCATTGACGATAGAATATATCTGCTGAATGATCCATCCCTTCGAACGCTCGGGATTACCGCCGGCTTCGCAATAGAGCTTCTCAATAAGAAGCAAAAGAGCGTCCACCAGATCCTCGCTGATAGATTCGAAAAGCTGGTTGTGCTGAGGCAGAAACATGGCAACCGGGTGGTTATTCCGGCGGATAAAGCTAATGATCCTCCGATCGAGTATTACGCCGCTGACGCTTCGATTTATAACCAAGCGGGTAAGATGCTGACAGTACACACCGCTGACTGTTTGCCAATATTGGTTTATTCTAACAGCGGAATAATCGGCGCTACACATGCGGGTTGGCGAAGTACGCTCATGGGAATAGCGAAAAACACCGTTTACGCCGCTAAGAATACTTATGGAGCTTCACCGCGCGGCTTAAAATTTATTTTCATGCCCGGTATCGGAAAATGCTGTATGGAGGTCGGACATGATGTAGCTGTGTTATTCAAACATCGCAATTTAAAAGAGAACGGAAAGCCTACAATTGATATCACCAGCGAGAATAAAGAACAGCTAATAGAGATGGGTGTCCCGGAATCCAACTTCGTCTTCCACGACTATTGCACCAAATGCTTCCCCGACTTCGATTTTCCATCATACCGCAAAGACGGCAGAGTGAAGCGCTTAATTGTCAATTTCGTTTACCGCCAACCTTAGATCTAATCTGGTAAGTGTCGGACAATTTTCACAAAGAGTCCTTATTCCAACTCGAGGGTAATCCCGCACTTGACCGCACAAGTGCAGTCAATATTTGACTCCACCTCCCAAAAGTCTTGACTTTATTGCGCCGATGGAATATAAATAGCGCAAACATTAATACTTTTGCAGGAGGATTTATACATGAGAACTTTTATATTGACAGTCCTGAGTATTCTTTTCATTGCAGGTAATTCATTCGCAATCACCGGATTGGGATTTGGCGTCAGGGGCGGTCTTGTAGCCGGATTGGATACCGGAGGAATCGAGGAGATAGTTAGAGAATCAAATCCCGACGCCACAGTTGATGATAACATGACTATGATCGGCGGCCACGTTAAAATCGGTACCCTTCCCGTGTTGGATTTTGAAGTCGCTGCCGAATACGCCTGGAAGAAAATGGACCTTTATGAAGGTTATAAACTCAAAATTTCGGATTTCTCGATTACGGCAACAGCGATTTATAATGTGAAACTCGTTCCGGCGCCGATGGTTACGCCTTATGTTGGCGCAGGTTTGGGTACTCATAAGCTGGTTTATTCTATTGATAAAGAGGAAGGTTTTCAGGACGACATTCCATTGGATGAGGATGCCACCAAAATGGGTTATCACGGTTTGCTGGGAGTGAAGATTCATCCGCCGATGTTTCCGCTGGAATTCTTTGCGCAGTACAGATATACTTATATTTCCACTGATGAAGAAGCCACCAAATACAGCACAATTCTTGCCGGAGCCACTTTTAATCTTCCATAGTTTATGTGTAAGTTTATGTGGTTTTTGAAATATACCGTGGCGGTCGGACTTATTCTCTTTTGCGTTCCAGCCGCATCAGGGCAGTTCACCGGTTTTCTTGATACAGCCGAGAACCTTGACTCCGGACAAAACTCTTATGGAGCTTATCTTGGCTTTTTTGAGGAAGGCAGCTTTGCCATTTTTGGGCAGTATCGCAAAGGTCTGTCCAATTGGGTGGATATAGGATTTAAGGGGGGGGTAGTTTCGGTTGATGCAGGTAAAGATGATGAGTTGGGATTTACTTTAGCCGCTGATGGTAAGTATAGAATTCTCAATGCTGCCGCCGGTGACCAGTTTGATCTGTCTGTCGGAGCAGACGTTCAGTCAGCTTTTACCTCGGATTATCGCGTTATTTCCATCTCGTTTAATTTTATTGGTTCCTTCAGATTGGTGAGTGAATCAGGCAAGCTAATAATACCCTATGCATGCCTGAGTCCCGTAATTCAAAATCATAGCTGGGATGTTGGCGGGGGACCGCTCGAGGACGAGTCCCACTCCGATACCGATTTCGATCTGCGCTTAAATCTCGGGTCGAAATTTAAGCTCAATAATTCGTTTTTCATATTTGGAGAATTACAGATGGAGGATGATTATTTTGGATTCCTTGGAGGGGTGAATTTCGGTCCATAGCAATTAAGGGAAATCATATTGAATATATTTCAAGCGCTGATTCTGGGGATTGTGCAGGGACTTACCGAATTTCTACCGGTCTCCAGCTCCGGTCACCTGGTAATCTTCGAACATCTCCTTAATACTACTCTCGAGGATATAAATTTCGATGTCTTCGCCCATACCGGGACTCTTTTTGCAGTACTGGTTTATTATCGAATCGAGCTTTTTCGAATTTTTGGGAATTTTTTAAAGAACCCTTTTTCATTTGGAAACAACGATAGGGGAGAGGACGGGAAAAAGGAATTTCCGGGATACTGGATCTGGCTGATTGTTATCGGCACAATACCGGCGGGTGTTTTAGGAATTCTATTCGAAGACTACATAACTATAGCGTTTAAGAGTGTGAATTTGGTGGGATTTGTGCTAATCGGCTGCGGTTTGATTCTTCTCTCCACAAGGTTCATTGCTATTAAAAGCCGTAAAATCGGCATTATGGACGCCATTCTTATCGGCATCGCACAAGCTCTGGCTATGACCCCCGGATTATCCCGATCCGGTATGACGATTTCAATGGGATTATTTCGCGGCGTTGATCCGGTAAGAGCGGCTGATTTTTCGTTTTTGCTGTCGATTCCGGCAGTTGCAGGCGCTGCGCTTCTGAAAGCCCTCGATGTCGCACAATCTCTCCCTTCTCAATCTGAATTTTTGGCATACATTATTGGCGGAATCACATCCTTTGTAGTCGGGTATTTGAGCATAATCTGGCTGCTTAAAGTTATACGAAGAGGTAATTTTTCATATTTCGGTATTTATTGTATTTTGATGGGAATAATCGCTGTTCTTTTTGTCAACTAAATTTCTATGACTTTCCGTAAAATCTTAGTTATCCGATACGGTTCATTGGGGGACCTGATTCTGACTACAGCTCCAATTCGGAATCTACGTATTTCATTCCCGGAATCCGAGATTTTCATAACAACTAAAAACCAATATGAACCCGTTGTTTCTTTATTCAAAGATATCGATGGATATATTCCGTTCCAGGAAAGCAATTCCTTCACTGATTTCATGAAGTATTTGGCCGAAATTCGTAACAACCGCTTCGATTTGGCGGTTGATCTTCATAACAGCCTGCGAAGTAGGATTATGAGAAAATTAGCTGCCTTTAAAGAGGTTTTAGTCTATGACAGCGAACGAAAAAGACGTCTATCTTATTTAACTGCAAAGGATAAGCACCCCCCGTTTAAACATACGGTCGAGATGTATAATGCCGCAATCAAAACTATCTGCAGTAATACATCAACTATCAAGCCGATGCTTGAAGCGCCGCTCGGTAAGTCTAATTATCCCAATACAATAGGTATCGTTACATCCGCAAAACATGATAATAAAAAGTGGGTGATAGAATACTTCAAATCGTTAATTTCAAGCCTCTTGGAAGAAAACCATAGGATAAACTTAATTTGCGATCCGCAGGATATCGATTTCTTCGCTGATATCGGAAATCATCCCAACCTAACTACGGCAGTTTCGCCGAATTTAACTGAATTAACCGGATTAGTAGCCGAATGTAATTTAGTTGTCTGCAATGATAGCGGACCGATGCACTTAGCCGTAGCTTTTGACATTCCGGTGATTTCTGTATTTGGACCCACACATCCGTGCCTGGGATTCTATCCGCTCGGTGACAACGATCAAATCGTTACTTTAAATGTAGAATGTTCGCCATGCAGCCTTCATGGCGATAAACCATGTTACCAGCCTCGCCGTTTCTGCATGGAGAATATTAAGCCGGAAATGGTCCTTTATAGGATCTACAAATTGATAAAAGAGCGGTAAATGTAATTCAGGGAAAAAGAATCGCAAATTTGAACACCTGAAAATTGTATTATTATACATAATATATCTTATGGGATGTTCGTGTGGTCAATAAGATATTGATAATCAAAATCCTGAAACTCTCCCCTATCGTATTATTCCGGATAATTCTTTGGAGGATTAGTCGGCAGCCGAAGGCTTGTCCTCCGGGAGTTCAAAGAAGTAGATCATTTACGGAGAGGAATTGAAGATTACAAAGGAAACGCCGGAAGCGGAAAGCTTCCGCTGCGAATTACGAAATATATTAATAATCCAAGTTAAATTTTAAATTTGTCGGCGAGGTCGCTGACGTATGGCAAGCGGAATTCTTTGCCCTGCAGACTGTGGATTATGCCGACAATTGCGATAATGGCGCAAAGGATAAGGATCAGCCGCCAGAAAAAATCGGAAATTCCCGGAAATAAAAACACCACCGCAACAATTTCAATCAGGAATAAGATTAATCCCATTTTACCGTGTTTGACCGCAAACTTATTATCGCGCATCATTACCAGCGGTATGAAACAGAGGAACGGAATATAGCCGAGAATAGCGCCGGCTTTTCCCTCCTCAACTTCGCGATACTTATCGTAATCTTGATTTAAATTACTATTTTCATTTGGGGTGTTGCTTTGATCAGTCATAATAATTCCAATTGATAATGACTTACCAGAAGATAGCTTCCGAAGTTGCTTCCGGTAATTTTATAGAGATCAATTCGGCTTGAGGCCAGATTTCCAATTTCTCATTATTATGCTCTATAACAATTCTAAAGTCAAATTGATTCGCATCCTTTTTGCTAAAAATATCAAGAGGAACCTTGATTTCGGCGAATTCATCAAGGGCAGCCGTGAGTTGCTTATCGCTCGGTTGAGCATTTTGGGCATTAAGAGTATTAAGATTGTTGTTAAAAGATATGGAGACTTTATCCGGTCGGATAAAATCTATGACAAAATTGAGTACTTCGAAAGCTGATTTTTCGAGTGTGGGATCGGGATCAATCCGGAAATAAAGGAATCGCTGGTCAAAACCGAAATAAATGCCCTTAACATAATGCTCGGAACGATGCATAGCGCTTCCGGCTTTGATGCAATCGAAATATCCGGCGGAATACCATTCATAGTAGCTGCTTCTGCGACCGTCAATTGTAGGCGTGAAGAATTCGACGGGATAAATTATATTGGAACTAAGGAAACTATGGCGCACCGGTTTTAACAGGCTTGCGGGAGGTTCCAGTCCTAACAACTCATAAACATACAATAGGTTAGAGCGGAACAAGGAGTCGAATTGCTCATTATGGGGACTCTGATGTTCATCGCCGAACCACCAGCACCAATCGGAACCCTCGGCGATATAAATCTCGTTCCAGGCGGTTTTTAGTTTTTCACGATCGAAATCCTCTCCCCTATCGCTGTTCTGGAACTCAACCAGCGTTTTGCGGGTATCGGAGAGGAGGTCCCAAGCCAGATTATCTTCTTCATGGCCTATCCAGATATTGAAATTATGATTTATCCAGGAGCCCGGATGAAGCCTCTTGATTTTTCGCAGGTTTTTAGCGCCTTTGATATATTCGGATACTGTAGTTGTCTCAATCTCGGGGTGATCGGATATTTTCTGGTAGAGCTGATGCAAAAAATCATGCCCGTCATTGACATAGTATTCCCAGGCGTTTTCACCATCGAGTATTACCGGAGCAAGGCGTTCCCTGGAGCCGATCCTGTCAAGATGAGCCTTTATACCCATTAACTTATTAATAAAATCATCAGCGGCATCCTCGGGATTCCAGTTGGCATAAACGAATCCGAGACGATCTGACAACACATGATCCCGGAAAATAACCGAAAGCTCATAACCATCCTCGGATACCTTATAAGGATAATAAAGATCGCCGGAGGCTGAAACATTATTGTTATCGTTCCTATCCGGCGATTTTCCTGAACTGAGCGCCAGCACCTCTTCATCGGCAGCTATCCACTGAATCCCGCTTTTGGCGATTATGGGGATTATGGCTTGTGAGACCGATCCTTCGGAGGGCCACATACCAAACGGCTTATGCCCGAAACGTTTTTCATAAAATTCAATTGCTGTTTGAACCTGTGTTTCGGCATCTTCGGGATGGCTGAATCGCTGTTTCGGAAGCTTAGTTCCCGGATTAGATTCTTTGGCAATGTCTGTATCGCAAAGCAGTGGTAATATAGGATGATAAAAGGGGGAGACAGACACTTCGATCTGCCCGCGCTGCTGCAACTCCTTGTATTTTGGTATGATATTAGCAAGGATTTCTATTTGCCGATCCAGTAATTTCTGTTTCTCCTCCTCGGTAAAATCATCCTCCTTTTTTATCAATCCCGCAAGGAACGGTTCCTTTTTGAATATCGGATCGAACCAGGTCAGATTAGACCAGACCTGAAGATCCAAAAAATCCTGGTCGGAAAATGCTGTTATCCCGGAGGGTACTTTCTCGTGAAGTTTACGATAACGTGTGTAAGGTTGAACCAAAGTAGGAAAATGCGCCGAGAAAAACTGCTTAAGAATCTTATTTTTCTCGGTATCCTTAAGTTCATGAGGTGGCTTGCGGCTGAGTTCGAGATGACTGTCCGAGGCATTACCCGATACATATTCTTCGATCTGTTCGATTAAAGAAGGAACCAGGTTAAATGTCTGTTTGATATCGGGGAATTCATCGAGAATCGCCGCCATATCGTAATAATCTTTTATGCCGTGGAGCCTTACCCAGGGCATCTGGAAATGCAATTCCTTGAGATTACGGTAATATGGCTGATGCATGTGCCATAGGAAGGCTACATAAAGCTTGTCGCTTTTAGGTGACAGAATACCCCTCCCTTTCGGAAACTAAAGTTGTTTGACCTCGATTTTCGCTATCTCCAGTTCAGCCCTGGTGGTGTAGGTTGTGAATGGATATTCCTCCTGAACTTGTTCGTACAAGGGAAGCGCCTGGTCATACTGTCCCGCTTCGGTATAGCAACTGGCGGCATCCAGCAGCAGATATGCTTTCGCCTCGCGGGAAGGGTCTGTATCAAGCGCTTTTTCATAGAGCTTTGCTGCTTCGGCATATTCACCAAGGTTGCGGTGTGCGGTGGCAGCGCCAACCAAAGCTGCTCGCCAGAGAAGATACGGCTTTCCCTTATTAAATTTATCGAGATATTCCGTGAAAATTTCTTTAGCTTCTTCGTATTTGGATTGGTTATTGTAGATTGTTCCAAGATGAATATAGGCTTTTCTGCCGGCGAGGGTGGAACCATATTGTTCTATGGTCAACTTGTAGTCCTCAATTGCCTGGTCTACGTTTCCTATTAAGAACTCAACATCGCCCTGACCGAGATGAACAAGGGCTTCTTCCCGTTTCTCCGCCTCGGAGACCGAGAAAAAATAAAGTATTATTCCGACGGCAACGATAACAATGGCGCCAATTATAAACACCTGTTTGTTTTGCTGGACATAATTGGCAGCCTTAAAAGCTGACGAAACCAACTTATCTTGTTTCATTTCTTTTCTTGTGATTCTTCTCTGAGCGTTCATTAAATAATATCAACTCCCATTTTTTACCTAATATGAGTTGTTATAGAAAACGAGGCGAAACAACCGTTCCGCCTCGAATATATATCGGAAAAAATACACATGCCTAAAATGTCATGGTTAAAGTAATAAAGAGCCTGCTGGGATTTTCCTCGATTGTCTCCGAACGAGTTTCCGTGACCTCGCCCCATTGCATCGTACCGTCATCCTCGATGTCTTCTATTTCCGCAAAGATCGAAGTTATCTGCTGTTCGGCAGATCCAAATTCATAAGCGAAGTCAAGCCAGAAGTTTCGATACTGCACGCCGGTTCCAAGGGCAATGATATAACCTTCTACTTGATCGAAGGTCTTGGAATCGCCAACAGGAGTATTGGTTCCAAGCGGTATCGGGAATTCCAGATTCCCGATATCAGTGGTTTGTATTCCATAAACCAACTGCTTGTCACTATAAACCTTGGGATCATTACGGTAGCCCGCCCTTAAAGGAACCCTGAATCTACCTATATTGAGCATGTATTCCGCGCCGATGCGATACTGATTAATATCCTCCCAATGGGGATTAACCTCCACATTGGGATCAGTCGGATCATACGGTTCGAAAAATGTATAGTAGGCATCAATAAAAATTGGATGCATTGTCCACCTGGTTTCGGAGAATTGATGCATTGAATAATCGGCCGAAAGGGTGAGATTATTAGCTGTATAAGCAGCGCCTACTCCGATGCCTATCGGAAAATCAATTTCCAGATCGGAGTTCAGGTAGATTCCGCGCTCTCCGTAATGGGGCACAATAATCGCACGTTTGAGCGTGCTTTCCTGTGTGAGCGTGTACGGGGTGTTAAGGACCGCTCCAATGCTTAAACCGCCGAATCTTCCTTGCAGACCGATATCGAAGTTAACACCCGAAAATGATGCTCGGTTTTCCACATGATATGGGCTACGGGTGGTGTCAGAACCGATTACCTCGTAAGCGCCGGGATATGATTGGAGGTAATTCTCGGTGAATCCGCGAATGTAAAAATTCCCGTTAACTCCCAGTGCGATATTTGGAATAACCTGGGTGGCAGCGGTTAGTTTGATTACTTCCAAGCCGAAATTCATATAATATTCCGACTGATAGTCGTCGTCGTTAATATCATATTCCTTGCTGAAATCGGACATTCGATAATAGTTAAGTCCAATAGCGAAATCCCTATGATAGAACCGGACTGGCGAAATATAACCGAAGCTGCTGAAGATACCGTCATTGGTTTCGTATTGGTAATCGCGCGAGCTTCCGGCAGTAGCAGTCCTCGAATAATCCATGGTTGTCGCGTTGGTTAAAAACTCCAGTGTTGCTTGGTCCTCCGGCATATAAGCAGCGCCGGCGGGATTCCAGGTGGCGCCAGCGACATCGTCGGAAAGCGCGAGATAAGCATTGCCCATTCCTCTGGCACGAGTCGAAGCACCCTGCGGGGTGAAGTTAACTCCGGCTTCATCGAAAAACTGACTGCCCCACCACCATTGAGCCCAGACTACCGAAGGCAGCGATAATATCAAGATAACTACAGCTAAAATCCGTGAAAGTTTCATCACAGCATATCTCCTTTATCTTTGAAGAACAACTTTTTTTCCAAACTTCCAATCACTAATTGGTTAATTAGCACCGTTTACAGTACGACAAAAAATTAATGTATAATCAACGAATTTGTTTGGCAAGTTTTATTTTCAAAAATCATTAAAATTAGGTTAGCTTATATTATCGTGAATTTTTACGATTTTTTCAACCGCATCATCCAGCGAAACTTTCGTAATTTCTCCGGTAGCTCTTAACTTGATTTCGGCTATTCCTTCTTTAATTCCCCTCTCCCCTATCACGACTCTCACCGGGAGCCCGATTAGGTCTGCGTCTTTGAATTTCACGCCGGCTCGTTCATCCCTATCGTCGATCAATACTGTTTTACCGCTATCCTGAAGGCTCCGATAAAGCTCGAAAGCGATTTTCTTTTGATTCTCATCTTTGGAATTTGTATAGATTATCTCAATATCATAGGGAGCTATCGGTTTAGGCCAGATGATGCCGTTTTCGTCATGGTATCTTTCCACCGCCGCCTGCGCTGTTCTTGTAATTCCTATGCCATAGGATCCCATGACGATCGGCTTTTCCTGATTATCCTCGTCGATAAATTTAGCGCCGATGGTGGAGGAGTACTTAGTTCCCAATTTGAAAGTATTTCCTACTTCGATACCGCGGTGAGAATGAAGAGTTCCCGAATCGCATCGAGGACATTTCTCCCCCACTTCCGCCATCTTTAAATCAGTTGTCCGCGCAACCTTAAAATCCCTGGGATGATTAACATTTATGAAATGATGGTCATTTTTATTGGCGCCGACTACGAAGTTATTCATCACGCTGACTTCATTGTCAACGACGAACTTCACGCCCGAAAGACCGTGAGGGCCTGCGAAGCCGACATCGGCTCCAGTCAGTCTTTTCACAGTATCGGCATCAGCCATTTCAAGCTGGTTGCAGGCAAGGTAGTTATTGAGTTTGACCTCATTAATGGTGCGATCTCCTCGTATCAGGGCGGCGACGGGTTCACCGTCTGCCAGATAAAGCAGCGTTTTAACCAGCTTGGTGGCAGGAACCTTTAAAAACGCAGTAACTTCCTCTACCGTTTTCATATTAGGGGTGTGGACAAGTTCCAATTCCTGGGGAGAATCCGAAGAATCTTTCTTCAGATTCTCTCTGAATGACGCTTTCTCATCGGTGGCGGAATAATCACATTTGTCACAATAATAAATGATGCCCTCGCCGCCCTCAGTATCCACAATAACCATAAATTCATGTGCGCCGGTACCGCCCATAGCGCCTGTATCTCCTTCGACCTTACGAATATCGAAACCGCAACTTTCAAAAACTTTGAAATAAGCGTCAACCATGATGTCATAACTTTCATCCAGACCGGCTTCGTCAACATCGAAAGAGTAAGCGTCCTTCATGATAAATTCGCGCCCGCGCATAAGTCCGAAACGGGGACGGATCTCATCGCGGAACTTAACCTGAATCTGGTAGAGGTTCTTGGGAAGTTGACGATATGATTTCAGTTCACCCGATACCAGATCGGTGACTACTTCTTCGTGGGTGCCGCCCAGGCAGAGATCGCGCATGTGCCGGTCCTTCAAACGCATCTGCTCTTTTCCTACTACATCCCAGCGCCCCGATGCGATCCATAGCTCGGAAGGATGCAAAACCGGCATGGTAATCTCAAGAGCCCCGGCATTGTCCATTTCCTCTCGTACAATTTGGGTTATCTTAAGCAAAACCCTTTGCATAAGGGGCAGGTAATTATAGATCCCCGCGGTTACTTTGCGGATGAATCCCGCGCGCACCAAGAGCTTATGCGAGATCAGCTCCGCTTCGGCGGGGTCCTCTCTTAATGTCGGAATGTATGACTTTGTCCATTGCATATACTATGACCATCGTTAAAAGTTAAATACCCCCGACAGGGATCGAACCTGTGGCCTGCGGATTAGGAATCCGCCGCTCTATCCTACTGAGCTACGGGGGCGAACTCTGCCTATTCAGAGGTATATTCGGTTAACGAGAAAACTTCGTACCCTTTCAGCTTATCCCGTCCATTGAGGAAGGAGAGCTCGACGACGAATGCGAATGAATCAACTTCGGCGCCCAGGGATTCAATCAGTTTAGCCGCGGCGGCAGCCGTTCCGCCGGTAGCCAAAAGATCATCGATTATAACAGCCCTATCGCCTTTTTTGAGGGCGTCCTTATGTATCTCGACCGAATCGGTACCGTATTCCAATTCATAACTCTGACTAACAACCTCAGCCGGTAATTTTCCCGGTTTTCTTATCAACACAAACGGCAAACCAAGCATAGCAGCCAACGGGGCGCCGAAAATGAAACCGCGGGATTCGATACCAACAACAGCGGTTATATCGCGAGCGGTGTATCTCTGCATTAATTGATCCAATGCGAATTTGAACGCCTCGCGATGTTGGAGCAGTGTGGTTATATCCCGGAATACGATACCGGGCTTTGGAAAATCGGGAATATCTCTAATCGCCTTTTTCAAGTCCATACTTCACTCAGATTATTCTGTCAGAAAATTTAAAATATTGCAGATAATTGTTCAGATAGCAAGGGAATTAATAATATTTCACGCCGAAATTCAAAAATTCACCTGTGTATTCTCCGTCGGTTACCTCGACGCCGGAAATTGAAGCATGAGGGGGGCCGGTTCGCAGTTCCTTGATGCAGTCGCTTACCATACCCTCTTCACCTTCGAGTACAACCTCGACATTTCCGTCCGGCAGATTCATTACATAGCCGGAGACTTCGTGTTTCATGGCGGCTCTGGTTGCAAACCATCTATACCCCACGCCCTGAACATCCCCCTTGATTATTAATATTTTCCGAACTTGACTACTCATACTTTTCTTTCGCTTTCTTGATTACTAATTCAACGGCCGCTTCGGGGTTATCCGTGACCAACTCCATTCCGGGTATATCCCAGCTTTTAAGCGAAACAATCGGCACCCCGGCTCTGAGGCACAGAGCTATCTCCGATAGCGTGCCATAACTGCCGGATATGGCAATTGCGGAATCAACCGATCTTATGATAATCATATTTCTACCCTCGCCAAGACCGGTGACGACACGATAAGATAGATATGGATTTCCCTCGTCAGGATCGGTTCCGGGAAGTATTCCGATGGTGGTGCCCCCGGCATCGCGGGCTCCTTTGCAGGCTGCTTCCATCACGCCGCCTCTTCCGCCGCAGACCAGGATAGCGCCGTTATCAGCTATCAAACGTCCTGCAGTTTCAGCGAGTTCCGTTGCAGTCTCATCGCAGGAATGTGCGCCGATTATTCCTATATATAAATCCTTATCCATATCGGTCTTGTTTGGATGCTATGAGGAAGTTTGAGCCCTGTATAAAGCTTCGCCCTCACTGTTCCACCATTTTCTCCACGCGTCAAAATCGAGATCGAAATCCCGCCCGGTAATCGCCGTCAGCGCATAAGCAGACTCGTTGCGGGTGACCCGGTCATAAGTTGGCGACAAATTATCCAATAAAACGGGCACAGCTTGGACAGCGCCGGGACCGATAGCGGCAATCGAGCGGGTTGCACCCCAGCATGTTTTCATATCCCTGCTTTTTAAATCCTCGGTTAATTTGGCAATAGCGATGTTTAAATCAAATGCTTGCTTACATCTTGGACACTTTTGGGTCACCGTTACGTTCCGGTAGCCACATTTGGAGCAGCAGTAGATATCTCTCCGAGATAATAACTCATCTAACATGACAAGAGCGGATACAAAATACAGGATTATCCCAAGAGCAACAATCAGTTCAGGAGGTTTATCGCAGCCTAACAATTGACACAACAAAGAACCTTCCCGGAGCTGAGTAAAAGCAAACAGATTCACAATAATAAAAAGCAAGAACAGAATATAGGGACGTTTCCATTGAGAAAACGGTAATAATACCGGATAATCTACTTGTTCAGAAATACCCATAAACCACAGAATTTTGCTTCGATACGTGAATTCATTAACTACCCAATAGAGATTTAATCGGGGCGAGAGGATTTGAACCTCCGACTTCACGGACCCGAACCGTGCGCGCTACCAGACTGCGCTACGCCCCGAATTGAGCAATTGATGTTATGAAATTAGCATTATCTTGTCAATATTTTTTTATCTATTTTCTTATCTATTGCTTATATTGTGCGTCAATTATAGAATATTATTCGCTAATCAGCGTTAAAACACTGATTAATGTTCCATTGTTCTCTTCCCAAAAACATTGAACCTGATTTTCAGGATACTAACATTAGGAATCGGTCATTTTTTCTAAGTATTCATTAAACCTTCTCATTTAATCCCTGTCTAAAGAGTAAACCGAACACAAACCACTAACTTTAAATTCGCAGGAGGTTGTTAATGAAATTGTCAAAAGGGTCGTTAATCGCTGTCTTATCTTTTCTGTGTCTGTTCTCGCTGGCACAGTCGCAGGATGCGAAAGCCGGTTATGTATGGGGGAGCGTTCAAGGTGTTGACGGAGAGCCGATACCGGACGCCCGGGTAGTCGCTTTTACCCCTGAAGGTTTCCGTCCGGTGAAGCATGTGATTACCAATCAGCATGGCGAGTTCGAGATGGAACTGCCCCCGGAGAGATTCAAATTCCGAGCTGACGCCGAAGGATTCGAACAGCAATGGTTTGATCACAAACCGAACTATGAAGAAGCCGACGTGGTGGAAGTACCGGAGAACGGCGGCGTGGATATCGGTTTTCTGCTGACTGCGGGAAATCCGCCGGAGACCGGCGGTATCGCAGGTTTCGTGCATGGCGAAGAACCGCCGTTCAGGGATGAATTCCCAATTGCCGGAGCGGTTGTTGGCGTTTTTCATCCGAATCATCACCATCCGTTCCGTGTAGTCGAATCAAGGGAAAACGGGAGCTACCTCTTTGAAGGGCTTCCGGTTGGGCAGTATCTGCTAATGGCGAGAGCGGAAGGTTTCTACCCGCAGTGGTTCCCGCTGGTTCCTCACAGAGAGCAAGCAGAGCCGGTACCGGTGTTTGCCGATGAAATTACCGATGATATCAATTTCCTACTGGAACGCCATCAGGGAGGCGAACCGGGAATAGTATCCGGAGTAGTCCGTTCTGCCGGCGAAGGAGATCGTCCGCTTCCCGGGGCTGTTGTTTTAGCATTTTTCCCGGAATCCGATGAACCGGCAGCGGAAACACGTTCCGGCGAAGGAGGTCATTATCGATTTGAAGAGTTGGAAACGGGTGAGTATCAATTCATGTCATTCGCTGAAGGACATGAGCATCAGTGGTTTGACCATGTTCCGGAGCGAGAGCAGGCGGAGATTATTCCGGTACATCCGGAACACCCTGTAACCGATATCAACTTCGATCTGCCGAGGATGGAACAGCCGGAGACCGGATTTGTCGGCGTGGTGGTTGAGCAAAGAGATGAACCGCGCCCGATTCCGCGCGCTATGGTGCAGGCATTTGAACCGGATAATCCGCATCCGATCGCTCACGCTATTACCAATGAACATGGAGAATTCTTTGTACATGTTCCGCACGGAGAGTATATAGCGGTCGCTCGCGCTCCCCGCTTCGCCCAGGAATGGTACGAAGAAAAACCTGTGCGGGAGGAGGCGAATATCTTCGTGGTGGAAGGAGAGGAACCGACCGAGCATATCGATTTCACACTGGAACACCATGAACCGCCGTCCGGCTTGATTTACGGCGCGACATTTAATGAAATAAACGGAGAGCCGCTGCCGGAGGTGCGTGTTACCGCCAGAATGATTGAACCGGAGCATTTTCAGGCGCATGCATTCAGCAATCGCGAGGGTCATTACGAAATCATGGGGCTCCCGCCTGGATTATATACTGTTTTCGGAGAAAAGCCCGGATACTATCCTGCATTATTCCCGGATACTATTCTGGTGGAGGAGGGAGAAGTAGGTCCGATTGACCTCGTTTTAGAGCCGATCGTCACCGGATACCTCTCGGGTCATGTTTATAATGCGGAGGATAACAGTCCGATATGGCATGGGCGCGTTATGGCGATTAATATCGTGGATCCGCATATACACCAGGTTACGGAAACTCATCGCGATGGATACTACATTTTCGATGCGCTTCCTGAGGGATTTTATCATGTTAGAGCGGTTGCGCATGGCTTCCTTTCCGAAGTCTATCCCGATAGCGTCGGCGTGTTCGCCGATTCGCCGGCAGAGGGAATCGATTTTTACTTGACTCCGGTTGAGATGGGAAGCATAGCAGGCATGGTGACCGATGCGGAGACCAACGAACCGATTGAGGATGCTGCTATTCGCGCGCATCATCTCGGTCCTCCTCCTTTTGAAGAATTCACTCGTTCCATCGAAGACGGTTCATATATCTTCGAGGAATTAATCCCGGGATATTACAGGCTGGCGGCTGTCGCAGAAGGTTATCATCCTCTCCCCTACGCCGATTCCGTTTTCCTGGAAAACGGCGGATCGTTGGAGGACATCAACTTCGCCTTAATGCCGCGTGAGGGGGGCGATGGTATAATCACAGGTCGAGTTGTGGATGAAGAACAAGGCAATCCGATATTTTCAAGGGTGATCGCTTTTGGCTCACGAGAGAATGATCCCAGACCGGTGATTCGGGTATTCACCTTCACCAACGATGATGGTTATTACAGCTTTGAAAGGCTGCCGTCAGATCTGGTTTATCGCGTGCGCGCAGATGCTCGTATGTACCTCGGTGAATTCTACGATGATGCCCGAAACTGGCAGGATGCTGAGTTGATTACGCCGGATGCCCAGGGTATAGATTTCGCCCTCACGCACAGGACACCGGGATATTTTGCCATTAGCGGTGTGGTTAAGAAAGATGGAGAAGCGGTTCCCGGCGCGGTTCTGTACGCAACCGATGATGAAGGCAATACTTGCATAACCGCCTCCGATATAGATGGCTATTACAGCTTCTTCAATATGAATCCGGGTCAGTATGAATTGACCGCCATTGATTTTGAGGAGCAAGCCGGTTATCCGGGTGGAATTGAACTTACGTTTACCGATTATGATAATGCCGATATAGACCTCGCTTCAACCGGCATCAGCGATACGGAGACGGCATTGCCGAAGACAACGGCATTAATCGGTAATTATCCGAATCCGTTCAATCCGCAGACAACTATAACCTTCGATCTATCGGCTAATAGCCAGGTCAATATCGGTGTTTACAATATCAAGGGGCAATTGGTGAAGCAATTAGTTGACGGGCAATTTACTGCGGGAAGGCATAGCGTTGTTTGGAATGGGGAAGATCAGAACGGTAATTCCGTATCCGCCGGAATTTATTTCTACAATTTTCAAGGCGATGGAAAGACCTCGGTTGGTAAAATGGCGCTTATAAAATAAGCATTGCTTGTTAGTTTCAACAGCGGCATGGTCAAGGCGAAGCCATGGCCATGTCTTCATATACGATAGATGCGGCGCCAGGTCTCCTGACCTGGCGCTAAGCTCAGGTCGGAACCCTTGCGGTTTCGACATGATTGACTCGCGATAATCGTCAAGTAGGTTCGTCGGGTTTCTCGCTCCACTCGGAACCCAACCTACGGCTCGCTGCATGCCAAAGCAATCGGGGCAAGGACCATCGCGTGAAGCTGCCCGACAGCACATTTGGATGCAGTCGGGCTACTCCGCATTATCGTTTCCTAAAATAGGTCTTCACGATTGCGTCATCTATTTTACGTACCGAAACATCGATATCTCGCTTCCTGGCGATATCGATCAGCGGCGCCGGAACGAACGGTGTGATTAGTTCGAATACCTGATTCGATTCGAGATTCTTAAGTTCATTCAACACTTTCGACATCGGCTGTTCGCCGCTTTCAATTACCGGGCGCGCATCCCAACTCTTAGCTATGGAAAACTCTTCCAACCACTCCGGTTCGTTAGCCCGGGTTCCCTCGGAGTTGGTCACTTCCATTTCATCGAATCCGGCTTCCTTTCGCAGCTTGTTTATCAGCTCTCCCAATGGTATATTTCCGATCTGAGCCACCTGCCTGAGATTCGCTGCTTTCGCTACCGTTTTTCTCAACACCGGATTCTTCAATTTGGAGAACGCCGGGGATATCTCCAGCAATACCTCCTCGAGTTGAGGATATGCGTCGAGAATTGCGCCTACTTTGCTTTCGGGAGTTATATCCAGTTTCCCTTTATTCATATCATTCATCCTTATCCGAATAAGTAAGCAATCTATTTTCACCCTCCAGCTTTCGTTTCTCGGTCAGGTCCTGACTTACTTCCAGCACGCCGAGGTAGTCCTGATTCTTGTCCTTCAGCGCATAGTATTCAATATGTATGAATCTTCCTTTCATATTAATCCAAAACGCGCAATGATCCTCCTTGCCGGACTTGAAATCACTGAGTATTTGTTCCACAATATGCACGCTTGACGGAGGATGGCAATATTGAACCTTCCGTCCCAGTATCGCCCTGCTGCGGGAAAATATTCTTTCCTTGCCCTGAGTGAAGTATCTGACATTATCATCCCTGTCAACAAAAGTCAGGTCAAACGGAATAGTGTTAAGCATCGCATTAAGCTCATCGGGAGTGAGACTGCCGCTTGGTAGTTGTATTCTTTGTTCCTGCCGGCTTATATTAAAGTCCTCGCGTACCTCCTCCGGTTTCCATTCCTCGGTGGGATCATACAGACAGAAACCTATCTCCGGGCTTTGCCGATAAATCTCGTACCACTCGGGTTCCCGTAAGGTGTCCAGACACATGGGAAAAAGTATATTTTCTTCTTTATAAATCATTTCATCGATGGAATCGCTTGCCGGTTTCAAAACCAGGTCAATCACTGACGACGCTTCCCCTGCTGTAATTTCCTCTACCTGGGTGAGAGCCTCCTGTGCCGCTTTCAGTTTTTCACGAGTCTCATCATGCTTGCCCCACATCACTGTAGGGGGACCGGTTATTCCATGTTTCTCCAAAAACGGGAAGAGCAGGTTTTCTTTCCGGAGATAATGCTTCTCAACATCCATGAGGTTGTTGAACCTGATTCTTATCAGCTCCCAGGTTTCGGCTGCATCGGAGTTAATATCCGCCTGTTTTATCCCCTCATAGTATTTGCTCAATGCATCCAGTTCGAATCCCAGCGCCCGGTTTTCCTGTTTGAAAGTATGAACCGGATGACCTTTGGGAACTTGCTGCGATTTTTCTTCTGTAAGCGTTCCCTTTAAAACGGCAGTATGGATATCACACAGCTTGAGGATTTCCTCCTGCGGTAACCCCTCCTCTATCAGCTCCTGTTCGACCTGGACCACATGATCATAGGGTACCTCGCCCAGTAGTTTCGCCAATTGCTTTTTCACGGCATCCGGCGCTGCTCCCTCGTGAAGCTGCTTGATCATATGCTTCAGCAGTTCTTTCCTCTTCTCTGCATTATTTATTAATTCACTCATCTGTTACATCTCCTTTCAAAGTTCTTATATAAAAGCCTTGCCCCCTTCTTCGCTTTATCCAATATTATATATAAACTTGACTGATATGAATTGATTTAAGTCAAGAGCGGGGAACAAACTATCAGCTCCGGTCAGTTTTCATAGTGATTAACCTAATTTTGGGGAGAGTTGAAATGAATACGGTGAATGTGGAAAAGCAGATTGAGAATCTGGAGAAAGAGATTCTCGAGAGGAAGAAACGTTTAGCGGAACTCAAGCGTAATGCGTTAAATGAGGAAGTGGAGGATTATGATTTTAAGGACTGGTACGGAAATAGGATGAAGTTATCCGAGTTGTTTGGCAACAGGAAGGATCTAATTCTTATACATAATATGGGGAAAGAGTGTAGATACTGTACCCTTTGGGCTGACGGATTCAATGGACTTTTGCCTCATCTCGAGAGCCGCGCTGCATTTGTTGTGACCTCTCCTGATGACCCCGAACTTCAGCAGGAATTTGCAAACGGTAGGGGATGGAAATTTAAGGTTGTTTCATGCAAAGATAGCAGCTTTTCCAAAGACATGGGATTTCAGGATAAAAATGGCCGCTATATGCCCGGCTATTCGGTGTTTTCCAAATTGGAGGATGGCAAACTTACCCGACGCTCAAAAGACTGGTTTGGTCCCGGTGATGATTACTGCAGCGTATGGCATTTCTTCGAACTGCTCCAAGATGGGATTGATGGCTGGGAGCCGCAGTACTGCTATTAGCATATTTTAGAATCGACCGCCAATATAGAGCTTACCCCTCAAATTTCTTAAATATCAAAACAGCATTATGACCGCCGAAACCGAGCGAATCGGACAGCGCATAATTTATAGTTCTCTCGGTCACTTTATTGAAGGAATAATCCAGATCACAGTCCGGATCGGGAGTATCAAAATTTATGGTTGGATGAATGAGATTGTCCCGCATCGATAATGCCGTCACAACTCCCTCGGCTCCCCCCGCGCCGCCGATCAAGTGGCCGATCATCGATTTGGTTGCATTTATCGTCAGATTATACGCATGATCGCCGAATACGGTTTTGAAACCTCTTGTTTCCGAGGCATCGCCTAACGGGGTTGCGGTACCGTGGCTGTTGATATAATCAATCTTATCCGGAGAAATACCCGCATCTTTCAGCGCGGCACTTATAGCCAGCGCCGCTCCTTTGCCTTCGGGATGGGGCGCCAACATGTGGTACGCATCCAGAGAACGCCCTGCGCCGACTATCTCAGCGTAGATCTTTGCCCCTCTCTTCTTAGCGCATTCCAGTTCCTCGACTATCAAAAGTCCCGCACCCTCTCCGATCACGAATCCATCCCGATTCTTATCGAAAGGCTTGCAGGCATGTTCGGGGTCATCGTTGTTGGTGGTCATGGCGCGAACCTTGCAGAATCCGGAAAAAGCGTATGGAAGCGTGGTCATCTCAGCGCCGCCCGCCACGAAAACGTCAGCCTCTCCCCTCTGGATCGACCGGTACGCTTCCTCGATAGCATGAGCGCCGCCTGCGCATGCCGATGTTGTGCAAAGGTTCGGTCCCATAAATCCGTACTTCAATCCCACGAATCCCGCCGCCATGTTGGTGACCATCATCGGCATAAGATAGGTTGATACCTTGCGCGGTCCCTGCTCTAAGAGTATTTCGTACTGCTCGGTGAGCGCTGTTATCCCCCCGATACTGGTGCCGATTATCACGCCGGTTCTCTCCAGGTCAATTCCGTCCATCACGCCGCTGTCGCTTAATGCTTCCTCGGCGGCGATAAGCGCGTATTGCTCGAAAGGATCGAGGTGGCGCAGTTCCTTGCTGGAGAAATAGTCGGCCGGATCATAGTCCTTAATCTCGCAGGCGACCTGTGTGGGAAACGGGGATGCGTCGAATTTGGTGACGGTTCCCGAGCCGGATTTTCCGGCGAGAAGATTTTCCCACATCTCTTTTACATTTTTTCCGACCGCGGTAATTGCCCCCAGACCGGTTATAACAGCGCGACGACTCATATCTATTCCTCAAATTCCTTATTTCCCATTCTAATTTGCTCAGTGTAATAGTAAAAAATGATAAGCGCTTTTGCAATGATTTTGTATATGGTAGGTCGAAGTAAGTGTGTCGGGTTTCTTCGCTCGTTACATTCGCTTCGGAACCCGACCTGCTGCTTTAAAATGCCAATGGATTGCTTCGTCGCCGCGCTCTCGCAATGACAGGCGAAGTGCGAGCCTTCGGCTGCCGATTAAATTGTGAATCCACCGATCACATCCTGCGCATCAACCCGATCACTTTCCCGGCTATATAGAAACCGGGGGAGTCTTTCTCCACAACGATCGGTCCGTAGTCAGCATTCGCCGGCTCCAGGCGGATTCTTTTGCGTTCCGGGAAAAACCTCTTTACCGTCGCTTCATCGCCGATTACCGCCACGATAATCTCTCCCTTGTTAGCGGTATTCTGCTTTTGCACCAGGACAATATCGCCGTCATTTATACCGGCGTCTATCATACTATCGCCCTGAACACGAAGTGAAAACACATCTCCGCCGGGGACAAAACTCCTGTCCACCGCGAATGAATCTTCGATATTCTCCGCCGCGGTGATAGGAGCGCCGGCGGCGATTCTGCCGACAAGCGGAACGCTGACGTGATCGGTCGCTACCGGCGTGGTCAACTCGATGCCGCGGGAAATACCACCCCGGCGACGAATAAAACCTTTTCTCTCGATTGCATTCAGCACATCCCGCACCGCATTGGTGGATGACATCCCGAATTTAGCGCCTATCTCCCTGATTGTGGGCGGAAGTCCATTTGAAACGATACTATCGTAGATAAAATCGTAAACTTCTTTCTGCCGGGCGGTTAGGTCTTTACCCATACTTCCTCCAAAAATTAAGCCGAACTACTGCACATATAATGCTGCACGCATATACAGTTGTCAAGTGTTTTTTGGTAGTTTTTCCGATAGTATTTTATTTATGGAATTCAGCGGGTGATTTTGAAGGGTTTACATCCGAAGCATTGGCAACTTCCGCGTTTTTAAGAACTATAACAAATTCCGAACCAGAGTTAACGCCGCTTGTGAATAGCACTTTCCCATCCATGGAATCCACTAACTTATGAACAATCGCCAGACCCATCCCGGTTCCGCCCGAACGGGTAGAGTAAAACGGTTGGGAGATTTTCTCAATTATTTCCTCTGGTATTCCCTTACCATTATCTTTGATACAGATATGGGAGTATTTGCCGGAGTTCATCAGTTCTTGAAGTTCCGTATCGTTCAACTTGCGCACAGGCATATTGAAATCCCCGGTGGTTGTGTAGCTAATCCCGTCCGGACTGAATCGGGTTTCAATAGAAATCAAACCATTGTCATCTTCGATGGATTCTAAAGCATTCCCCAAAAGGTGAATCAAAACTTGCTTGAGCTTTTCTTTGTCTGCTGAGACTTGACAATCTTCGGGCAGCTTATTGGTAATTCTGACTTTATTTCTAAAAACATCGCTGTTAGTAATACTATCTAAAGCGTCATCCAAGACCTCAACAACTTTGACCGGTCTTGAATCAGAACGCTGAATTCGGGCATATTGCAGGAACTCATTCACAATTCGTTCAAGGCGCCCGGATTCCTTTACTATAATATCCATCAATCTCTGATTTATCTCGTTTAGCTCCAATTCATCTCTTAGTATCTCCACCGAACCGGATATGGATGTCAAAGGATTGCGAATCTCATGCGCTATACCTGCCGATAGCTGTCCAACAGCAGCAAGCTGGTCTTTAAGGCGAAGCTGTTCCTGCAGTTCTTTGAACTCAGTAAGATCATGGAATACCGCTATCAATCCTCGCGGTTTACCATCGGAACCGGATAGCGGGGATGTGTTGATTGCGATTGGGATTTTGATGCCATTATCCGTCTCTAAGCTAATTTCGCTGCTCTGTAATGAATCGGCTTTTGTAATCGCTTGTATGAGAAAACCTGCAAGCGATTTCAGCCCTCCGGTGAAAACGTCATCAACCGTACCACTTACTTGGTTTGCAGGATTCCAGCCGAATAATTCCTTCGCCGCCCTATTCAGCATGAGGATTTCCCGGGAGTAATCGATACAGATAAGCCCGCTGTACATGCCATCGAGAATATCGGATGTAACCAAATGCGCTTTTTTCAGTTCCTCTTCGGTGGTTTTAAGGAGGTCTCCCCTATCCTTCAGCCTCTGAGCGACAAATCCGCTGATGAGCGCAACAATGGTGAATAAAATAATATTAATGGATACCGAGAAAAACAGGTCAGCATGCTCATAGAATATGGCTTTTAAGGAACTACTCGCCGTACTCCAAAACAGTTTTTCGATATGAAGATATATCGATACGATATATGAGACGGATGCTGCCAGAGAGATAGAAAGCGCACCGCGGATCTGGAAAATCATCGAAGCGGAAGCGATACTAAGAATATACAACAGGATCAATGGGCTGGAATATCCCCCGGAATGATATATCATAATACCGGCTATGATGACTTCCAGCAAAATATGAAAGAAAAGCGCTCTTCTCAGGAATATCCGCTCGGAGTCCTTTTTTATGAGCAGCAGCGCTAAGTAGGCGAAGGCTGCAGTGGCATATAAAACTAATAGTTCGAATATAAATCGCGGCGACTGCAGAAGGAACATCGAGCCGCCGAAGAGGAAAAGGAATGTGATAAATCTCGGTAAGAGAAGTAAAGTAAGATTGTCCGATCCGGAGATTTTTGTCTTTTTCATACTTGAATCATCCGGATTAGTATTCACACGGAATTCACAGCTACCCGATTTTGCCGATAATGTCGAACATCGGTAAGTACATAGCGATAAGAATTCCGCCCATTACCACTCCCAGGAATACGATTATTATCGGCTCAATGACCGATGTGAGCGCCGCAACCGCAGCATCCACTTCTTCATCGTAGAAATCCGCGATTTTGCCGAGCATATCATCAAGCCCGCCGGTTTTCTCGCCAACGGATATCATCTGTATTACCATCGGCGGGAATACGCCTGATTCTTTAAGAGGAGCCGTAATTGTTTCACCTTCGGCTATCGAAATCACGGACTTTTTTATTGCGTTTCGAACCACCATGTTACCGGCGGTCTTACCGGTGATCTCCAAGGCGTCCAAAATGGATACGCCGGAGGAGAGTAGTGTTCCCAGAGTACGAGTAAAGCGGGAGATGGAGCTCTTTCTTGTCAGGTCGCCGATCAAGGGTATTTTAAGCTTTGCTTTATCGATATTAAGCCTACCCTTCGGTTTTCTGCTATACCATTTAACAAGGATTACAAGAGCCACAGTCGCGACTATTATATTCAAAAAGTTCGCTTTCAGCGTATCGCTAATGGTCAATATGATTTGTGTGGGCGCGGGTAATTCGGTGCCCAAACCAGTAAACATTTTAGCGAAAACCGGAACGATAAATGTCAGCATCCCGATGGTTACGCCGAGTGCAACGATTAACACCACGATAGGATATACCATCGCGCCCTTGACTTTCCTCACAAGAGCATCAGCTTTCTCCCTGAATGCCGCTAATCTCACCAATATGGTGTCAAGAGCGCCGCCAATCTCGCCTGCTTCGACCATATTCACATAAAGTTCATCGAAAGCATTTTTGTGCTTGGAAAGAGCATCGGATAAAGTTGCGCCGCCCTGAACGCCCTCTTTAACCTCCTCGATTACTTTGCGCATCTCGGGATTTTCCGACTGCTTGGCGAGTATCTCGAGACACTGCACCATAGGCAATCCTGCTGAAATCATGGTGGCGAATTGCCGGGTGAAACGAGAAATATCGATTTTCTTTATCCTTTTCTTGCCGATATTGATATTTATCTGGGACGGCTTTTTAGTTACCTCTGTTACCAATATCCTCCGACGCCTGAGCAACCGTTCCAATTCTTGACGGTTTTTAGCGCTGAGAGTGCCGGATACCGCCGCTCCCGCAACTGTTTTTCCTTTGTATTCGAATAACGGCAAATTTTAGCTCCTGACTTTCTGTGCGGTCGCTGTTTGCTGCTTTGCTGAGTTTCTGGTTATCATTTCGTTTAATTCAACCGGATTGGCGCTCCTCATCAGAGCGTCATTCAGAGTTATTTTCCGCTGGTTGAATAAATCGAAGAGGGACTGGTTCATCGTTTTCATCCCATATTTCTGACCGGCTTGCATCAAACTGTAGACTTGATGTATCTTATCATCTCGAATGACGGCTCGGATAGCCGGCGTGCACACCAAGACCTCCAGCGCCATCACCCGTCCTCCGCCAACTTTCGGGATTAACTGCTGCGCAATTACGGCTTGTAAACAGAATGATAACTGAACTCTCACCTGCTCTTGCTGACTGGTCGGGAAAACATCAACAATTCGGTTGATCGATTCCGCGCATGAATTGGTGTGCAGAGTGGCGAATGCCAGATGTCCGGTTTCGGAAATAGTCAGCGCAGACTGCATCGTTTCCAAATCGCGCAACTCGCCGATGAGTACAACGTCGGGATCCTGCCGCATGGCGTATTTCAAGGCGCTGGCGAATGATTGCGTATCAGCATAAACTTCCCGCTGGTTAACCAAACAGCCGTTATGGCGATGCAGGAATTCGATCGGATCTTCAACGGTTATGATATGTTCATTGCGTTCCTTGTTAATTTTGTCGATAATCGCCGCTAATGTCGTGGATTTACCGGAACCGGTCGGACCTGTAACCAAAACTAAACCTCGCGGCAGATTAGCTAATTCCGAAACAACTTTCGGCAAACCAAGTTCATCGAATGTCATTAATTCAAAGGGTATTTGCCTTATAGCCATAGCTACGTTACCGCGCTGCATGTAGATGTTGGATCTGAATCTGGACAGGTTTTCTATCCCGAAGGATAAATCCAATTCCGATTGACGTTCGAACAGCAGCTTTTGCTTATCATTCATAATGCTGTAAGCAAGACGTCTTGTTTCCTCCGGTGTCAACCGATCCGAATCAAGCTTCACCAACTTCCCATCGACTCGAAGCTGAGGCGGGGTACCGACCGTAATGTGAAGGTCGGACGCCTTTTTATCCACCATTATCTTCAGAAGTTCCTGTAAACTGACCATTTCCCTATCTCGATTCCTTTTTTAACGTTATCGACCTAAATGCCAGCGGGCTTAGCTGGCCGTCTCCCCTAACACTTCCTCCCAGGATACAATCCCTTTTACGATTTTTTCTATCCCCGCCCGCCTCAGCGGAACCATACCTTCCTTAATCGCCTGTTGCCTGATATCCATAGTTGATCCTTTATTCACAATCAATCTTTCGATTTCATTACTTATAGGCATCACTTCAAATAGCCCTGTTCTTCCTTTGTGTCCGCTACCGTTACACTCTTTGCACCCCCTACCCGCATAGATGGTCATTTTATCGATCTCTTCTTCGGTTAGTCCCAGCTTTAGTAATCCTTTCGGTTTCTCCTTTAGTTCATACTTACACGAGGTGCAAATCCTGCGAACCATCCTCTGCGCCATGATTAATTTGCACGCGGATGCGACTAAATAATCCGGAATACCCATATCGATCAGACGAAGAATTGTCGACGGGGCGTCGTTCGTGTGTAAGGTCGAAAACACCAGGTGACCGGTTAATGCAGCTTTGATAGCGATCTCGCCGGTTTCCTCGTCGCGGATTTCCCCAACCATGACGATATCGGGATCCTGACGCAGAAATGACCTCAAAGCAGCGGCGAAGGTCAGGCCTATATCGCTTCTGACCGCAACCTGATTTATCCCGTCAAAATTGAATTCAACCGGGTCTTCGGCGGTCATGATATTGACATTGATAGTGTTTAGTGTTTTGAGCGCCGAATATAGAGTCGTGGTCTTACCGGAGCCGGTAGGTCCGGTGACCAGTATGATCCCATACGGCAGCGATATAGCGTCCTGAAAATTTTTCAGAGCCAAATCCGGAAACCCGAGTTTGGTCATATCAATCATCAGTCCTTTCGGATCAAGCAAACGCATAACGACTTTTTCACCGAAAATAGTGGGCAAAACCGATACACGGAGATCGATAGGGCGATCCTGCATTTTCACCTTAATTCGACCGTCCTGGGGCAGTCTTCGTTCGGATATGTCCAGATCAGACATGATCTTGATCCGAGAGATTATCGCCGCCCGGTACTTGAACGGAATCGGCGCCATCTCCTGCAGTTCCCCATCTATCCTGAAACGGACTCTTATTCTCTTTTCGTAGCATTCCAGATGAATATCCGACGCTTGCCTTTTAATAGCATCCGCTATGATGGAATCCACCAGCTTGACCAACGGTTTATCCTGAACCATCTGCTGCAGCTCTAAATCAGCAGGCTCATCGTCGGACTCCACCAGCTCGATTTCACCGTCATCCAGGCCCTTGAGCACTTCGTTCAATCCGCTCTGATCGGAATAATAGGAATCAATAGCGTTGATAATTGATTCTTCGGGCGAAATAACCGGTTGTATGGTATGACCGGTTATAAATTTGAGGGCGTCTAATACGTAGATATTATTCGGATCGGATATAGCGACCACTAAGGTCCTGCCGAGTTTGGAAACCGCAATTACATTGAACTTTCGGGCGATATCCTGAGGAATAAGCTTAACGATCTCCGGGTTCAGCTCCACATCGGAGAGACGGAGCGCGCCGATATTAAGCTGCTTACCGACGAATTTGCTTATAGATTCCTCGTCTTTGATTGCGCCCATTGTGACCAGTATCTGAGGAATCTTGCCTTCGCCCCCCCTATGACGCCGCAAAGCCTCTTTGAGCTGATCCTGGTTTATTATACCGGCTTTAAGAAGCAGCTCGCCTAATTCGATGTTGGGGGTTTGAGAAGAAGAATCCTGCATTCAATCCACCTGAAAGACGATTATTCTTTGAAAATGTCATTTAATTTATCTTCAGCGAGGGAGGTGAACTCGTCATCTACCTTTTCGTGAGGCTCATCCCCGGACATATTCTCAAGCATCTCGAGAATTCTTGCGGTAACATCCTTGGAATACAGTCTCACCATTCCGATGGTGGTGCGATCATCGAAGATAACCACCAAGATCGATCTCTCCCCAACCAGGTTGATATGAATATGGTCTTTCTTGCCTTGATGAAACAGTACCGAGAATTCCGGTTCCCCCACCAGATGCGCAATTTCCTTGGTGGACGCAAAACTGCCGGCAAGCAGGGCGCCTAATGCGGTCGTATCCAGCGTATTGGTGAATCCCTGCCTGGTAACCAGCCTGCCGTCTTTATCCACCAGAAGGGCGCACTTCGCCTCTGCCTCCGTAATCAGCTTGGATAGTAATTTATCAACCTGCTTTATATCGGATTCGTAGAAAACCTGTCTTTCCTGATCCACTTATATGCCCTCCTTATTTCCGTCCGAGCCGTTTGAGCCAACCAAATAATGAAAACTTTTTCTTACCTTTCTGCTTCACTTTAGACATACCCCTCATAGTCGGTTTATTCAATGCTGAATTGCTCCTTGCTGACTCATCTTCGCTCTTTAAATCAATATCAGTATGGGATAATTGCTCTTGATGTTCCGCATCATCGGATTTATCCCGGGATTCGTCCTTGAATGATTCTCGCTTATCTGACGTTTGTTCAATGTTAGGTTCTTCATATTCATCAGGCTTAACCGCCGGATGCTGTTTGGGCTTGGATTCCGGCGTGGTTGTCTTGATTCTTGTCGTTTCATCCTGAATCTCTGATTCATCCTGCGAGGAACCGGCCGTCTGATCGCCCGGTTGTGCGTCGACACCCTCGGAATTAGCCTCATCTATGTCGAACCCGGGGATAAAGGGTTTCGCCGGTTTCGCCTTCTCAACCGCATCGCGCTTATCGATATCGCTGCTATCGTTACCTTTGATATCTTCATCAATATTATGTTCCTGAACCTTAGAAATATGGCCATCCAATTGCGCCTCGTCGTCGTTCTGCTCGTCGGTTTTTATACCGTCTGTGCTAAAATCGTCAATTTCTCTATCAAACCGTTGTATTTCAATGGAATCCGAACCGTCGCTCCTATCTGCCTCTTCGGTTTCCTCCGCATTCTTCTCTTCATCGGTATTCATCACGGTAACGCCTGAGGCGAATTCAGTTGCGCCGAATGATGTTGTCGAACCTTCTCTTTGCTTAGCCGCTCCAGGTTCCGTTTTTGCATTGACGGAGTCCTTCGCAACCGCAACCGGCTCCGGTTTTGAGACCTGTTCGGAGGATTGGGATCGGGCTTTATCGAGAACCAATTTGCAGATTGATTTTAGTGTATCGAAGACTCCCCTCCCCTGGCAGGCGACAGCCTCAAAATATGGTAGGCCACATTTGTTTAAAGCTTGCTGCAGCTGCTCGATTTCGGCGATATCGTTCAGATCGCGCTTGTTGTACTGCAGGACGAAAGGTATATCTTCCAGGTTGTATCCGTACTCCTTTAGATTCTCCTTTAGGTTATTCAAGCTTTCGAGGTTTTCGTCCATCTTTGCCAGTTGTGAGTCAGCTACGAATACTATTCCATCGACACCCCTTAAAACCAGTTTTCTGGTCGCATTGTAAAATACCTGCCCCGGAACCGTGTATAATTGAAATTTGGTCGCTAAACCATGAATCGTTCCGAGATTTATCGGTAAGAAATCAAAATATAAGGTGCGGTCTGTTTCCGTAGCTAATGAAATCAACTCTCCGCGTGACTGCGAAGGTATCTTCTCGAATACCCATTGCAGGTTTGTGGTCTTTCCGGATAATCCGGGTCCGTAGTAAACGATCTTGCATACTACTTCTTTGAACGCATAGTTTATTGTAACCATATCATGATCCTAAGTTGGCTATTGGTTTGACATTACCGGAACGCTCTGCATTTTCTCCAATGCCGATTTTATTTCAAGTCTTATCAGTCCGATATTGATATCTATCCCCGTTAACACTGCTAAAATGCCGATAGGGCATTCCGCCAAAAAGATTTTCCCGTTATCAGCTTCTATCATAACCTGTTTCATCGAACCCTCGTGCAAACGAGACAGAGCCTTCTTGACCGATGAGATAATTGACGCCGCCAATGCTCCCACAGTATCATCTTCGAACTCGTCTCCGATCTCAGCAGCTACGATTATTCCATCCTCGCCTACTATCATACTGCCCCGAACGCCCTGCGTTTTGTTCAATTCGCTTAGAATCTCATACATTTCAATACCTCATTAGTCGTTAAAAGCAACCACCTGCTCCTTCGCGCGATATTTTATCGCTATCGTCCTTTCGAGCATATCCAACGCTTGAACTATTCTGACCCTGAGCAGTTCATCGGTCTTACTGCTGGATATTATCACCAACAGGATATCCATGACAGAATAAATGCCGATCCTTTCATTACCTGCAGTTATCTCCAACCGCTCGATCTCGTTGCGGACTAACTTAGAGCTTATCTGCTGATTTAGATTATATATCTCCGCCATATAGGCTGTTGTTTTATCAATATCGTCATCTAAGGCGCTTCTCTGCTCGATAATTAATCCTTCTTTGCTGAGAAGGAAACAACCGCTTACCCCCCCGTATTCCACGATATAATCAAGGATTCCTGCAAAACCGGTTTTAAGGTTTTTATGTTCTATTAAGGGATCTAACACTCGGCTATTTGTCCTGGCAGCTGCAGCCATGCGCGGTTTTTGAGTAGATTGTGATTTCCGTCGAGATTTCTCCTTTATCGCCCGGATAGCATCCTTGTGATGTTCTTTTATGAATGTCAGCAGAACCCATGGAGCAATCAAAACACTTACAAAAACGTGGGGTACGTAGTATGCTACGCCTAAACCGAGTGATATGCCGAACGGAATTTCCCGAGCGGTTGTTATTGCCGCCGCAAAGACCATTGAACTAACAATACGGAAAATGAAACAGCCGACAGCGTAAAACAGATGCTCCATAAAGTCAGTGCTGTCATCAAATAATGACACAATTAAGGTATAATAAAAGACTTCCAAAATAATTACAAATACTATGGGCAAGGGGAGTTTCCATTCCGCTCCGTTAGGGTAGAGAAAGGATAGCAGAACCCCCAACGTCAGCGCGATTATTGATAATTTCAGTATATCGTTGGAATCTATGAGGTCTTTTTCAGCCATGCAAATTCGCCATGATTTTCGATAACCTGAGATTAAGCAGTCCCAGGCTGAATGATTTTTCGGCTCTGATAATAACCTTATAATTATCAAATTCTCTGAATATCAGGTTATGAAGTTTTGTTTCAATCAGGCAGTTCCGCATCTCTCCCAAACCAACCTTCCGGAGATTCTCATTAATTGTTGTCAGCATTTCACTCACCTGTTTCTCATCCGGTTTGGACTCATCCCCAAATCCGGAGGCGGTTACTAACTTATCCGAGTTCTCCACGACCGCAAAACCGACCAGATTCGGAAATGAATTGAGGAATGCAATCAATTTTTCAATACCGGTTCTATCTTTTGAATTATCGGCAGAAACTGCAGTTTGGTTTATCGTTTCCTTGCGGATATCGGGCTTTGCATTGGCTGTCTGTTTTTCACCAACTGCTTTATGCATATCCTTTTTGATGGTCTCTGTAATTGCAATGATTTGAGAATTGGATGGATCCCGCTCCCGCAGTTCTCTGAGCTTACTTTGGGCTTTGGAGAGGTTCCCCATTTCGACCATCAGCTTACATTCGAATATCTCCATGCTGTAAGTCGGCTTATCACAGCTTTTTGCCCGCAGCAGTTCTTCGTAAGCTTCCTTGAAATTACCCATGTCAAACAAAATCTTGGACATCACAAAATGGCCTGAGCCGTAATCCGGATGTAGTTGAAGCCCCTTCGAGCACACATCCAGCGCCAGTTCCAACTCGCCCTTCTTGCGGTAACAGTCCGCTAATGCGGCAAATACCTGAGAATTAGCGTCCGAATTGAGCACTTTTTTGCATTTCTCAATTCTGAGTTCCAATTCATCGGATGAAAAATTCATTTACCACCCAGCGTTAAACGTTTATAAAAGAATCCTGCAGCAAGAAATATCAGCAAGCCAAGGAGCTGCAATGATGAGTGATAACTCAAATCAACATCAAATATTCGCGCTCTTACACCAAGTGACATGATAGATGATAGTGCGAACACCGCAAATGCAGCAGTGATTAAACTCCAGGGAAGCGCAAGTTTCCCCTTCCGGAAGGCGCGAACAATTTTGAATGAATAATACAATCCGGCGCCGCTAATCAATAACCAAAGGAGATCATAAGTTATCGGGGAACCTGATCCTGACTCGACCTCTGCCCAAACTGTCGACGGACTGAAGACAACGGCACAGGTGACCAGCATAATGAATATTATCTGTAATGATTTGAATTTCATCCGATCCCCAAATGCCCGTTAACTAAGATGTAGGAGTTTGAAAACCTCTTCATCCAAACCGAACTCGGCAAGTTGTTGTTTACGGTTCTCATAGTAGCCTAAAATCCGCTTCCTCAGCCTCGATATCGCTCTCTCAAACCAGATGACTCCCAGGTAATCCTTGATCGATAGCAGATATGATTCCGAAAGCGCATACAGGGAGACGCCAAGCTTATGAAGAATAGCATCCTCCGGCAAGGACTTAGCCGATTCGCAGATACTCTCATATTCGATTCCGCGATTAGCCTTGTTTGAAAAGCGATCCAACACCGTGTACTCCGTCTTGCATTGTTTATATATGCTGCTGAGGATATTCCTGCCGGCTTCATTCATAAGTTCAACGTATAACGAGCTCACCACCTCATAAACATCTTTGTGCAATTTCACCAAATCTTGCAAAATCGTATTGCGGTCGATACCGCTGACCGGCAGCTCCTTTTCCATCTTTTCACACTTGAGCAATCCCATGGAAATAAACCGGTGTATCGTTTTTGCCGTGATAAACCTGTCATAAATGCTTTCGGAAAGAACTTTGCGAAACGGTTTTTTACCATCGATAAGAAGTAGAATTTGAAATTCCTCTTTGCTGATTCGAATCTCCTCCCCGACAAAATCCTCAATATTCCCCACGATAATCGCATTCAATGGAGGCAATTTATCTTCGATCTCGCTCCATTCGTCCAACCGCCTGGTAGCCTCCATTATTACATTCATCGGATTTAACGGAGCGTCGAGTTCCGGTTTTACGGCGCCTTTGCCCTCGTGAAAAACGAATTCGCCGGATTCCAGTCCGAACATCCCGTAGATAATCTCTTCCACCTGCGACTTGAGAGCGGCGTTAACCTCGGCATCGGAGAAAAGGTTCATTTCAATTAAAACCTTCCCTAAGATTTTGCCGGATTTACGGTGAAGCCGTAATGCTTTAGCCAGTTCCGGCTTAGACAGGCGACCTCGTTTAATTAGTATCTTCCCCAGCAAGTCCTTATCTTCGGATGATTCCGCAGCTGCAATCATCCCGGATTTCAAATATACCCTCTTTTTGGTCTCCCCGCTGATTATCTCCAGCATTCCGGTCTTTTTCCCCCCGAAAAGTAGCTGGAAGACGTCAAGAAGGGGTACCGAATCAAGGTTTCCTCCAAAACTGCCGCCCGTGTTTTTGACAATGCCCTGCATAATTAATTGGGAAAATAAGCTATTCCGGACTCACTAATTGCGAATCTTACAGCCCCATGATTGACTATTTCATAAATGCCGCTATCGGGCTTGTTGTCAATCGGATACGCTTCCTTCCAATATCTGAATGGTTCACCGCTGACTACTATCGTCGTATTGATATTTTCGAAATCATGGTCGTAGCGAGCCACGCCGCTTTTTGTAACCTGTATGATATCTACTGATTCCAATGCCGGAACGATGGTTTTCAAATTTGTGTCGCCAAGAAACAATATTTCTTGCCCTTCAATATTTATAAGAATCGGATAGTTTTTCACCTCCGAATTCTCTCTTAAACTTATATCGGGAAAAAGAATAACATGCTTAACATCATCGTTTAAGGTTATAACATCTTCCGGTTTGAACCTGATAATGCTTCCATGGAATTGTAACTCCTTTATTGTTGTCACCAGAGACGGGTTATCCGGCAAAAATATTCGTCTGAAGAAGTCGGAACGAATAGCATCTCCCAGTCCCTTTATGGCTGAGGAATCAGTTTTCACCAGGAAAAGATTATCGAAATTGCTAATACCGATTTTGAGAAAATACGGAATTAAGGAATGTTCTCCCAGGTCGCTATGCGTCCGTTCGTCGCCGGAGTATAAAAGGCTGTTTTCGCCGTTTTCGGAATAAATTAACAGAGACTCGGAGAAATCAGTATCAAGAAACTCGATTTGGTACCGCTCTGGCTCAAACAAAGGAATTCCGCTCCATATCTTGATATTAAGAAAAAGCAACATCACAAAGAAAAATACCTTGCTTGCCCTTAGATTCCAGCGGAATGTCATCAAAAACATCAATCCGGAATAAACCGCTATGATAGTAAGATGATCCGGGGATATCACCGAGGGGCTGGCATAGGGTAAATCGGAGAAAAAGTTAGCTGTCAACCTCATCAGTCCGACCATCCAGTCAACTATTAAGAGCAGACTCTCCCTGACGAACCCCCCGATCGGATAGAGTAACACCGCAGCCGCTCCCGTGGCGGTTACCGCTGATATTATTATCGCAGCTGGGATGTTAGCTATTATAGAATAGGCAGCGATTCGGTTAAAATTATAGGCGATAATCGGCGCCGTGAAAAGGAAAGCGACACTGCTGATGAAAAATCCATGTATGATAAACTTCTTGACCCAACCATATATATTTCGTGTCCGCCCGGTATTATAGATATGGGATTCCGTGTACAAAACTATTCCGATTACAGCGGCAAACGATAGCTGAAAACCGACATCAAAAAGCCATAAGGGCGATACCAGCAGAATAAAGAATCCCGCTACGCAGATCCCGTTGACAAGATCCCGCCGCCTCTTCATTAAAAAAGCTAATATTACGATTATCGCCATTATGGAGGCTCTGACTACCGAAGGCTCATTATTCGTGATGAAACTGAAGATTATTATCACCGGAATACTTCCGAGCAGTTTCCACTTCTTGGAAACCGGAATCCAGAACATCACGAAACCATATATGCCGAGAATCAGAGCTACATTGGAGCCGGAAACCGCTAAAAGGTGCATTGTCCCCGAGGCGATAAAATCATCCTGAATCTCCTCAGGTATCCCTCGTCTCTCGCCAAGCAGGAATCCTGCCAATAGCGCACCATGTGCTTCTGTGGGGAGCTTTGAAAAAATATCCAGCAAATAATGCCTGATAGGCTGCACAATGTCTGATATAAATCCGGTTTCATCGGACAGTTTCAAAATCTTAACGCTATGTTCCGCTTTTACAGATGTGTATGCGAATATCCCTTTGCGCGAAAGATATCCGCGGTAATCGAACAAATGCGGATTGCCCGGACGCGGAGGATCGTTCAGGTAACCATGAACTTTAATATAATCCCCATAGCGAAAGATATTAGTCGCGGGAGAGATTTTAATTAACATCCGTCCGGTGACCGGCAGCCGAATACTGTCCACTCTAAGGCTGTCTGAGGTTATGGTAAGATAGGTATGATAATCCCTTATATCCGGTTCGCGGATTATCTCCCCCCTAACCTCTACCTTCTCATTCAACAATGTAAAATTTGAGATATGATTGGACGGGCGGAATTCGGTCACCGACAGGCTGCGAAAGTACCCAAAACTGACCAGCGCGATTAGCGCCGATACCAACAGTAATTTTTGATGTGAAAAATAATAAGCGGAAGCTGCAGCAGCCAATGCCAATCCACAGATTACGATCGGTATCTCCACCGCAATCGGCAGGTAATATGCCCCCAGAATTCCCAAAATTAAAAATAAAACCGCAATAGCCGCGGGATACCGCATTGTCAATAGCTATTTAAGCGTTGATTTGAATCTCCTGTGCGCCCAGAACCAATGATCCGGGTACTTCCTGATATATTTCTCAAGCAGATTTGTATAAGCTTGAGTCATCCTTTTAATATCCTCCTCTTTGTCTCCGGTTGATTCCGCCTCCACCGGTTTCTCACAAATGAAACGATGGTGGGCGCCTTTTTCCCTGATAATAGTGCCCATGACCAGCGGTACATTCGCCTTAAGGGCAAATGCTGCCGGTCCCTTGGGGGTCGATGCAGGTAATCCGAACAGCTTTATTACCACCCCATCCTTACCCGCATCCTGATCTGAAAGCATAGCCACCATCTTTCCTTGCTTGAGCGATTTCAATACTCCCCGGGCGGCAACACCCATTTCAATCGTTCCTATCCCCATTAAGCGCCGGTTCTTATTCATGAGATTATTCACCAGGAGATTGTGCTGCTCACCGACCAGAAAATCGATCCATCCATGCCAGTAGTGACTCAGTATCGCCCCAGCTGCCTCCCAGCTTCCGAAATGTCCGGTTACACCGATACATCCTTTCCCTTCGCCGATCACAGCATCGAAGTTTTCCCGATTTTCTATCCGAACATATTTTGCTATCTTCCCATTGCGCAGTTTGGTGATCAATGCGTACTCCAGCATGGAACGCCCGAAATTGCGATATGATTCCAGCCCGATCTTATCCAGTTCCTTATCGGTATACTCATTGGAGAAACACCTTCGTAAGTTTTCCAGTGATACATGTCTTCTTATTCCCAAAATACGCCACCCGACATAACCTAAAAATCCGCCGAATGCCACCCCTATCCGGTACGGCATAATCCGCAGGATAGTCAGGATTGTAATCATCGGGATATATTCTATGTAATGCTTAATCTTGTGGCGAGCCATAGTCAAAATAATCGTAATTCTCGGTCTTCTCCCATTCCTCAGCCTTTTTCTTAGCCTGTCGGCGCTTCAAAAGATACGCTAAGATAAAGATCACAACCATTGCAGTCCAGAAAATTGGCAGATCTGTGAACCAGAAAAGGAAGATATATCTTTCACGCAGATACTTTTTGAAATCCGCCTCCCACAGGTCGAAATGAAAACCGGTGGAATGATAGAAAGCCGATTGGAAACTCTTCCCCTGGTTCATGTGCTTGAAAAGCTCATTTAATCCCCCGCGCCCGAATTGATCCACAAATCGCCTCATAGCGAGATACGAAAGGGAATAGGAAAGCGACGCTTTAGCTTGCGAAAACCGGTTCACATTATCGAGTTCTTCAAGGGATGGCAGGTCAGAAAATATCAGCGCCCGGGCGACAGTAACATCACGCCCCACTCTCCATTCACCCGAAAACAGCATAGCGCTTCCTTCGTGAAACCATCGGGGCCAGGCGCAACGAGGACAGCAGCTTTCCAAATAGATATGGGCGAACTCATGCTTTACCACCTCCCCGAATGACTGGGCGTAACTGAAATTATTAGGGTTCTTGAGGATAATCCTCTTGCCGGATGGGTCCGCCGCGCCAATCCCCCAATCAGGCAGCCGTCCTCTTGAAAAGCGCTGAAATTCCTCGTTAGTATTAGCGATATCCACAGAAACGGTGTCAGGTATGCAGCCGCTGAACACTCCCAATCCGGAAGCCGCAACTTCATCCGCCCAAGCTGAAATGTAGGGGGCGAATTCCGTGTTACGTACGTTGCCTGTAATCGTTATAGCGCTCAGGTTTCCCGCAGTAAGAAGGATAATCGCGAATAAAATAACGAATTTGTTGTGAACCATCTTTAAAATAATATGTCGGGTTTTTCTGATATAGAAGTAGAAAACCCGACGTAATTAAAATAGCATTACAGGACGAATAGTATTAACGGATTGCTTATCGACACCTACGGCAACTCGTGCGATTGCCCGATTTCCAATATCTTACCCTCAACCGCTCCAGGCAGTCTGGACACAAAATCCTGGGGATTCTGCTCGATAACATCGAAAGTGTTGTAGTGCATTGGGATAACCATCTTGGGCGAAAGCAGCTCTACGGCCTTCAATGCTTCCATGATACCCATGGTGAAATTACTTCCGATCGGGAGAAGCGCGAGATCCAGCGGATAAAGCTCGCCTATCAGCTTCATATCGTAAAACAGACCGGTATCACCGGCATGGTATACGCTCTTGTTATCCATCCGAACCACAAAACCGCAGGGATTGCCCAGATAAGCGATATTACCTTTATCATCCGGCAGCCCGGAACCGTGATGCGCGATAGTTAAAGTCAGTCTCCCGAATTCGAAGTCATGGCTTCCCCCGATATGCATCGGATGAACTATGCAGTCTTGTGCCTGACAATGCATCGCCAGCTCAAAAGGCGCGACTATGGTGGCGTTATTCGCCTTGGCTATATCGATAGCATCGCCGAGATGATCGCCATGTCCATGCGTTAAAAGTATCGCATTAACTTTAACATCCTCAGGCTTAACCTGAGCTAACGGATTACCTGAAAGAAACGGATCGATAATGACTTTGTGTTCGCCATCATCTAAAGTAAAACATGAATGTCCCAGAAATGTAATATTAAGCATCTCCACCTCCTTATTAATGAATTGTATTTATCCCAATGTAATAATTGAGGTTGGGTGATGTCAATAAAAAGGGGGAATTAAAACGGATTTTCATTATTCTTAAATTAGAAGAATCACTTTGCTTGAAATGTAACGTAATATCATTATTCCACATTATGTATAACCCCTCCCCCCATAACTCTCTCTCCATCGTAAAGGACTGCCGACTGCCCCGGTGTTATTGCTCGCTGTGGTTCTTTGAATTTTACTTCAACGATACCGCCGTCATTAACAGCGCATCTTGCCCTGGCTGCTTGGTGCCGATAGCGGATTTTCACATCGAATACATATTCGGATTTTGGTGTCGGCGTTGGAATCAGCCAATTCAAATTCGTCACCCGGCAGTTCGAAGACCTTAAATCATCATTCTCACCTACTACCAGCCTGTTATGTTTTGTATCGATATCCTTTACGTATAATGGAACCGGATTGGATATCCCCAGCCCCTTACGCTGACCGATAGTATAATACGGAAGCCCCTTATGCTTACCGATTATCTCGCCGGAATCATCGATGATATCTCCTTCGGTTATCTCCAGCCCGAGCTTTTCCGCTGACTCCCTCAGGAAAACGGGAAGGTCATCGTCAGGTATAAAGCAGATATCCTGACTTTCAGGCTTCTCGAAAAAATCGAAACCTTCTTCCTGCAGCAATTGCCTGATTTCGCTTTTTTGCCTCTCCCCTATCGGCAGGAGCGTTCTGGAAAGCAGATCCCTGCTTATTCCCCACAAAGCATAAGACTGGTCCTTATTATTATCAATTCCCTTCAGAAGGTAAAACTCTCCATCATCTGCAGTCACCACCCGCGCATAATGACCGGTGGCGATATACTCCGCCTGAAGTCCATCAGCCAACCTTACCAGTTCGCCCCACTTCATATAGGTATTACAACGGATACAAGGATTCGGCGTTCGTCCCGCGAAATATTCAGAAACGAGATTATCCACTACATCCTTGCGGAATGCATCGGCGCAGTTAATAGTATAATGCGGAATATCGAATTTCTGGCAGACATATTTGGCATCACGAGCCGAATCAGCGCCGCAGCAGGTCTTAACCGCCAACTCGCTATCGATATTCTCCCCCTGCCGCAATTTCATAGTTACGCCGATTACATCGTAACCGGCGCGCTTTAAAAGAATAGCCGCGGCGGAGCTGTCCACCCCGCCCGACATCGCTGTTAAAACTCGACCTGCCATTTTATAACCAATAGAATGTCGGGATTCTCACCTATCGGAAACCAGACGAATCATTAATTTTATAGCCCTTCAGGTGTCGGGTTTCTCCGCTTCACTCCGGAACCCGGCCTGCGATTGTTCAATTTAGGCTCGATCCCATATTTCAGGAAGTACTGGAATATCCGACCTGCCAATTAACGATTATATACCGGCGACATCTTCCTGAGTCTTTCCACTACCGGGGGCGCCTGCTCGATGACATAATCGATATCATCCTCGGTGGTAAATTTCCCGAAGGAAATCCTCAAGGAACCCCGAGCAACCCAAGACTCAACACCCATCGCCAAAAGCACATGCGACGGATCTGTGGAACCGGAGCTGCAGGCGGAACCGGATGCCACTCCTACCCCTATTATATCCAGGTTCAGGATTATCGCTTCACCTTCAATTCCCTTGAATGATATATTCAGGGTATTGGGAAATCGTCTCTCGTTTTTAGAACCGTTCAGAACCACCTCGTCAACTTTAGAGTTGATTCCGTTCCATAGCTTGGATGAGAAATGCCTGTATCGCTGTGATTCGGTCTCCATGCTGGCGCAGCTTATTTCCAGCGCTTTAGTAAGCCCGATTATTCCGGCGACATTTTCGGTTCCGGCGCGTATGCCGCTTTCGTGATGCCCGCCATACATTCTCGGCTCCACTTTGGTCCCCTTCCTGATATAAATCAGTCCGGAACCTTTGGGACCATTAATTTTATGTGCCGACGCGGAGAGCATATCGACACCGAGTTCGTCAACATTGACCGGAACTTTACCCGCCGATTGCACCGCATCAGTATGAAAATACACTCCGGCATCCCTGGCAATCGATGCCATCGTTTTGATATCCTGAATGCTTCCGGTTTCGTTATTGATGTGCATAATCGATACCAGTATGGTATCCTTGCGAATCGCTTTTTTTAAATCATCCGGATTGACGCAGCCATCCTCATCAACCGGAAGATATGTCACTTCGAAACCGTTACTCTCCAGATAATGACACGATTCCAGAACAGCGTGATGCTCGATCGAAGAAGTAATTACATGCTTACCTTTATCCGCATTGGCATAAGCTGTCCCGATAACAGCGATATTATCAGCCTCGGTGCCGCCCGATGTGAAATACATTTCGGATGCATCGCACCCAAGCAAATTCGCTACGGATGCCCGCGCGTCCACGATATCCCCCCATACCTCCCTACCGAACTGGTGAATACTGGATGGATTCCCGTATAAGTCTTTCAAATAAGGAAGCATTGCATCCAGCACCTCCGGATGCAATTGCGTGGTTGCGTTATTGTCAAGATATACTTTCCTCATATTTCGTTGTTACCTCTCGTTTTTCCAAGCTTTCCGATTCTCTCACCAGGTCCTCAAGAGATATTCCCTCAAGCAATTCATCGATCTGATGCTCCAGGCGTTCCCACATAATCTTCGCAACGCAATCGTCCGGACCGATACAGGCTGGCCGTCTCGCAACCGGTTCATTACATTTCGATAAACGAATAGGTCCTTCCAGCACCTTGATAATGGAACCTACGGTGATTTCATTGGCGGGTTTACCAAGGTGATAACCACCGTGAACGCCTCTGATGGAGTTGACTAACCCCACCCTCTTGAGACGATTGAATATCTGCTCCAGATAGGATATGGGAAGGTTTTGCCTTTCACTTATAGCCCTTAACGATACGGGCTTCTCATCTTTCGAAAGAGCGATATCTAACATTGCCCTTACTGCGTATCTACCTCTGGTCGAAATATACATATTTCAATTCTCCTTTTTTGGAATTCACCGTAATTATAACATACTCGACTCTGAGTGTCAAGAATCTTCACCATTTTATCCCTATAATTATAATAATTTTTATTTGGTTCCCCATATTCTATCAAATTGGATAAATTTCTCAAAATTTTTAAAGTATGCTCGTGATCTTGATTTATTTACAGTTTGATATAAAATCTCCCATTATACATTTGGTGGAGTACGAATTCGGCATCGTCTCCGGATGCCATTGAACTGCAATCAAATAACTGTCTCCCCGGAATTCCAGAGCTTCCGCAATTCCATCTTCAGCGCGCCCTGTTACTTTGAGATTATTTCCCAACCGATTTATCGCTTGATGATGTGATGTATTTACTAAAAGCTGGCGCTGCTTTAGGATATAGCATAATCTCGAGTTGTTTTCAATTTCCACAAAATGAAAATTCGAATAATCCCGCACTTTTGTGTTACGATGGTTGATTGCTTTCGTTCCCATCAAAGTTAAATCCTGATACAAACTTCCGCCAAATGCAGCATTAATTATCTGCAATCCCCTGCAAATCCCCAACACCGGGACCTTGCATTCAACCGCTTTATTAACCAGGGATATCTCAAAGTTGTCCCGAATGAGTCTGAATTCACCGCAGAGAGGGTGCTTTTTCTCTCCATAAATACGAGGAGATATGTCCGGAATACCACCGGAGAGAAGTAATCCGTCAATTCGCTCCAATATGCTGCTGCAATCGGAATGATTTATAGTCGAAGACATATAAACCGGTAATCCGCCATGTTGATAAACCACTTTTGCCCATCTGGTATGACTGAACTCGAATTCATCTGCCGTAGGGTATTTTCGAAATTTGGACACATTTTCAAAATTCGTTGTTATAGCTATAAGCGGTCTTTTCATTTTTCATCCTTTAGAAAGCATACAATATGCTGATATGATACCTGCTGCCCGGTTCATCCCCGGCTCGGATAATCCTGAATGCGTAATCGAACCGAACAGGCCCTATGGGAGTGAAAAACTGCACTCCAGCGCCCGCTGTCAATCTTAAATCCTCTATCCCGAAATCCTCCGGTTCATCCCACAAATTACCGATATCGGTAAACAAAGTCCCCCCGAATCGCCAGAAAAGCGGGCGGCGGATTTCAAGATTCGCCAATAAGGCAAACCTGCCGCCCTTGGGAGTACCCCACAATGATGACGAATCGGAATCGGCTTCGGAGAATTTAGGTCCGAGACTGTTCTCACGATAGCCCCTGATACTCCTTGCCCCCCCCATAAAAAAGAGGTCTTCCAGCGGTATCTCTTCAGTATCATCCAGTTGCCGCATCCAGTTTACCTGAAGACGACTGGCAAAGACATTACTTCCTTTCAGAATCTGATAACGGTTCCAGTTGGCGCTGATCTTAAGAAAATGAACATCCCCTCCCTGAATTCCGCCTGTGTACTGAGCTGAAACCTGAGTCAAATAACCGGTGCTTGGAATTAATATGTTGTCCCTTTTATCCTTACTCAGGTTGATCGTAAATCTCCTGCTCAGCCTTATCTCCTTTCTTTCTCGGAATGCCTCTTGAAGACTCGCTGGTATGTCATGGATGTTTAATGATTCGAAATCTTCGCTCAGGATAAGTTCCGTATCGCGATCTATTTCTCTGGTTAAAGTGAATACGGTTGAGTATTTGGTATAAACATAATCCTGAGTGGCGCTTTGGGTGTTCGGCTCATAAGAAAATTGCACCTCTAACGGCATTCTTTCAAAGAATAGCCAGGGTTCAACATAAGATGCGGCGAACCTGTTCTTAAAATTCAGGATCTGATTTCTGGACGAATTCATTCCGAATGATGAACTCGCCAGAAGAGAGAATTTCCTTCCGGTGCCAAATAGGTTCCTGTTTCCGTATTCCACAAAAGCATCGAGTGTTAAATCTCGTTGTTCATCCTGTCCCGCTCCCGACCTGAGATTGACGAAATTCGGTTTTCTCTCGTTAAGTTTAATCTTGATATCGGGTGGATTCTGCGTCTCCGGATATTTCTCGGTATTGATGGACACGTAGGAAAAAAGCCCTGATGAATATAGTCGTCTCTGGCTGTCCAGCACTTTTTCCCGGCTGTATCTATCGCCGGAATCGAAAAGAAGCTCTCGACGAACCACCGATTCTCTGGTGAAATTGAGACCTGTTATTGAGATATTGCCTATAGCAGATAATTCACCAGCGGATATATTCATTGATATGTCAGCTCTTTCCCTGTCCGCGGAGATTTCGGCTATCGTCTTAACCTGACAATAAGGATAGCCATTATTAGTATAGAATTCATCTATATCATAAGCGATCTCGGCAATCCGCATGTGATTATAAGGTTCTCCTATTTTGAGCCTTTCCAGCCTTTTTCCGGTTTCCTCCAAGAACTTATCTAATCCGCCGCTGAAGTTTACGCTATTTATCATTGTCTGTACCCCCTCATAAATATCAATATGGAGGTCGACCCAGTCGGATTCCGGACGCTCGGAAACCGATATCTCGCTTCGCGCATCCAAAAAACCGTTTACGTGATACAGGGAGTCAATAAGCGATTCCTGATACTGAATCACTCTTTCAGTCAGCAATGTCTTCTTTTTTATAATCGCATACCATATATCTTCGTTGACGGTTAACTGGGACTTGATGCGATCTTCATCGAAATAAGAATTACCTGATATATCGATATCGTCTATAATTACCTTCTCCGACTGAACAATCGGTTTCATGTCCTGAGCCGAAGATGGAGCAATCCAGAGTAGTATTATCATACAGATTGAAGAAATGGGGAATGCTGGTTTCATCTAAACTCAATATTAAAGTTAAGATCAAGACGGTAGAGATTATGAGCGTCGGTCTTCGCCTCCAGGGAAAAATTCCTGTTCAAGCGGTATTCCGCTGCGATCTCCTGTCCGCTGGTATGAGAGAGTTTCCTGGAGTATTTAAGGTAAACGCTGGGCGAAATATACTTACCTACCGTAACCCGCGTCTGTTTTAAATCGAACCTGCCGGCGGCGGACGGTTTTATCTCCAGGGTCTCAACTCCAAAGGTTCTTGCGGTCTGTGTTTGTATTTCCTGCCCGATCAAATCCCCAAACAAACTCTGCGCCCGATCTCCGAAAGAGGCTGTGCCGGCTTGATTACTGTTAGGGGAACTGAAACTGCGATGGAAAGTCAGGTACTCCAATATCTCCTGCGGGGAGTCGCCCTCGGGAGAAGTGAGTTCCAGAATCGGTTCCGACAACCTTCCCTTTACAGTCAGGTTGATCTCCTTTTCGCCCTGTACCTCTCCCCTTTCATCGGTGGTGCGGATGCGCGTGGATGCGCGTACATCCAACTCCGGATCGATTGAATTGAAAGATGTCAATTCCGGATCATTAAACATTATATGCCCTTCATCGATCCGAAAATCCATCAAGGGAGGTAAGTAATATACTCCCCTGATAGTCTGGATATCGCCCTGCAGTCGATACAATCCCTGCTCGCGCGTTACATTCACTTCGCCCTCAAACTCCGCATTCATGTCGGGATTAATGACCCAGATATTATTATCCGCGGTTATATCCAGATTCAGATCCCATTGGGCTTCATCTACGGCATGCTGCTTGGCTGACTCGCCGTTATCCGCGGATGCAAAAGGTTCCCGATAATAAGCCTGCAGAACTGATATATCCCCGGAAACAGTAGGCGGTGAATATCCCCTAATAGAAAGATCGGCATCAACTACAGCGGATATGTCGTAAACCTCATGTATTATCGGAAGATTCCTACCGGTTAACTCCAGGTCATAGCGGAAGCTATCCCAACTGCTGATATCTACTTCACCTTGCATAAATATGTCAGCCGCAGCCTTATCCGAGGGGAAAAAGACAGACCAGATCTTCCCGAATATATTCTGCTCTCGTTGTTTGGTAACCTCTAAATTACCTTTCAGACTATCAACATTTATGATCTTGTTATCCAGAATTATGACACCGCTTAAATTGTACACCGGTTCGGCTAAGTCGCGAATCTTGAGAATACCGTCGGTCAACTCCAATTGACCTTCAAAGGTAGGAGAGAAAATATGGTTATCTATCAGTAGTTTTGCGTCGTAGTCGGCGAAAAGATATTCAATCTGGGGAATAAATATGCTGACTATATTCAGTTGATCCCCTTCAGCTTCGATCTCGACCGAAAAGGTAGAATCCGGAATACGCCGGCTAACTTCATCAAAGCTAAGGTTAATCGGTAGATATCCTATCGCTGAAATTACACTGAGGGAATCGCTCAACTTTAAGGATGTAAACTCAATTATTCTATCGGAATAATCGAATTTCGACTCCAGTTTGCCCAGTGTATAAAAATTGTAACCAAAATCAAGAACACTTAAATTACCCCTGATTACGGGTTGCTCAAAATCCCCTCTGAGCGAGACCGTGCCTGAGAGCAAACCATCCCAACGATTGTAGTAGTCAACAATCGAAATGTAGGGGGAGATATCTACCTTTTCGAGTCTGACAGATAAATCCATATTGTTCTCATCATCGATTGAACCGTCGGCTTCTATGGTTCCGGCGTTGGTGTTTAGCTTAAACTGAGAAAATCCGATTTCATCTTCATTCAATAGAATAATAAGCGTATCATTGTTGGTGATTTCGTTTCCCCTGACGCTGAGCAGCAATGAATCCAAAGATAAATCCGCTGGCATAAATGCGCCGTCGTATCTCCCGGATAACCAGCATTTCACATTTCCAAAGTCAATTTTAAGGGAGTCGATGAATACATAATCTCCGGCGACAACCACGAATCCGTCTGCGGAATTCATAGGAAACGAATATAACTCTCCCCTGCCCATACCAAATTTCACCTCTCCCTGAGGATGGGAAATAAAACTCTCCAGAGACAAAGCGGCGTTAAAGGATGATGTGTATATTCCATATATCCGGCAGGAATCCGAATTCAATGTGCCATATAGATTAAAGTCCTCGGTTGCGCCATTTGCGTAAAAATGAGCATTACCGGTTCCACCGAGGTCCTCTATAAATATCTGCTCATCGAAATCGTTCAAATCGTTGAATTGAGCATCTCCTGATATATTTACATCTCCCTCGTATTCCAGACTACCATTGAACTGAACATCGGTATGTTTATATTCAGCCTGGAAATCCTCTCGGAATACTATATCGGAGAGGGTAAGATCAAATCTCCCTTTGGCGGTATCGAATCGGTATGTTTCTATTCTGGTCTCACCGAGGTTTACATCAAACTTCATCAGCAAATTCTCAGGTTTTAACCCCCGCCCATTTATTCTTACATAGCCGTTAAAATCGGTTTCCAATGTGTTGAATGCAAGATTATTCAAATCAAGATTACTCACTCTAACGTCAACGTGGTATTTCTCAGGTTTCATACCGAAGTCCAACCAACACTTACCATTCAGTGGCGCCCCAAATATCCTCCCATTGATATTTTCAAACGAAAGACGTTTGTCTTTGTAATTAAAATCTGCATCGACATCGTCGAATTTCCTGTCGTAAAAAAGCCCGTCAAGAGTCGCATTACCGCTAAACTCGCCATCCTGCCACGTTCCTTCGATGTGATATCCAATATCGCCCTGTAAGTTGGGCTTAGCGATACGTCCCAGCTCTTCAAAAGAAAAATTGCTCCCCTCCAAATTGTATCTGACTTCCATCCCATCCGCAAAATCCACATTCAACTCCCCATTAACATCAGACTTGTCGGTAATCAATTGCAGTTCCCTGAATTCCAGTTCCTTGGGTATATACTTTCCTTTAATCCTAAGCGACTTTACCTTAAAATCCCTGTCCCGATAGCTGAAATTAGAGTCAGTAATTCTGAATTCGATTTCATCCGGAGGTATCCGTTGAAATCCTCCAGCGATATTCATATCAATTACCTCTTGTTGAGAACCCGAGATCACTACTTTACCACCGTTGATCAGCAGATTTCTCGCACCGAAGATCACGCCCGGGAGAAACCCGTTCTCTTCTTCTTCCTTTTTTTCGCTGTCTCGAATGGGAAGCATAAATTTCCCGCTCTCGGTTTTCTTTAAATAGAATGTCGGATTCTTAATTAATAATGAATCAAGTATGAACCGCGCTCTGAAAAACCTCAAAAGGGAATAATCAGCCTTAATTGCCTCAATCTCCGCCAATCTCACCGAATCGTTTTCGGTAACATAATCAACCTTAACGCCATATAAATCCACCCGATCCCACCAACTGCGGTTGATTCTGTCGACAGTTATTTTCAGATCCAGATCACCCGGGCTTACAGAGGCAATGAAATTGTTGACCTCATGTTCAGTGAGGTTCGTTGCGAAGAAAATCACCAAACCTGCTGCGAGAAGGAGAGTAAAGAATATTGATGTTACAAGAGGTATTGCGAGTCGTTTTTTCATAAATTATTAAAGGATAATAATATGATAAATATATTCGGTCAAGAAAAACCATCGCCCGACCTGCTATTTAAGTATAATTTCGGCTGCAAAACAAGTTCCCGATAGGCCGCTTCTAAAGGAGTATCGGGTGGGTCAATGGTAACTGCCGCGAGCCGGAGCGATCTTTATCGATAGGCTTTTGGCGTATCAGAATTGGCGCATAATTCCTTTAAGGTCAACTCGTCAGCATTTGCCTAAATTGATCCGTGTGATTCGGCGATAACCAGATGCTCAGCAAGCTCAGTATATCTTCCAATTCCTCATCGGTTGCACCGGTATTGTATGCGCCCTTTATATGCGCCGACAGTTGATTGGGAACATCCTCGGAAATCAGCGCTGAAACAGTTATCAACTCCCGTTGCTTGGCTTCCAATCCTGGTCTGGACAGCACCTTGCCATATCCTTCGCGAATCATCCACAACGCCAGCTCCGGAGAGAATGAATTCATTCTCTCCATTAACCTTGGATATTTATCGGCATATATTAATTTGCATAATCTGCAGCCGTCTTCATCGTAATCGGCGCGATTATCTTTATACGGTAAATCCAGCGAAATGCCATAGGCTTTGAATATGCCGTTTAGATGCCGCAAACCCTCGATTGCTCGCGGGAAACCTAAAAACAGATAACATTGCAGAATCCCCTCATAGACTGATCCGGCAGGGAATTTCAGAATGAGTGAAATCTCCGCCAACAGGGAATAAAGTCTATAATCCTTCAGCGCCAGCGCTGAAGCGGCTCCACACAATGCCAGCAAGCCCTCGTTGTTTCTCCGACTATCGAAGTAAGCGCCAATTCTCTCTTTAACATCTCCGGCAATTGTATGCTGAAACTTAAGTTTATCGAAATCTATCATTTTTTTCTATACCGATCGCTCATTGCTGTAAAGAAATATGGCTGCTATGAAATTAAATGTACCGTGGGTTTTTATATGTCCAGTTAAAGACCTCGGTATTGGATGGCTGATCGTCTTTACTATACATGAGTATATGGATATCCTCTGGTTTTCAGACCAGGAATATTTGGCAACGCATTTATTAATAATGCAACATCATCAAGTTAGCAAGCAGAAAGCCGATGAATTAATAACATCTTCAATTTCGATAATATAAGGAGGCAATTATGCTTTGGTGGTGTGCATTTTTATTCATATTAGGTGTTCTGGCATTTCTGGATACGATTTTCAATTATGGAGAGATATTCCGTCGCATCAACTCCGTTATCTTTATGATGACCGCTCTGGGTTTACTTATGCGAGTAAGCATGAAGATGAAAATTCGCCAGGTTGAGGGTTATATAGAGAAAATCTCCAGACTGGAGAATGAGATAAACCAGATCAAATCAACACAGGAATCATCCATCCCGAAAAGAGTTAACGCACAGAATTAATGCAATCTCCAGTTGAGTGCGGCGCCCGACAGCATGATTTATTGCGACAGACGGGATTAGCCGCCTCTGGCGGGGACATTTGCCGCGCACGTAGCAATTATCAGGGTTTGCTTCGTCATCCCGCATTACGCGAAACTCCTCGCAATGCCTGCGTTCTACCTGTATTATTCACAAATATCGTTATCGGCAGCCTCGCACTTCCGGCGCATTTCCGAAGATTCCAATGCCGCTCCGTCAATGATCTAATGTCTTTAAGCTCCCGAAGGACAAGCCTTCGGCTAAGGACTAATAGTTTTTATGAATTGCCCGGGCTAATGGAGTCAGGGCAATGGCGGAGATAAGAAACGGGTTGGAAGATTATTCCAACCCGCTGAGTGAATATCGTTTTTTAGAATTGTCTACTTAAGAAGCACCATCCGCTTGGTGAAGGTTTTTTCGCCTACGGTTAGTTTGTAGAAATAGGCGCCAGAGGAATAATTGGCGGCATCCCATACTACGTTATGTTCGCCGGCATCCATGTAACCATCCACCAAACTGCTGACTTTCTGACCCAGAATGTTATAAACATCCAATGTCACTTGCGCAGCTTCGGGCAAGGTGTAGGTGATAGTGGTGCTGGCGTTAAAGGGATTCGGATAGTTGCTAATCAATGAGTATTCTTCGGGGTTTTCCGATGCGGTATCCCATCCGCCTCTTAACTTCCATTCTCCATTTTCATCGTGACGTCCTTTGCTGGTTACATTGAATTCGAACATATCCGAGGCGCAGGCAGTCGGGTGATCTCCGCAATATGCTACATATTGATACAGTCCCGGATTTGCATATCCGGGCACATCCTGATTCATGTGGGCGTTGACATACTGCCCCGAATTCAGATACTGATTGCGGAATATCCAGAGTTGATAGAAATCGTCGTTATAAATGACACCACCCCAGACGTCGACGGTTATGGGATCGGCGCCCGGATTTCCTAAGAAACCGGTGAATCCGAATGAACCGCCCGGTGGGACGTAAATAGGCTCGTCGTCAGGAACCATGTAAATATCGGCGCAAGGTCCGCCTTCGCCTACTACCACCTCATCGATATAGGTTATTTTGTTGAATGCGGTGACAGTCAGGCTCAGTGTTGCCCCGTTAGGAAGCGGTCCGGTTACAGGTATAGCAACTTGCCCGTTTCCGTCGGTATAAGCGGAACCGTATAATGTTCCGTCTGCATATAAAGCGCAGAGAGCTCTTCCAACACCAGCAACCTCGACATCATAATATGTTTGTCCAACAGGTATGGTGCCGGCATGGTTGACGGATAATGACTGCGGCGTATCGGTACGCAGCAGAACCGAGGGGTCGCCGAATATATGCCAGGTTTCGTACATATCCACCCCCCAGCTTCCGGTCACGTCAATCATGTGGCAGGAACCGTTGAAACATATTCCGCCGAAAGTATGCATTTGGTCGGCAACCAGAAGATCAGTAGCCTCGTCCTGCGCATACATCGGTTCATCCCAGTACTGGTTAATGGAAGACATGTATGTCGCTAAAGCCCCGGTGGGTTGTCCGCCGGAAGTGGCGCGTAACCAGGCTTCGGCGAAACAAGTATTGCCGTCGAAATTACCATTGACGCAAGCAACGCTGATAATAAACGGTAATTTATTTACATTAGTCAGATTATTGATATGAGAATTCGAAAAACCGGTGGTACTCCAGGAAGTGGTGGAGCCGTGCCCGCAGTAGTTAACAATGGTGCGACCGCTGTTGAGGGCATTGGTAACCTGTGATGCGGAAGCGTACGGATCGTAAATTTGGTCGACTGCCGAATATGTATATCCAAGCAGGTCATTTCTAATGTAATCCATATGGTCGTCATCGTATTCATTGTAATGACCGGGACCCTGATCCGATGCTACGCCGCACCCCTTATCCAACCATGAACCGCTACTTATATCCCTCTCGTAATAAACGGTTCTTTCGACCTGTGTGGATACATGGCTGGTATTCTCGGCTGAAAATCTACCGACGAAAATATCGGGGTAGCTGTCGCCTCCGGCTAACTGAGCGTAAGTTGGATCTGCCGGATCGCCCCACCATCCGACAGTCGGAGGTCTAACTTGAGTATAATCGCCCACCAACAACACCCATGCCAGATCGGAGCTGTTATATACGCCCTGAATATAGTTTTTGATGGAGCTGGCATTATTTCCGATTGTGGAAACGTTAACGATCGTGGTGGGAATGCCTTTCTGGTTTTTCCACTCCACAAACGGGGTCATAGCGCTGTTAAAGCTGTCATAAGTGATAATAAGCATCTCCCCGGATTCCTGAACAGGATCGTAGAGAGTTGCACCAACACCGTAGTTGATGAAACGCTGTTTATAAATCAGGTCGAAATCCGGTACAACAGAGGTGAACGGTTCATTTCTTTCCAATACGTTTGTGACGCCCGGACCAGCCGGAGTTACTTCCACGGTGACAGTGGAATAAACCCGCAGGGTTTTGGATGAGAAGTTATACGAAAAAGGAAACAATTCGATGACCGTTCCACGGAAGTCCCTAAGGATGAAAGGATCACGCAAATCGACCAATCTATCGGCGGACCATTGATCTGAATTATATATATCCCCGAATTTATAAGGTATATCATTAGGATTTACGGTTCTGGGCAAGGTCCCTTTCGAGGGGGCTACCGGAGTATTTGGGAAATCCCGATATTCCGATGAAACTATCTTGACCGCCATTTCAGCATCATCCGGGATGATAATGCTTCGGTTAACATGGGGCAGAGATGGTTCACCGGCATTCCTCAAAACGCCCTCTTCACCGCACCGAATGTGATAGTAGGTTTTGCCATCGATAACGATAGCTTCCTTTGAGAATGATCCGATATCGAACCGCGCCAGAATACGTGAATCACTCGATTCAAGTACATTAACAATAACATCATCCTGAATTGGTTGTAATTGCACAACCTCATTCGCCAGAGATAGCGAGGAAAGGACGAGTACCGCTATCAGGATCGCTGCAACCTGTTTCATAAGGACTCCTTGTTAGTATTTAGTATTAGATGAAAAAACTGTGAATTATTTGGCATATCAAAATCGGTCAAAGAACTCAATTAAGAAATAGTATCCGATTGAATGGGTTAGAAATGCTGATTCCAAAGTAATTTACTACCGTTTTCGCCATGGTGTCCTTTCAGTAGACGAAAAGAAGATTCGCGTAATTCAATAATATTAAATATTGAGCTAAAAGTCAAGTAAGAAAAGTATTAGTCCGGAATTATCCGGAATGATAAAATCTGAATATGAATCTGAGAAAAAAACTGGACAACTTGTTCAAATTGTGATACAGTCCCGGGTGAAAGAGTTGTGATTGTCAAGTTCGGATTCATAAGGAGAGAGTGAAATGGCAAAATCAATTGTTGGTCCTGTAATCAATTCGAGGGGAATAATTTACGGACCTACGGAGAAATTCGGAGTGATGTTTATCTTCGCAAAACTCGCTGATGATTTGGGATTTTTCTTGGAGGAAGTAAACCCGGAAGGTCCGAAAGCGATTTTGCGGCGCGAAATTAAAAACGGATTGGAACGGGTTGATTCAATTTTTGCCTTTAAGAGCAGCGAAGCCAATCATGATGATTACTTAAGTGATTGCGATTTGTTGGTTTGCTGGAATCATGACTGGCAGGAATGCCCGGTTGAGGTAATAGAGCTGCGGAGCCGTTTCGTAAAAACCTCCGCCGCCAGATTCGCGCTGGATAAAGTAGTTGGAAAGACCCATCAGAGCGCGCCTAACACCAAATCATTATCCGTTAGTAAGGGTAAAGAAGAAAAACCGGCGCCGGAATCGGAGAATCCTGTCAACCGTGACGAATTACAACAAAGGTTTAATAAGACAATCCAGGAAATCGACGAGAAGATTAAAGATCTCTTTTAACCGGGATTAAATCACAAGTGTAACCATATCCACGATCAATCTACGGCAGCTTTTACTTCGTCACGCATTCCTTTTTTATAGTTATAACATAGAGTAATCAATCCGCCAAAACCGAGCAATGTTGCGGCTATAATGGTGATTACTCCCAGATATGGAATACCCATCAAAAGACTCAATATAGCTATTCCAAGCAGCGAGGCGAGGTAAAGCGAGGCTGGCGTCCCGCCTTTCAACCGGACTAAGATAATATGTCCAATGAAGACCGCTCCCAGAATGAACCCCATTATATTCAGAATAATCCCCGCCGAAGTTAACATCAAAGATATGGGCATTATTATCAAAGAAATAATAGTGATAACCGGAAGGACAATACTGCTGATAAGGCCGATACTGAATATTTTTAATGGTTTATCTGAGATAGATTCCAGGATTGTTTCAATCTGCTTTTTGAAGAAGGCAATAACAATAACCGATGTAACGTAAATCAGAATAAAAAACAGGATAAGGGTAAAAAATGAATCTCCGATGACAGCCGAGAATATTATTCCAATAAGCTGGATAGCGATGGCGACACCGAGAATCAGTCCATTAAAGGTGGGAACGGCGCCTAACCAGTTGTAACCGGACGGTTCTTCATCGGTATCCTCCAGTTCTTCCCAGTTAGTGACGCCAAGGATAGTTGCTCCGTCTTCTATTTTCGCTTGCTTATCGCTTTTATAATCGAGATTCCCCTTAATGACGGCGCTGGGCAACAAAGTGATTTTTCCTGCCTTGAGATTTACGTCACCTTCGATGGTTCCGGCGATAATTACTGCATCGCTTCTTATTAAAACATTATTGGCAACCCGCCCCTCGATGACAGCCTCGCCTCCGAAGAAGCTGACATCTCTACCGACTCTGCCCTCCGGTCCCAATGTAAAAGACGAGCCAATGGAAATTATATTTCTTCTTATACTGCCGTTAATCTGTGCATCCTGACAAAAGGTTGTGAGTGAACCATTGATGTTGCCAAGCACTTTGGTGTACTGGTCGGCGCAATAAGCCGATCCGTTAATGTTCCCATTGATAACAACCGAACGGCAGGCGGCAATCAAATCACCATCGATGCTGCCGCTGATCCTGGCGCTTTCGCCGGTCATTATCAAATCATCCGCCAGCAGCTCCCCTTCGCGGAAGTTGAATGCCCCGCTGGAGACGAATTCGGTCGCCATCACTTGAGAGCTAATCCCGAGCAGTGCAGCAATGAACAGGATTATCGGTTTTTGAAATACGCTCATATCTCTCCCATTAATCTTCACAAATTCTCTATTGATTTCTACGTTACACTGTAATAAATTGTTACATTGTTACATATTGAGGACATCCTGTCAAGTTAAAATAGAGTTGTAGGCATTTCTAATCCAATGCCGAATTTCAAAGAAGTAGCTTAACTTGCTAATATATAGTGGATTTAACATTATAAAACCTGTGGAGTAGCCTTGGACGGTAAAGATAATTATTCGGCTTTTTTAGTTGTAATCAAGTGGATTCTTGGGGTAGTAGAACTTGGCGGAGGAGTTTATATCATGATGAAATTTCATGAGATGATCGGGATGGCTTACGGAGCTTACGCTGCAGCTGCATTTTTGATTATCCTCCCGTTATCCACCTGCATTGGATGCTGTTACTACGGCAAGAGATGTCACTGCGGATGGGGGGCGCTGACGAGATATGCATACAAAATCGGAGAATCCGTTGATTTCGCCAGAGCTTTTTCATGGAGGGTACTAATACATCCGGTATGGGCGGTTCCGCTGCTGGGAGCGTTATTCAACCTGGCGAGGCTCAGAAGGCTGGAACCGGCGATAGTTTTCGGAGCTTTTGCTCTGGTCGTATTTATAAATCATAGACTGCTTATGAAGCATCCGGCCTGCAAACACTGTCTGCAGCGCTTCAACTGTCCCGGATGTCAGTATCAACGGTATGTTCGGATAAAACCTTCGGATATCTAAGATGGTCGAGGAACATTTCCCGCCTTGATTTCGGTTGGATTCAAAATAGGAGATTTCTATGAATGCACTGATCTGGGCAATAATAGTATTAATTTGGTTATTTCTGGGATATAAGATATACGGCAGGTTTATCGAATCGAGATTGGTGGAACCTGACGACAGCAAGGCAACTCCGGCTCATTCTAAAAGGGACGGAGTAGATTTCTCTCCGGCTAAAACTCCGCTGCTTTTCGGGCATCATTTTTCGTCAATTGCCGGCGCAGGACCTATTGTCGGCCCGCTTATCGGGGTGATGTATTTCGGATGGTTGGCGGCCAGCGTATGGATCGCGGTGGGATCGGTATTAATCGGCGCGGTCCACGATTATCTATCGTTGATGATATCGGTGAGGAACGGCGGGAATTCAATAGCCGAGGTCGCTCAGCTGACTCTGGGAAAGCGGTCTAAAAATGTTTTCGCAATATTCTTGTGGTTGGCGTTGGTTTTGGTCGTGGCTATATTCGGTATAGTGACTGCGAATACATTTGTATCGCAACCGCAAATTGTAATCCCTACGTTTGGATTGATATTGGTGGCAATGGTTTTCGGCTATCTGGTTTATCGCATGGAGGTGAATTTGATTATCGGTACGTTGGTCGCAATTGGATTGCTGGCTTTGTTAATCTGGATTGGCGAATTGACTCCGGTCGCACTACCTTCGTCCGTGCTGGGAATGGAGCCCGTTACGTTCTGGTTCTGGATATTAATGATTTACGCGCTGTTCGCTTCTATACTGCCGGTTTGGTTCCTGCTGCAGCCGCGCGATTACCTTTCCACCTGGCTGCTTTTTATCGGTTTAGGCTTGGGATATCTCGGTTTGATAATAGCTCATCCCAGTATTAATGCTCCTCCGTTCGTGTCATTTACTTCAGCTAAGGGGCCGCTCTGGCCTATGCTGTTTGTTTTGATTGCATGCGGGGCGGTATCAGGATTTCACTCGTTGGTTTCCGGGGGAACTTCATCCAAACAGCTCGACACCGAAAAAAAGGGGAGGCTTGTGGGCTATGGCGCTATGATAACCGAAGCGGTGCTGGCGATTTTAGTGGTTTGTATAGCTGCCAGTACACTTGTCTGGGATCCGTCCTCGGCAAAATCCACATTCGGATATCAGTATCTGATGGGCGCCGGAGGAGGTCCGATAATAGCTTTCGCCAGCGGGTACGGAAAAATGGTCTCTTCGATTCCGGGGATGACACTGGTCGCCGGCATGTTTATCGGCATGCTGATGCTTAATGCTTTCGTAATAACCACTCTGGATACATCGACGAGACTTGCAAGGTTTCTAATCGGTGAGTTAACCGGTTTCAAGGGGATTGGGAATAGATGGATTGCCGCCATAATTACTATACTGTTTGCGGCATATTTGGGAGCCTCCGGCTCATACAAAACAATCTGGCCTGTTTTCGGGGCAACGAATCAGCTGGTAGCCGCTCTGGCATTGATAGTTATTTCATCTTACTTGGTCGGAGTTAAAAAACCGAGGATTTATACGGTTATCCCCGCCATTTTCATGTTAGTAACCACCATCGCCGATTTGATATATCAGATGATTGGCTTTTTCGAGAGTAGTGAAGTTTTCCTTGGGGTGTTATCTGTTGTTTTGGTCGTATTAGCGATATTCATAACCTTCGAAGCTCGCGCTGTTTTGCTTTTCGTAAGAGCGCATAAGCCCCAAATGGTAGAGGGCTCGAATCGATAGTGCAATGACCGGCGAATGCAAACATACGGCGGACGTCCCCTGGAATACATATCGGCAGTTTATCCGCTTTTGGTGGGTTATGCTCGTCTGGCGGGGACGGACTCAGCGCACGGGCGCTGTAAACTGATTATCGGGGCAACCCCGACTGAATCCGGCAGGATGCAGGACTGGTCGGGGCGCTTAGCATATATTTTAAGTATCAGCTCTTCTCAAAAGGAGTTACGAAAAGATTGCTGAATCCCGATTTATTGATGATGTATACTACATCCTTACCTAAAACTTTGGCGTAGTAGCTGTTCTCATCATCCGGGAGCTGCTTTCCGACAATAAATGTGTGGATATCGCCGGCGGGATCGGTAAGTTCCACCTTGTAATCAGGACTCGTAAAACCATACTCATCGGTCCTTTCAGGATCGGCAACATCAGTCGCCCTGAGATTTACCACCCGACTGACTAATGAGTTTACATCCTTGTCCTCTACGGTTACGCCTCGCGAAATCTCCCCCTTTTTCCACTCCTTCTTTGGCGACTGGAAAACCTGAGCGGTATCCCCTTCTGGCACAGGCTGCTCCGCGTTAACGAGTTCTATGCCTTTGTTCGGGGATACTATTTTTATCCTGTCGAGTTCTTCCTTTTGATACGGAAAAACTTTAGTATCAATCCACTTCTTGGAATCGGGTTGGGAATCCTCGGCGTATAATCCGAAGGTAGAACGGAGATTAGTATTAGCAAGGTACATCTTATTCGAAGCCGCTCTTTGGATAAAAACGCCCCTGTAGTTGGGACCTCGGTTTCCTAACAGATAGGTAGCCAGCGTATTGCCATCTCTGCCGGTGACAACCAGCATAGCCGCGGTTGTATCCGTGAGACCCAAATCAGCCGCCAAATCCGGATTATCGCCTCTTAATTCACCTTTGAGATCGGCAAGTTCATCAAGCAATCGGTTAATCTCGGTTTCCTTGGCTGGCGCGCCGTATTTGCTTTCCACGATCCAGGAATCGCCCTCTTTTGAAAGCACCAATGCAGAATCTTGAGCATCCGGATAATAAACCTCAATTCCGGTTATCTCATCTCTTTGGATACCTTCGGAGAGGCTTGTAAATGCTTCGGATACCGGTTTCTTATCAGAGCTGACATTCTGAATAATGTAGATTATAATCAATACCGCAAAGACAGCTAAAACTACATACATGGTTTTCGGCTTCATCTTAACCTCCGTAACTTCCTGAAGATGCAACTAACCTCTGATAATCCTCACGATTCTTCTGACGAATCAGATAACGTGCTACACCATAAATAATGAGAATTATCGGTACTAAGAATATAGTGAAGAACCTCCAGAATAATTTGGCTCCGGCTGAAACCTCTTCGATATATCTTACGGTGGAGAACTTACTGCGGATATTAATCAGATCGTCCCCCAAAGTAAGAGCATCGACTGAGTTCAGGAATAACATCCCGTTGCCGAAAGCCTGGAGCAGGCGGTCTGAGAAGAATTCGGCGCATCCGTAAACAACCAGCTTCCCGGGACGCTGTTCAACCGGCTGAGCGATCCGGGACTCTTCCGTCTCTTCTTCCTCAGCTTGCTCGCCTGGCCACTTTGGAATTTCCTCACCGGCGAATATATCCGGGAATTGTCCTGAAAGCATCACGCCCAGAGGTTTGTGGGGTTCCAGTTCATGCTGTGCCGGATCGATATCGATCTGGTTTAATGAAGTGGTTTTTGCCGGAATAGACCAGCTTTCATCCGAACTCCAGAGTAATTCGGAAGCCTGCAAACCCAATAAGTCGACTACTTCCTTGTTCAGGTGAAGTGCGGTTCCCCAGAGGTAGAGTAAGGATGGTATGCGATTGGTAATCGAATACTCGTCGTTCATATTAGCCTGGGTGATTCTGACCTGATTGGGAACTTTAACAGGTCTGCTGACCATGGCATCAAAGAGCCCGCCTATACTCTGCCTTGTCGGGATGTTCAGGGTTTCCATGCTCTTATCGAGAAGGATCCTGTTATCAACCGTTATCCCGTATTCCTCGAGCAGATCGTTGACATTGGGATTATTCTTGGTGGGAGTAATCTGCAGTCCGCCTCGAGCGTCGGGAGAATAGCTGTACTGATATTCCTGTACCGCCATGATTACGTTTCCGCCCCTGGCGACAAACCGCGCAATCTCGAAACGCTGGCGTTCGTTGAGGGGTTCGGTTGCCATAACGACCAGGGTCTTTACGTCATCTGATATGGCGTCGCCTTCGGTGAGTTCGATGCGCTTAACATTGTATTGCTCCTGATTCAGTAACTGCACTATGTTTTTATAATTATCGGTGCGTTCGGGAATTGGCTGACCCATCTGCTGCATCATACGCCGCACCTGAGGATCCCTGTAGCGCGGGTCGATATTTCCCATCGGGGCATAGATTGCAACGGTCGGCTGTTCCTCCTGCACCATCCGGTAGATCCTGCTCATCAGGTCATATTCAAGATTCGGAAGCGTTTGCGGAACTACCTGCGGAATAACCTCTTCCTTTTTGTCAAGATATGAAATAGTGAGGGTGGAATAGATTCGCTTAATGCCAAATGCATCTTTCTCTATTGATTGGGCATCGAATGGCGTTATTCCTTGCTGCTGCAGTTCTTCGGGGCTCGATTCCGACGGGTCATAAATCTCGAATCCGAAATTATCAGATATCTGTTCGAACTCCTCCATCTTATCGGTAACATCCCGCTCCAGAGTCTTCATAGCCGTTGGCATCTTTTCGGGCGGAGACACATAATATCTGACAGTTATCGGCGCATCTTTAAGTTTCGACAAGATATTCTTAGCCGCGGGGCTAACTGTGTAGATATTTCCCTCGGTCAGGTCGAATCTTCCCAACGACATATTCCCTACTACAGCGTTAAACATGACTCCGATAGCGATCATTCCGATTACACCAAGAGTGAAGCGATTGCCGGTATGTCTCCGTAATCTGCCCTCGACTGTATAGCCGTTTAGCAGAAGGAAGATAACTGTGAACGATATGAAGTAGAGAATATCCCGGATATCAATTACCCCTCGTTCAATGGATGCGAAATGGCTGGAAACGCCCAATGAATCCTTGAAGAAGCTTCCCAGACCGCCAATCCATGAATCCAGAAATGTCGCTATATAGTCGGTGCCTATCATATAAAAACCGAAGCAGGCTACCATAGCCAGAATGAAAGCGACAATTTGGTCTTTGAACAATCCGGAGATGAAAAGCCCGATGGAGAGGAAAAATGCTCCGAGAAGAGCCGCTCCGATATATCCGCCAACGATGGGGCCGAAATCAGGATCGCCGGTGAAGGCAACCATAATTGGGATAACCAACGTCGCAGCCAGCGATACCAGGAAGAATAGATAGGCGGCAAAGAATTTGCCCAGCACCAAGTGGTTACTCTTCATCGGGAAAGACTGCAGAAGCGCTAAGGTGCCGCTCTTACGATCTTCGGCCCACAATCGCATGGTGATTGCCGGAATAAAAATAATCATGGTCAGCGGCAGCAGCCCGAAAAATCCTCTCATGTCAGCTACCTGGGCTAAGAAGTAGCTGGTCATATACAGGCCGGCGTTGACCATGATAAAAACAACTATAAAAATGTATGCGATCGCAACATTGAAGTATGCCGCAAACTCGCGTTTAAAAATTGTCATCAGTTCCTTCATACTACCTCCTTAACCAGCTTTCCTGAATGAATCTTTGATAAGGGAGATAAAAGTTTCCTCGAGTGTTAAGCTGTGAGGAGTAAATTCACGAACCATCCACCCGTTTTCCTTTACTTTTTCTCCAACCTTCTCAATCAGGTCGATCCCTTCATCCGCCTCGACAACGAAACAGGCAGCATTATCTATTGGTACCGGTTCGGCTCTTAACTCCCTTACACCTTCGATATCACGCAGCTTGTTCTCAATATCATCTTGAGAACCGGTTACGGTCAAACGAACCATCGAGCCGCCCCCGGCTTGCTGTCGTAATTCACGGGCGGTGCCATTGGCAATAATTTTACCTTCATTGATGATGACGATTCTATCGGATGTCGCCTGAGCCTCCTGCAGAATATGAGTCGAGAATACTATGGTTTTCTCTTTGGAGAGGACGCGAATCAGCTTTCGTATTTCAATAATCTGCACGGGATCCAGGCCCGCTGTCGGTTCGTCCAGAATCAGCACCCTGGGATCATGCACCAGAGCCTGGGCTAATCCGACTCGCTGTTTGTAACCTCTTGATAATTCGCCGATTATTCTTTTGTAAACTCCTTTGATTCCGCATGCCTCCACGACCCAATCAATCCTGTCCGGTATTTTTGCCTCATGGATATGCCTCCCTTTAGCTACGAATTCAAGGTATTCATCCACTTGCATCTCGGCATAGAGGGGAGCAGTTTCCGGTAAGTACCCTAAAAGATTTCGGATAGCGACCGGATTCTCCTGAATATTGAATCCTTCCACGGTTGCAGTTCCTGAGGTTGGAACGATTTGGGTTGTTATGATATTCATACACGTCGTTTTTCCGGCGCCGTTGGGTCCCAGAAGTCCCATAACGTTCCGGTCATCAGCCGTGAAGGAGGCATTGCTTAACGCTACGGTCGTCCCGTAATACATAGTTAAATCTTTAGCAACTATCATCAAGCGTCTCCTTATGTTTTGTTTTATCTCGCGTCAGAATGATAAGTCTAGACAGATTTCTGAGATTCAAATTTTAATTATACAATGCTTGTTCTTAAAAGTTCAAGGCTTTTTTATAGATATATCCATTAATAATATTATTCATCGCTCATTCGGCAGCATAAATCTGGCGGTTCGGTTTACTTTTTGCGCGGCCTGCAAATGAAGTCGATAGATTTTGTCTTTATACCCCATAAAATGCAAGTTGCGGAATATTGTTGGAATGTAATTTAGTTTTAGCTATATTGGAACCAGACAGATTAAGATTTTGTTTATTATTAGAGTTTTAAGAAATGCGAATTTTGAGACATAGAGGAGGACTCTTAATGAACAAGTTATGTTTTACTATCGGGGCGCTGGGTATTCTATTTGCGGTGGTAGTATTCGCTGCATCTTCATACGCAATGCCGGTATCGCCCGAAGTGATCGAAAAACTAAAAGCGGAAGGAAGATTTGAAGAATTCGTTGAGCAGAATCTGGAGGCTCGCGCTCGCGGGGTCGATAAACCAAACGCAAACGCCTACTACTTCGGATTGGACGGAACCAGTGTGGATACGGTGCAGGGCGTGATTATCCTGGTTGATTTCGATGATTATCCCAAGGAATGGGATTATGACTCGGTACCGGATGATTTCATCCATCTGCTGTTCTCCCGCGGTGAACACGAAACCGGCAGTATGGCGGATTATTACTGGGAAACGTCTTACCAGCAAATGGTGGTAACCGGCGAAGTCGCCGGATGGTATCGTATGCCCGAAGATTATTCATATTATACCGATGGACAGCGCGGGTTCGGTCAATATCCGCGCAATGCGCAGAAACTTGCTGAGGATGCCGTTTTGGCTGCTGATCCGGATGTAGATTTCAGTGAGTATGATAACGATAATAACGGCTTCGTGGATGCATTATTTATCATTCATGCCGGTCCCGGGTATGAGGACACCGGTAATCCTAATTATATTCATTCGCATGTGTGGGTAATGTCTTATGCGGTTCCTTTGGATGGAGTTTACGCTTACACATATTCAATGGAACCCGAAGAAACCGGTTCCGGGCAGTTAGTGCACATGGGGGTGTTCGGGCATGAGTTCGGGCATGTGCTCGGGTTGCCGGATCTTTACGATACCGACTATTCATCCACCGGACTCGGCTATTGGTCTATGATGGCAGGCGGTTCCTGGGGCAATGGCGGGCGTACACCCGTGCACTTCGATGCCTGGTGCAAGTACGAAATGGGTTGGCTGCCGGCGGTACAGCTCGAAGAAAATATGAGGGATGTGGAATTTCCGCCTGTGGAGGAGAATCCGGTCGCCTATCGGCTGTGGACTCAAGGAAGTGGAGGGGCTCAGTACTTTCTGGTGGAAAACCGAAGAAAGATCCTTTTCGATTCCTACATTCCCGGCGAGGGGCTTCTCATATATCATGTGGACGAAAATGTGTCCGGCAATTCCAATGAGGAACATTATAAAGTAGCTTGCGAGCAGGCTGATGGGCTTTTCAATCTCGAAGGCGGCGGCGGCGCTGATGCAGGGGATCCCTGGCCCGGCTTAACGGATAATCGAACCTTTGATGATTTCTCCTTGCCTAATGCCTGGGATTATTACGAATATCCTACCGAAGTAGCGGTATGGAATATCAGCGATTCCGAAGAGCTGATGACCGCCCATCTCGATGTTATGTATGACCGCCCGCTCATCGAATTGGTCAGCCATAATTTCGACGATGCCTCCGGCAACAGTAACGGCAGGCCTGAAGCCGGAGAAACGGTCGATTTTATTGTTCATATAAGTAATCTTCGTATCGCCGCGGAGGAAGCTTCAATGACGGTTGCCGCCGACCATGAGGATGTTAATTTCTCCGACAATAACTCCTACTGGGCGACCATACCGGGATATTCCAATGCGGATAACACTCATGACCCGATAACTTTCAGCCTTCCTCAGGATATGCCGGTAACCTGGATTACATTTGATATTCATTTTGAAGCCAATGGCGGGGATTATACGAGAGATTTTCAGATAACTTTCCTCTCAGGTCTTCCGGCGGCTTTGATCGTGGATGACGATGAGGGCGATGATCTGGAATCATATTACACATCCGCCTTTGATGAAGTCGGATTGCCGTATGATCTCTGGGATGTTTCTTCGCAAGGGAGAGTGGAAGCGAATCTGCTCGATTACAGCATCGTGGTTTGGTTTACCGGTGATGGCCGTTCTTCGCCATCTCTCAGCATCGAGGATATTCAGGATATCGAGGACTATATCGATTCCGGCAACAAGGGCTTGTTCCTGACCAGTCAGGATATTGTACAGACGCTGACCGAGAGAAACGAACCGGAAGATATTTATTTCCTTGAAAACTATGTTAAGGCAAATTACGAACTTCTGGCAACCGAACACATTCTTGAGGGCGTTGACGGCGACATTATCGGTAACGGCATGCGTCTTGCCACCGCCGGCGGAGGCGGAGCCGCAAACCAAACTTCGCAGGATGCTTTAATACCGATCGGCGATGCGGCGGTATGTTTCAATTACACTCCAGAGCAGGCTGCTGCCGTGTATCACGAATTGGAAGGTTCCCGAATTGTGGCTTTCGGATTCGGATTCGAAGCCGTCAATGGTGATCTATCCGGCTATAACAGCCGTCCGGAAGTACTCTCGGCGGTGCTGAATTACCTTTATGGGGTAACCGACGTACCGGAGTTTAATGAGCCGGATAACATACCGCTAACAGCGACATTGGCTCAAAACTACCCGAATCCGTTTAATGCCAATACAAATATAAGTTTCCGCTTGGTGCGGTCGAGCAATATCGAGCTTAGCGTTTATAATCTGGCAGGGCAGAAAGTTAAAACCCTGCAGTCGGGAAAACTCCCGATCGGGAATTACACTATTTTGTGGGATGGCGCCGATCGAGATGGAAATGAGGTTTCCTCCGGAGTTTATTTCTACCGATTGACCGGTTCCGATTTCAGCTATGTGAAGCGGATGACATTGATGAAATAATTGTTCGTTGTTGGTAAAAGGATGCGGCGCCAGCTCGCCTGACCTGGAGCCAATTTTGATTCTCGACCGGTCGGCGCCGGAGCACTGTTCCGGCGGAGTATTAAAAGAATAAATGGCCGGAGCAATCCCGATTTCATCGAAGAGCTTCGCCAGGGATTCCGACCTATGGAAGGAACGCGGCAGACGAGGACGTCTGCCGCGCACGAAAAAAAAAGTTACGGATTGCTTCGCTTGGCTCGCAACGACTGTGTCTCGAAGCGGACGGCGCAAAAACAACGATGTTCGTTACTCGGCAATTCCATCGCTTCTCCCCTACCGATAGGCTACACTAAATAATATATTTTAGCCCTCTTTCATTATCCTTTCGCGGAGTCTGTCGGTGATATAGTGGAGGACAAACATGTGCAGTCCCTCAGCAAGCCCCATATCGAAAGTCGGAATATGCATGTTGAGATCCGCTATCTTCCCTATTTTCCCGCCATCGTAGCCGGAAATAGCGATAGTAGTGAGATCGTGGCTTTTTGCCCATTCCATAGCGCGCACAACATTGGGGCTGTTACCCGAACCGGATATGCAGATCAAGATATCGCCGGGAGAAGCGTAACATATCAACTGCTGTTCAAAGATATGTTCATATCCTTCATCATTGCTCATAGCGGTAATGTAGGGAACATTGTCAACCAGGCTCAGCGCGCGAAAACGTTTTGTTGCCTGCATATTCGGCTGGGTTCCTTTAGAGAGGTCTTCGCTGAAATGGCTGGCAGCGGCGGCGCTTCCGCCATTTCCGGCAAAAAATACCATCTTGCCGTCAAGATAGCCTTTATAAAGAACATCAATAACTTTGTTCATAGTAGCGGAATCGACTTTCCCTAATACTTCGTCCGCCATTTTAACATAATCTTCAAATGACATGATATTCCTCACTTCAAGATGTTTCGTCTGTAGTTGAATATGATCTTGGATCCATCTATTTCCAAATTAAAAGGATACTCCCTCATGTTGGAAAACCTCTCTCTCAGTGTGGCGCGATTTTCCGGTGGGCAATAGACCAGCAGGAATCCCCCTCCGCCTGCGCCGGCAATTTTACCTCCCAGGGCTCCACCTTCGAGCGCTCGGTTATAGAGGTCGTCTAATTCTGGATCCGAAATTTTAGATGCTAATTTTTTCTTCAAACACCATCCTTCATGCATTAGTTCCCCAAGACGATGTAGCTGCCCATGATTGAGACAGTTCTCGGCATCGACCGCGAGAGCTGCTAATGAATTAAGTATCTTGGTCTTATCTTCAATGTTCGCCTTTTGTTCAGAGAGGATCGACTCGGATTGGCGGGTTCGATTGGTAAAGAAGAGCATCAGGTTCTCGCTCAATTCTCGAATTTGCCTGGATGTCAGATTAATCTTTCTATTCGTAACCTCGCCGGTCTGAAGAAAATCAAACTTCCGGATATTGCCATAAGCGGCTATATATTGATCCTGAACTCCAATAGGTTTTCCCACCCGATCTATTTCTATTTCGCACGCCTGACGAGCCAGAACCTCCGGACCATGGTGTTCCCCGGCATGGGCATAAAGGGCATTCAGCAAACCGACAGTCAGCGATGACGATGAACCCAATCCGCTCCCCTCGGATGGGATATCCGCTAAAGTAGTGATCTCAACTCCGTGGGTGACGCCGGTCATTTTCATAGCTTCCCTTACCAAATCGTGCTGTATTTCATCCACGGAATCAACGATTTCTTTGATGGAATAGTTAATGAAAATCTTTTCATCGAACCGCTCTTTTACAATCACGAAGACATATTTGTTAATTGCGGATGATACTACCCCTCCACCATACTTGGTGAAAAAATCTTTAAAATCGGTTCCGCCTCCCAAAAAACTGATCCGCAGCGGTGTTTGGCTTATTATCATATTCTATAATCCTCATAAAGTACAATTTGTTGTTTTCTAATCAGTTCCGCCCAGTCCTCGCGGGCAGCTTCCAAATCCTCGGGATTGCCTATATCCCTTAAATAACCGTTCAATTCGTAACCATGCATAATGCCTACCATTTTAGGGAATATATCAAATCCGAAATCCAGAGGTGTTTTATCTTCAAGGAATGTAAAAAGCTCCGGTGATGCAGCCTTGATACCGGCATTGGCTAATTTCCCCGGCGGATCGGGCGATTTCTCCACGAATTGTGCGACGATACCATCATCATTCAAAACAGCAATACCTCTGGTTTCCGGTCTGGGCATCTCCATAACCCCCATAGTTAAAACCCCGCCTTTACTCCTGTGATAATCGATAATCCCACGCAAATTGACATTGGTGAGGTTGTCTGCATAAATGATTAAGAAATTTTGCTCATCAACAAAAGCCTTGTTCTCGCGCACGGTTCCCGCCGACCCCAGCAGTTCCGGTTCGTGGAATAATACGATGTCAATATCGCCTTCGTAATTCTCAGCAAACTCGGCAACCTGTTGAGGTAGATGATGGGTGTTGACAAGCGCCTTTTCTATCCCAAGACCCTCCAGCTTCTCCAACCACCATTGAAGCAAAGGTTTGCCACAGATATCTACCATACATTTCGGTATCTCGTTGGTCAGCGGTCTGAGGCGAGTACCTAAACCAGCGGCTAAAAGAAAAGCGTTCAATACTTACTTCCTCGCCTCCCTGACCACATTCAGTGATTTCATTTTCTTTTCGGCGTAATCGAGGATATCCTCAACATCTGTTTGCTCGTTGAGGTAGTTGATGTAGTCGTCGACTGATTTCTCAATAGGAACCTCTGGTTTCCAGCCCAAACCTTCCAGGGCGGAGATATCCGAGAAAATATGGCGGGTATCGCCAAATCTGTAGTATCCCGGTATTTTCGGTTCGATATCCTTGCCGAATCTTTCGGAGACTATCTTCGCAAATTCAGTCACCGTATATGCTCTTCCGCCGCCTACATTGTAAACATTAAAGCTGGCTTCCGGTTTTTCCAGAACCGCGATATTTGCATCTACGACATCCTGAATATTAACATAATCCCTCAAGGAATTGCCGTCTTCATAGACAGTTGGCCGCCGGTCGAAATACATATTCAGGCAAAATATCCGACATGCTCCGGAATATGCATTGTAAAATGATTGCCTGGGTCCTTGAACGATAGAATACCGCAGGCAAGTGGTGGGGATTTCGTATCTACGACCAAGATTAAGCGAGATCAATTCCTGTGTATACTTCGATACGGCGTATTGATTTTGCGGATTTACCACAGCCTCATCGGTTAATTGGTGCTGCGCTTTTTCGCCGCAGACAGGGCATTTGATAGCCCAATCACCCGCTCTTAACTGCGATTCCGGGCGTATATCAGGATATACGATTCCATCCTTTTCGCATAAATACTTCCCTTCTCCATATACAGCTTGAGAAGAAGCCGCCACAACTTTCTTGATAGGCAGTTTCTTTTCTACGATCAACTCATATATCAGGGCGGTCGCCACAGAATTAACGCTGAAGAACTTCGAGAAATCGGGAAGATAATCCTGATACGCAGCCAGATGAACAATCGCCTCAGCGCCGTCGAGAGCTTTAAGCATATCATCGCGAGAACGTACATCGGCCTGTATAAATTCAGCTTTGGGATTCAGATAATCAGGTTTACCCTTAAGGTGAACCGGTTTTTCCAGACTATCCAAAATCGCTGCATCGTAACCTTTATCAATCAGGGCATCAACTGTATGCGAACCGATAAACCCGGCTCCGCCTGTTACTAATATTTTCATATTTGACTTCCGTAAATATTCAGGTTTTAAAGTTTGGTATTATACTTTCTTCGGCATATTTAGGCAAGTATTTTGATTGATTTTTCGCTTGCACGGAATGGTAATGATAAAATATCAACTGGTTGGATGCGCTTACTTTCTTTGCTTCAGCTCAGTCCTTTGTAGCTATAGTGTATATATGCATACTACTCTATTTTCTGCTTTTCTTACTTAAATCTTAATTTCTGCTTTGATTATCAAAATAAATGATTATCTTATGTTACACAGTCTAATTAACCTGTTAAATGTCTTCAAGAATCAAAAAACGGTAGTATAAAATCATTTGACCATTCCCATAGTAGTTTTTTACTGGTTAACCCCTAATTAATTCAAGGAGATTCTCAATGGATAACAAATCACTAAAAGCTTTTCTTTCTTACGGAATGCTTATAGCAGCATTCTGCCTTTTGATGCTAAACTCCATCGCAATAGGCGCATCCGAGGAGTTCTATCAGAAGATAAGAGTCGATGTGCCGAATAAGGATGCCGCGAGGGAAATCCTCTCAAGCGGTATCGCCAACGACGGTGTGACCTATGATTTCGAGAACGGTTATTTGTATCTTGAGTTAAGCGGTTACGACATAAACAAAATCGAACAGCTCGGATATAGCTACGTCGTTGAAATTCCTGATCTGGAGGCGTGGTATGCCGCTCGTAATGACGGTTTGGATATGGGGGGATTTAGAACTTACTCCGAAGCTGTTTCGTTTATGAATAACCTGCATAGCCAATATCCCTCGATAACGAAGATGGAGAATATCGGCGCCGGTCATAACGGCAATATTATCTGGGCGATGAAAGTTTCGGATAATGTTAACGTAGAAGAGGATGAACCGGAGGTCCTTTACACCGGTTTGACGCACGCCCGCGAGCCTATCAGTATGGAGGTATGTCTTGATTTCGTCAACTGGCTGTGCACAGAATACGGATATGATCCCGATGCCACCGATATCGTTGACAACAGGCAGGTTTGGATCATACCGATTATCAATCCGGATGGTTACGAATACAATCGCCAGACCAATCCCAACGGTGGAGGAATGTGGCGTAAAAACCGTCGTAACAATGGCGGAAGTTATGGAGTAGACAACAACCGTAACTACACCTTTATGTGGGGATATGATAACAGCGGTTCCTCGCCCTGGCCGAGCGATGAAACCTACAGAGGTCCCTCCGCCGGTTCCGAGCCGGAAAACCAGGCGGTAATGAATTTCTGCGAGGATCATGAATTCGTAATAGCATTACATTATCATAGCTACGGCGAGTGGTTTATTTATCCTTATGGCTTCGACGGCAGTGATACACCTGATCATGACCTGTTTGTAGCTTTGGCTGATGCCGCTGCGGATATAAATGGATACACACCCGGTAAGGCCCCCGAGTTGCTCTACCCGGTAAATGGTGATGCTGTCGACTGGTCTTATGGCGAACAGGAAACTAAACCGAAAACATTCGGATTCACTCCCGAAGTGGGAAATTCCTTCTGGCCATACGAGAGCCAGATTCCTGGACTTATTGCTGAAAATCATGGAGTAAATGTACTCTTTGCCCAGGTTGCCGGTAATCCCTATGCCGTGACAACACCCTATGCTCCGGTGGTCGATGAGATGGGTACCGACCCTGATGGCAACTACACCGTTAGCTGGCAGGTAGTGGCCGGAGATACTGCAATAGATAGATTCGAACTTCAGGAATTAACCGGTATGACGGTAATCACAGATGGCGCCGAAGAGGGGGCGGACAACTGGGAAATGAATAACTTCAGCATCACCGGTTCACAGCATCACAGCGGATCGTACAGCTTCTATTCCGGCACCGGTAATAACTACATCGCAACTTTAACATCGGTTAATGCGATCGATGTTAACCAACCGATGGATTTAACCTACTGGATCAGAGTCGATACCGAAGCTAATTACGATTATGCATACGCCGAAATTTCCACCGATGGAAATACCTGGACCATACTGGAAACCTACGATGGATATCACAACTGGTACCAGAGATCATTCAGCCTCGATTCCTATATCGGCGAGCAGGTCTTTGTCAGATTCCGTTACGTAACTGATGTCTGGATTACCGACCCGGGAATCTGGGTGGATGATATTTATCCGGTGCAGACTTTTGAAAGCGCGGTAACTTTATCCAACAATATTCAGGAAACCTATTACGATATCTACGGGCAGTCAGAAGGGACTTACTTCTACCGAGTTCGCGGCCAGAATGATGTCGGATGGGGACCCTTCAGCGCAACTGAGGATATCGAGGTAACCGGCGGAGGACAGGTTTGCGGCGATGTGGATATGATTCCGGATGACGATCCTATCTACGTACCCCCGGGCGGCTCCTTCGGATTGACCGGATTTATCAGTAATCCGAATCCGGATCCGATTTTAACCGATGTTTGGGTAGGCGTGGTTCATCAAGGTAATTTCTTCGAGCTCTGGAATTTCTCGAATATAAGCCTTAATCCCGGACAGTCCGTAAATTCGCACCTTAACCAGTCAGTGCCGAACTACGCTCCATCGGGAACATACGACTATGTTGCATATTGCGGTGACAAACCGGTCTCCTGTGATACGGCATCATTCCAGTTTACCGTAACCGGCGCGCGCATTCCTAACGGAGCCGATGATTGGACATTGGAAGGTGATTGGGGAAGCGATAATGTAATTCCCTCGGAATATGCATTTAGCGGCAGCTATCCCAATCCGTTCAACGCCGAAACCAACATAACCTTCGAATTACCGCAGGCCGGTGAGGTCACCCTGGAGATTTATAATCTCATGGGTCAAAAGCTGACTACATTGGTTGATGAATACAAAGAAGCGGGTAAGCATACTGTAACCTGGGATGCTGCAGATTACTCCAGCGGAGTCTACTTCTATAAACTACACGCCGGCGACTTCATTAGCACCAAAAAGATGAGTTTACTTAAGTAGGACATTTCAAAATTGAATATAAAGCCCCCGATTCTTTCCGGGGGCTTTTTCATTCAGCAGCAATCAATGGCAATCACAGATACTATCTTTTGGCGCATTGACACATATCAATTCACTCAGCCCCTGATTTTAACAATACTGCAGAATACACAGTTTCTACTTGAAAAGTAGTTGCATTTAGCGACTCTTTTAGTATAATAGGCAGGAGATGCTTTTAGTTCGTCAGAAGGAGACGGAACCATTGTAGGTGGAATCGATGAGCTTACGCCGGATCGAAGCTATTGATATTTCTCGAGGGATGGCTATGCTTTTAGTGTTGCTTTCCCATTCATGTTTCGTTTTGACCACGGGACCGGGCCTATTTCCTCCGCTCTATTTTCCTCTCAGAATTCTATCCAGACCGTCCACTCCCGCCTTTTTGATTATAAGCGGTTTGGTGGTTTCCTATATTTATCATTCTTCCGATCCCGAAGAGTTTAAACGATTGAGAGGAAAAATTACCAAACGCGCATTGGCTCTTTTGACAATTGTTCATTTACTTATGTCAGCCAACCTCTGGGCTAGAACCGGCGACTGGAGTTATTTGATTAGAAGCCTGCAAATCACCGACATCATCGGGTTGGGATTGATAACTTATATATGGGTGCAGGACAAGGTGGAAATTAGATACTATCAGGCAATTATCATGTTTCTTGTCTCCGGAATTCTGGTGCGGATCTGGATGCCCGATGATATAGTTGGCAGTGTGATTAAACAGGTTCTATTCGGACCTTCCAGAAACATGGAAACTTATGTGGCTGGTAACACATACACCGTAATCCCTCTTTTAGCTATTTATCACTGTGGCGCTGTATTAGGGAAGGATTTCACCAAAGCTGTTCGGTCAGGCGAAATCGAGAGGTTCTCCAAGAGGCTGTTTTACGGAGGATGGGGAGTGATTGCTGCCGGGATCATTATCTATATCGCAGGGCAGAATTTACTGGAGGCATTACATATACGCGGATGGACTTCATTTTTCTCAGGGATCAGAAAATACCCGCCATCTATTCCCTATCCGCTTATTTATGGCGGCGCTTCCTGCCTGATGATTGCCGCCTTGCTCTGGTATGGAGAACGTTATGGGAATTTTGGCATTTTCGGCAGGATATTCACGGTATTCGGATTAGCTTCGTTGATCTCATTTGTTGTCCAGCACTGGATTCATTTTTACCTGGTAAAAGCGATAGGTCTTAAGCAGCCGATTATTGGCTTACCGTGGTTTTTGTTTTTCTTCGTAACATCATTCATTGTCTGGTGCTTCGCATTTCTCTGGTTTAAATTTGTTTTGAAAAGGGAATTTTAAAGGAGCGGATTGATTCTTTCGGACCGACCGAAAGAATAAGGACTGTCATTGCGAGGAGCGCAGCGACGAAGCAATCCAAGTCCCCTTTAGAGAGGGGTGAATTCGCTGGAGGCGAAGACGGGGTGTGTTAATAGTGTGGCGTCCCCCGATTTCATCGGGGTGACCCGACGCAACAGAACGCCGGACAGCCAGCCGGAGGCTGGTAAACGCTCCAGCGCTGACATTCAATCTATGTGTCGTCGCGTCGCCGCACCCAAAAGCAAATTTAAAATCCTTGACAAAATCTCCATATACCGGTAGCTTATCCTACCATGCAACTTTCCAACACCAAAGGAACGGGCTGATGCCGAAAGAGAATAGCAGAGTTATTTGCAGAACAAGGATAGGAAAATATGAACTTAAAAAACTCCTTGGTTCCTATAGAGCGGGCCGAAAGATCAATCTTGTTAATTCGGAATCAAAAGGTTATGCTGGATGCTGATTTGGCTGAGCTCTATGGAATTGAAACAAAAAGGCTAAATGAACAGGTGAAACGAAATCGCGAACGTTTCCCGGAAGATTTCATGTTCCAGCTTACAGCAGAGGAGAAAAAGAAGGTGGTCGCAAATTGCGACCACCTGCAGAAACTAAAATTTTCTTCTACCTTGCCATACGCTTTCACAGAACACGGGGCTTTAATGCTGGCGAACGTCCTAAAGTCCAAAAGAGCTATAGAAACCAGCATTCTTGTAGTTCGCGCATTCGTCCGATTGAGGCAGATACTCGCTTCCCATGCGGAATTGGCGCGTAAGCTGGAGAAGATGGAGAAAAAATACGACGCCCAATTCAGGGTAGTTTTCGACGCTATCCGACAACTAATGGCTCCGCCGGAAACAAAACCCCGCCCTATTGGATTCCGTACCGGGAAAAAGGAACGTCACAAATAACATGCCGCCCTTGCGCCGCCCTCATTGCGAGGAACGAAGGGACGAAACAATCTCTCAAATTCATATACCGCCTTAACTCCTGACAACAAATCAAAATCCTTGACAAAGCCTCTCTCCTATTTTTTCTTATACTCATGCAACCCTTAAGGATAAAGGAAGGGGCTATCCCATGACGGGCCCGAACCCAAATTTCAATTGCAGTTACCCGAAATGTACCTGCCAAATCCCATCCGCCGATCCCGAAAAATGTATTTTCCATGCTGAGAGCGACAAGAAGGGTGATGTCACTGATGAGGAATTCAAAGAGCTAATCCTCGAAAAGATTAACAATAAAGACTATAACTTCGAGGGATATGTTTTTCATATTGGGATAAGCTTCGAACAAAATCCCGATCCGGCAGGCGAGACCTTTACTTTCGAAGATGATGTAAATTTCTCAAAAGCTGAATTCCAAGGATCGATTACTATTAAAATGGATTGGGGAGAGCAAGAAATTTGCGTTGATTTTAGAAGGGCCGAATTTAAGAAAACCGCGGATTTCAGGGAAGCCCAATTCACAAAGAAAGCGGATTTCATAAAAGCCCAATTCTCCGGGTACGCGTATTTCAGTGAAGCCCAATTCTCCGTAGACACGGATTTCAGTAAAGCCAAATTCTCCCGGAACGCGTATTTCATAAAAGCCCAATTCTCCGGGTACGCGGATTTCATAGAAGCCCAATTCTCCGGGTACGCGTATTTCAGTGAAGCCCAATTCTCCGTAGACACGGATTTCAGTAAAGCCAAATTCTCCCGGAACGCGTATTTCATAAAAGCCCAATTCTCCGGGTACGCGGATTTCAGGGAAGCCCGATTCTCCGGGGACGCGTATTTCATAAAAGCCCAATTCTCCGGGAAAGCGGATTTCAGGGAAGCCCAATTCACAAAGAAAGCGGATTTCATAAAAGCCCAATTCTCCGGAATCGCGGATTTTGATGAATCTCAATTCTTTGGACACTCATCTTTCAGGGAAACTGAATTTAGAGGTCATGGTAACTATCATCTCGTGGTTTTTCATAAGGATGTTCTCTTCAGCGGATGCGCTAAATTCCTAAAGGGTGCGAACTTTAGTAAAAGTCAGTTTTGTGCTAAATCGAAATTCACAGGGGCAAAATTCTCAGAAGAGGTCTATTTCTTTAACTCCAAATTTGTTGGACCGGCGGAGTTTGCTGGTTCGGAATTCTCGGGCAATGTGTATTTCAATAATGCGCAATTTTCACAAGGCGCCTATTTCGCGCGGGTGCGTTTTTTGGGTCAGTCCTCGTTTCATTTCCGGAATATTACTACTCCCAATCGGCCAGATGGTAGGGGATATTCCATTTTCTTCCATCAAGTTCTTTTCAATCCATTTGCTGCCTATTTCGAAAGTATTAAACCAAAGGACGAGGATAAAAGTGAGGATATAAATCAAAGATCAACAATAATAGTCCGCTACTGTAAACTCAAAGATGTCTATTTAATCAATAACGATTTGTCCCTTTTCTCCTTCTACAAAAGCTCCTTCGATCAGGCACGTTTTATTAATAACAGTTTTAATCAAAATCGCGATAAAGCTCTATTCATCGAATACAACCGCAAGAACCTGATATTCGAAGATGAGATACACGATAAATTGGATGATGAAAACCGGAAGGAATTCGGGCTTGAGGATTTAACCAACCGTCAGGAGATCGCATCCCTCTACCGCCGCATGAAAACCGCGCTGGATAGCACCAAAGACTACGAGCAATCGGGATGGTTTTATTTTAATGAACTGGAGATGAAACGGCTGGCTTTGATAGATGAACATGAAGAGCAGGGGCGGATTAAATTTAACATGAAAAGGATCCTCAGCAAACGCTTTATTTACTATTGGTACAAAGTCCTCGCCGGCTATGGGGAAAAGCCGTTATGGAGTTTGGTGTGGTTCTGGATTTTCGCGTTTATTTTTACAGGTGTTAATCTTC
>CAZLVS010000005.1:0-5295 GCA_964563085.1 uncultured Ignavibacteria bacterium | reverse complement strand
TGGAGTTTGGTGTGGTTCTGGATTTTCGCGTTTATTTTTACAGGTGTTAATCTTCTCAGCGGATTGCGGGTGGGAGAAGGCGACGGTTGCGAGATTGTGAATTATAAATTCTCCGCGAGTCTATCAGGCGTCGCCACATTATTTACCGGCGAGTTCTGGGGAGATGTGGGGCATTCCATCCTTTTCACCTTGTACAGAGTGATTCCGGTGAATTATCTCCCCTTTGAGCGCGCCAAGCTGGCTCCTATCGGACTGGATGGATTGGCGTGGTCGTTCTTGAATTCAATCGTCTTAATTCTAATGGCGGTGTTCATCGCTATCGGTCTCAAGCGGCATTTCAGGAGGTTTTAGCATGGCGTCGGGTGAGGGCGCCATACGCCACAAACGATATTACGGAAAGCGGGAGATGAATGTACCGCCTACCGAACGAGAGGGAGGCGGATTGCTTCGCTTCGCTCGCAATGACTATGCTAAAAAACAACCTCTTCGGTTTCTTCCTTTTCGGGACCTTTACCGTCGAGGCAGTATTTTTTCAGTTTCTCGAAGAGGGTGGTATAATCGATCTGCAGAATTTCCGATGCTTTCCGTTTGTTGCCGCGAGTCTGTTTAAGAACCCGGTTAATAAGGTTACGCTCTATCCTGGCGGTTTCATGCGCAACCACTTCCTTTAATCCCGCGCCTTCGCGCAGCCTGATTTCATCGGTGGTCTGCAGTCTGATTGCTAAATGCTCCGGTTTTATCTTTTTGCCGTCGCAGAGGATTATGGCTCGTTCGATAGTATTTTCAAGCTCTCGAACGTTGCCGGGCCAGTGATATTTCATCAGCAGGTTTTTAGCGTCGTTGGTAAGGGATATCTGTCCTTTGCGCATCTCAGCGCCGAACTTGGATATAAAATAATCCGCAAGCTCGATTACATCTTCGCCCCGCTCTTTAAGCGGCGGAATAGGGATTGGGAATACCGAAAGGCGGTAGAAGAGATCATCCCTGAACCGCTTTTTCTGGATCGCTTCCTTTAAGTCCATGTTAGTAGCGGCTATAACGCGCACATCGACTGTGAGTGTTTTCGTCCCGCCCAAGCGCTCGAAAGTCCTGTCCTGCAAAATACGCAGCAGCTTGGCTTGCAGGGCGACATCAAGATCACCCACTTCATCGAGGAAAATGGTGCCGCCATTAGCGATTTCGAATTTACCCATCTTGCGGGTAACCGAACCGGTATATGCGCCCTTTTCCGAACCGAAAAGTTCGTTTTCCAGAAGCTCATGCGGGATAGCGGCGCAATTTAACGCCACGAACGGTCCCGATTTACGACGACTCAGGTCATGAATACTGCGCGCAAACAGCTCCTTACCGGTGCCCGATTCGCCGGTGAAAAGAACGGTGGAGTCGGATGGCGCAACCTTGCGCACAAGTTCAATCGCCTGCTGCATTGCATCGGATGAACCGATAATCCCGGCAAGCCCCTGGTTATAACCGAGTTCCTGCCGAAGATGAGAATTTTCCGCCACCAAACGCTGGTTCTCCATAGCACGATTGATAAGCATTGAAAGCTTATCGGTATCGAAAGGCTTTTGAAGGAAATCAAATGCGCCTTTGCGCATCGCTTCAACCGCATTCTCGATAGTACCGTAGGCTGTCATTAATACAACGGCGGTCTCCGGATTACGTTCCTTTATTGAAGATAGTACCTGTAAGCCATCCATCCCGGGCATTTTAAGATCGGTTAAAACCACATCGTAGTTTTTCTCGATGGCTCGCTCGGCGCCCTCTTTGCCATCGGCCGCCGATTCTACGTCATGACCTTCCGCTTCCAAAGTTTGCATAAGCATATTGCGCAGACTATCTTTATCCTCAACTACCAAAATCGAAGCCATATTTCCTCCTTAATCTCATTGCCGGGAGATTTCCCCTAAGTATCACATTTCTTATAAAGATTATCGGCATTCCCCTATAGGGATTAACCCATAATTCGGTGCGGTTGACGCCATCTCGATGAAATGTCCGTCAGAAGAATCAAAATCCCTGCAAGAAATCGCAAGTTGGCTAAATATATATTTCTGGAAATCGCGTTCTGTCCTGTTTTCCGCAAGGTGGTTTTATGGAATTAAAGGACGGGGTAAACTGGAAACTTGACGGCAAAAATGTTTGAGATACGGGTGTCGCAGAAGTAATTTGGGGGTATGTTTGTTAGCCTGCATTATTCATAATTTTCGGCGCCGGCAGGGGAAGTCCTGCGCTTCCGGCGTTTTTGTAACCTTCAATTGCAGACCGTAAATGAACTACTTCTATTGAACTCCCGAAGGACAAGCCTTCGGCTACCGACTAATGTTTTTTATGAATTATCCGGGTTAGATACTTGCGGACAATGCCGGTTGTTTTAAATGCTTGATTCCTCATAATAATTCCTATATCTTACTATATATTTAATGAAAAGGCTCTCAGCAAAATCCTATTCCGGTTTGATATAGTTAACTGCTTTTGATGGCGACGGTTAGTTGGTTTTTCGCAAAAGAATTCTCATTGGATTAATTCTATAGATCGCGCATATATGTCGTCTATTTCGGGGAGAGATTGCAGGTGGAGCCTAATAGAGGAAAAAAGATGAATGATGAGTCTGGAATGAATCAACTACAGGCTTACGATTTCCGTAAGCTGGTGGAGGATTCGCTAACTGGTGTTCTGATAATTGACGTTAGCGATACTGTCTACAGGAATGCGAAAGCGGCTGAGATTTTCGGAGAAGTTGACCTAACTGATATCCTTTTTAAGCGCAGCTATGTTCATCCGGACGATTGCCGAAAAGTAGCGGAAACGGCCGAAACTATATCTAAGGGATTATCCGAACCTGTTGATCTGGAATTCTGCTTCTATTCTAAGGATGATGATCAACTTAAGTGGGTATCGTGCAGAATAAGTAATCTGCCCTTTTCCGGTAAGTACCTGCTGATGGTTGATGTATTGGATCTGACTGTGCGCAAACAACTCGAAAAAGCTGTGAGACTCAAGGATAAAATTTATACTTTAGGTAGGTTATCCGCCGGAATAGCCCATCAAATGCGCAACCCGCTTTCCGGCGTTAACATCTATCTGGATGTCCTGAGAAAGAAGCTCAGAGAACTTGGGGGAAAGGAGGGTGATGAGGAGGCAATTGATAAAATCGCACTGGCGACAGCGAAAATCGAAGACTCCATTAATAAACTTATGCAGTATGCTAAAACCGGCGCTTCAAAGCAGATGTCAGTTAATATAAATATTGCAGTCAGGGAGGTTCTTAAGATAGCTGAATCATCCTTGAAACCCGCGCGAATAGAAGTTCGTCTGAATCTTGATAAGAATTTGCCGCCTTTTCTGGGCGATTCCGACACAATCGAGCGTGTAATCATGAACCTGATAATTAACGCCAAGGATGCGATGGAAGGCATTGAGGGGGAGAGAATTTTAGAAATATCGACTTATCGCGAGGATGGCAAGATTGTGATAAAGGTTGCTGATTCCGGACCGGGAATTCCTAACAATATCAGGGACGCTATTTTTCAGCCGTTTTATTCCACAAAACAGAGCGGAACCGGTATAGGTTTGAGTTTGAGTTATACGGCAATCACCGAATACGGCGGTAAGATATCCGTGGGTACATCAGCCTATGGCGGCGCCGAGTTCGCTGTCTTTTTACCCCTGATGGAGGAACCCGAACAAAATGGTTAGTGATTTGATCTACGTTATAGAGGATGATAAAACAACCGGGGAAGGTATAGAAACCTCATTAGGCGATGAGTACCATATCAAGGTTTTTCCATCAGCCGAGAGCGGACTGGAGGCAATGAAGCAGGATATACCAGATCTCGTTCTGCTGGATATAGGCCTTCCCGGAATGGGGGGAGTAGATGCTATTTCCAAAATTAAAAGTATCGATAACAATATCGTAATAATTATGATTACGGGATTCGATGAGGTGCAAACCGTTGTTTCTGCGATTAGAAAGGGTGCATACGATTACATAGTCAAACCGCTGAAAATAGATGAACTTAAAATTAGTATTGAGAAAGCATTAGAGACAATTAAGCTGCGAAGAGAAGTGCGGACGTTGCAGGAGAAGTATTTGGAAGAGAATATACCCTGCTTTATAGCGGAGAGCGAAGCCACGCAACGAGTTATGGAATTCGTGGAGAATGTTGCGCAGAGTTCGGACACTCCGGTTTTGATACAGGGGGAGACGGGCACTGGTAAGGAATTGATTGCCAGCGCTATTCATTACCGAAGCCCCAATTTCAATGGTCCGTTCGTAGCAGTCAATTGCGCTGCAATTCCGAAAGATCTTATAGAAAGCGAGCTTTTCGGATACGCCAGGGGAGCTTTCAGCGGGGCTTCGGCAAAAGGTAAAAAGGGAAGAATAGAGGAGGCGGCTAATGGTACTTTGTTTTTGGATGAGATTGGCGATTTAAGCCTGGAGGCTCAAGCGAAACTGCTGCGATTTTTGGAGGAGGGCGAGATAACCAAGCTGGGCAGCACCGATGTTAATAAAATACAAACAAGAGTAGTAACCGCAACCAACAAGGATATCCACGAATTGATAAAGGAAAATAAGTTCAGAGAAGACCTCTATTATAGAATTGCCGTGGTTAAAGTTAGGGTCCCGTCTCTGAATGAAAGGCCCGGAGATATAATCCCATTAACCAAATATTATATCATGTATTTCAACGATAAGTTTAATAAACAGATCAATGAAATTACTCCGGAGGCGGAAGAGGCGCTCAGGAGTCACACATGGACCGGAAATGTCAGGGAATTGAGGAATATTGTTGAGAGAGCGGTATTGATCTGCCGATCAGAGCGTTTAGATACGGAAGACTTTGGTTTGAATGAATCGTTCGATGAAAATTCGATCGGTTTCGAAGAAGGAAAACTACCCAAGCTGACCGAACTGGGGATCGACTTGGCTTCGGTACAGGATAAATTAGAGGGATTATATATTCGGCAAGCTCTGAAGTTAGCCGACGGAAATGAAAGCAAGGCAGCCAAGCTCCTTAATATCAACCATCACACGTTTCGATACCGCCGCAAGAAGCTGGGGATTGAAGTTGATTAGATGGCGGTAATGTAGATAACCTGCGGACAGCATAACTTGCTATAATATCCGCAGCGAAAGGATTACGCGTCCCTGGCGTAGACCTTTAACACCATATATTCCCCTGCAAGGCGGACGTCCCCGTGTGCCGCCTGCGGTCAGACGGGGACATCTGACCGCACCCAAGAGTACCGTCCCCCGAAGTCATTGCGAGCGAAGCGAAGCAATCCGTTTCC